>JBEKNJ010000072.1:0-27233 GCA_049522955.1 Acidobacteriaceae bacterium
CTGCGGGGATAAATCTCGTAAATGAGAGCGTGCTTCCACCAGGGAGCATTTTTGTCGGCTGCGGCGCTTTTCTGTGCCCAGGCGGCCGCGAGGCTCAGGAAGAGCGAGGCCAAAATCACATATTTTGCCCATGTCTTGCGCATCGATCACGCCTTTCATTTCTTCAGACGATCGAAGTCCAGGCCGAAATGAGGGTCGGACCGGGTGCCATCGATCTTGAACGGAATCTCCGTGCCGACGCCGTTCTTCTGGAAGACGCGATCGAACGGCATGAGCAGCATGCCCTTCCAACCCCCGACCATCCGTGACACGGGCGCTTGCATATCGGCAGTTCCGGCGAAGTTGAATTTAGCACCATCGAGGGTATAGATGCCCGCAAGCTTGATGCTTGCCCCGGGAATGTCGTAATGCACGTTCGGCAAATTGAGGTTTGCATCCGCCAGACTGAAATCGCCCCGCATCTGCGAGCGCACCAACTCCAGCTTGCCGTCGCGCTCTTCCTGGGTGGCCAACTCCACTTGACCCTGGCTCCTGAGACTGAGCTGGTCAATCCCTTTCTGAATCTTTTCGTTGCTGAAGCGCCCATTGACGATGGCAAAGTTGCCTTGCAGCCGCAGTCTGTGGGCCACATCCTGGGGTCCGGGCGGCAGGTCCAGCGTGGTATGCAGCTTGACTTGACCCGCCATCACCGGCGGATCGGTCTTCACTCCCAGGCGCAGCAGATCTTCGATCCGCGCCTGGTCGATGGCTACATCGAGGTAGACGTGGCGTCCCGGCTCGCCCTGGACGCGCACCACATACCCCCGGGCGATGAGGGAGGAATGCAGGAACCGGGC
The DNA here is from genome assembly GCA_049522955.1 of Acidobacteriaceae bacterium. Classification (GTDB taxonomy): domain Bacteria; phylum Acidobacteriota; class Terriglobia; order Terriglobales; family Acidobacteriaceae; genus PALSA-350. The sequence continues at coordinate 837 of JBEKNJ010000072.1, forward strand.
CTTCACCGGCTGCAAGTAGGTATTTCCATCGGTGCCATCCACGATGGCGTGGAAATCGGTGTGCAATGGCACCTTGTGCCCGCTGATTTTTACCTGGAAATCCGGAGTGTCGGTCTTGCCATCGACCACGATCTTGTCCAACGTGCCCTGGTACTCCCCCTGCGAGGAAAGGATTCCGCCAATGCCCTTGATCGTGCCCAGGTCCGCATCATGGAAGGAATAGGTGCCCCCTAACGCGGTGGTTCCCGGCTGATCGGTATTCCAGGGACCAAAGTAGCCCCGGCTCTCGATCTGGCCGACCGGCTTGGGGTTGGTCAACATTGCGGTGAAGTCCATCGGTTTGCCCGCGCCTATCGAGCGCAGGGAGAGGCTCTGGATGACAAAACGCAACGGAACCTTGCCCGGTTTGTCCGTGCCCAGGGTAAGCACGGTATCGGTGCATTCCATCTGGTCGACGAAGACGCTTACCTTTCCAAACGACGGATGCTCTTTATCGAGCTGGGGCAAGTGGTTGCGCTGGCTTTTGGGCGGCAGGTTGATGCGCAGCCCTTCTACCTCGACGCGGCCGATGTGCAGGGGGGAATGCACCAAGCTGGAGTAGCCGGTGCGGAAGGCGAAACGGCGCACGGAGAACATCGGCGTGCTGGCGGAGACGTTGTACGGATAGACGGCCAGATCTTTGCCTGAGACCTGGAACCCGCGCAGCAGAGAGACGTCAAGCGCTCCTAATTCCACCCGGCTGTGAAAGCGCGCAGAAAGACTTTGCACCAGGCGCGCCCGCAGGATGGGTTCCGCCCGGGAAAGAAGGATTTCAAAAATGGCTGCCACCACCGCAGCAACCACCAGGGCGCCGATACCCACCCAGACCCAAACCCTGTGCCCTTGACCCGCCACAACTCGCCTTCCTTCTCTGCCCGATGCTACAACGTCAGGTTCCGGCATGTAACATCGCACCGAGGAGGGAAGTTTGTGCGGACAGTTCGGATTTTTGCCCTCTTGATGCTCTTGTTAACCGGCCAGCAGATCTGGGCTCAGGCCCAGCCTCAGCCCGAGCCTACGATCGATGCCTATATTCACAAGGGATGGGATAGTCTCTCCCGCTCCATGTCTGAGTGCCAATCCCTGGTCGACCCTAAAGTCACCGCTCCGCCGTTGCTCTATCTTCCCTTCGGCGCGCCAACCCCTCCCCAACTCTTGCGGCTCCGCTCCCAATGCAAGGTTCAGATTGCCCATCTGCCCCATCGCATTGTCCACCTGGGGGACGTGAAAGAGTCGGAGATTCCCCGGCCAGGGCTGCTTTACCTGCCCAACCGCTACGTGGTGCCCGGAGGGCGGTTCAACGAGATGTTCGGCTGGGACAGCTACTTCATCATCTTAGGCCTGTTGCGCGACGGGCGGGTGGACCTGGCCCGAGGCATGGTGGAGAACTTCTTTTACGAGATTGAGAATTACGGAGCGGTGCTCAACGCCAACCGCACCTACTTCCTCACCCGGTCGCAGCCGCCTTTGCTGAGTTCCATGATTCGCGCTGTCTTTGATGCGGAAGTTGCCCGCGATCCCTCGCCGGCCAATTTCCGCAAGCAAAGGGAGTGGCTGGCGCGCGCCTACCCTTATGCGCGGCGCGATCACGATTTCTGGTTGAGCGGCATCCACCGTGCCGGACAAACGGGCCTGGCGCGATATTTCGATATCGGGGAGGGTCCGGTGCCCGATATTGCCGACCACAGCAGCTACTACATCGACGTCATCAACTGGCTGGTGGATCATCCCGAGGTCCACACCAGCTACCTGATTGCTGCGCCTGAACACCCGTCCCCGGCACAGCAGGCAGTGCTCTCCAGAACCAGTTGCGATCCCACCCATTCCGTGGTCTGCGGGCTTGCCTGGGCACACGGCCATCGCCTGACTCGCGACTTCTACAAGGGCGACCGGTCGGTGCGCGAGTCCGGCTTCGACATCTGTTTCCGCTTTGGCCCGTTCAGCGGTTCCACCCATCATTACGCCGCCGTCGGGCTGAACAGCCTGCTCTACAAGTACGAAACCGACCTGGCTTCCTTTGCCACCCTGCTTCACGAGACCGAGTCAGCCAACCAGTGGCGGAAGCAGGCTGAAAGCCGCCGCTCGGCCATCAACAAGTACCTCTGGAACCCCGGCAAAGGGATGTTCTTCGATTACGACTTCATTACCGGCAAACAGTCCACCTATGTTTACGCGACCATTTTCTATCCTCTCTGGACAGGCCTGGCGACGAAAGAACAGGCGGCGCTGGTCACAAGCCACGTTGCTTTGCTTGACCGGCCCGGCGGGTTGGCCAGCAGCACGTACGCGAGCGGCCTGCAATGGGATTTGCCCTTTGGCTGGGCGCCACTGAACTGGTTCGCGGTCGACGGTCTCAGGAAATATGGCTACAACGACGATGCCCGGCGGATAGCGGAAGAGTTTACTCACACCATCCGCACCAGCTTCGAGAAGGAAGGGACGATCCATGAGAAATACAATGTCGAGACCGGATCGTCGAACGTGGAGCTGATTGCCGGCTATCAGAATGTGATTGGTTTCGGTTGGACCAACGCGGTGTATGTGGAGATGGAGCAGCTGCTGAATGAGCATTAAGCACGTACTACCTCCTCCGGAGCGTCGCGCTTTCGGGCAATCGCGGCGCAAGCAAGTCCGCCGGCAGGAGCAGAACCGGTGGCGTTCCGCCGACCGCCAGACGGATCCCATTGATGCGCTGGCGGCCTCGGCTGTCGGCCGGATGCCGGGGCTGCTGGCGATCAAGTGGCAGCGCATGGCGGCCTCGCCCTTTGGTTTTTTTCGCGGCGCAGTATCGGTCATGGCCGCCGACCTGGCGGTGCTGCCCCATACCGGCATCTTTACCCAGCTGTGCGGAGATGCCCATGTTCGCAACCTCGGTGCATATGCCGCGCCTGATGGACGGCTGGTTTTCGACATCAACGACTTCGACGAGACCATCCGCGGGCCGTTTGAGTGGGACGTGAAGCGATTGGCAACCAGCTTCATCCTGGCGGGGCGCGAATCCGGTAGTAAAAGTGCCGCGTGTGGCACGGCGGCTGCCATGCTGTTGAGGAGCTACCGCCGATCCATGCACGCCTTTGCGCGCATGACCGTCATGGAGGTAGCTCACTTTCAGGTGCATCGGCTGCAGCGAGTCGCGCCGGTTTCCCAGGTCCTGCGCAAGGCGGAGCAGGCAACCCCGCAATACAACGCGGAGCGCCTCCTCGTGCCGGGTAAAACGCACCGCGTCTTCGTCGAAAATAAGCCGCTGCAATACCGCCTTCCGGCTGGCAAAGCACAAATGATTCTCGATTCGCTGAGCCAGTACCGCGAATCTCTGCAGCCCGAGCGCCAGCACTTCTTCGATCTCTACCGCCCGCTGGACGTTGCCTTCCGGGTGGTGGGGACGGGCAGCGTGGGCCTGCGCGACTACATCGTTTACCTGGAAGGCAACAGCAGCGACGACCCTCTTTTCCTGCAAATCAAGGAAGAGGCCTTTTCGGCCTATGCCCCGTATTTGGGGGAGATGGGGGCGCCGCAGCATCAGGGCCGCCGCGTCGTCCAGGGTCAGCGGGCCATGCAGTTTCTGTCAGACATCATGTTGGGCTGGACCTCGATTAACAATCGGCACTATCTGGTTCGCCAGCTGAATGACCACAAAGGGTCGATCGCGATCGAAGATTTGAAAGGCGAGGGCCTGATGCAATACGCCGAGATTTGCGGCGAACTGTTGGCTCGCGGGCACGCGCGTGCGGGAGATCCGGTCGCGCTCGATGGCTACATCGGCACCTCGGATCGATTTGTCGAAGCCATTGCGGGCTTCGCCGTCGACTACGCCGACCAGACGGAGCAGGACTACAAGACGTTTCTGCATTCGCGGTTTGCCCCGCCTGCAGCACGCAAGAAGAGTGCGCCGGCGGGCCCCAAAAGACGCCGGTTGAAGAAGAAGGCCACACCAACGATCAAGGAAGCCGCGCCAAAGGCTTGAACCCTGAACGAACCCCGGGTGCCCCCCATAAGCGCTAACTCGTTTAGGATGTTTTTCGTCAAAATTTCCACAAAACCGTCATCCTGAGCGGAGCGCATAGCGGAGTTCGCGTGACACAGCGCTTGGAGCGCGGAGCCGAAGGACCCCGGCGATGCGTATCTCACCCCCGCTGCTCGGAGCTTTTCGACGGCCACAGCAAATTGCTAGCGGGTGCGCCCCGGCGCCGGCTTCGGTGGTTGAAAAGCTCCTAGCGGCGGGGGTGAGGCGGGCATCGCCGGGGTCCTTCGACTCCGCGCTCCAAGCGCTGTGTCACGCGAACTCCGGTATGCGCTCCGCTCAGGATGACGGGTTTGTGGATGAGGGTTCGGGATGACGGTTTTTTGGGATGACGGTTTCAGAAGGGCGGTTTTGTGGGAATTTTGACGACAAACATCCCGATCACGTTAGCGCTCACGGTGCCCCAGGATCTGCTGTGGGGTTGAAAGGCGCCTAATGCGACAATGAGAGCAGCGCCTTGGCGCTGCTTTTCTTATGCTCCAACTTTCTGCTGCCGGCAAACGATTCGGCCCCCGCATCCTGTTCGAGAACGCCGACTGGCTCATTACTCCCAATGAGCGCACCGCCCTCGTGGGCGCGAACGGCACCGGCAAATCGACCCTGCTCAAGGTCCTCGCCGGCTCGGAATCGCTCGACTACGGTAGCTTGCAGCGCACCCGCGGCATGTCCATCGGCTATCTTCCCCAGGAAGGTCTGGCTCTGCGCGGCCGCAGCGTTTTTGCCGAGTGCCTCTCTGTCTTTGAAGAATTGCAGAGCATGGAACAGGAACTCGAGGTCCTTTCCACGCGTTTGGCTGAGTTTGATCCGTCGACCCCCGAATATGCCGCGGCGGCCGACCGGTTCTCTCATCTTGATTCTCATTTCCGCGCCCACAATGGCTACGCACTCGATGCCCAGGTGGGCATTGTGCTGGGCGGCCTGGGCTTCAGCAAACATGACTGGTCACGGCAGACAGAGGAGTTTTCCGGCGGCTGGCAAATGCGCATCGCGCTGGCCAAGCTCCTGCTGCAAAAGCCCAGCCTGCTGCTGCTCGACGAGCCCACTAACCACCTCGACCTCGAAACCCGCAACTGGCTGGAGGGCTATCTTCACAACTATCCGAACGGCTATATCCTCATCTCCCACGATCGCTATTTTCTCGACGTCACGGTGGATAAGACCATTGAGATATGGAACAAGGCGCTGCACGTTTACCACGGCAACTACGAGAAATACCTGACGCAGAAAGAGGAGCGGCGGGCCCAACTGGCCGCAGCCTATAAGAATCAGCGCGAGCATATTGAGCATCTTGAAGCGTTCATCAGCCGCTTTCGCTACCAGGCCACCAAGGCCAAACAGGTGCAGAGCCGCATCAAGGAATTGGACAAGATCGAGCGCATCGAGATCCCGGTTGAGGAGCCGGTGATCCACTTCAACTTTCCTCAACCTCAGCCTTCCGGCCGGACCGTGGTCGAAGTTGCAGACCTGGCCAAGAACTACGGGCCCAAGCAGGTGCTCGAGGATGTCAGCTTTACCATCGACCGCGGCGACCGCATCGCGCTGGTGGGCGTCAACGGCGCGGGCAAATCCACGTTGATCCGCATGCTTTCGGGCATGGAGCCGCCCTCAAGCGGAACGCTGAGACTAGGCCACAATGTCACCGCCGAATATTTCGCCCAGGATCAGTACAAGGTGCTGGATGGCGACGCACGCATGCTGGACGACATCAGCAACACCGCGCCGCGGGTGTCGACCACTGACCTGCGCAGCCTTCTGGGCTGTTTTCTCTTCTCCGGCGACGACGTCTTTAAAACGCTGGGCGTGCTTTCCGGAGGAGAGCGCAACCGTTATGCGCTGGCGCGGATCCTGGTGAGCCCGGCGAACTTCCTGTTGCTGGACGAGCCCACCAACCACCTCGACCTTCGCGCCAAAGATGTCCTGCTCGATGCCATCGCTCGCTTTAACGGGACCGTGGTCATGGTGTCCCACGATCGTTACTTTATCGATCGGCTCGCGACCCGTATCTTCGAAGTCGAGGGCGGCCACGTGCATGTCTATCCCGGTAATTACGAAGACTACATGTACCGTAAGCAGGCTGCTGAAACGCAGGCGAATCGGTCAAATGGCGCGACTGGGGTGCCTCTGGAACCAGTTAAAGCCTCGGCCGAAGCTGCAGTCAAAGCAAAGCGCGTGAACCCGATTAAGCTGCGCCAGATGCAGGAGCGCTGCAGCTTTGTCGAGGAAGAGATCCCGCGCATTGAGAGCTCCATTGCGGCTGCGGAAGAATCCCTCGGGGTGTATGAGAGCGCGGAGGAAACACAGCGCCTCACCCAGTTGCTGCAAAGCCTGCGCGAGCAACACGACTCGCTCAACGCCGAGTGGGAGGAGTTAGTGCAGCAACTGGAGCAGCAGGCCATTGAGTAAGTCCGGGGCGCGCTCCTCTGCATTCGCTGTCAGCGCCGGGATTTTGCTCAGCCGGCTCATTGGGCTGGTACGGGAGCGGGTGTTTGCCTATTATTTCGGCAACTCCGACGCTGCGGATGCGTTCCGATCTGCTTTCAAAATTCCCAACTTCCTGCAAAATCTTTTCGGCGAAGGCGTTTTGTCCGCTTCGTTTATCCCCGTGTACGCGCGCCTGCGAGCGGAAGAGCGGCACGAGGAAGCCACACGGCTGGCTGAATCGATCTTCGCCATCCTTTTCTTCATTACTTCCCTGCTGACACTGGTTGGAGTATTTGCCACTCCTTTATTCATCGACGCCATTGCCCCGGGCTTTCACGGCGAGAAACGCGAACTCACCATGCGCCTGGTGCAGATCCTCTTTCCTGGAGCGGCACTGCTGGTTATGTCGGCATGGTGCCTCGGCATCCTGAACAGCCACCGGAAGTTCTTCCTCTCCTACGCTGCACCGGTGATCTGGAACGTTGCCCAAATCACGGCCCTGCTCTGGAAGGGTGGACACGTGACCGAGCCTCGATTGGCGATCATTCTCGCGATCGGCTCTGTCATCGGCAGTGGCCTGCAATTTGCGGTGCAGTTACCAACGGTGATGGGATTCCTGCGTCCGCTGCGGGGGAAGCTCACGCTGCGCACCGACCATGTGAAAACCGTTACCCGGAACTTCCTCCCCGTGTTTGTAAGCCGGGGCGTGGTGCAGATCAGCGCGTATGTCGATTCCGTGCTGGCAAGCTGGCTTCCTACGGGCGCGGTTTCCGCTCTGGGATATGCGCAAACGTTGAATTCACTGCCTGTGAGTTTGTTCGGCATGGCGATATCCGCGGCTGAGTTGCCGGCTATGTCGAGCGCATTGGGCACGCACGAGGAAATTGGATTAGTGCTGCGCCAGCGGCTGGAGAATGGGCTGAAGAATATTTCCTTTTTCGTCATTCCTTCTGCCGTGGCATTTTTGGTTCTGGGCGATGTTGTCGTCGCCACCATATACCGGTCGGGACACTTCGGGGCGAGTGATGTGACCTTCGTATGGAGTGTTCTGGCCGGTTCGAGTGTCGGCCTTCTGGCTACGACATCGGGCAGGCTCTATTCCTCTGCTTTCTATGCACTGCGGGATACGCGCACGCCCCTGAACTTCGCGATCATTCGCGTGGTGCTGACGGTGGCGCTAGGCTACCTGTTTGCTTTGCCGCTTCCCAGGTTGCTGGGCATTGATCCCCGCTGGGGAGTGGCCGGCCTCACGCTTTCAGCGGGAATGGCCGGGTGGGTGGAATTTGCCCTGTTGCGGCGCGCGCTGCAGGCACGCATTGGTGTGGTGGTCGCGTCGGTTTCCCGCATCGTCCGGCTTTGGGTGGGGGCTCTGCTGGCGTCCGCAGGGGCTTACGGGGTTAAGCGGGTGCTGCCCTTCCACCGTGCTGAACTGGTGGGGGTGTGCGTGCTTTCCATCTTCGGGCTGGGATACCTCTTGTTCACCAGGATGCTGGGAGTGGCGGCTCCGGGGAGTGTGACGCGCTTGCTTGGCAGACGGGCGTAGCCTCTAAGCTTTTCGCTTTGTATCAGGGCACGACTTCAGTCGTGCCGTAAAGGGCTCAAAAAGAATCGGGCTTTAGCCCCTGTGCTTTTTTCCGTCGGAATTTCGCGCCAGATTTTGCGGTGGCAGGGGCTAAAGCCCCGACCCTTCGCCCGTGGGCGGCCCGACTAAAGTCGTGCCCTGATACAAAGCAAAAAGCTTTGCTCATTGGTACCCCACATCTCGCGAAAAACGAGCGAGATATGGGGCACCCGCGGATTTGCTACAGAGACAGAGTTCCTAGCTCACGCCGAGCTTGTGCATGTAGTCGGCGTCGATCTTGAGGCCCTCCATGGGCGGCACGTTGTAGCCTTCCTGCTCGACGAAGCAGTGCTTCACGTTGCCGGACTTGGCAGCTTGCGCAAAAATCGGGCGGTAATCGATCGTGCCCTGTCCCAACTCCACGATCGTGGGCACATTCACGATCGATGACTCTGGAGTGATGTTTTTAAAATCCTTGACGTGCAGCATGCTGATACGGGTAGGGTATTTTCGCAGATAGTCGATCGGGTTCGCTCCACCGACGGTGACCCATCCACAATCCATCTCCATGATGACGTGGGCCGGATCGGTCAGACGCAGCAGCTCGTCGTAAGGCACGACTCCGTCTGTTTTACGGAACTCCATCGAGTGATTGTGATATCCAAACTTCAAGCCGGCCGCGCTCACTTTAGCGCCGATGGTATTGAATTGCTCTGCATTCCAACGCCAGTCCGCGAGCGTGAAAGCGTTGGATCTCTCTTTCGAGGGAATGTTCTTGACCCGCGAGGGATCCTTGAAACCAGGGAAAGAACAGATAATGTAACTGACACCTACCTCTTTGCTGAAGGCAAGAATCTCATCGAGCTTCTGATGCAGATCGTCGGATCCATAGTGCGCGCTCACCAGGTGTAACCCTGCGTCGCTCATGGCTTGCTTCACTTCGGCCGCGCTGTGATTATAGTAGCCGGCCGATTCGACTTCACGAAAGCCAATGGCTCCAAGCTGTTTGAGCGTGCCTGCATAATCCTTGGGCAAAATCTCGCGCACTGAATATAGCTGTAGTCCAAGCGGCACCTTCAACGTCTGGGCTTGCAACCGGCCAACCGTCGACCCATAAACAAGCGCGGCGGAGCCGGCTTTTACAAAATCTCTCCGTGATTGCTTCAAATGAACACTCCTTTTTCCCCAGTAAAGCGGAAGGAGAAGGTTAATCGTCCGGCAGGCCGAATGCAATGATGTTGGAGCCCATGGCAACGGCAATATATTGCTTGTTGTCGAACAGATAGGTCATGGGCGACGCATGCGGCTCCGCGTTGGTTAAGAAACTCCAAAGCAGCTTGCCGGTCTTCGCATCCGCGGCAGCAAACGAGTCATCGTCCGCTCCGTACATCACCACGCCGCCGGCTGTGCTGAGCAGACCGCCGAAGGACCCCGCACGACCAGTCTGGACAAGCTCCCATACAGCCTTGCCTGTATGGATGTCGAAGGCGCGCAGGACGCGGCGCCCCGGATCAGCGGGATCGCCGGTGTTGGAGCCGCCCATGTAACCATGGCCCAATTGAAACGGCATATCGGTACGGGTGAAGATGCCACACTTATCGTTGGTTTGCACGTAGTAGAGGGAAGTCAAAGGATTCCAGGATGCCGAATACCAGTTGGTCGCCCCGTTCAGCCAGGGACAGACAACGGTGCCCCCTGGGGTCGCCTCTTTACCGGGGGCGACGATGGGCCGGCCTTCCGGGGTCAGCCCGGTCGCCCAGGTCACCTTCCTGGCATAGGGTCGTCCGAATAGAAACTTGCCATTGGTGCGGTCCAGAACATAGAGAAAGCCGTTACGGTTGGCCTGCACCATCAGCTTGCGCGGCTTCCCTTCCCAAACAGTGTCGATGAGCGATGGCGGAGCCATGGCATCGTAGTCATGCACATCGTGGGGCGTGAACTGGAAATACCACTTCAGCTTGCCCGTCGCTGGATCAAGCGCCACTACCGAGTCGGTGTAAAGATTGTCGCCCTGGCGATCGTCGCCGATCAGATCGTTGCCCGGATTGCCTACCGGCCAATACAAAGTGTCCAGCTCTTTGTCGTAGGTGCCCGTCATCCAGGTGCCTCCGCCTGGATGATCGATGCCGTTTCCCTTCCAGGTCTCCGAGCCCGGCTCACCGCGCTTAGGCACGGTCCAAAAGCGCCACAACTCCTTACCTGAAGCTTGATCGTAAGCCGCCACAAAGCCCCGCGCGCCTTCGTCTCCACCAGAGGTTCCGGAGATCACCATCGTGCCCACGATCAACGGGGCGCCGGTGGCATTGTAATTGTCATGCCAGTTTGCCAGCGGTGTCTCCCAGACCAGCGCTCCAGTGGTCCGGTTGAGGGCGATCAGATGAGCGTTGTCGGTGACCATGAACACCTTGTCGCCGGCGACGGCCGCACCACGGTTGGCGCCGGAAACGGCATTCCCCACCAACCCAGCGGTGCGCGAGCGTTGATAGTGCCATATCTGCCGCCCAGTGCCCGCATCGAGCGCAAAGCATTCGTTGACGTAGGTCACATACATCACGCCATTGGCAACGATTGGAGTCGCCTGGACCCTGGGTCCACGCAGAGTAAAGATCCACTTGGCTTGTAGTCGAGAAACATTGGCGCTTGTGACTTGCGCCAACTCGCTATAACGGCTGCCGACGGTTTGCCCGTTGTAGCTCGGCCAGTCAGCCTGCGACGTCACCACCCTGTACTCGCCGGAATCCGTCTTGCGCAGGAGATACAGCTGGTGGTCGTCGCCCAGCATCTGCATATCGCCTGCGGTGCTGTTCAGCGCGATCCCCTGAACTGTCTTGCCCCCCTGCAATGTCACTGTGGCGCGCGCCGCGCCCGCCCCCTGAAAGGGTTTCAGGGTGCGCAGGAAGCTGATCAGATTGGCGCGGTCCGGGTCGACGATGTCAGGGAAGGGCGGCATGCCAGACGGCAGGCCATTGTGCAGGAGCTTAATCAGTTCCTCATCCGTGCGCAAAGGTACCCGGTCCACAATCGATGGCGCGAACTCGCCGCCCATCGCACTGGTGCCATGGCACGAGGCGCACCGGGTGGCGAAGACATGCTGGCCGGCGGCCTGCGGGGAACCTGCCGGCAAAGGAGGAAGCGGAGGCCCCTGCCCGTGAACCGCTGCTACCGGCAAAAACGCCATAAGTCCACCCAACACCACCCCAGGAACACTCCGCATTCGATCCCATCCCCCGTTTGACTCTTTAGGATAATTTGTCTTCGCCGCCCACATGACAAATGTCAGCGATTCCTTTTGACAAAAGACACTACTGTGCGAGGACGGGACGGCTGGATGATGTCTACAGTCACCACCAGGAGGGATTATGGCCACAAGCGTCATGACTGAGAGTTGGGCCGAGCCTCGCCGGAACGCAAACAACGAGGGTTCAGCTGTCGCGTCGCTGCGCAGTGTGACCAAGAAATTTGGCCGCCAAATCGCTCTGGATCGCTTCTCACTCCAGCTATACCCGGGCGAAGTGGTCGCGTTGCTCGGGCCGAATGGTGCGGGCAAGACCACAGCGGTGCGCTTGCTGTTGGGCTTGAGCCAGGCAACCACGGGTGAGGTGGAGATTTTCGGCGGCAACCCGCGAGACCGGGCGAGCCGGATGCGATCGGGCGCGATGCTGCAAGTAGGCCAGATGCCGGAGACGTTGCGCGTGCGCGAACATCTGCGACTCTTCAGCAGTTATTACCCTCATCCACGCCCGCTCGATGAACTGCTGGCGATCGCCGGTCTGGAGGGCTTGCAGGAGAGATTCTTTGGCACCCTGTCTGGCGGACAGAAGCAGCGCATGCTCTTCGCGCTGGCGCTCTGCGGCAACCCCGACCTCATCTGCCTGGATGAACCAACCCTGGGCATGGACGTGGAGGCGCGGCGGTCGATGTGGGAGCAGGTGCGCAACCTGACCGCCGCTGGAAAGACGGTTCTTCTCACTACCCATTACCTGGAGGAAGCCGATGCCCTGGCCAGCAGAATTATTGTCATTCAAAAGGGCAAGGTGATTGCGGAGGGAACGCCAGAGGAGCTCAAAACTGCGGACAGCTCACGCACTATCCGCTGCACCACTTTGCTCGCGGCTTCGTTTGTTTCCGCCTTACCCGGGGTTACGGACGTGGAGCAGGATGGCGGCTCCATGATGGTCCGAACGCGCACTCCTGAGGCGGTGCTGCGAACCATGCTGCAGCAGGACGCATCACTCAGCGGATTGGAAGTGCGCGCCGCTGCCCTGGAAGATGCCTTCCTGGCACTCACCAACAACACCACGACAGTCACTCGATAGGAGGCACTATGGCCACTGCACTCGCCCTCAATGTGACCCGGCCGTCGTTGCCGCGGATCTACTTCAACGAAGCACGCTTTGAGTTGCTCAAGTTGTCGCGCAACCGCAGCTACCTTTTCTCAATGATCGGCTTTCCGGTAGTGTTCTACTTATTATTTGGTGTCACCAATAAGAATTCCGTCTTTCAGGGCCATACCATCGCCCGCTACCTGTTGGCCGGGTATTCCTGTTTTGGCGGGATGGGTTCTTCTCTGTTCGGCATTGGTGCCGGGCTGGCGTTCGAGCGTGGCCATGGATGGCTGGAAATGAAGCGCGCAAGTCCCATGCCTGCGGCCGCCTACCTGTTGGCCAAGCTATGCGTAAGCATTACCTTCGCGGTTGGCATTACCATCCTGCTGATGATCCTGGGTACCGCCTTGGCCGGCGTCCACATCACGGCCATGGAAGGTCTGCGGCTTGTATTGGTGATTGCTGCCGGCGTCTTGCCCTTTGCCAGTCTGGGATTGGTGATCGGCCTGTTGATGCCGTCCAATGCAGCGCCCGGAGTTATTAATCTCATCTATCTTCCGCTCTCATTCTGCGGAGGCTTGTGGATGCCGATCGAGGCGCTGCCGCATTGGTTGCAGTTGATCGCGCACGGTTTGCCCTCGTTCTGGTTTTCCCGTCTCGCGCTCCGCACCATAGGCTACTTTGACGGATCCCCGGTCGTCGCCTGGTCGGTGCTTGGGTCTTATACAGTACTATTTTTGCTAGCAGCCGCATTCATTTTTCGCAGGCAAGAGGCACAAGCTTAAGCATGATACCCGTGGGCGGTACACCTGATTGCTATCAAGATACCGTCGAACGGCTTCCTCTTCGAAGCTGGCGACGTTGGGTCGATTATGACCACGCCATTTGGCTGGTCTTTTTAGCGTTCTGGTTTGTTCAGCCCAAAATGGGTCACGAGCCGCTTGGCAAATGGCTCTTGTTGTTCCTGGCTCTCGCCCTCTTCGTTCCTTTTTATCTATTGGCGCATCGCGGACCGCAGAGGTTCCGCTGGGTCTGGGTGCTCGGCATGTTTATCCTGGCCCTGCTCTATGTGCCAATCAACCAGGGCGCCTGGGGCATTTACATCTATATCGCGGTCTCGATCCCCGAGGTAGCTGAATCCACCAATGCGGTCATCGGCCTGTTGATCGTGGAATGCGGTGCCATCGTAGCGGAGAGCTGGCTGTTTCACATGACTCCCTGGGTGTGGGCGACGGGCATAGGCTCCGTGCTGCTTTGGGGAATGAATCGGCTCAGGATGAAGCAGAAGGGCCGTGCCGATGCCAAGTTGCGCATGGCTCATGAAGAGATTGAGCAACTGGCAAAGACGGCCGAACGGGAGCGTATCGCCCGGGATATGCATGATGTGCTCGGGCACTCTCTCTCACTGATTGTGCTCAAGAGTGAATTGGCAAGGCGCTTGCTGGATAGTCAACCGGCACGAGCTGCGCTCGAGATCGCAGAGATCGAGACAGCCGCAAGGCAAGCTCTCGGTGAGGTACGCAAGACGCTGAGCGGTTACCGCTCGGAAGGCTTTGCCTCCGAGCTGACGCGTGCAGGCCAGGTACTTGAGACGGCGGGTGTGCGCTTGAACCGGCCGGCCACGGCGCCCACGCTCACGCCACGGCATGAAGCCACCCTTTCGCTGGTGCTGCGCGAGGCGGTGACCAACATTGTGCGCCATGCCGGCGCAAAAGAGTGCTCGATTGAAGTGTCTACTGAGAAGGATAGGACGAAGTTGGTGATCGCCGATGATGGACGGGGCGATATCCGGCAGGAGGGGAACGGACTGCGGGGCATGCGCGAGCGGGTCCAGGAATTGGGTGGAAGTCTCTCCCTGGAATCGCATCGTGGCACCTGCTTGCGCATCGAGTTGCCGCAACTCAGGGAGAACGATGGGGTGGCTGGGTCGTGAGTAAACAGATCCGTGTCGTGCTGGCGGAAGATCAGGCGATGGTGCTGGGCGCGCTCGCTGCTTTGCTCGAGATCGAGAAAGACATTGTCGTGGTGGCACGTGGGCGTAATGGGCGAGAGGCCATGGCGTTGGTGGCGGAGCACCAGCCTGACGTTCTGGTAACCGATATTGAGATGCCGGAGATGAGCGGGCTTACGCTTGCGGCGGAGGTACATGGCCGTTATCCGCGCGTCCACATTGTGATTCTGACTACCTTTGCCCGCGCCGGCTATTTGCGCCGCGCGATGAATGCCGGGGCACAGGGCTACATGCTCAAGGACCGTCCGGCAGCCGAGCTGGCGGAATGTGTACGGCGTGTCTGCCGCGGGCTGCGTGTGGTCGACCCTGAACTGGCAGCCGAGGCCTGGGCGCAGGAGCCTGATCCGCTGAGCGAACGCGAGCGCCAGATTCTGTGGCGGGCGGGCGAAGGTAAATCCGGGGCGGAGATTGCGGTGGATCTGCATTTGTCGGAAGGTACGGTGCGCAATTATTTGTCTGAGGCGATTAACAAGCTCGGCGCAGCGAACCGGATTGAGGCTGCGCGACTCGCGCGTAGTAAGGGTTGGCTGTAGAGAGAAGAAACAGCAGGTCCCTCCACTACGCTTCGCTCCGGTCGGGATGACACTTCTTCTTGGGTACCGACATTCCAATCCCAAGCAGAAGCTAAGGATCTACATTCCAATCTCAAACAGAATTGTCATCCCGACCGGAGCGTAACTGGATTGAGCGTAGTGCCCTGATACAAAGCAAAAACTGTTCCACCAGTGATCCAACGTAGTGTAGTGGACCCTGCTGTTTTTACTCCCCTCAATGACACTTGTCATCTGATTCCCGTGACAACCTACACTGTTTCGTTCTTATGCCAACTGCGATTCTCAGTTTGTAAGTCGAGGCTGAGATATGAAACGTTGGATTGGCATACTCCTCTGCACAGCCCTGAGCATCGGTGGAAAGCTGGAAGCGCAAACCTGCAGCATCAAGGGCATAGTGCTCGACCCCTCAGGAGCTGCAGTCGAAGGAGCAGGGGTCATTCTGCAGGCGGCTACGCCGGAGCAAACAACGACAGACCGGCATGGCTCCTTTGTTTTCCACTGTGCTGATAACAGTCCTTACCAGATAACTGTCCACGCCAACGGTTTTGGCGAGAGCCAGGTCAACGGACGCGGCTCCGCAAACATCAGTGTCAGTCTCCGCATCGCCGAGGTCCATACGGTCATCGAGGTGGGAGAGAACAGTGGAGTCTCGGTCGATGCGGACCACGGTGCCGGCACACACACGCTCACGGCCGAGGATCTTCAAGGCATGGCCGATGACCCGGACGACTTCAAACGCCAGCTACAGGTACTCGCCGCCAGCAGCGGCGGCGCTCCCGGCCAGGCCATCATTACCGTAGATGGGTTTCAGAACAGCAGCACTCTGCCACCCAAATCCTCGATTGCTTCCATCCGCGTCAACCCTGACATGTTCTCCGCCGAATACGATCATCCGCCATACCAGGGCGGCCGGGTGGAGATCTTCACCAAGCCGGGCCGGGACTCGCTTCACGGGGCTCTCTTCTTCACCGACAGCGACTCCGTCTTCAACGCGACCGATCCGTTCGCGCTGAGCGCTACCCCGGCGGGCAAGCGACGTTATGGACTCGAATTCGGTGGTCCGATTCGCAAACAAAAGAGCGATTTTTTTCTCGCCCTGGAGCGGCGCGACATCAACGAGTTCAACGTCGTGAACGCCGTGGTTCTCGACAGCCAGGGCGATCAGGCGCCGCTGAGACAAAGCATCTCCGCGCCGCAGCGTTTGTGGATCGGCAGCGTGCGCACTGACTGGCAATTGAGCGCGAAAAACATGTTGGTAGCCGCCTATTCCGCCAACGTCAACGACTCCGACAACGTCGGCAGCGGCGGTCTTGTCCTTGCTGAAGCGGGTTACAACAGCACGGTAAGCGAGCAGAACCTTCGGTTCACCGATGTGTTCACGGTCAGCCCGACGCTCCTGCACGAGACCCACATTGGTTTCACCTGGAAGAGCACAAACGACGCACCTCTTTCCACCGCACCCAGCCTGCAGGTGGCCGGCGCCTTTATCGGCGGAGGCGCCACGGCCGGGTATTTGCAAAATCGCGAGCGTGACCTCGAGGTGGACGACGATGTGATGTGGAGCCATCACAAGCACTCGGTGAAGATGGGCGTTGCCTCGCTGGGCATTCTGGTTCACGACTACGATCCCGATACCTTCAATGGCTCCTTCGTCTTTGGTGGTGGGCTGGCCCCGGCTCTCGATAATAGTGGGCAACAGACGGCGATCTCAGGACTGGAACAGTATCGGCGGACGTTGCTCAGCTTACCCGGCGGAGTGCCCACCACCTACAACGTGACCCAGGGAGAGCCATTGGTGCCCTTTGCGCAGTGGCGGGTGTCACTGTTTGCACAAGATCAATGGAGCCTCACGCCAAACCTTTCGCTGGCGTTGGGTTTGCGTTATGCACTGCAAACTTCGCCCACGAGCTTTGCAAACCTGGTTCCCAGGGTTGGTATCGCGTGGTCGCCCGATCATAAACAACGCTGGGTCATCCATGTGCGGGGCGGACTTTTTTCAAGTCCCGTAACCCCGGACGTAACCACCGAAGCCTACCGCTTGAACGGCCTGCGCCAGACTCAAATGCTTCTCTACGCGCCGTCGTTCACACAACCACTGGTGCCCACGCCTTCGACCATCACGGTCGCGACGACTCGCCAATTCGCTCCCGGCCTGGGACAAACCTGGTCTTTTCAATCTCAGATCGGCGCAGAGCATGAGCTACCGCAACACTGGCATGCGCAGGCAAACCTGTTTTACGCGCAAGCCTGGGGCACGCTTCGCTCGCGCAACATCAATGCCCCATTGGTCACTGACAGCACGACCAATCCCTTACTGGCTCCGCGGCCCATCGCACCGGGCAAAAACTTCTTCCAGTTCGAACAGTCGGGCCACCTCCATGGCCAGGTAGTCTTCCTTGGCATAGATCAGCACAGCTACAAACGCTTCGGCATCTTTGTCGGTTACTTATATTTCGATCTGAAGACGGATGCCGACTCCGCCACGCTGTTTCCGCAGTCCAGCTACTCCGATCGCGGGGAGACAGCACGCGCCTCCTGGGAATCAACCCATCGGCTATTCGCGATCGGGCAGCTGAATCTCCCAGTAAAGCTCTCGCTTACCAGCCAATTCGATGCTTCCTCGGGAGATCCTTATGACGTCGTCACCGGCATGGATAACAACGGAGACGGCGTATTCAACGACCGGCCCTCGCTCACCGCAGAGCAAGGTACCGGCACTTACCAAACGCCCTTCGGGCTGCTCAATACCACCGGCATCAACGGTTCGCTGGGGCGAAACGCTGGAACCATGCCCGCGCTCATTCACCTGGATACCAACCTGAGCCGCACCTTCGAGTTCCCTTCCCATGGGCTCTCCGGCGACAAGCATCAGAGCGTCACCCTGAACGCACGGTCGGCCAACCTTCTCAACCATACCAATGTGACGAACGTGGGCAACGTCGTCGGCTCCCCCACTTTCACTCAATCACTCGCCGCGGAAGCTGCGCGACGCGTGGAGTTCGGCATCCGCTACACCTTCTAAACCGCAGTTCCAAAAGGAGAGATTATGTTGAAAGTCTTTGCCACTTCGCTTCTTCTCGGCAGTGCACTCACGATGTATGCGCAGCTCCCCGCCCCGGTGGCTCCCCAGCAGATTGTCTACCGCCACTGGCCGGAGCAATTCGTCCAGTGGATAGGGCCGGAACTGCCCTATACGATGATCGAATTTTATGTTGACCCCGGGGGCGGCGAGACACCGCTCTACGACGCGGTGCTTACCGAGCGCTCTTCGGGCAAGCGCGTGCACTACACCAACCAGCAGCAGATGGTGGACATCGCCAAACGTTCGGGAGCGAATGCCTATCTGACCACGATGCAGCTCGACCGACCTGCCAATGCGGGCAAGGACGCGACCTACCTGCTGCGTTTTGTCGATCACGCAGACCAGCCCGTATCGTGGCAGTTCGTCCAGGGGTCTGACATCAGCGAGCGCGGGGGCGGAAGCTCGCCCGCCGGCATCGAACCACCGGTACTCGTGTATCGCGAACGCTCCGCTGTCGCCGGCGAAGGCTCGGCGCTCAAGATCGGGAACACGGTCAGCGTGGCCGACGTCTGGACAGAGATCAGCCAGCCGCCCTACTTCGTCGCGTACCACGGCGCTCTGTCGGAGAACGTCGATATCGCCGTCTTCGCTGCTGCGCCGCAACAATGGACCACGATCGATGCCCCGAAGACCCTGAGCGTGGGCGCTGAGTGGAAACTGAAGGCGCAGGATGGCCTGGGGTGCACCCTGCGCGTGCAGGCAGTGAACGGGGATCATGCGACTATCCTCGAGAGCGATGATCATTTTCCCGGTAGAACAGTCACGATCGAAGCGGCCCTTGCAAGCGGAGCCTGGTCCATCGAGAAGATGCATTATGCCGCTGTGGGCGAGGACGCTAACCAGGGTCTGACCATTTCATTTGCGCCCGGGTCGAAATTCGAAGTCATCGCGGGACGCAAGACACGTATCGCCAGCGGCACGGTGCATGGAGACACCGAACAAAAGCGGGTTGGATGGGAGTTCAAGGATCCCCAATGGCTCAAGGGCAAAACTGCATGGGTCAATAGCGCTGAGATGAGCGACAGACCGGCAGCTCCCGAAACAGCGTCCAAGTGATGCTTGTTGCCTGAATGGTTGCGGCGTGGGAGAGGGTTTGCGGAGGAGCGTCCTGTCGAAAAACATTTCCAAGAGAGGTCCGCTGAACTGCAGATCCCTCCACTTCGCTACGCTACGGTCGGGATGACACTTCTGTGTGGGAACGGGAGGTGAGCACCTAAGCGGGTGTGTTATCCCGACCGGAGCGTACGCACGCAAACCTTCAGGCGCAAAAACCAATTGACTTGGCTGGGATGCAACGCTAGGTTCTTGTTGGACGGGTAGCCTCCCATGCACCTCACGCTCCTGGATCTTTTCTACGGAATTGTTTTGCTTATTGCCGGACTGGGCTGTGGACTGGTTAATACCCTGGCCTCGTCCGGGTCCGCCATCTCGCTTCCCGTGCTGCTCATGTTCGGGATGTCGCCTCTCGATGCAAACGCGACCAACCGGTTAACGGTGCTGTTCGGTTCGCTGATGGCGCTCTACACGTTTCAGGCAAAGAAAACGGTGGAGTGGCGGGCCGGGCTCAAAATGGCGATTCCCGCCACGTTAGGCAGCGTGGCCGGCGTGCTGGCAGCGGAAAGCCTTCCCGGGCGCAGCATGGCACTGGTGATCACCGGCGCCGTGATGTTAGCCCTCATCTTGTTGGTGACCAAAATGAAAAGGGTGCTGGAGCATCCAACTCCCGGCACCACCGGGATCACCACAGCGGGGATGTTCGCCCTGGTATTCGTGGGTTTTTGGATGGGCTTCATCGTGCTCGACGGTGCTACTTATCTACTGCTGGTCCTCATATTAATGTTCCACTACGACCTGGTGCATGCAAATGCGCTCAAGGCGCTTCTGGCGGTTTGCACGACGCTGGTGCCGATCCTGATGTTCACGGGTCACGGCAGTATCCGGTGGCCAGACGGGCTGGTCATGTCTGCCGGCAGCGTTGCCGGCGGATATATCGGTGCTCGGCTAACGATGCACGAACGGGCGAAGTTCTGGATCTTCCGAACTCTGATTGCGGTGTTGGTATTGGAGATTATTCATCTCAGCATCCAATACGCTGCCCCCTACATTCGCCCCTTGTTCCCGCATCACTTCTGACGCGACTCGGCTTCTGCCAGCCAGCCGCGACGCAACGTCTCCGCGGGAATGCTCGAAAGGTATGGCTTGATATCAAGGATGGGCGTTCCATCGAGCATGTCGACGCCTCGAACGTGGAGCATTCCGCTTTCCCGGCGAAGCAAAGAAACCACCGTGAGGCCAATAGGGTTCGGACGACGGGGAGAGCGAGTGGCAAACACGCCGTGCGGTCTGTCGTCGACGGGTGGTCTGCCGATCAGATCGAAATCCTGAGACTTGTCGAATTCCCAGATAACAAATAGATGAGAGAAGCCCTCAATGTCGGTGAGCCCAACCTCGAATTCCGGCAACACCTTGAGTACGCCTTCTGCCTCATGTTTGGCGTGCATTCCCTTGGGAATATCCTTTGTCTCGCGATATGGGCTGCTCACAAATCCAATCGGCCGGGAAACAAACATATAGGTTCGCTGCCTCCCCTCCCATATTAGCTACGAAGAATGTGAGATTCTCGAACCATGGGAACGTCAGCACATCGGCATTTGGCTATTTTGGATGCTCCCTCGAACCTGGAACTCAAGCAGGAGTGCCAATCATCGTGAAAATCGCCAGCTGGAATGTAAATTCCATTCGTGCCCGGCTTGATCACGTCACGGCTTGGCTGAAGATTCAGCAGCCGGACGTTCTTCTCATGCAGGAACTGAAGGCGGACGAGTTTCCTGCCCTGGTATTCACTGCGCTGGGCTATGAGAGCGTGGCTGTGACCCAGAAGGCTTATAACGGGGTCGCGATTGTATCGCGCTACCCGATGGAGACCATCAACACCACACTTGCCGGCGATGAGGCTGACAGCCATGCTCGTTATCTCGAGACGACGATCGCGGACATACGCATCGTCAATATTTATCTCCCCAACGGCAATCCGGTGGCAAGCGACAAGTTCGCCTACAAGCTCGCCTGGATGGACCGGCTAATCAAGAAGATGAGCACCTGGCGGGAGGAAGGCCTGCCTGTTTTAGTTGGCGGCGATTTCAACGTCATTCCGGAAGACATCGATTGCCACAAGCCTGCCTCGTGGGCCCGTGACGCGCTCTTCCAACCGGAGCCGCGGGAGCGGTATCGCACTCTGCTCGGGCTCGGCTATACCGACGCGTTTCGTTCGCTTCATCCTGATGAGGCCGGGCAATTCACCTACTGGGATTATTTCCGGCAGGCGTTTGAGCACAATCGCGGCATCCGTATCGACCATTTCCTGTTGTCGCCAAAGCTGGCCGATCGGCTGCAAAGCTGTGAGATCGATCGCGGACCAAGGGCCCAGGAAAAACCCTCCGATCACACACCGATCATCGTGGAGCTGCGCTAGGGATGGATATTCTGTCTCGGCCCGTACTGACGGCGGACCATCGCATTCACTATGGCGTGGGACCTTCTCAGTTCGGGGATCTTTGGATCCCGCAGACGCATGGTTCGTCTCTGCTGCCACTGGTGGTTTTTTTCCATGGTGGCTGGTGGAAGTCACAATACGACCTGGGCTACGCCGGCTACCTGTGCGCGGCCCTGAAGAAGGAAGGAATCGCCACCTGGTCCGTCGAGTACAGAAGAGTGGGCGAGACAGGTGGGGGCTGGCCGGGGACGTTTCAGGACGTGGCGGCGGGTTTCGATTTCGCCGAGACACTTGCTCGGAGCTATCCTCTGGACTTGTCGCGCGTGATCACGATGGGCCACTCGGCCGGGGGACACCTGGCGTTCTGGATAGCGGGCAGACATCACGTCGATTCCCAAAGTGAAATCTATCAGCCACGACCCCGGGTTCCGCTCCACGGGGCCGTCTCGCTGGCAGGAGCGGTTGACCTACGATTGACTATCGATTTGTCCGGGTACTTCACTTTCGCGCACGACAAGCAGGAAGTTTATGCACTGATGGGAGGCCGTCCACAGGAGCTGCCGGATCGATATAGAGCCGGCAATCCGGGAGACCTGCTGCCCTTCCACGTACCGCAGCTTCTCATCCAGGGCAAAGCAGACGATCAGATTCCACCAGAACTTCCATTGCGATGGGCGGAAAACTCGCGCCGGCCAGGCGATTCTGTAACCGTCAGCATCATCCCTGCCGCGGACCACTTTGATGTGATCGATCCGGAAGGTCACGCTTGGGGAACGGTGAGGGATGGCGTACGGAAAATGATTTTCTCTTGAGCGCCCCACGTACGCCGTGGTTTACCCTGACGGAGTGAATCGTCGAAGCTTTCTTCGCACCGGAGCCTATCTGTCTGCAGGAGTGGTTGCCGGCGTCCGTCCAGCGCTGGCCGCGGATGCCGATATCGAGATCACTGCCCAAAGCACTGGCTCCGAAATCAGCCCTCATCTGTACGGCCAATTTATAGAGCATCTTGGCGGGGTCATCTATGACGGCATCTGGGTGGGCCGTAATTCGAAAGTCGCCAATATCGACGGCATACGCAAACAGTTCGTGGACGATATGAAGCGCATCGGAGTGCCCAACTACCGTTGGCCCGGCGGGTGTTTTGCTGATGGATACCACTGGCGGGATGGCATCGGCGACCCGGCAAAGCGCCCTCGCACCTACAACTACTGGCAGGCGAGCATGCCGAAAGGCATGGACGATACCGAAACCAACCAGTTCGGCATTCACGAATTCATGCATTTATGCCGCCTCTGCGGGGCTGACCCGTACCTGGCCGCAAACATGGCGTCGAGCTCGCCGCGAGAGTTCCATGATTGGGTGTCCTACTGCAACGCTCCCGCAGGCACGGTCTCGCTGGCGGCGGAGCGAGTAGCAAACGGAGACGCGGAGCCGTTCGGTGTGAAATTTTGGGGAGTCGGCAACGAATCGTGGGGCTGTGGCGGAGACATGACCCCTGATGAGTACGCAATGCTGTATCGGCGTTACGTTACTCAATTCCCTTCCTATGCTCCTAAGCCTTTTCTGGTCGCGGTCGGTCCGCGCGGACATTCCAAAGATCTCGACCTGGGATGGACGACCGGATTCTTCGATGCAATGCAGGGTCACCACTCGCGGGTGGACGGCCTGTCGGTGCACTACTACACCGATTTCAGAAGCAGCCCGGAAAAGGTGGCAACGTTCGACGCTCGTGGGTGGTACGACGTGATCCGCGAGGGACTACGCACCGAGACTGTCATCGAACGGCATTGGGAAGCAATCGGCAAATATGATCCCGGGCACCATACCAAACTGGTCGTCGATGAGTGGGGGGTGTGGTATCGGCCAGGGGAGGAAATCGCGCCCTCTTACCTGCTTAGCCAACCGCTCACACTGCGCGACGCGATGCACACGGCGGTCACGTTTGACGTTTTTAACCGGCACGCGGATAAGATCGCGATGGCGAATGTGGCCCAGACGATCAATTGCATCCACTCCCTCTTTCTGGCGCAAGGGGACCGTTTTGTGCGCACACCGGTCTATTACGTGTTCGAGATGTATCGCAATCACATGGGATCGCAGCCGGCACTGATGAACATTCGCTGTGACGAATTGAAGGTTCCCTCGCGTAATGGCCCTGCAACTATACCGGGACTTTCTGGGTCAGCGTCTATCAACGGTAAATCGGTAACCGTGACCCTCACGAACCCATCTTTGGATTCACCGGTCACCACCCATATTCGGTTGGCAAGCGGGAGTATTGTCGAGGGCCGGGGAAGCGTTCTGACCCATGCAGAGATGACGGCCGGCAATACATTTGACCATCCCAACGAAGTCAGGCTGGCGCCGTTTCCAGTCACGGTTCGTGGCGATAGAGCGGAGGTTTCGATTCCCCCACGTGCTGTGGTGTCGCTTGCACTGAAAATGGCCTAGGTGGTCAGGTTGTAAATCAATCCGAACGGATCCTGGATGTAGCATCGGGGAAAATCCGGCTCATCCTTGACCACCTTGCAGCCTTGCTTCACCAGCCGGAGTCTGGTTTCTTCAATACTTTTGACGGTGACTTCAAACACCGGTCCCAGTGCCGGGCCTCGCTCGATGAACAGGTTGATGTTTTGCCCGTGCAGACTGATCATGTGCGGCAGTTCTTCGGTTATCCCGAAGCCGAGTTGCTCGACGTAGAAAGACGCTGCGCTCTTGGGGTCTTCCGCTTGAATGAGAATATCCGTGCTAAAGCTGTTTGCCATGTGGCTCCTTCGAACCGCTTTCAATGAAGGTTTTCAGTCGCGCTAAGGCCCCATCCCATTGCTTCGAGACCATCTCCAGATACTCCTTCATCTCGATCACCGGCTGGGGATTGAACGTGAACAGACTCTCCCGCCCCTCACGGGTTCCATGCACGATGCGCACCCGCTCCAGGACGCGCAGATGCTTGGTTACCGCCTGCCGGGTTAGCCTGGTCCCCGCTGTCAGCTCGGCAATCGAATACCGCTGCCCACTGCACAATTTTGCCAGCAGGGTTAAGCGGGTCTCGTCCCCCAGGGCGGCGAAGACCGCCGCCTTTGCCCGCGCGCTGCTATGGGTTTTTGCTGACATAGGCCTCGATATTCTTCATCTGCTGCCTCCATCCGCCGTCATTCCTGAGGAAGGCCTCTGCCCGCCGCTCGCTGGGAATCTTTTCAAAGCCAGATTCCGTCACCGTCAGCAAAGTACCGCCGGCTGTTGCCTGCAATCGAAACTCCACCAGGGTAGATGCCTCCTTCGTATAATCCACCTTCGGGTCGACGGAATACGGATGCCAGGTGTAGGAGAAGAGCGTCTCCGGCTCGATTGCCTTGACCACAATCTCCATCCTCACATGCTCGTATCCCGGGTGGGTGATCTGGCCGCCGATTGGCTTCCCGGCGACAAACGGGCCATCCATTTTCACCAGAAACCATTCGCCGAACTGGCGATAATCCGTCAGCGCCCGCCAAACCCGAGAGACTGGCGCCGCGATCTCAATCTGCTTCTGAATTTGAGTTTCCATTCACGCAACCTCCGAGTTGCATATTTTGCATGCTAGATCTTGCTGAGGGAAACATGCAACCCAAAAGTTGCCGGTTTGCCGAGACCACCGAGAATGGAAAAGCGATTCTAGTAGGTTGAGTCGCTTTTGGGGCAGCCTCATCTAACCTGCTATGGGTAAGAAGCTAGCCGTATCGGTACTGGACCTGGTGGGCATGCGGCCGGGTGAGCTTGCGGGCAGCGCAATTGCCCGGTCGGTTGAGTTAGCACAGCACGTGGAAAAGCTTGGCTACCAGCGGTATTGGTTGGCAGAACACCACTCTATCGTCGGACTCGCCTGTTCGGCTACGTCGGTGCTGATCGGTCATGTGGCGGCGGCAACTAAGACCATCCGGGTGGGTAGCGGCGGGGTGATGCTGCCGAACCATGCACCGCTGGTGGTCGCTGAACAATTTGGGACGCTGGACGCGCTGTATCCAGGCCGAATCGATCTGGGACTGGGACGAGCTCCGGGCGGTGATTTCGCTACCATGCGGGCGTTACGACGGGATCTGCACCAGAGCGGCGACGATTTTCCCGCCCTACTGGAGGAACTGCGCACCTACCTTGGACCAGAGAAACCGGGACAAGCCGTGAGAGCAATTCCCGGGCAAGGGAGCAATGTGCCGATCACCCTGCTGGGATCAAGCGGATTCAGCGCGCAACTGGCGGCAAGGTTGGGTCTGCCGTTTGCCTTTGCTGCGCATTTTGCTCCGGAGTATCTGCATACCGCGGCGCAGATGTATCGCGATCAATTCCAGCCCAGCGCGGTGCTGCGGCAGCCGCATCTTATGGTGGGTGTGCAAGTGATTGCGGCCGAGACCGATGCCGCAGCCCGGCGGTTGTTCACCACACCCCAACAGCGTTTTCTCCGATTGATCCGCAATCAGCCGGTTGAGTTGTTGCCTCCCGTGGATTCCATGGACCTGCTGTGGCAGGACTGGGAACGTGCGACGGTTGAGAGCAAACTCGGTGCAGCGATTGTGGGATCGGACGCGACGGTGAAGGCAGGCATGGAGAGGCTGGTGAGGGAGACGGGGGCGGACGAGTTGATTGTGGTGACGGATACCTTTGAACCCGCCGATCGGCTGCAGTCTTACCAACGCGTGGCCGGTATCGCCAACGGGATCGAAATTAAGCCAGTGCTGCATGTGAGTGCCTGAGGCCTTCGGAGCAGGAAAGAAACCGCAGATCTCTCCGCTACGTACCCGGAACTTCCTGATGTTTTTTACCTGAGGGTTTGCGTACGGGAAAAAGAAACAGCAGGTCCCTCCACTTCGCTACGCTCCGGTCGGGATGACACTTCTGCTTGGGTACCGATATCTC
>JBEKNJ010000073.1:0-26756 GCA_049522955.1 Acidobacteriaceae bacterium
ATAAGAAGGGTAAGGGGCATAAGAAGGGTAAGGGGCATAAGAAGGGTAAGGGGCATAAGAAGGGTAAGGGGCATAAGAAGGGTAAGGGGCATAAGAAGGGTAAGGGCTTTAGGTGAAGGGTACGGGCTTTAGCCCGTACGTAACCTCTCGGAATAAAGAGCGGCTTTAGCCGCTGAGGGCAGCCACCATGAAAGAAACCCGACTGCATAAACTCGGATCACGAACAGTCCCGAAGGGACGGCTGATCTTAGCCCAGGACGTTAGTCCTGGGTAGAAGGCAAAACATCGGCCAGTCCCGTAGGGACGGCTGAAAACCTGGGACGCAGTGCATTGCCTCCTGCGAAGGACAAAGGAAACGAAAGCATCATGAAAGAAGCAGTCATCGTCAGCACAGTCCGAACCGCCGTCGGTAGATCCGGTCGAGGAGCGCTCGCCACCACCCGCCCCGACGACCTCGCCGCCACAGCGATTGAGGGCGCGCTGGCCCGGCTCCCCCAACTCGACCGCAACGAAATCGAGGACGTCATCCTTGGCTGTGCCATGCCGGAAGCAGAGCAGGGAATGAACGTCGCTCGCATCGCCGCCCTGCGCGCCGGCCTGCCAGTCGGCTCCTCAGCCATGACCGTCAACCGCTTCTGCGCCTCCGGCCTGCAATCCATCGCCATGGCCGCCGAGCGCATCCGCGGCGGAGGCGCCGAAGTCATAGTCGCGGGTGGCACTGAATCCATGAGCATGGTGCCCATGGGCGGCAACAAAGTCAGTGCCAATCCCTGGCTCATTGACCACTATGCCGACTCTTACCTTTCCATGGGCCTCACTGCCGAGCGCGTAGCCCAGCACTACGGAATCACTCGCGAGCAGGCCGACGCCTTTGCTCTGGCCAGCCACCAAAAGGCACTGGCCGCCATCGAGGCCGGCCGGTTTGTAACCGAGATTGTATCTGTAACCGTAACCAGTGCAACCAACGGCGGAGGCAAGATCAAGCTCGCAACCAAACCCTTCACCACCGACGAAGGTCCACGCGCAGACACTTCGCTTCAGGCCTTAGCCGCGCTCAAACCGGCCTTTCACGCGAAGGGAACCGTTACCGCAGGGAACTCATCGCAAACCTCTGACGGAGCCGCCGCCGCGGTGGTCATGTCTGCGGAGCGCGCCGCCGCTCTCGGCATCCAGCCCCTGGCTCGTTTCGTCTCCTTTGCCACTGCCGGCTGCTTGCCGGAAGAGATGGGCATCGGTCCGTTCTATGCCGTTCCCAAAGCGCTCAAGCTCGCCGGGCTCACTCTCGATCAAATTGACCTGATCGAGCTGAATGAAGCCTTCGCCGCGCAATCGCTTGCGGTTATCCAGCAGTTGGGCCTCGATCCAGCAAAGGTGAACGTGAACGGGGGAGCCATCGCCCTCGGCCATCCGCTCGGTTGCACCGGCGCCAAGTTGACTGCCACCCTCCTGCATACCATGCAAACCCGGGGCCTGAGGTACGGCTTGGTGACCATGTGCGTCGGCGGGGGCATGGGCGCCGCAGGCATCTTCGAATCTATCCACTAAAGGGGAAATACCTTGGCAACAGCAACTGAAATCGTGCACCGCACCATTCCCGGCGGCAGTTTCCTCATCGAGGAGCGGACTCCGGAAGAAGTCATGACCCCGGAAGACTTCACCGACGAGCAGCGCCAGATAGCCCGCACCGCTTCCGACTTCGTCCGCAACGAGGTCGTTCCCGCGGCCGAGGAGATTGAAGCCAAGCATTTCGATGTAACTCGGGCCCTGCTGAAAAAAGCCGGCGACCTTGGTCTCATGGCGGTCGATATCCCCGAGGCCTACGGCGGTCTCGCCATGGACAAAGTCACCTCTGCCATCGTCGCCGACCATCTTTCCCAGCTAGGCAGCTTCTCTGTCGCCTTCAGCGCTCACGTCGGCATCGGCACCTTGCCTATCGTCTGGTATGGAACCGACGCGCAGAAGGAGAAATTCCTCCCTCGTTTGGCCACCGGCGACTGTATCGGCGCCTATGCTCTCTCGGAAGCCACCTCCGGTTCGGACGCAATGAACATTCGCGCCCGCGCCACGCTCGCACCCGACGGAACTCACTACATTCTGAACGGCGAGAAAATGTGGATCTCCAACGCCGGCTTTGCCGACCTCTTCACCGTCTTCGTAAAAGTTGATGGAGAGAAGTTCACCGCCTTCCTGATCGAGAAGGACACCCCAGGACTGTCCCTGGGCGCGGAAGAGCATAAGTTGGGAATCCGCGGTTCCTCCACTTGTCCGCTCGTGCTTTCTGACTGCAAGGTGCCGGTCGACAATCTCCTCGGCGAAGTGGGCAAGGGCCACCATATTGCGTTCAACATTTTGAACATCGGCCGTTTCAAGCTGGGCGCCGCTTGTGTGGGTGCTGGCCGCACGGTGCTCGGTCACGCCATCGGCTACGCCAAGCAGCGCCAGGCCTTCGGCAAACCCATCTCCGCCTTCGGCCTGATCCAGCAGAAGCTGGCTGATTGCGCCGCCCAGCTGTTCGCTGTCGAAAGCATGGCCTATCGAACCGTAGGCATGATCGACAACGCGCTCGAAGGAGCCCCGGAAAACCCACGAGAGATTCAGAAGCGCATCGAGGAATATGCTGTCGAGTGTTCCATCTTGAAGGTCTGGGGCTCCGAGATGCTCGATGCGGTCGTCGACCACGCCGTTCAGATCTATGGCGGTTACGGATATGTAGAGGAGTATCCGGTAGAGCGTGCCTATCGTGACTCGCGCATCAACCGTATCTTTGAGGGCACCAACGAAATCAACCGCCTCATCATCACTGGCTGGCTGATGAAGCGTGCCATGGCTGGCCAGCTCCCGCTGTTGGCCGCTATCAAAAAGCTGATGGATGAAGTCCTTGAACCGCCCTCATTCGAAGATGTCTCCGACCAGGAAGACGATCCCTTGTACGCTGAGGCCCAGCTGTTGGCCGGTGCAAAGAAGCTAGCCCTCTTCACTGCGGGAGCGGCCTCGCAGAAGTACATGAACGCGTTGGCCGACCAGCAGGAAGTCATGGCAGATTTGGCGGACATCATCATCCAGGTCTACGCGCTGGAGTCCGCCCTGTTGCGCGCCCGAAAGCTGCGCGCCCGCAACCTGCCCTTGGCCGCAACGGCCACCGCGATGGTCCGGCTCTACGCCTCCAAAGCTATGGACATAGTCGAGCTAGCCTCTCGTCGCATAGTAGCCGCGGTAGCCGAAGGCGACACGTTGCGCGTCCAGCTAGCCATCGCCCGCCGTCTGGCCAAGCGCCAACCCCACGACGTCTACGCGACTTCCCGTGAAATCGCCCACCACCTGATAGAAAAAGGGGTCTGGACCTAAGACAAGCCAGAATATGGGATGGAAAGACGGAAAGAACTAGAGGGCAACGATAAGCGTAAATGGAAAGACGGGTGCCCCACGTTCGCCCAAGGGTACGTGGGACGAAAACGATGGGGGCGAAGCCCCCACCACTGCTCTTGAAAATCCAGGACCCGCAACAAATCCGAGGGGGTGCCCCATACCAACTAATTATCCCGAGGCTGCAACCCTGTCCCACCCCGAGACGACCCGATCGTCTTGGAAGTCGTCACACTAATAGGCGACTGCAAATGAAAACTAACCAGCGTTTCCGTAGGAATTTGCACCTGTTGTCCCCGGGTAACCCCATTCACCCCGGCGCCAACGCCACCCCCGGTGACCGCTCCAATCGCCGCCCCTTTACCACCCCCGGCGAGCGCCCCAATAATCGCACCCAGAGCAGCGCCGCCACCGGCCTTGGTAGCCGTATTCTTCCCGCGTCCATTCCCCTGCTTGGTAAACGCGTCGGTCACCACATCGACCGGATGTTCCACGGTATCGATCTTCGTTAGCTCAATCGATAACTCCGAGCTGCCAGAAAAATGGGTAGCATCTTTAGCCGTAACCACTCGTCCCGTCACTGCGGCACCCGACTTAGCCACCACCATCCCGTCCGAAATCAAATCCCCAGCCAGCGCCCCATGGAAAACCGAGTTCGACTGGGTGCTCGCGCTATCCAGCGTATCCGTCATACGAATCGGAATCACCGTGCCCGCAGGCAAAGTCACCGTCTTCACCACCGGTGGGGGAGGCGGCGGAGGAGGAGCGACCACCTGCACCGGCTCGGGGGCAGGGGCAGCTGCCGGCGGGGGTGGAGGCGGAGGCGGAGGAGCAGCCTGGGCCACTTCCTTATGCCGCCGTTCTCGTGCTGGCGGGGGCACCTTCGCCGCGCGCGCCGGCGCAACCACCAGATTATTGACAACGGTCCTCACCCCATCAATCGACGCACTATCGGCAGCCGCCAGCGACCGGGATGCGTCGTTGTCTACTTTGCCATTCAACGTAGCCACCCCATTGGCCACGCTCACCTGAATATTCTGTCCCGTCAACGCGGACTCGGCCGTGATCTTAGCCTGAATGTCGCTGCCAATCTGCTGATCGTTTCGCGCAGGAGGGGGTGCTGGCTGCGTTGCTGCAGCGGGAGCGGGTGGCGCGGGCTGTTCCGCAGGTTGGGAACTCTTGCAACCCGACCCCAGCACCAGCAAACCCGTCAAAACCACCAGCGGTATGCTGTGTCGGCTTAAAAATTCAGTACTCATGGGGAAATCCTCAATTCTCGACTTTGGTTCCGCCTGCTTATCTCATTGGACGAAGGAAAGATGCGACAGGCTGGCGCGTGGTGCGCGAAAAATGCATCCCATTATTGCTGCCGGTACTCGTTGGCTCGGCAAAAATCTCGACCAGCAACAGCATTTTACTATTGCTGGACGCGAGTAAATATGATCAAGTACCCGGTTGCTAAACCCGCCGGGCCTGATGAAAGCAGTATAGTGAAGGAAGCTCAGCAAGATAAGGGGACATCCATGTCAGACGAAATTCAAGACAATGGCGGCGGTAATGGAAGTGGCTTCGGTTGGTTCTTGGTCGGCCTCGGAATCGGCGCGGCCATCGGTGTGCTCTATGCTCCGCAGGCGGGCACAGACACGCGGGAAACGCTGGCCGAGAGCGCGCGTGAACGCGCCGAATACCTGAAGCACAAATCCAGAGAAGCGGCTGCACACGTCAACACTTACGTCGATGCCGGCAAAGAGCAGTTCGGCGACTACGTGGAGCGGGGCAAGAGCGCTGTAGCCACCGGTCGGTCTCAGGTAGAGGACTACGTCGAGCGCGGCCGTAAAGTAGTCGCTAAGCATGCCAGCAAAGTGTCCGCAGCGGTGGATGCGGGCAAGAGCGCGTACACGGCGACGACCTCACCGGTCGACGGCCAGATCTAGCGTCGCAAATGGACAATTCCACGCAGACCCTGTTGGTCATCTTTATCGCGGTGGCCGCGGTCAGTATTCTCATGCAGGCTGGCTTCACGGTGGCCATCTTTTTAGGTGCCCGCAAGGCACAGAAAAAGCTAATGGACCTCGCTGATGACGTTCGTTTGCACGCCCTGCCCGCCATCATGTCGTCGCGTGAAGTGATTCAGGACATCTCGCCGAAGTTGAAATCCATCACCGAGAACCTGAACGCGACCACCGCCACCTTCCGCAGCCGTGCGGATCAGGTGGGCGTGTTGGTGGGAGACGTAACCGGCAAGGCGCAAGCCCAGGCTTCGCGCGTGGACGGCATGGTCAAGGGCACACTCGACCAGCTCACCTTTGCCGTGCAGGCGATTGAGCATGGCGTCGCCGTGCCCGTTCGCCAGGTCAACGGCATCATCAACGGTCTACGCGCCGGGGTTGAGGTGATGCGCAAAAAGACCCCTGACAACCATCTGGATCCGGACCAGGAAGATCTCTTCGTCTAAGCGATCCAGCCCCCGCCCACGACCTCGTCGGCGGCATAGAAGATTGCCGCCTGGCCTGGGGTGACGGCGCGCACCGGCTCATCGAAACGCACTTCAACTTCATCGTCACCGATGGACCGCAGCGTTGCCCACGCCGGTTCGTGCCGGTGGCGAATCTTTACCTGTGCCCTCATCTCCCCTGCCAGCCCCGGCACTGAGATCCAGTTGACCCGCTGCGCCCGCAGCGAATCGCGCATCAGCTCCTGCTCCGCCCCCACCGTCACCTGCTTGCGCTCACGATCGATCGAGATCACATAAAGCGGAGTAGGCGAGGCCAGACCGAGACCCTTGCGCTGCCCTACGGTAAAGTTGTGCACTCCCTCGTGGGTGCCCCGAGACTCTCCGCCGGCCGAAACCAGTTCCCCCGCGGTATCCGGTACCGCTTCTCCCTGTTCTTCGAGATAGGCATCGATGAAGCGCTTGTAGTCGCCGCCGGGAATGAAGCAAATCTCCTGCGAATCCGGCTTGTTAGCCAGCGCCAGGCCATATCCATGCGCCAGTTCGCGCACTTCCGGCTTGGTGAACCCGCCCAGGGGGAACAAGGTCCGTGCCAGCTGCTCCTGGGTCAGCCCGAAAAGAAAATAGGTCTGGTCTTTGCTGGCATCTGCCGGCCGCTTCAGGATCCAGCGCCCGCGCTCTGAATCGTATTCATTGCGCGCATAGTGGCCGGTCGCAATCTGCTCCGCCCCAATCTGCCGCGCGGTTAAAAGCAACTGGTCAAACTTCAGGTGGTTGTTGCACAGGCTGCAGGGAATCGGCGTTCGGCCCGCCAGATATTCGTCGACAAACGGGCGGATCACGTCCCGCTCGAAGCGCTCCTGGTGGTTCACCACGTAGTAGGGAATCGACAGCATCTCCGCGACCCGGCGTGCGTCGTAGACGTCGTCAATCGAGCAGCAGCGTCCCTGCACCTGTTCCGGCATGCCGTCCTGACCAGCCAGGCGGCGCTGGTTCCAAAGCTGCATCGTGAGCCCGACCAGCTCGTGCCCCTCCTGCTTGAGCATGGCCGCAACCGTAGACGAATCCACACCGCCCGACATGGCCACCGCGATCGTCATGAAGTCACCGCCGAAAGCTCCCGCATTCTCGCCACTTGCGACGAGACTAACTCGATCGCCCGGTCAATCTCTGCTTCGGTCGTCTGCCGGTGCAGGCTAAGCCGCACGCTGCTCTTTGCCCGATCCGGAGACAGGCCCATCGCCTGCAGCACATGGGAGGGTTCATTCGCGCCCGAGGAACACGCGGCGCCGCTCGACACCGCCAACCCTTTTAGGTCGAGCGCGATGACCAGGGCTTCCCCATCGAGCGAATCGAACCACAGGTTAGAAGTGTTCCCAATCCGCGGAGCCTTTCCGCCATTGACTCCGCTGGCACACTCCAACAAACCCATCTCCAGCCTGTCCCGCAGGCCACAAATACGCTCCGCCTCGTCGCTCATGGCGCACTCGGCTGCCTTGCCCAGGCCCACGATGCCGGCCACATTCTCCGTGCCCGCCCGTCGCTGGCGCTCATGGGCCCCGCCTGCAAACAGCGGTTCTACCCGGGTGCCGCGGCGAACAAACAGCGCGCCCGTCCCTTGCGGCCCATGCATCTTATGCCCGGAAATACTCAGCAGCTGGCACCCGATCGAATCGACCTCCAGCGGAATCTTGCCCGCGGCCTGAACAGCATCGACGTGGAACCGGACCCCGGCCTCAGCGGCAATGCGCCCAATCTCCTCCACCGGCTGTAGAACCCCGGTCTCATTGTTTGCCATCATCACGCTGATCAAGCTGGTGTTGGGCCTGATGGCACGTCGCACATCCTCGGCGGCTACCAAACCCTGATCGTCGACAGGCAAGAACGAGACCTCGACCCCCCGCTCTCCCAGTCTCTCGACGGCATGCAGCACAGCGTGATGTTCAACCGAGCTGGTGATCACATGATCTCCGGTCCTGACCGAACCAAAGATGGCCAGGTTATCGCTCTCCGTCCCCCCGCTGGTGAAGACGATCTCCGCCGGCCGGCATTTCACCAACCGGGAGACGCTGGCCCGAGCCTTTTCGACTGCGGCGCGAGCCTGCTGTCCTTCTTGGTGGATCGACGAAGCATTGCCAAACTCTTCCAGCAAAAACGGACGCATAGCCTCCAGCACCTCAGGCAGCAGAGGAGTAGTGGCATTCGCATCAAGGTAAATTCGCCGCACAACCCCATTCTACGGGAACCAGAAGTCGTTCAACGGAGGATGAGGTCAGGACGGGTGCCCCACGTTCGCCCGAGCGTACTCCGGATTTCCTGTCGAGCTTTCTGGCGTTGGCGAACTTCATGCGGCTTTCCTTAATGAAAGCCGCACACGCGGCCGTTGGTGGCGCCCCGTGCAGGAAATCCGGATACGTGGGACGAAAACGATGGGCGAAGCCCAACCATTGCTCTTGGCACAGCATTCCACCCGCCCCCCACATTCACCGAAACCTGCTAGGCTTCTCCTGCCAAGTGCACCTTGCGCTTGAAGGAAGCCAACCGTGAACCTCAAATCCTGTATCACTGCTATCGCCACATTTGCCCTAACCACTGTACTCATCGTGCCAGCCTTCGCAGCCCAGGCATCCCCATCGCAAGTCTTCGGAAAACTTCTCAGCGGTCAAGCGGAGGAAGTAGTGGCCGCTGCCGAAGCCATGCCGGCGGACAACTACAACTTCGCGCCCACCAGTGGCGATTTCAAGGGAGTACGTACCTTTGCCCAGCAGGTCACTCACATCGCGGGAGCGCAGTATTTCTTTTTTGCTGGCTTCGGGACCAAGCCAACCATCGATCCGAAATCGTTGGACAAGCTAACCAGCAAAGACGAGATCGTGAAAGCTTTGAAAGATTCCTTCGCCTTTGCCCAACAGGCAGCCGGCACCATAACGACGCAAAATGCCTTTGAAGAGATTGCCCAGAAAGATGGCACCAACACCCGAGCCGGCATCACCGCCTTTTCCCTGGCGCACACCAATGATCACTACGGGCAAATGGTGGTCTATCTACGCATGAACGGCATAGTACCCCCAGCCAGCCGCAAATAAACCGGAGGAATCATCGGCCTGGGGTCCGTCCAAGCGGATGAAAAAACTGCTTCTACTCCTGCTTTCGTCTGTTCCAAAAGAGGTGTCATCCCGACCGGAGCGTACCCGGATTTCCTGCCACGCTGCAATGGACATGCCAGCGTGTGCGCCTTTCTGTAAGGGAGAGGCGCATGAAATAAATCAACGCCACCAAGTTCCACAGGAAATCCGGGGGAGCGCAGTGGAGGGACCTGCTGTTCATCATCCGCAATATCGAATCTGAATGGAAGCGCAACCTTCCCCTTTGTCATCCCGACCGGAGCGTAGCGCAGTGGAGGGATCTGCAGTTCCGCAGACTTCTCCTGGAAATGTTTTTCGACAGTATAGGAGTGAAGAGGCCTTCAGGCAGTCCATACCCTTACCAGAATGGATCCGGGACTACCGCTTCTCCACCGCCGTATACTTCACTGGATACTCCGCGCCAATGTACTCCGCCCGCGGCCGAATCAGCCGATTATCATCCAGCTGTTCGATAACATGTGCCGCCCAACCCGAAATCCTGCTCACCGCAAATATCGGCGTGAAAAGATCCAGGTCGATCCCCAGCATGGTGTACGTCGAAGCCGAATAAAAATCCACATTCGCGTTCAGTTTTTTCTCCGCCAAAACATACTTCTCGATCGCCCGGGACATTTTGAACCACTTGTCGTTCCCAGACGACTCACCCAATTCCTCTGACATCTTGCGCAGGTGGGTCGCTCGTGGATCCTCGGTGTGGTAAACCCGATGGCCGAACCCGGAAATCTTCTTCTTCTGTGCCAATAGCTTGGCCACATAATCGACCGGGTCCGCCCCCTCCTTGTCGATCGAGAAGAGCATGCGCATCACCGCCTCATTGGCTCCGCCATGCAGCGGGCCTTTGAGCGCGCCAATGGCTCCGGTAATCGCCGAATGAATATCAGAAAGCGTAGCTGCAATCACCCGGGCCGCAAAAGTAGACGCATTCAGCTCGTGGTCCGCATGCAGGATCAAAGCCACGTCAAAGGTTTTCGTCGCAGTCACAGACGGCTTTTCGCCGTTCAGCATCCACAGAAAATTCGCCGCGTGGCTCAGCGACTTGTCCGGCTCGACCACCGGCTTGCCTTTGCGCAGCCGATCGTACGCCGCCACCAGCATCGCGATCTGCGAGGTTAGCCGAAAACTCTTGCTCACATTGGCATCGTGCTCGTTATCGCTCTCCTCCGGGTCGTAAAAACTCAAGGCTGAAACCGCGGTACGAAGCACCTCCATCGGCGTCGCGCTCTTCGGAAAGGAGCGGAGCAAATCGAGGATCTTGGGGTCTAGCTGGCGCGCTTCGGCCAACCGTCGGTTGAACTCCTCCAGCTCCGCCCGGCGGGGAAGCTTTCCAAACCACAACAGGTAGCTGCTTTCCTCGAACGTCGACTTCTCCGCCAGTTCATGGATATCGATCCCGCGATAAGCCAGCACTCCAGCGTCGCCATCGATCCAGCAAATGCCTGAGTTGGCTGCAACTACCCCTGCAAGTCCCTTGCCCGCCACCGCTGTAGACATACTGAACGCTCCTCGCTGTCTGTTTTATAGCGCAGCGCTCGGAACCTTGTCACTTACACGTCCGGGAACGAACGCGGCCAGGGAAACACTCGGTGGGTCACCTTGGATCAGTTGCCGTACGATCGTGCCCGTTGCCGGCGCCAATAGGATCCCGTTACGAAAGTGCCCCGTCGCCACCCAGCAATGCGGCTCCCCGGCGCTCCCAATCAGTGGCAGCCCGTCGCTGGTTCCCGGCCGCAGCCCAATCCAGCGTTCAACCACCTCGGCAGAAGCAATGGGTGGCCAGAGCTCCGCGGCCCGGGTCCGCAGCCCTTCTACGACCAACGGGTCAACCCGGCGATCAAATCCTACCCGTTCCACCGTCGCGCCGATCACGATCAGGCCGCCTCCCCGGGGCACCAGGTAGACCTCGGGACTCTCCAAAACGTATGCGAGATCGAGGGGTGGGGGCACGCGGACGCTAAAAATCTGCCCCTTCCGGGGCTCGACCGCCGCCGCAGGCTGGTTCTCCAGCTCAGGATGCTGGACTTTACCCGCCCAGGCTCCGCAACAGTTCACAAAGGCGCCTGCGCTGACTTTGCCGCTCCCGGTAGTGACCTCGACCGAGTCCCCTTGGCTTCGGACGGCGACCACTGCCATTGGCTGTTGCAAATCCACCCCCGCCGCAGCCGCGGCCAGGGGGAGAGCTACGCAAAGATCGCGTGGATCAAGGCTGGTTTCCTCCATCCACCAATAGGAGCGGCCTTTGGTCGCGAGACCGGGGATCCGTCTTTGCGCCTCCTCGGCCGTCATCGCGGCAAGGCGACCCGCAGCAAACCGGCCGCGATCCCCGCCGGTCCTAACCCTCCCCTGGGTACGTATCGGCACCCGGTGCCCGGAAAGCTCTTCAATCGTGTTGAGATATTCCGGGTACAGCCGAATGCTCAGCTCGGCCAGCTCAGCCAGCTCTGCGGGGTGCTCCGGGTCGTGCGCCGATAACATACCGGCTGCCGCCCAGGAGGCCTCCGACATAGCCCGCCCTTTTTCCAGCACCCGGACACGGAGCCCTTTGCGCGCTAACTCCAGCGCAACCGAGAGCCCGATAATACCGCCGCCGCCAACGATGACATCTACAGTCTCCACTCGTCCATTGTAGGATGGGAAATACACCAGCGTTCCCAGTTGAAAAGAGGCAGATCGCATGAGCGACGAAAATTTGGATATGGTCGAAAGAACCCACTCTGGAGTGTTTATAGCCCTGGTTGGTTTTGCCGTGATGGCTTCCGCGGCTTCACTAATCTGGGCCTACACGCTGGAGACTCGCCTGGAAAAATCGCAAACCGCCCTGGTCAACGCGCAACAGCAAAACGACAAACTAGCCGAGAGCCTGAACGAAACCAACGCCAAGCTGCGTGTGACCTCGGAAACACTGGGTCAGAGCGTAGGTCTCACCCAGCGCCAATTGGAAGCGCGTGCCACCGAATTCCTCAAGCGCCAGCAGGCGGAGACCGCCCGGCTGGAGAAGGAACAGCAAGCGGCCCAGGCGGAAGCCACCAAGCAAATCGGAGCGGTGTCGAGCGACGTCTCCTCTGTCAAGACGGATGTGGGTGGCGTGAAGACAGACGTAGCGGCGACCAAGACGGAATTGCAAAACACGGAAAGCCAGTTGAAGAGGGTCACGGGTGATCTTGGTGTGACCAGCGGGCTGGTTGCGACCAACGGCAGGGAACTGGAGATCCTCAAGCACAAGGGTGATCGCAACTATTACGATTTGAACCTGACTAAGGGAGCCAAGCCGACCCCGATCTCAGGCATCAGCCTGTCCTTGAAGAAGGCGGACACCAAGCACTCGAAGTACACTCTGCTGGTCGAATCCGACGATAAGAAAATAGAGAAAAAGGACAAGGGGCTGGACGAGCCCGTCCAGTTCTACACCGGCAAAGACAAGCTTCTCTACGAGCTGGTAATCAACACCATCAACAAGAATCAGGTAGTCGGCTACCTGGCAACCCCCAAGAACGCCCCCGCCCCCATGACCCCATAGACCCTAAGGTCGGGATATCAATTCACTTTGTTCCTCAAACTGAATTGTCATTCCGACCTGATCTAGGTCGTGAAACTGAATCGTCATCCCGACCTGATCTAGATCGTGAAACAGAATTGTCATCCCGACCTGATCTTGGTCGTTGAAACAGAATTGTCATCCCGACCTGATCTTGGTCGTTGAAACAGAATTGTCATCCCGACCTGATCTTGGGCGTGAAAATGAATTGTCATCCCGACCTGATCTTGGGCGTGAAAATGAATTGTCATCCCGACCGAAGCGTAGCGAAGTGGAGGGACCTGCTGTTCGTCCGATCCCGTTGAACAATGCTGAGGGAAACCCCAACCCTACCCTTTGTCATCCCGACCGGAGCGTTAGCGAAGTGGAGGGACCTGCTGTTCCTTCGATCCCCGTTGAACAATGCTGAGGGAAACCCCAACCCTACCCTTTGTCATCCCGACCGGAGCGTAGCGAAGTGGAGGGATCTGCAGTGCGCCCCTCGGACCTCCCGAATTTCCCGTAAAGAACCCCAAAAGCGAAAAGCCGTCCCGGCACTCGCCGGAACGGCTGAAAATCTCCGATGTGAGGGACCCTACTGCCGGGGAAGCAACAACTCCAAATTCTTCTGGTGCATAAACGAAACCACCACTTTGGCTGACTGCAGCGTATTCCACTGTTCCTTGGTAATAGGAAAGTTAAAAATAGTT
Source organism: Acidobacteriaceae bacterium (assembly GCA_049522955.1). Taxonomy (GTDB): domain Bacteria; phylum Acidobacteriota; class Terriglobia; order Terriglobales; family Acidobacteriaceae; genus PALSA-350. The sequence continues at coordinate 13,183 of JBEKNJ010000073.1, forward strand.
AACCCCTGGACTGATTGACCCGGCGTCAAAGTAACATCTCGGCGGATGGAATCCGCGCGCAGGTAACTCAACGAGGGATACGCCTGAAACACCCGATCCATATCTTTATCGGAGACAGTCACATTCACCTGTTCCGATCCGTCCGGTAACTTGATCGTGGCCGAAATATCCTGCATAAAAAGCGGAATATCGGTCTGATTCCTTATCCTGATCTTAGCGAGTATCAGCAGCTGATCGTAATACTCGCCCTGGCCTGGCATCCCTTCGGGTCCGCCCCCGTTATTGACCAGGGCATGCACCGGGTAGAGGTTCATGGTCAGGATTTCGCCCGCAGCCACAGGTGGTTTCTGCCCCAGGTAAACGTACAATCCCAGTGCGATACTCACCACGATGGCAGCGATGATGATTGTTTTGAGCGCGCTTTTGAATGGGTGCGGAGGATCGACCTGCGCCAGATGGGGTCCGGGTCCGGATACTTCCGATGTTTCAGCGGAATCGGTCACTTCGCTCATTGTGCAGAAATTCTAGCCTATTGCTTAGCCACGCAGAAGTTACTAAAGAGGCCCTCTTTCTTGCTTGAGTTCCTCTAGACTGGTAAAAACCATGCGAATACTAATCACCGGCAGGAGCGGGCAGGTAGGGAACGAGCTTTCCCGCCTGTATCACCCCCTTGCTGATGTGGTCTTGGTTGGCCGGGACGAATGCGACCTCTCCAGCGAGCGGTCGATTCGAGACGTGCTTAGGCGTGTAAGGCCCGCGGTCGTTATCAACGCCGGCGCCTACACCGCCGTGGATCAGGCTGAAAAAGAACGTCCACTTTGCTTTGCCATCAATGCCGACGCACCCCGGGTGCTGGCCCAGGAAGCCGCCCGGTTGGACGCCCTCCTCATCCATTACTCCACGGACTATGTCTTTAACGGGGAAAAGTCAGAGCCCTGGCTCGAAAGCGATCCCATCGCCCCTCTGGGCGTGTATGGAGAGTCGAAAGCTGCAGGGGAAGCGGCGATTGCCGAAACCGGCGCCCGTTATTTGGTGCTCCGCACAAGTTGGGTGTATGCGGCGCACGGCAAAAATTTTCTTCGCACCATGCTCCGTCTCGGGGCTGAGCGATCCGAGCTGCGAGTGGTGGACGATCAGGTGGGAGCTCCCACCTCCGCGGCTGAAATTGCCGCCGCCACCGCTCGCCTGCTGGATCAATACGCGCAGTATGATGGATTTGCTATGCCTTGGCCTGCGGGAATTTATCACATGACGGCGGCCGGCTCGACTTCATGGTGTGGTTTTGCCCGCGCCATTTTCAGCGCTGGAATCCTTGCCACTCAACCCCGGGTGCAACCCATTCCGTCCTCAGACTATCCAACCCCTGCCAGACGGCCCTCCAATTCAGTACTTGCGAATGAAAAGTTCGCCCTCACCTTCGGTTTCCGTCTCCCCAGCTGGCAGCAACAGCTGGAGCAGGTATTGGCCGGGATGCAGGTTGCGAGCTGAAATCTTGACAAAAGCCAACGAGGTTAAGCGATGAAGGCAGTATCGACCACGATTCCGGACGTGCAACTCCTTGAACCCAGAGTCTTTGAAGACAACCGGGGGTCTTTTTTTGAAAGCTACAATGAGCGCGTTCTCGCCGACCTGGGAATCACGGGCGCCTTTGTCCAGGACAACCAGTCATATTCCCGTAAGGACGTGGTCCGCGGTCTCCACTATCAGATCAAGCAGCCCCAGGGGAAGCTCATTCGCTGTTTGAGCGGAGAAATCTTCGACGTGGCGGTCGATTTACGTCGGAACTCGCCCACCTTCTGCAAGTGGGTGGGGGCAACCCTAAGCGCCAGCAATCGCCAAATGCTTTGGATCCCTCCAGGCTTCGCTCATGGCTTCATGGTCCTCTCGCACGCTGCGGAAGTCCTCTACAAAGCCACCGATTTCTATGCCCCTCTCTATGAGCGAACCATTCTCTGGGACGACCCAACTCTTCAGATTGATTGGCCGCACGGTAATCGGGCGATTCTCTCCGCAAAGGATCTCGCCGGATTAAACCTTGAGCACGCAGCCGTCTACGAGCACTTCGAGCAACCGGAGACCAGAGCCGTCACCCACGCCGTCAGCAGGTAAGTGGAGGGACCTGCTTTTCCCTCGACCCCAATAACCAATGTCGGAGGGAAGCGCCCAATCTCCCCTTTGTCATCCCGACCGGAGCGGAGCACCCCTTAAAAAAGCTCACTCAAAGCCTGGGCCGTCTTCTTCATCTCATACCGCGCGCGAAAGCAAGCTAGGCCATTGTGGATCATCCGCCGGCGTTGCTCCGGCGACATCGCCAGCAGCGCAGCCATGGAGCGATACGTCCCCTCGGCCGTATCGGCGTTTACGATACCCGCCTCATCGCGGGCAATATCTGGCCAGATATTGACCTTGTCCGAGATCATCACCGGCACCCCGCAAGCCAGTGCTTCCACCACCGCCACCCCAAAGTTCTCCTGGTGCGACGGAAGCACAAACCCTTCCGCACTCCGCAGTGCGCCCCACTTCAGATCCCCCTCCAGCATCCCTGTCCAATGGATCCGGCTCTCGATCCCCAGCCGCTTAGCCTGCCCTTCCAACTGCGGTTGCAACCCTGCTTCGTCGGGACCGGCCATAACCAGGTCTAAATCCGGATGTGCCGGCATCACCCGCGCAAACGCATCCAGCAGCAGATCGCATCCCTTCTTGCTATGAATCCGCGACAGAAACAGAAAGAATCTGCGCTCGCGCAGCCCAGGATACCGGCTAAGAAACACCTCCCGCTGCGCCGCTTCATCCCCGCCCGGTTCCGAGGTCCCAAACGAAACCACCGCCGCATTCCAACGCCGTGGCCACATCGTCGCCTCGGCCGAGTCACGCTCGATCGGCGTAGTAAAACAAACCGCGCTGGCGTCGCGCAGCACGCGATATTCCCGCGCCAGCCAATACATTTGTTTCTTCGCATGCTTGATCGGAAAAGCACGCTTGAAATACGGATCCAGCATGCCGTGAGGAAAAACCACATAAGGAATGCGGCGGCGGATCACCTGGTAGCTCCCGTAGCTGTGCCATTGCCACAACCCGTGGATCACCACACCATCGAAACGATTGAGATTTTGTCTTAACCACGGCTGCAGCCGGGGCGTATAGCAATAACCCCCGCGAGCCGGTCCCAGCGCGTGCACCGGAAAGCTTAGCCCCTGCACATAGGACTCCGCTGGGTCATCCAGGCACACTAGCTCAACCGAGTGCGCACTGCTCTGGGCAAGCTTTCCGATGCCCTCGCTCGTCCCTCCCATTGCCGGCGCGAACGATGCCACCACATGCAGCAGCCGCTTAGGTAGCGGTTGAGATTCGTGTACACCCATGGTCTCTGTCAAGATACCAGCCCCGGGCACGCAGCTCCCCTGGCTTAAAATGAAACCCAGAGGAGCACTCCTTCTTGAAACGAGCCTTGATTACTGGCATTACCGGTCAGGATGGCGCCTATCTCGCCGAATTCCTTCTGAAGAAGGGGTATGAGGTGCACGGCATTAAACGCCGCACTTCCTTGCTGAACACCAATCGCATCGACCACCTCTACGAGGATCCCCACTCGGAACAGCGGCGCCTCGTGCTTCACTACGGCGACATGACTGATTCGACAAGCCTGATCCATGTGGTCGAGAAGGTTCAGCCGGATGAGATCTACAACCTGGCTGCCCAGAGTCACGTTCAGGTCTCGTTTGAAGAGCCTGAGTACACCGCCAACTCCGATGCGCTGGGTACGCTCCGGCTGCTCGAGGCCATTCGCATCCTCTCCCTCACCGCCAAGTCACGCTTCTATCAGGCGTCCACCTCTGAGATGTACGGCCTGGTGCAGCAGATACCGCAATCGGAAAAGACCCCCTTCTACCCCCGCTCCCCCTATGGCTGCGCCAAGCTCTACGCCTACTGGATCACGGTCAACTACCGTGAATCCTACGGCCTGTATGCCTGCAACGGCATCATGTTCAATCACGAGTCTCCGTTACGCGGCGAAACATTTGTCACGCGTAAAGTGACCCGCGCCATGGCCCGCATCAAACTCGGCCTGCAACAGAAGCTCTACCTTGGCAATCTCGATTCCAGGCGAGACTGGGGACACGCGCGCGACTACGTCGAAATGCAATGGCTGATGCTGCAACAGCAACGAGCCACGGACTACGTGATTGCCACCGGCGTGCAATACAGCGTTCGTGAATTTGTCACCATGGCTGCGGCGTGTCTGGATATCCACCTGGAATGGAGCGGATCAGGCATCGAAGAGCAAGCGTATGACCAGCACGGCAAGGCCGTGGTAGCCGTCGACCCCCGGTATTTCCGGCCCGCGGAGGTTGAGACTTTGCTCGGCGATGCCGGCAAGGCGCACAGGGAATTGGGCTGGTCGCCGCGCACCGACTTCCGCTCGCTGGTCGAGGAAATGGCCACCGAGGACCTGAAAGCCGCCGAACGCGATGCCTTGGTAACCCAGCACGGCTACGCCGCCTATAACTTTCACGAATCATGATTGGGAGAGACTGTGGAGAAAGATAGCCTCATCTACGTAGCCGGGCACCGTGGTCTGGTGGGCTCGGCGATCTGCCGCAGTCTACGGCAGCAGGGCTTTCATCGGCTCTTGCTGCGCTCCCACGCCGAACTCGATCTGACAGACGCCGTTGCCGTGCGTCGCTTCTTCGAGCAGGAGCGGCCCCACTACGTCTTTCTAGCCGCCGCGAAAGTCGGAGGCATCCTCGCCAACGATCTTTATCCCGCCGACTTCATTCGCGAAAACCTGATCATTCAGACCAACGTGATCGACGCTGCCTACCGCGCTGCTGTCGACCGCCTCTTATTTCTCGGCTCATCTTGCATCTATCCCAAGCTCTGTCCGCAGCCGATCAAGGAAGAGTATTTGCTCACCGGCCTGCTAGAGCCCACTAACCGTCCTTACGCGTTGGCCAAAATCGCCGGCATTGAGATGTGCTGGTCTTACAACCGGCAATTCCAGACCCGCTACCTCTCCGCCATGCCCGCAAACCTGTATGGTCCAGGCGACAATTTCGATCCTCAGAAATCGCACGTCCTGCCCGCCCTGATCCGCAAGGTTGCCGAGGCCAAGGCCCTGGGTCACAAGCAGATTGTCGTGTGGGGAACCGGCACCCCGCGCCGCGAGCTGCTATTCAGCGAAGATCTGGCCGAGGCCTGCGTTTTTCTAATGAACCTGGACGAAGCCACTTACGCCTCCCTGCTCGAGGGGGTGCCGCTGATCAACATCGGCACCGGCAAGGATGTCACCATCCGCGAGCTGGCAGAACAAGTCTGCGCCGCGCTGGGCTACACCGGCGATCTGGTCTTCGACACCACCCGTCCCGACGGAACCCCGCAGAAGCTCTTGGACGTTACCCGTATGCAAGCCTTGGGCTGGCAACCCCGAACCACTCTCTCCCAGGGCATAGGTCTGACCTACGAAGCCGCCCGCCCCCAACTAGAAGCCCTAACCACACCCTAGCAACCAACTGTACAGGTAACCGACGGGTGTTTGCGCCATGACGGGTGCCCCACGTTCGCCCCAGCGTACGTGGGACGAAAACGACGGGGCGAAGCCCCAACCATTGTCCTAAACCCAAAGGGAAAACCCTAATCCCTAAGGAAAAAACAACCCCACCTGTTCCGCCTTAGGCCGCGGCGTCACCGCGCTCACCACAACCAGACAAAACAGCGAAGCCATCAGCGCCGGGAAAATAGCATCCCGCTGCGCCAACACAGCCGGCAAATGCCGTTTAACCGCCTCAAAATCCCAGAAAAAAGTAACCAGCGTCCCCGCAGCGATTGCGCTCACTGCCCCCTGCGCATTCGCCCGCCGGCTATAAAACGCCGCCAGGATCACCGGCGTAAGCGCAGCCGAGTAAATGGTGTAAGCGTAAAGTGTCTTAGCCAGCACGGAGCTGGTATTCAGTGCCTGGTACAGCGCCCAAATCCCAAGCATGACCACTACCAGCCGGGAAACAATCAACACCCTTTTATTCGAAGCCCCAGGCGCGATGTAGCGTGTGAAAACATCATTGACCAGATTTGTGGATGGCGAAAACAAATAATTGTTAGCGGTAGAAATAATCTTGGCGAACACCGCCCCCATCAGCAGTGCCCCCAGCCAAGCCGGTAATCCATGCAGCGCCGTATAAGCAATGATCTCGCGCGGGCGTTGCTGCACCTCGCCCGTAGGAAACAGCACCGACCCGAACACCGCAAGTGAAACAATGACAGTTTCGAGAATCACCGTGCCGACAATCCACCCCACAACCGCATTCCGCGCATCCTTCTCCGACTTCGCCGAGAAGAACTTCTGATACATCGACTGATTGCCCAGCATCAGCAGCATCGTAGGCAAAAACAGCTCGAGCGCCTGGACCAGGCTAAAATCCCCCAGCACCTGAAAATGTGTCGCCGGCAAAGCCTGGGTAACCGCCCCCCACCCACCCGCCGCATGCAGTACGAAGGGCAGCGCGAGCACCAGCGTAACCGTAGCCAGCAAGCCGATCACTACGTCCATATAGGCCACAGAAGCCATCCCGGCGATCGCCGTGAACACGATGACGAACGTGGCGATGATGTATTTGCCCAAATCCGCGGTGATCAGGGTAGGGAAGATCAAATGCAGAATATCGCCACCGCCAATGAGCTGATAGCTGGTGATAGCGGTATAAGCAAAAAGAATCGCGATCACGCCCAGCACCCGAGCCGTCTGGTTATACCGCGCCTCCAGCAGGTCGGGGATCGTGAACTGGGCAAACTTGCGTGCCCGCGGCGCAATGAAATAGATCAGCAGCAGTCCAGCCCATCCGCCGCCCGCCTGCCACAGCGCGGCAAAGCCATGCTTGTAGGCATTTTCCGCGCCGCCAAGCAGAGACCCCGAACCGATCCATGAAGACAGTAGAGTAAACACCAGCACGAAGGCCGGCAGAGAACGCCCTGCCAGCAGGTAATCCGCCTTGGTCCTGGTCTTATTCAGCCGCGAAAGCGAAACTGTGAGCAGGGTAAGAGCGATAGCGCCGAGCACCCCGGCATACAAACCATGGTTAGGCATGTTTTTTGAGTGTAAGGCACAACGGGACTCTCCACTCCAGGTTTGGTGGGAGCCCCCTGCTTCAGCAGGGGGAGCTGAACTTCAGTCCAGCGAAAAAGCGTTTCATTTCGAAAGGATGGGCTTTAGCCCTGGCCGGTGCTAAAGCGCATGATCAAAATCGAAGTCTTTCCCATAACGCTGAAGCAGGAGGGGGGCTCCACCAAACCCGTTGAAGGGGACGGCCTTCAGGCCGTCCATGATCACCACAAAACAATTGCGGCTTTAGCCGCTGAGGGCAGCGAACCAGAAGAGATCAGCGAAGGAATTACTTAGGATAAGTCCGGGCCCCGAACAACGCAGTCCCGATACGCACCTGGGTAGCGCCCTCGGCAATCGCCACCGGGAAATCATGCGACATCCCCATCGAGAGCTCAGCAAACGACAGCCGCGGATAAGCCGCCGCCATCTCATCCCGCAACACCCGCAGCCGGCTGAAATAAGGCCGCACCGCAGCGGCATCCTCGAGAAACGGAGGCACCGTCATCAACCCGCGAAACTCCAACGCGGTCAAGTCAGGTAGCCGCTCGAGCAGCAACGGAAGCTCGGCAGACTCCGGCTCGAGCCCAGCCTTCGAAGCTTCGTGGCTCAGCTTGATCTCGATCAGCACCGCCAGCCGCCGTCCCAGCCGATTCGCCGCCTCGTTCAGCCGCTCCGCCAGCGCGACCGAATCGAGCGTATCAACCGAGGCAAAAAGCTCAGCGGCACGCGCCGTCTTGTTCGACTGCAAATGGCCAATCAGGTGGAACTCCGCCCCGGGCGCCCCCGCCAGCTGAGCACTCTTCTCCTGAAATTCCTGCACCCGATTTTCCCCGAAGACCCTGACCCCAAGCGCCCTTGCCGCGAGAATTGCCGAAGCCGGATGCATCTTCGACACCGCCATCAGCGTCACTTCGGAGCGTGGCCGCCCCGCCGCCTGGCACGCTGCCGAAATCTGGGCTTCGATGCGATCGAGATTTTCCCCGAGGACTCCCGGCTCCCGCTCAACGGCCGTGTTCTTCAAGGTATTTCTCCACCTCGAGCGCCGCCGCGCAGCCTGACCCGGCCGCCGTAATCGCTTGCCGGTACCTGCGATCCTGGACGTCGCCACACGCGAACACCCCGGGCACCCGAGTAAACACCTGATCGGTGGTGCGAATGTACCCATCATCGTCCAGATCGATCAGCCCATGAAACATCTTGGCGTTCGGAATATGCCCAATCCCCAGGAACATCGCGCTCACCGGCAAAGTCGACTCCCCATGCGTCAACGTGTTCCGCAACCGCAAGCCGCTCACTTCCTTCTGCTCCACACCCAGCACTTCCTCGACCGCAGTATTGCTCAGGAACTCGATCTTCTCGTGGCCCATGGCGCGCTCCAGCATGATGCGCGAAGCGCGGAACTGCTCCCGCCGATGGATCAGCGTGACCTTGGTGGCGAACCGCGTAAGGAAAAGCGCCTCCTCCATCGCCGAGTCGCCACCGCCCACCACAGCAATGTCCTTGCCCGAAAAAAAGAACCCATCGCATGTGGCACAGGAACTCACCCCGTGCCCGATCAGGGCCTGTTCGCTGGGCAGCCCCAGCCACCGCGCCGAGGCGCCGCTGGCGATGATCAGCGTACGCGTGTGCACCGTCTCCTTGCCCAGGTTCAGGGCAAACGGACGCTTCGATAGATCGACCGAAACCAGGTGACCCATCTGGATATCAGCCCCAAACCGGGTAGCCTGCAGTTTCATGCGCTCGATCAGCTCTGGACCCTGGATCCCCTCCGGCCATCCGGGAAAATTCTCCACCAGGGTCGTAATCGAGAGCTGGCCGCCCGGCTCATGCCCTTCGAGAACCAGTGGTTTCAGGTTGGCGCGGGCGGCATAGATGGCGGCCGTGAGGCCGGCGCAGCCGGTGCCGAGGATGACGGTATCGCGAATGTCTTCAGCCATAGAGGTAGAGTCTTTGATTCTACGCGGAGGCCGAAGGATGCGAGCGAGCCCGCCGACGTAAGATGGCGACATGGCAAATCTCACATTGATCTACGGCATGAGGCTGCTCCCCTCCGAGGAAGCGGTAGAAGTGGGCGACGCCCTGGTAACCCTCAAAAACGGCAAGCAGGCCCACGTCACCATGCACGTGCTCGAAGGCAGCCGGGAACAAATTGAAAACCAGTTGCGCCAGAGCATCGAGGCCTTCTTCGACTTCTACCCCGAGATCTAGCATTTTCGAAGCGGACGGCCTTCAGGCCGTCCATCATCCCGCAGGATGAATGCGGCTTTAGCCGCTGAGGGATCTTTTTCCAGCCGTCTGTATCCTAAAGACAGAGCATCTCAACAACGGAGCGTGTCTGAATGGCTGAGATTCCTGCAACATTGAAGCTGCCCCCGCGGCCGAGGGTAGTGGTGGTTGGCGGCGGCTTCGCCGGCTTAAGCGCCGGCATGGCGCTGGCCGACCTGAATGTCGATGTGACCTTGCTCGACCGCCGCAATCATCACACCTTCCAGCCCTTGCTCTACCAGGTCGCGCTCGCCGTGCTTTCACCCGCGGATATCGCCCAGCCCATCCGCTCCATCTTCTCCAAAAAGAAGAACATCGAAGTCCTGATGGACGAGGTAATCGGCATAGAGCCCGATCACCGCCGCCTGCATTTGCACACCGGAGCGACCGTCGAATACGACTACCTCATCCTGGGTACCGGATCCACCCATTCCTACTTCGGCAAAGACGACTGGGCGCAAAATGCCCCGGGCCTGAAGACCGTCGAGGATGCGACCGAAATCCGCCGCCGTGTCCTGCTCGCCTTCGAGCTGGCCGAGCGGGAAATGGTAGAGACCGGCGCCCACCCGCAGTTGAATTTCGTCATCATCGGCGGAGGGCCCACCGGCGTCGAATTGGCCGGAGCCATCAGTGACATCTCGAAGCTCTACATGCGCCACGATTTCCGCCACATCAATCCCGCTAACGCGCGCGTGATCCTGATCGAGGGCTCGCCCCGCGTGCTCGCCGCTTACCCCGAGGATTTATCCGTCAAGGCCGCCCGCCAGCTGGCGCAATTGGGAGTCGAAGTACGCACCGGCCAAAGCGTAATGGACGTCAAGCCCGGCTACGTCATGGTCGGCGGCCAGCGCCTCGACGCCGTGGTCACGTTGTGGGCAGCCGGAGTCCAGGCCTCGCCCCTGGGCAAAATGCTGGGCACGCCAACTGACAAGCGAGGCTGCGCCATCGTCGACCTCTTCCTGAATCCCCCCGGTCATCCCGAGATCTTTGTCTGCGGCGATCTGGCCCACGTGGAAGAAAACGGGCATCAGGTCCCCGGCGTAGCCCAGCCAGCCATGCAGATGGGCCGTCACGCCGCGCAGATGATCGCCCAGGACATGGCTGGCAAACCCCGCACCCCATTCCACTATTTCGACAAAGGAGACATGGCCACCATCGGCCGTCACGCCGCCGTAGCCAACGTTCGTTGGCCCTTCAAGGCACACTGGCAGGGAACCCTGGCCTGGCTCGCCTGGGTAACGGTCCATCTTTTCTTCCTGGTTGGTTTTCGCAACCGACTGGCCGTCTTCTTTTCCTGGGCCTGGACCTATCTGACCTTCAACCGCGGCGCCCGTCTCATCACCGGCAGCCCGCTGCTCCCCGGCTGGGGCTCCCAGGAAGGCATCCGTCCACAGGTGATCATGCCGCCGATGGATACGACCTCACCCATCATGGTGCGGGTGGAAGAACCAAAAACCGCAGTCAAATAAGTTCGGACCTAAACCGGCACCGGCTGGCTGGTGTTCACGTTAACGTGGGTCAGCCATCCGAACCGATCCGGCCGCAACCCATGGGCGATACCCAGGTACTCCTCGGAGAGCTGCCTGCTGATCGGCCCAATCGTGCCATCGCCAATCGGAATGCGATCCACCGAACGAATCGGATGCACCTCGGCCGCCGTCCCGGTAAAGAACGCCTCGTCGGCAATGTACAGCAACTCCCGCGGCATAGCCTGTTCCACCACGGGAATGCCAAGATGGCGCGCCATCGTCAGCACCGAATCGCGCGTGATCCCCGACAACACCGAGTTAGCCAGCGGAGTGGTATAGAGCACGCCGTTCCGCACCACAAACAAATTCTCCCCCGACCCCTCCGACAAATTGCCGAACACATCGAGAGCAATTCCTTCCGAGTATCCGTTGCTATCCGCCTCCATGCGGATCAGCTGCGAATTCAAATAATTCCCGCCGGCTTTAGCGAGAGCAGGCATCGTGTTCGGCGCCATCCGGCTCCACGACGAGATGCAAACATCCGCGCCCTCATCTCCGGCCACATACTTTCCCCACGAATAATTCGCTATGAACACTTCAATCGGAGTGCCCTTGGGGCTCACGCCCATCTCTCCGTACCCTCGCAGCGCGATCGGCCGGATATAGCACGGAGCGATCCCGTTGCTCTCGACCAGGCCGACCACAGCGCTCGTCAGTTGCTCCAGCGAATAGGGCAGGGGCATGCGATAAATCTTGGCTGAATCCAGCAGTCGCTGCATATGTTCCGGGAGCCGGAAGATAGCCGCCCCCTGTGGTTGCGCGTAGCAGCGAATTCCTTCAAAAACCGATGAGCCATAGTGAACGACATGACTCATCACATGGATCTGGGCCTTGTCCCACGGAACGAGATTTCCGTTGTGCCAGATCTTGGCGGTTGGCTGGATAGGCATCGACAGCAGCTCCCTTCGAGTGAAGCACTGATTATAACTGCCGCAACCGGCCTCTCTAGGTTAAGTTGAGTGCATGTATGGTCCCGCCAGCATAGCGATTGACACCCTGCACTCGAACTACGTTCGCTTCTCTGTGTTGGCGGTTAGTTCCATCTTCTTTCTCGTTGATCCCTTCGCCGCGATCCCAGCCTTCCTTGCCATCACCGCCGGAGCCGATCGCAAGCGCCAGCAGCGCATGGCGAGGAAAGGCGCCCTCACCTGCCTCATCGTTCTGACGACCTTCGCCCTGGCGGGCAAGCTCATCTTCCGCATGTTCGGCATCACCCTGCCGGCGTTTGAAATCGCCGGCGGAGTCATCCTTCTCCTCATCGGCATCGACATGATCGAAGCCCGTCGTTCCCCCACCCAGGAGTCGAGCGATGAAACTGCGGAAGCCGCTGCCAAGGACGATGCCGGCATAGTGCCGTTAGGCATTCCCATGTTGGCCGGACCGGGAGCCATTTCGAGTGTGATGATCCTCGTCGGTCAAGCCCTGAAGCCCTGGGAGCTCATGGTGGTTCTAGGAGCGATCCTGCTGACCGCGGCTCTAAGCTACATGATCCTGAACGGAGCCAACCGCGTGCGCGGCATCATGGGAGAGACCGGAATCCGCATCCTGGTCCGCATCATGGGTCTGCTCCTGGTGGCACTAGCCGTGCAATTCTTCATCAACGGCCTAACCGACCTGGGCCTGATAGCCAAACTCGAATAAACCTCTCCCAGCAAGAACCGACAAGTGGAAAGAGACAAATGGAAAGACGGGTGCCCCCACGTTCGCCCCAGCGTACGTGGGACGAAAAAGACGGGCGAAGCCCCACCATAGCTTTTCAACTCCCCCTTTTCAACAACCCAACCCCCCTTTTCAACAACCCCGCCCTTGCGGTTCAGTGAATGACTTGTTACTCTCGCAGAGGTCGTTGAAAACAGCAGCTCACCGGAATCATCACCCCCGGAAGCAACTTGCAAAATTCAACGAATATTGGTACTATAAAAAAGTTGTAGCAGTGGTCACGGTGGAGCTTCGCGGTCGGGCACTAAACAGTACCCACCCAGCAGTAGCGAGCGAAGCGGCAGTTTGTTCGACGGGCGAAATCAGCCCATACCGATCACCTGAACAAGCGAAACAAGTCCGGCTGAATTGAAGCCGAGCGCTTGATCGTCCAGGTACCCGGTAGAGAAGGTAAGGCCTTCCAGAGCGAACAATCCATTGCAGGGCGAGGGGAACTATCCCTCTTGGGCAAAATTGCCCATCAGTACGCCATGTGCATACTGAACCGATCTTTAAAAATTTGGCGCTGCACCGCACTTCAGTCAACCGGGAAAATAACCCCTTGACAGGATCCAGAAACTTCTATAGTTTCGGTAAGTGCGCCTAAAACACGGTGAACCCGTGGAAGCAGCGCAACAAGTTCGAGGACACGCAGCTAGGCTGCGGATTCCTTGATCCAAAGCGGACCCCTCAGGGGGAACCCGGCTACGGATCTTTGACAATCAGGTTGAACATGCCAGTCGTGAGAATACAAAGAAGTTTGGTTTGATCATTCTCACAATGTAATGTCTCGCTAGCGTTTTCGAGCGCTGCGAGACTCGATTGCTCATCCCGGACCTCCGTCCTGGGATCGAGTCAATCGCTAGGTTTCAAACGAGAGTTTGATCCTGGCTCAGAATCAACGCTGGCGGCGTGCCTAACACATGCAAGTCGAACGAGAAAGTGGAGCAATCCATGAGTAAAGTGGCGCACGGGTGAGTAACACG
>JBEKNJ010000074.1:0-25911 GCA_049522955.1 Acidobacteriaceae bacterium
GCCTCAACATCTGCTTGGGATTGAGATGTGGGTGCCTCAACATCTGCTTGGGATTGAGATGTGGGTGCCTCAACATCTGCTTGGGATTGAGATGTGGGTGCCTCAACATCTGCTTGGGATTGGGATGCGGGTGCCTCAACATCTGCTTGGGATTGGGATGCTGGTGCCTCAACATCTGCTTGGGATTGAGATGTTGGTACGTCAACAGAGGTGTCATCCCGACCGAAGCGTAGCGTAGTGGAGGGACCTGCTGTTTCTCTTTCCGGTTCCCACGACTGATCTCAATAACCGTATCTTTCTCTGAAGCCGAGCTCTGATATGGCCCCTCGCCTCGCGTTCACGGCAATTTCAAAACAGTTTGGCAGCTACACTGCGCTCCATCCGCTCACGCTGAGCCTTGAGCCGGGCGAGATTCTTGGCTTTCTGGGCCCGAATGGGGCGGGGAAGACTACGGCTATCCACCTCGCGCTCGGCTTTCTTCGGCCCTCCTCGGGAGGCGGTTCATTGCTGGGTAAACCCTTCGGCGATGCGGAGGCGCGGGCACGGCTTGGCTTCGTACCCGATGTCCCGGTTTTTTTCCCGGAGAGCGGTTTTCGCAGCGTTGAATTGGTCGCGCGCCTGAACGGAATCAACGACCCCCGGCTGACAAAGAATATTCGTGATCTGCTTGAGGCGGTGGGCTTGCCCAATGATCGTAAAGATGCGCGGCAATATTCGCGCGGTATGCAACAACGGCTGGCGCTTGCCCAGGCATTGATCAACGATCCGGAATTGCTGATCCTCGATGAGCCGGCTGCGGCGCTCGATCCGGCCGGCGTGCAGCAGGTGCGGGAGTTGCTGCGCAGCGCGCGTCACGCAGGGAAGAGCATTTTCTTTAGCTCGCACCAACTGACCGAGGTGGAGCATATCTGCGATCGCATCGCCTTTCTCAACCAGGGTCGGCTGATTCGCAGTGGGTCGTTGCGGGAATTTCAGAGCGAGTCCGACCGGGTGGAGATCGAATTACGTGGTATTTCTCCGGCCCAGCTGAACCACATCCACCCTGGGGCAGCGGGCGCAGGGGCCAATCCGGACACGATATGCATCTCGATTCCCGCCCAGGAAAAGCGGCGGGTCATCGAGGCAGTGTGGGCAGCGGGAGGTGAGGTCGTGAGCCTGGCCCCGGTACGGCGACGGCTGGAAGATTTGTTCCTCGAGTGGAGCGGCTCATGAAGACTTCGACCATGGCCAAGATCTGGCAGATCACCCGCCGGCTGCTCTATCAGAATCGATGGATTTATCTGTTTCTGTTGCTGTGGCCGTTTGGCATGGCGGCGATTCTGCTGCTGCCCGCGGCTAAGCCGGAGGCCGAGGATGTGCTCTCGATCCTGCATCAGGAGTGCCTCTACGGGCTGGGGCTGGTGGCTTTCACCGGCAGTGCTTTGCTGGGCAATGAGCAGCGCTCCCGCCGCATTGCCACAGTGCTCTCGCGCGCGGTGAGCCGGCGGCAGTATTTCTTCGCGCTGGTCAGTGCAGCTTGGCTTCCCCTGGTACTGTATGTCGCGGGCTTCTTGGTAAGCGGGATCGCGCTTTTTGATGCCATCGATCGCCCTCTGCCTCTACTGTTTGCCCTCGGCCTGGCGCAACTTGTGCTGGGAATGTGGACGGCGGTTGCGGCTCTCTTTTTCTCTACCTGGCTCCCCATGATGCTGGCGTCGACCGCCTCGCTGGGCCTGCTTGCCCTGCTGGGTTTGGCGGGCTATCAGTGGCCTGGCTTTGCTCCGGCTCGGCTGCTCTTCACGATGACCCAGGGTGACCTGGACGCGGCTGCGCGATTGCTGCAGCAGCCCAGCGGGTTTGTTCTGATCATCCTGGGAGCGGCGGTTCTTTTTGCGGCGGGCGCCGCTATCTTCGAGCGTCGCGATCTTGGACTGAAGAGCGAATAGGTTTCGTTTTCGACAGTCTGTCCCAGCAAACAGACCACGGGTGCCCCATATCTCGCGAAAAACGAGCGAGATATGGGGCACCCCTATTCGCTGCCAGGACGGAGTTAGAGGAAGCTTCTATTCTGCCCTTAGGGTGATCGACGGATCGACTTGCGCCGCACGCCAGGCCGGCACCCAACATGCGATTCCCGACACAGCCGTGAGCAGCGCGATCACGAAGAGATAGGTGATCGGGTCGAACCGGGATACGCCGTACAGTAAGGAAACAATAACCCGGCTTGCCGCCAGCGCTGCCAAGAGTCCGAGCAGGACACCGATCCCAGTGAGCGCCATTCCCTGACGAATGACTAACGTGAGTAGGCTGCGGCGAGAGGCGCCGAGCGCAGCCCGCACGCCCATCTCACGCATGCGCTCGGTGACACCAGCGGATAGGACGCCGTAGATGCCGACCGCGGCGAGCAGCAGGGCCACGATCGCGAACGCTTCGAACACAATAAGAGCAAAATGCCGCCCCGCTTCCGAGGAAGCCAGTAAGGTATTCATGGCCGCCACGCGCACGATCGGCCGGTCCTTGTCCACGGACCAGACCGCGTTTTTGATAACAGGAGCAAGTTTGGCCGGATCGCCTTGCGTGCGCACTACCAGCGACTGCGCGGCGTCTACCCAAGCCCACTGTGTCGTCGGAGTGTAGAACGCATCCGATTGGCTGAGTGCCAGGGACGCCTGGCTCACGTTCCCCACCACGCCGACGATGGTGGCCCACGGTAGGTTATCGTGCAAAGCATTTGGGCCAAGTCGAACCCGCTGACCGATAGGATCCTGATTGGGGAATTTGCGTTCGGCAAGCGATTCGCTGATCAGGACCGCGCCGGGTGTGTCTGCGGTGTCGCGTTCGTTGAGCAGACGGCCGCGCCGGAGTGGAATACGCATGGTTTCGAAGTAGGCCGGACTTACCGCGTATTGGAGCGATCCCTCGGCGGTGACACTGGGTTGCGATGCAAACTGAACACCGTAGACGGAGAAATCACCACTCAACGGCAGTTGGTTGGTAAACGCCGCCGCTGTGACTCCAGGTACCCGGCGCACCGTTTCCAGGGTTTGTTCCAGAAACCGGGCGCGAGCACTATCGGTGTCTAAGCGATGACCGGATTCCTGCACCTGCATGGTGAGCAGGTGAGACGCGTCGAAACCCGGATCGATCGCAAACAGACGTTCGAGACTGCGCAATACCAATCCTGCGGCTACCAGCAATACCAGGGCGAGCCCGACCTGCGCCACCGCCAGCATCCGGCGCATGGATTGGCGCCCACCGGTGGTCGTCCGTGAGCCTTGTTGCAGTCCGCTCTGTGGGTCGCTACGCGATGCCTGAAGGGCCGGCAGCAGCCCCACGATCAGGCCGATCCCCGTGGTTATGAACAGTCCGAAGGCGAAGACGGAACCGTCGACATGAATGGCGCCGACGCGGGGCAGATCGGGGGGACTCAGTGCCAGTAACGCGCGCACGCCAACCTCCGCAACCGCCATCCCGAGAGCGCCGCCGATTGCGGCCAGAAGCAGGCTTTCCGTAAGCACTTGCCGAATCATGCGCATGCGTCCGGCGCCAAGCGCAGCGCGCATTGCGAATTCACTGCGCCGCCGCGCACTGAGCGCGAGCAAGAGATTGGTCACATTCACGCACACGATTAGGAGCACCAGTCCAACCGCCCCGAGAATCGCCAGCAGCGCCGGCTTGACGCCGCTTGTTATGTCGTCCTGTAGCCGATCGATAACTATCCCGTCGGGGCGACCGCCAGAGCTGTCATATCCCTTCGCGTAGGTCTGCGTCAGAGGGCGAAGGATTACATTGAGCTCGTTCCTGGCTTGACTCGCGCTAACACCCTGACGCAGCCGGCCCACCATTCGCAAATGATGTCCCCATTCCCTGCCGTCTGCGGGAAGCGAGGGGTTGTATTGCAAAGTTGCCCAGAGCTCCGCGGCCGGAGCCAACACATTCTCGAAGGAATTAGGCATCACACCGATAACCGTGAAGAGGTTGTCATCGAGCTTGATCTGCTGGCCGACAATGGTGCGGTCCCCCGCGAAGCGGAGCCGCCATAGCCGGTCGCTAAGGATCACCCTATTGGGACCGTGGAACTGGTCGTCGGCTGCCTGGAAATCTCGTCCCAGCACGGGCGAGACACCCAAGGTGCGGAAGTAGTCTACGCTGACACGCTGACCTTCGAATCGTTCCGGCTGGCCGCTCCCCACGCTCGCTGGTTGCCACGGCTTCATCACCGCCATCGCAGCGAAGGAAGCAGTCCTCTCCTGCAACCCGTGAAAAGTGCCGAAGGTTATCGGTTGGGGGGAACCATCTTTGCGCATCTCCCAGACCATCATCAGCTGACCGGAATGCGGATACGGGAGCGGCTCGAACAGGATAGGATTCACCGCACTGAAGATGGCCGCGGTGGCACCGATTCCCAGCGCCAACGTGAAGGTGGTCACCAGCGCAAAGCCACGGTTATGACGCAATTGCCGTGCGGCAAAGCGCAAGTCGGCGGCCAGCGATCGGACCATATGCTCCCATCCGTTTGCACGCACCTGTTCGCGAACCACGCTTGGGCTACCCAACTCCATGCGCACGGCTCTTCTCGCATCCTCCTGAGACAGCCCGCCGGCGACTAACTCGGCGGTAGCCTGATCCAGGTAGTGCTCCACTTCGTCGGCGACATCCTGATTGGCGGCTGGTTCGTTGGAGAGGATGCGGAGTCCGCGGGTTAAGTGTCGCCAGAGAGACATGCGGCTAGCCCTCGGCTTTCAGGACCCGGGCAATGGCGGATGCCCGGCGGGTCCAGTCCGCGGTCTCGACCTCAAGCTGCTTTTTGCCGGCGCGGGTGAGCGTATAAAACTTCGCGCGGCGGGAGTTCTCTGTCTGCCGCCACTCGGCATCAAGCCATCCGGCTCGCTGCAGCCGCTCCAACGCAGTGAGCAGGGAGCCGGGGTTCACCTTGAACACTCCACGCGAAATCTGTTCGACACGGCGAGCGATGCCGAAACCGTGCATGGGCTCGAGGCTCAGCGTCTTGAGGATGAGCATGTCGAGCGTGCCCTGGATCACGTCGGTGTTGGCTTGGTCCATGAACCAGACAGTAGTCCACCCTCATCTTGATTGTCAAGATGTGATGGTCATAGGTTCAAGTCAGGCGGGCGTCAGGTGAATGTTGGCAGTCGCGGCGATCTGTGCGCAGACCGCCTCGGTTACCTGTGCCGTGGTAGCAGTACCGCCCAGATCACGCGTGTGCAGCGAAGGGTTGGCCGTGACGTGTGCGATGGCTTTCATGACCCGAGCCGCCGCTTCGGGTTCTCCCAGATGTTCGAGCAGCATGACGACCGACCAGAAAGTGCCCACCGGGTTGGCCCAGCCCTTGCCCATAATGTCGAAGGCCGATCCGTGAATGGGTTCGAACATGGAAGGATAGAGGCGTTCCGGGTTTATGTTGGCAGTCGGCGCAATACCCAGGCTGCCGGCCAGCGCCGCGGCGAGATCGCTCAGTATGTCGGCATGCAGATTTGTGGCGACAATCGTATCGAGGGAGGATGGACGGTTGACCATGCGTGCGGTGGCCGCGTCGACCAGCTCTTTGTCCCAGGTAACATCGGGAAATTCTTTGGCGATCTGAGACGCAATCTCGTCCCACATCACCATCGCGTGGCGTTGGGCATTGCTCTTGGTAATCACCGTCAGCAGCTTGCGGGGACGGGATTGGGCCAGCCTGAAAGCAAAGCGATGGATGCGCTCGACCCCGGCCCGGGTCATCAAAGAAAGGTCCGTGGCAACCTCAATCGGGTGGCCCTGGTGCGCCCGGCCACCTACGCCGGAGTACTCACCTTCCGTGTTTTCGCGCACGATGACCCAGTTCAGGTCTTCCGGCGTGCAACGCTTGAGCGGGCTATCGATTCCAGGAAGAATGCGTGTTGGGCGCACGTTGGCGTATTGATCGAGTCCCTGGCAAATTTTCAGGCGCAGACCCCAGAGCGTAATGTGATCGGGGATATCCGGATCGCCGGCGGACCCAAAGAGAATGGCGTCTTTGCCGCGCAGATTATCCAGTCCGCTGTCGGGCATCATCACGCCATGTAGGCGAAAGTAGTCTCCACCCCAGTCGAAGTTCTCGAATTGAAAGTTAAAGGAACCGCCGCCCAGGGCTTCCATGACTTGCTTGCCGGCGGGTACTACTTCCTTGCCAATTCCATCTCCCGGCACGGTGGCGATGCGATAGGTCTTCATGTGTCTTTCCCTCAACTACGCTACGCCCTGTCGAAAAACATTTCCAGGAGAGGCCTGCAGAACTGCAGATTCCTCCACTTCGCTCGGGACGACACTTCAGAGCTTGGTGGGAGCCCTCTGCTTTAGCAGAGGGGGCTGGACCCTGCACTTAGTCCCGAAGGGACGTCTGAAAGTAGCCCAGGACGTAGTCCTGGGTAATGATAAGTAGGCTGGGCAGTCCCGCCTGGGACGGCTGAACACCGCAGCCGAGTTTTCAGCCGTCCCTGCGAGACTGGCCTGTCTCTCGAATCTCTTCCCAGGACTACGTCCTGGGCTACTCTCAGCCCGTCCTTTCGGGACTCAATTGGGAAGATTCTCACGCAGACACTTTAGCCCCGGGTTCTCGAGGCCGGCGCTAAAGCGCACGATTGAGATCGCGTTCTGTCCCGCAACGCTGAAGCGTTGCTCCCCCTGCTAAAGCAGAGGCCCCCACCGTCTCGAGAGCCGGAACCTGCGCTTTCCTTATCCGCGATAGCTGACGTGTGGGGGATTCACGCTGGACAGCTCTTTAAACGCGGCGTCGGGGAGTTCTAATCCGGCCGCAGCAATGTTCTCCTCTACGTGGGCAGCGGAAGAGGTTCCCGGAATCGGCAGCATGATCTTAGACCGCTTGAGCAACCAGGCAAGCCCGGTCTGGAGTGTAGTGACGCCAAGTTCCTTGGCTATCTTCTCCAGGATTTCCAGGGCTTTTCGGTTTTGTCCCAGCGGAGCCCAAGGCAGGAAGGCGATGCCATGCTGCTCGCAATAGTCGACGACGTAATCCCACTCCCGATCGGCAAAGCTGTAACGATTTTGCACCGAGACAATAGGAACAATCTTTCGCCCACGCTCGATGTGTTCCTGGGTCACGTTGGAAAGTCCGACATGGCGGATCTTGCCCTGGTCGCGCAGGCTGGCCAGAGTTTCCATGGAGGCGTCGTAGGAGACGGCCGGATCAGGAACATGGAGCTGGTAAACATCGATGCGATCCAGGCGCAGTCGTTTGAGGCTACCTTCCACGGCTGCGGTAAGGTGCTTCGGGCTGGCATTGTGGATCCATTGTGCGGGGCCGACGCGCTCCCATCCTCCCTTGGTCCCAATCACCACCCCGGCGGGGTAGGGATAGAGGGCCTCGGCGATCAGTTCTTCGGAGACATTAGGACCATACGAGTCCGCGGTATCGATGAAGTTGACGCCCAATTCAACCGCGCGGCGCAGGGTGGCGAGTGCCGCAGGCTTGTCCTCGGGCGGGCCCCAGACTCCCTTGCCTGTAATGCGCATGGCTCCATACCCCAGACGGTTGACGGTGAGGTCGCCACCGAGCGTGATGGTTCCTGCAGCTGCGGCGGACACGGCTTGGGTTTGACTCATTGAATAGTCCCTCGATTCGATGCTTTTTAGACTGTCAGGATACACCCCGGCATCACGGCTGGACATATCGCAAAGCCTATGGTCCGCTTGATAGGAGATATAGATTCTTTGGAGAGTGGATGAGTACGACACCAACCAGAGCCGGTAGGTCTGTGAATTCGCCGCGCCAGGTCTTGTTCGCCAGCCTGATCGGGACCACGATTGAGTTCTTCGACTTCTACATCTACGCTACGGCGGCAGTCCTGGTCTTTCCCAAGTTGTTCTTTCCCGCATCTGACCCGGCCTCAGCCACGCTCGAATCGCTGGCCACCTTCGGCATCGCATTCCTCGCGCGACCGGTGGGTTCTGCGCTCTTCGGTCACTTCGGCGATCGTATCGGTCGTAAGACTACCCTGGTGATCGCGCTATCGACCATGGGCTTATCCACCGTCGCTATTGGCGCGCTGCCGACTTATCGCACGATTGGTTTCGCCGCGCCGTTGTTGCTGGCGCTCTGCCGCTTCGGCCAGGGCCTGGGTCTGGGAGGCGAGTGGGGTGGAGCGGTGTTGCTGGCGATAGAAAATGCACCTCCTAACAAGCGCGCCTGGTACGGAATGTTTCCCCAGCTCGGCGCTCCTCTCGGTTTCTTCCTTTCCGGCGGCGTCTTCCTGCTGCTCTCGCATTGGCTTACCGACAAACAGTTTTTCGCGTTCGGTTGGCGTCTGCCGTTCCTGTCGAGTGCGGTGCTGGTGTTCCTTGGTCTCTATGTGCGGCTGACCATCACCGAGACGCCTGTGTTTCGCGAAGCGCTCAATCGCGGGCAGCAGGTGAAGGTGCCGATGCTGGCGGTTTTTCGCGATCACACGCGGGCACTGGTCGCGGGCATATCGGTTAGTCTGGCGACGTTTGTCCTCTTCTACCTGATGACAGTCTTTGCACTGTCGTGGGGCACCAGTGCGCTTCACTACAGCCGGCAGAAGTTTCTGCTGATGCAGTTGTTCGACATTATTTTCTTTGCCATTTTCATTCCCATCTCGGCGATTCTGGCGGAGCGAGGACGGCGCCGCGTAATGCTCTGGGTCACGGCAGGGATCGCTCTCTTTGGCCTGGTGCTGGCGCCGATGTTCGCGGCCGGGACTACCGGGGCGCTGCTGATGATGGCATTGGGACTGTCGTTGATGGGCCTCACTTATGGGCCGCTCGGCACGGTCATTTCCGAGCTCTTCCCGACGCCGGTTCGTTACACGGGTAGCTCTCTGGCCTTTAGCTTTGCCGGGATCCTGGGCGCATCGCTGGCGCCGTACATTGCCACCTGGCTGGCCAGGACCTATGGTCTCCAATACGTCGGGTACTACCTCGCGGCCGCCGCGGTCCTAACCTTCCTGGGGCTGCTTTCGATCCGGGAAACGAAAGACGATGATCTGGCTATTTCGAATCCTTAGCTCAGCCAGGAAAAGGGAGAAGCACGATGTCAGAATTGGCCAGGACCGGCGTTTCGCTCGAAGAAGGGCTGTTGAACGAATTTGACCGCTTGATTGCGAAACGCGGCTACAAGAATCGCTCCGAGGCTTTCCGCGATCTTATTCGGGAGGCGCTTTTGGCGGAGACGGTCGACTTGAATAAGCCCGTGGTTGGCACGCTGACGCTGGTGTACGACCACCACGTTCCCAATCTGTCTGAGAAGTTGACCGCGGCACAACACTCGGCGGGTGCAATGATCCTGGCCGCCACCCACGTTCATCTCGACCATCACTACTGTCTCGAGGTGGTGATCATGAAGGGCAAGAGCAGGGAACTGCAAGAGATCGCCGACCGCATGTTAGCGTTGCGTGGCGTTGAACTGGGCAAACTGGTGTTGACGAATTCCGGTAAGGAGCTCAAGCATGCCAAGCACTAGAGTGATCCCAGGATGCCAGAGTCTGTGCGAGAGCCGGAAAAAGAAACCGCAGATCTCTCCACTACGCTACGCTCCGGTCGAGATGACAAATTTGTTTGGGAACGCTAAGTTTCGTTTCTAAGAAGAATTGTCATCTCGACCGGAGCGTAGCGTAGTGGAGAGATCTGCGGTTTCTTTTTCCGGTTCTCACACAGACTCCTTCGGGAGTTAGTGGCCGAAGTTATAAGTGAGGTTGATGCTCGCGTAAGAAGGAATGCGGACTCCGACCACCTCTTGTATGGAAGAGGGATAGAAGTTCTCAATTGTTTGACCGGTGTAGCCGCCTGCGATCAACATATTCACCCCCACATCCAGGCGCCTTTCGAGGAAGGGACGCACCACAGCGGCGCGAAATTCTCTGACTGAGGTGCCCACACACTCCGCGTTGAGGTCGGGGGCGCAGCCGGTCCCCAGCGGTTTTCTCCCCACATATTCAAATTCACCGCGCGCTTGTAAGCGGAACGGCAACTTCTGCGCAATCCCGAGCAGATCAAAGATGGTTCTTGGCGCTTCTGGGGTGGGCTGCCCGGAATCGATGTCACGTGCGTCGGCTTTGGAGAAGGTGGCCAGAATCGACCCTTGACTGAAGTTGCGCCGCACCGCGGCGGTGAGAAAGCGCAGGCGGCCAGGGCCCTGATCTTCCTGCAATCCCGTGTCGGGGTCGATTTTCCCCAGCTCCTGACTGGTGGTTACGTGGCCCAGGGTGACTTTCACATCCGTCTGAGCGATTGTCTTGCTGGCAACCAGTTGATAGGAGTGTGCCGTGGCGACGGGTGTTCCCGCGGCTGTTCCGGTGCCGATACGGGGGTCCTCAGTAAAGAAAGCCTGACCGAAGCTGGCGGAGACCAGGGGAAGGAGCCACGACTGCTTGGGAAGGAAGGAAACCGTAGCTTTGGGCGAGTTCACGCCTACCCACTTCTGAAATGAGTTGCCGCTGTTGATCAGGTCTTCGTTATTGACATCGATTTGATCACGCCGCCAGCCGGCGTAATAGCGGAAGTAGTGAGTGAACGCACCCGATCCAGCCGCGTACGGAGTCACCGAGCTGATGGTTACGTTGTTCGAATCCACCTTGGAAAACGGGCCGTAGGTGAAATTCCCAGGGGTGTAGAAATTGTAGTGGTCCAGATTGTCCCGCCGCGGCGCCTCGCGTTGATAGTCCAGTCCAAACAATAGCGATAAGGCCTCGGCAAATTTGTTCACATAGTTCGCGCTTTGTCCGGTGACGGTGCGAAACTCACTCTGGCGAATGAGACCCTGGCCAAAATCGGAATACAGCGCCAGATTGTAAGTGCGGAAGAAACCGGAGAGTTGAAGTTGCTGGTTTCCCTTGATTTGCCAAACGTCGTTCAAAGCCGCGAGCGCGGTATGGGTCTGGTCTTTTTGCCTGGGGTCGATGGTGTCATCCGGGTTGGGCAAAAAGATTGGCACCAGGCCGGGCACATAAGAGAAGCCGTAGTATCCGATTCCCAGCAAGGTAAGTTGATGGTTTCCCAGACGGAAAATGCGTTGGCTATTCAATTTGTACTGCTGCCGGTGCTCCAGTCTCTTGAGGAAGCCGTTTCCGTAAGAGGCTTCCACGGCGAGGAACGATTCGGTTGATGGGCTGAACCCTGTCACCACGTCGATATCCCGATAGTCTCCTGTAACGGTGAGGAACGGATCCAGGTGGGAGCGAAGTCCGTAAATGGCCGCCAGGTTGAGGGCGTGATTTCCCTCGCGGACGTTGAAGGCGCCTCCATCCACCTGAACACTTTCCAAAATCTCCGGAATAAAGATATTGGGGTCAGCGTAGCCGTTGCCGTGAGCATTTGCCGACAAGTTGTTGGGCACCAGGTAGGAACCGACAACGATGTACTGGGCTATGGGTTCACCATGATCGCCGGCTACGCCGGGGGCAAAGTACTGTGGAGCCTTAATGCCGCTGGAAGCGGTTTCTATGGGATAGCCCGGAATGGAAACCGGGGCGCCAGGA
Organism: Acidobacteriaceae bacterium; assembly: GCA_049522955.1. GTDB lineage: Bacteria > Acidobacteriota > Terriglobia > Terriglobales > Acidobacteriaceae > PALSA-350. The sequence continues at coordinate 11,472 of JBEKNJ010000074.1, forward strand.
CGCCCGGGGTTGGCATCGAGAAGATCCTGGCGGACGAACACCTTCTCCCCCGGGTCCGGTGAGAGTAGATCGAATGAGGTCACGTCCGCTGTGACGGTGACTGAATCATTGCGGGTGATGAGAGGCGCGGGCTTTGCTTGCGCATCGGACGCCGGGGAGGCTTCTGCCAACGCAGACCAGCATAAGAGCAGGCAGGTGAGGGCCCCCAGAGCTTTCAGAGAATTCTTCATTGGGTGACCCTCTTGTCACGCCAGAGAACGTCCTCCGCGGGGACGCGGTGGTATTATCCCTTTGAGAATCGTGCTACTAGAAGTACGCGGAAGGCATCGGAATAGATGTCAGGATCTGAATGCGGGGCAAGAATACTACAATTATGAAAATCGTGCTACCGGTGAACCCAGGAGCCTGATGCGACCTGCATGGCGGACGCTAGTCAACGACGAGGCCGGCAACACGCGCGGCAAGGTGCTCCGGATCTACGGTGTCCTGCTGGCGTTCAACGGAGCGGCCTGGCTCTGGGCCATCGGGGCTCTGCGTCATTTCCCGGTGTTGCTGGGCACCGCGTTTCTTGCCTACAGCTTCGGTCTTCGGCACGCGGTGGATGCTGACCATATTGCCGCGATCGACAATGTGACCCGCAAGCTCATGCAGGAGGGCAAACGGCCGGTCGCGGTTGGATTGATGTTTTCCCTTGGGCATTCGACGGTTGTTTTGCTGGGATCGGCAGCGATTGCCTGGACCACATTGGCACTCCAGCATCGCATGGACGCAGTGAGGGAAATCGGGGGTGTCGTCAGCACCCTGCTTTCCACCGGTTTTCTGTTTGGCATTGCGGCGGTAAACCTGGTTGTTCTGCGTTCCATCTACCGGACGTTCGTCAGGGTTCGCGCGGGTGAGCCGTATGTTGAGGAAGACCTCGATCTCCTGCTGGGAAGTCGCGGGTTGTTGGCGCGCCTGTTTCGCCCCATGTTCCGGATGATCACGCGCAGTTGGCACATGTATCCCCTGGGAGTGCTGTTTGGTTTGGGGTTCGATACGGCCACCGAGATTGGTGTGCTGGGGATTTCGGCTGCCGAGGCGTCCAAGGGCCTTCCGTTTTGGTCGATCCTTATCTTCCCGGTGCTTTTTGCAGCGGGCATGTCGTTGATCGACACTACCGATAACATTTTGATGCTGGGCGCGTACGGATGGGCGTTTGTGAAGCCGATTCGCAAGCTGTACTACAACATGACGATCACCAGCGTTTCGGTGATCGTCGCGCTTGCCGTGGGAGGGATTGAGGCGCTGGGGTTGTTGGCGGGGCGGTTCAAGCTGAAGGGCACGTTTTGGGATGCAGTCACCGGGCTGAACGAAAACTTCGGCACGCTTGGGTATTTGATTGTGGGCTTGTTTGTTGTTAGCTGGGCGGTCTCGGTGGGGTTTTACAAGTGGCGCCGGTTCGACGAAATCGAAGTGGCTGGGGCAGAGATCCCGCGGGAACGGATGAAATTTCCCGCGTGAAGTTGGTTCGCATACCAGCCTTTGCGTGTGCCCGAAAGAGAAACTGCAGGTCCCTCCACTACGCTACGCTCCGGTCGGGATGACACCTCTGTCTGGGAACGCCAAAACTCGTTCCGAAAATGAGGTGTCATCCCGACCGGAGCGTAGCGTAGTGGAGGGACCTGCTGTTTCTCATCCCGCAGCATCGAATGTCTATCAGCCGAGGGATTTGCGGTTTTATCCTTTAGACGCTTTTTCTGCGGCCGCAAGAAGAACGCAGATCGCCACGCCTTCCGCTGCCTGGGCGACTTCTTCCAGGTCAGGAAAGGTGGGGGCGATACGGATGGTGCGGTCGTCGGGATCTTTCCCGTAGGGATGGGTCGCTCCCGCCGGCGTGAGCACGACCCCTGCTTCCTTGGCCAAAGCAATCACGCGCTTGGCGCACCCCTTGCCTACTTCAAGGCTGATGAAATAGCCGCCTTTGGGGTGGGTCCAGGTCACGTCAGGAACGTGCGCAAGCTTCTCCGAGAAGATGTCGAGCACCTTGTGGAATTTAGGCGCGATCAGCGATCGCTGCCGGTCCATCAAGTGCTGAATGGCTGCGCCGTCCTTCAGAAAACGAACATGACGCAGCTGGTTAATCTTGTCCGGACCAATCGTTCTCGGGGTGAACCTAGCCAGCAGCCACTTGACGTTATCTTTCGATGCCGCAAACAGGGCCAGCCCCGCTCCGGGTATTGTGATCTTCGAGGTGGAAGCAAAGACAAACGCACGGTTCGGATGCTCATGGCGTGCGCACAAATCCAGGATATTGGAGATCTCGATGCGTTCGCTGGTCAGGTGATGCACGGCGTAAGCATTGTCCCAAAAGAGCCGGAAATCGGGGGCCGCGGTCTTCATCGCTGCCAAGCGCTCGATGATTGCATCGGAATAGACAGTTCCGGTCGGATTGCTGTACTTGGGAACGCACCACATGCCCTTGATGGAGGCGTCCTGAGAGACCAGGCGCTCCACTTGCTCCATATCCGGGCCATCTTCCTTCAAAGCCACGGGAATCATTCGGATCCCGTAATCCTCGCAAATCTTGAAGTGCCGGTCGTAGCCCGGCACCGGGCACAGAAATGAAATTTCGCCTTGCTGCGACCAGGGTGTGATGCTATCGCAGGTTCCTTTAAGCAATGCATAAACAATCGTGTCGTGCATCAACGCGAGACTGGAGTTATTGGCGGCGACTACCTGCTCTGCCGCGGCTCCCATCAACTCGGAGAAGAGTCTGCGTACTTCCACCAGCCCCTGGAGCCCGCCGTAATTGCGGCAATCCACTGCACCCTCAGCCAGGTAATCTTTCTCGCCTGGAAGCGACAGCAACGCAGCGCTCAGGTCCAACTGGGCCGGCGATGGCTTTCCCCTGGTCAGGTCTAGCTTTAGCCCCCGGGCCTTGAAGGCATCGTGGTCGGCCTGGAGTTGTTGGCTGGTAGCGACGTTGTCTGGCTGAAGCTGCGTGAGGTTTGTCATGGTGAAACCGAACACCTTTGCATATTTGGGATTTTTCTATTATGAAGGATTTCGCGTCGGAGCCGCGAATCGCGAGGCAACCTGTTAACGCGGCTGTAAAATTAGTGAATGCTCCAGGAACTAAGGTTGGAAGTTTGGGTCAACACTAACGAACGGTCTTCGCCTGCGTGTCCACCTTCTGAAAGCATAGAACGATGGCCTCGCTGCCGGGCGCCGCACGGAGGCCATGTAACGAAATGAAACACCAGTCCCCCCAGCTCGCTTCTCACACGGTTCTGAAACGCCTGGTCGCGTTGACCATGGTGGTACTGCTGTTGCCGGTTGGACAAGTCGAGCTCCTGGCCCAGCAGCCTTATACCTACCAGGCGCAATACCCGCCACCTTATCAACAGACAGGCTACGGGCAAACCGGGTACGGGCAACCGACTTATCCGCAGCAACAGCCATACGGGCAGCAGCAGGCTTATCCGCAGCAGCAACCCTACCCACAGCAGCAACCTTATCCTCAACAGCAACCGTACCCGCAGCAGCAGCAGGCTTATCCGCAACAGCCAGCCTACGGACAGCAACCCTACCCGCAGCAGGGTTATGGTCAGCCGCAGCCGCAGACGCAGCCTCTGGGTGCCCAACAACTGGAGCAATTGGTGGCGCCGATCGCGCTCTATCCCGATTCGCTGGTGGCTGAGGTGTTGGCTGCGTCCACTTACCCGCAGCAGGTATCGGAGGCTGATCGGTGGCGGCAGGCCCAGGGCTATGCGCCTGCCGAGCAGATAGCCGCCGGGGCCGAAGCGCAAAACTGGGATCCGAGCGTGAAGGGCTTGACCGCGTTTCCCCAGGTGCTGGCGGAGATGGATCGGAATGCTCGTTGGACTACCGACTTAGGCAACGCCTACTACAACCAGCCGCAGGACCTGATGGAAGCAGTGCAGGTGATGCGGCAGCGCGCACAGGCTGCGGGCAACCTGCAAGATACTCCGCAGGAAACCGTTAACTACGACCAAGGCAACGTCGAGATCGCGCCGGCAAATCCGCAGGTGGTGTACGTGCCGGCCTATAACCCGTGGGGTGTCTACGGGCAGCCGATCTCTCCCTATCCTGGTTTCTCGCTGCTGGGTGCTCTGGGATCATTTCTGGGTTCTACGCCGGTATCGTTTGGACTGGGCATCGCAATGAACGCCTTCAGCCACACGCCCTTTGGTTTGCTGGGCTGGGGATTGAGTTGGCTGGCGTCGGCTATCCTGTTCAACCATTCGAACTACTATTCCCACAGCACGACGGTGGCCGATTGGGGCTTCCCACACGGAGGCCGGCGTGCTTTTTCGCAACCGGCGATGTCCAGGGGAGGGAACGGGTTTAACCAGGCTCGCGGCGGTTACAACACGGGGTATGGTCAGGGATTCCGCGGAACGCAGGGTTACGCTTCGAACCGGGTGGGCTATAACCGCCCGGTCCAACAGGCGTACAACCACGTGCAGCCGGCAATCAATACCTCACGCCCTGCTTACGGCTCCAGCTTTTACGGCGGCACTGCTAGAAGTTTCGGCAACGGCGGGGCCTACGGTTCGCAGCCGGCCTATCGCGCACCTGCAGCCAGTTTCCAGAGTCGAGAATTTGCGCAACGCTCGACGGGAGCTTTTGGCGGAGGTTACGGAAGCAAAGGCTTTAACGGGTTCTCGGGCAAGCAGGAGCACTCCGGCGGCGGCTTCCATCTATTTGGCGGCGGGGGCGGTCATGCACCGAAGAGTTTCGGCGGCGGAGGAAAGAGCTTCGGCGGTGGACATTCGGGCGGAGGCGGCCACGGTGGCGGCAAACATCACCACTAAAGCGGGCGGCCCAAGGCACCTTAATCGATAACGAATCCCCCGCAACAGGTATTCGGCGATGATGCGGCACCCTCTATGCTGCATATAGATGTTTCAGGGCGCCGCAATTCGTCTCGTCGCACCGTGGTCAGGAATTCGATGGCGACGGGCGCCCGGTCGTGACACGCGTCAGTTCGTTCGCGCGTATGCAATTTGTCTCTTGTTTTGCTCTCTATCGGGTCTGTGCCAATCCCAGCAAGACCAATCAATCAACAATCCCTTACCCGAGGCCTCAGGCACTATCAGCGGTACGGTTGTCGACCCGAACGGAAACTTTGTTGTCTCCGCCCAGGTGACGTTGGTGCGTGAGGGGAACCCCGGACAACAGAGAGCCACGTCGAATGCGGAGGGACGTTTTGTCTTTACGAACGTTCCGGCCGGGCCCTTTGAGCTCACCGTCACTGCAACCAGCTTCGCCACCCGTCAGGTGCCGGGAGCCCTCCATCCTGGAGAGACGCTGGTGATAGAGGACGTCTCGCTGCCGATTGCGGCTGCCACCACTGAAGTACAAGTCAGCGGCAAGGATAACTATGAGCTGGCAGAAGAGCAGATCAAGGTGCAGGAGACGCAGCGGGTGCTTGGCGTCATCCCAAATTTCTATGTCACCTATGATCCCGCGGCACTCCCTCTTCAGCCAAAACAGAAGTTCGAGCTTGCCTGGAAGAGCAGTACCGACCCGTTCACTTTTGCGGCCACAGGGTTGATCGCGGGCCTGGAGCAAGCGGACAACGGGTTCAGCGGCTATGGACAAGGCACGCAGGGATATGCCAAGCGGTATGGCGCATCCTTCGCCGACGGCTTCATTGGCAACATGATCGGGGGCGCCATCCTGCCCACGCTGCTCAAACAAGATCCACGCTATTTCTATAAAGGCACCGGCGGCACGCGTGCGCGCATTCTGTATGCACTGGCGAATGCGGTCATTTGCAAGGGTGACAACGGCCGCTGGCAGCCGGATTATTCCGGCATCCTGGGAAGCCTCGCTGCCGGCGGCATCTCCAATCTTTACTATCCGGCGAGTAGCCGTAATGGAGCGCAGTTGACTTTCGAAAACACCTTGATTGGCATCGGGGGCTCCGCGATCAGCAACCTCTTCCAGGAATTCCTAATTCGCAGATTGACGCCCCACGCCCGAGATCCGCATCCATAGTTCTCGTTCTGCAGCTCGCCGCTCTTATAGTATGGCTAGTCATACCTTAACGCGAGGTTCTGCGAGTGGCGCTGATTCGGGGCAGGAAGAAAAAAGAAGACGAAAAGCAGCGTGTCAAGTTAGAAGAAATCCGCATCACAGGGTGGCTGAACTTCGTCGTCTTGCTGGCCATGGCCGCGGTGGCGTATACGGACTCGGTCGTCGTCGCGAACATATCGTTGGGCTATCTCTATGTATTGCCGATCGCCCTTAGCGCGTTTATCAACCCGCTGTGGGTGACCGTTGTCCTCGCGTGCGCGAGCACGGTGTTGCAGGACGTGTTCGGACCTTCCTCAGACACGCCTAAAGTGCGGGTTGTCCGCGGCGTGATCGCTTTGGCTGGTTTTCTGATTGTCGGTTTCCTGGTCACCCGTGTCGCGAAGCAACGCGACCGCCTGGTCGAAGAAGTACGGCGGCAGCGTGATGAATACGAACACGATCTGATTCTGGCTTCCCAGGTGCAGCGGCAGGTCTTGCCCAAACCTCTTGTTTGTCCTGCCCTGGAGCTCGCAGCAGCGATGCAAACCGCGCAGCTTTTGGGCGGCGACTACTACGATTTTTTCCAGATCTCCGAAGATGTGGTGGACGTGGTGATCGCTGACGTTTCCGGCCACGGGGCCGCGGCCTCTCTCCTGATGCCGTCGCTGGCGGTGGCCCTGCGTCTTCGCGCCCGCGAGCTAAGCGGACCGGCTGCGATCATCCAGGACCTCGATCGGGTGTTAAAGCAAATCACGAACATGGCGACTTTCGTGACCATGTTTTATGCACGTTTCGACCAGGCCAACAGAACCCTGGAGTATGCCAACGGAGGTCATAACCCGCCGCTGCTGCTTCACTCGAAAACCGGCAAGTCGCTGCAATTAGAGGGCGGCGGGCCGATCATGGGTATTTTGCCTGAGCCCCAGTTCACGAATACAGTGGTTGCGCTCAGTCAAGGGGACATCCTTACACTTTTCACCGACGGCGTGACCGAGCAGGAGAATGAAGCCGGCGATGAATTTTCGATTGAACGATTGGAAGAGGTCGTACGCAGCAAAGAAACTGAGCCCGCGTCCGCCCTGGTCTCCAATATCACTGACGCGGTTTCTGCCTTTGCAGGAGAAAAGGCACAAGCGGATGATCTGACGGTGGTCGTGGTCAAGGTTCTGTGAGAACCGAAAGAACCGCGGATCCTGCGGCTTCTTCGGGCGTACAACCTGAAGAGTCGCGATTTTGGTGGGAGCCCTCTGCTTTAGCAGAGGGAAGCAACGCTTCAGCCTTGCGGAAAAGAATTCGACATAGATCATGCACTTTAGCGCGAGCCTCGAAAAATCCAGACTATAAAGCCCGTCCCTGAGAAGTGAACCGCTCTTCCGCTGGACTGAAGTCCAGCTCCCCCCTGCTGAAGCAGGGGGCTCCCACCAAACTCGGGCGAAGAGATCTGCGGTTTACCTTCCTGACAGGTCAATTTGACAATCGGCGATGACGCCCAATACTCTTCCCATAAGATGATTAGGGAAGAGAGCGGCGAGCTCATCCAGGGCACCCTGGAGATGCTGATTCTGAAGGCGCTGGCGCGTGGGCCGCTGCATGGCTACGCTGTGGCTGAGTGGGTTGAGCAAACTTCGCAGCAGGTTTTGAAGGTGGAAGAGGGTGCGCTCTATCCGGCGCTTCATCGACTGCAATTGCGCGGGCTGCTTAAAGCTGAATGGGGAGCGTCGGAGAACAATCGCCGAGCCAAGTTTTACCAACTGACGGCTGAAGGCCGAAAGCGTCTGAACTCAGAATCGCAGCGCTGGGCGCGACTGTCGGCGGCCGTCGCCTTTGTCATGCAAGCCTCGTGAGGAAAGCCGGTATGGTGCTTAATGAATTCCTTCTCCGCATCAAATCCCTCCTGCAGCGAAAGAGCATGAGTCGCGAAATCGCTGAAGAATTGGAGTTTCACCAGACTTTGTTACGGGAAAGATTAGCGCGGCAGGGGGTCTTACCGGCGGAGTTGGATCTGGCAACCAGGCGAGTCTTTGGAAATAAATCGCGCTGGCATGAGCGCCTCACCGAACTGTGGCAGTTTGGTACGCTCGAGAACTTTCTGCGTGACCTAAGCTTTTCCCTGCGGCTGCTGCGAAAGTCGCCCGGTTTCACCGCCGTGGCGCTTTTGACGCTGGCGTTGGGCGTGGGAGCCAACACGGCTGTCTTCTCCTTGATCAACGGGCTGCTGTTGCGGCCACTCCCGGTACCCCACGGCGAGCAGTTGGTAGTGCTGCGCATGGAGGAGGGTGGACCGCAGCCTAACTATGCTTTCTGTACTCCCTTCTTCCGCGGCCTGGAGAGCCGGCATGACATCTTTGCCGATGTTTTCGCTTACGACTCGGACATCCTGCAGGTGCGTGGACGAACGACAAACGAAAATATTCCGGGGATGACGGTCAGCGGGCAATTCTTCCGAGCGCTCGAAACGCCGCCGTTGCTGGGACGATATCTCACCCGGGAAGACGATCAAAGAGGCGGCAGCCCGTCGGGCCTTGCGGTGGTGGTTACCGAGCAATTCTGGGAGACCTGGTTTGATCGTGCCCCCGACGTGATTGGGCGTAAGCTGATCATCGCCAATGTCCCGTTCACCGTGGTGGGCGTGATGCCTAAGCGATTTACAGGAGCAGATCCCACGCGGAGACCGCAGATCTATGTACCGCTTTCGGCCGATCCGATCATTGACGCGCCGAGGAACCATATCGATGCGGGCATCAACGCCTGGTGGCTGACCGTGGGTGCGCGGCTGCAACCCGGTGTCACCTTGGGACAGGCAAACGCATCTCTCGCCACCATCTCCGGCCCAATCCTCCACCAGGCGTCTGAGGATGGCGAATTTATCGCGGATGAGGAGAAAGGGCATTTCCATTTCGTTGCGGAGCCGGGCTCCCGGGGCTTCGCCTATGCCCGCCTCCTGTTTCGCAGACCGCTGGTAGCCATGCTTTCCTTGTGCGGAGGAATTCTGCTGCTGGCGTGCCTGAACCTGGCAGGCTTGTTGATGGCGCGCGGCGCGGCGCGGGAACGGGAGTTGGCGACGCGGCTGGCCATAGGCGCAACCCGCCAGCGGCTGGTCCAGCAACTGCTGGCCGAGAGTTTGTTGCTCGCGGTCCTGGGAACAGCCGCCGGGCTCGCCGTTGCGCCCCTCGTCAGCCGGTCGCTAGCTGCGTTCCTCATGAGTGCCGACCGTCTGTCGCACCTCGACACCTCGCTCGATTTGCGGGTGATTTGCTTTGCCGCACTGATCGCCGTGATCTCGGCGGTGCTGATCGGGCTGGTGCCGGCGCTGCAGGCTACAGCGGGCAACGTCAATGACCATATCAAAGATGGCCAGCATACCCGGCAGCCGCATGCTCGTCGCAGAATCTTACCGCGTGTGCTGCTGGCGTCGGAGGTAGCGCTCGCCCTGGTGCTGGTCGTCGGGGCCGGGCTCTTAGCTACGAGCATGATGCGGCTCTATCGATCAGGCGTTGGGTTCGATCCTAATGGTTTGGTGGACATTGCATTCAGCATGGACAAGCAGCAACTCGAAGGCGATGCGCTCATGCGGCAGTACCAACAGTTGGGCGAGGGATTGAGCCGCCAGCCGGGGGTCAAGGGTGTCAGTTTCCAGTTCATCGTACCCCTCTCCCATCTAGGTTGGAACGGGAGATACGGAGCACCCGGCGCGCGGCTCCAACTCATGTTTATGAATAGCGTAGGGCCAGATTACTTCGCTACTATGCGCATTCCAGTTTACCGGGGGAGGGAATTCCGTTGGTCCGACACCAACGCCTCCGGGCTGAAGATCACGCTGAATCAGGCTGCGGCTAAGCTGCTCTTTCCTGGGCAGGAAGCGCTGGGCCAGCAGGTGGTTCAAGAGCGAAGCCGGAATTCCTACGAAGTGGTCGCAGTGGTTGGCGATACGAAATACCGGGAGATTCGCGACCCTGCGCCACCCATCGGCTACGTGCCAATCTTGCAGGACGAGCAGAAGAAGCCATCCTTTCATGCCGTAGTCCGTTTCGATGGCCCACAAACCGCCCTTGCTTCGGCGGCGCGTTCCTTAGCGGCGCAGCTGATGCCGGCCATTCCCGCCCCGACGTTCTCTACCATGAACGAAGTTTTAGACGAATCGATGAGCACGGAACGGATGATGGCGTTGCTGGCCGTTTTCTTTGCAGGCTGCGCGCTGCTGGTAACCGCGATTGGTCTTTATGGAACATTGGCTTACTCCACCGCGCGGCGGACCAGCGAAATCGGGGTCCGCATGGCTTTGGGGGCGCAACGCATGCAAGTGATGGCCATGGTGTTTGGGGAAAACGTCACGGTTGCAGCATTGGGGGCTGGTGCCGGCCTGGGTGTAGCGCTCCTGGTGTCCCGGGCCCTGGCGAGCTTTCTGTACGGAACGTCGCCGCGCGATCCCTGGGTGTTGCTGGGCTCGGTCGCCGCACTGACCGTCATTGCCAGTGCAGCTTCTCTCATACCGGCGTTGCGAGCGGCGCGGATTGAGCCGATGGCGGCAATCCGGTGCGAATAGCGACGAGCGGTTGCCCATCGAGTTAACTGTTGAAAATATTCCCAACCGGGCGATCGGCCAGGAAGAACCCCGCGTCACTGAGCTCGTGTGGAAATTGTTAAAGTGCGCTCACAATGTAATTCCCACAGGGCAAAGAGTCGGCAGAAGAGTTCAGAGAACGATAGAATGATTCTGCATGACCACACGGACCGAAATAATCGCTCAAATTGATGCTGAAATTGGCCGCCTGCAACGGGCGCGAGACTTTCTAGCAGCTGCGCTCGCGGGCTCCAAAAATGATTCGAAGACAAGGGCTGCGATTGCCTTAGCCAGCAAGGCGACGACGAAAGCCGAGCCTCGGAAGCGCAAGGAACCGTCGAGAGCGGCTGCTCCCGTTACAAAAGTTTCGCAAGATCAGGCAATTGTTGTTGCTTCTGCTGCCCCTCCTCCTCCGTCAAAAGAGGAACCGCAGATCCATCGTGTTCCGCCCAGGCGCAGGATGGAACGGCGGCACCTGCAAACGGAAAAGGCTGGCAAATCTGGCGCCGCGCTGAGCGGGTTAGTGCCCACGGGTCCGGTTGCAGTTTCTGCAAACGAAGCACGCAAGGTGCAGGAGCGGGCTGTGCAGGCTCCGCCGCCCCCGATCGCGACTGAACCCCGCCCGGAAATTGGTGGCGAGCGCACCCTCGGCTCTCTGATCCAGGCGTTTGAGCGTAGAGCCGGTCTGAGTGGATTAGAAATTCCATAAGCGAAAGATCTTGTGAGCCCGCAGCAAGGATGAAGAAGAGCCGTTCGCCGTTCTACGTAACCACGCTCATCGCCGGCGCCTTCTTCATGGAAAACCTGGACGGCACCATCATTGCGACGGCTCTGCCGCAGATGGCGCACAGTCTCCACACCAGCGCTGTCAGCCTGAACATCGGCATGACCGCTTACCTGTTGACCCTCGCCGTGTTCATCCCGATCAGTGGTTGGGTCGCGGACCGTTTTGGCTCGCGGTCTGTGTTTGCTGCGGCCATCGCAACGTTTACCATTGCTTCGCTGCTTTGCGGAGCCGCCCACACGCTTACCCAGTTCACGCTCATGCGCATTCTGCAAGGGATTGGCGGAGCCATGATGGTGCCTGTCGGACGCTTGATTGTTCTGCGTACCACTCCAAAGGACAAGCTGGCAGAGGCCATCGCTTACATCACCTGGCCTGGTCTCACTGCGCTGGTCGTGGGGCCGCCGCTCGGCGGTTTCATTACCACCTACGCCAGCTGGCACTGGATCTTCTTCCTAAATCTGCCTATCGGCATTGCCGCGCTGGTCCTGACGCTGCTATGGGTGGAAAACGTGCGCAGCGGAGACAAGCACGGATTCGATTGGCTCACCTTCCTGTTGGCGGGCTTTGCCTCCGCCGGCGCCGTGTATGGGATGGAGAAGCTGGGAAGCGAAGGTGTGTCCTGGCAGCTACCCGCCCTTGTCCTGGTGCTCAGCCTGCTGAGCGGGGTGGCTGCCATCCTTGCCGCCCACCGCAATCCAGCCACGTCGTTCATCGATCTGGAGTCGATGAAGCTCAAGACTTATTCTCTTTCCGTCTTTGGCGGGAGCTCTTTCCGCATCGCGGTCTCGGTGCTGCCGTTTCTTCTGCCGCTTATGTTTCAGATCGCATTTGGGTTGAATGCCTTCCAGTCCGGGCTTTACCTGCTCGCCCTGTTCGCCGGAGACCTGACCATGAAGGCATTTGTGATTCAGGCTCTTCGCCGCTTCGGGTTTCGCCGTCTGCTCATTGTGAATGGAACCATTACCGCGGCATCTATGGCCCTTTGCGGATTGCTCAGCCCAGCCACGGCGACCATCCTGGTCATCGCCATTCTTTTCTTCCATGGAGCTTCCCGGTCCATGCAGTTTACCTGCATGACGACGCTTGCTTACGCGGAGATCACGCCCAGCCGGATGAGCCGGGCCAACGGCTTCCTGAGTGCCGTGATGCAACTCAGCATGGGTATTGGGGTGGCCTTCGGGGCAATCACCTTGCGCCTGGTTGCTCATGCGCGTGGCCACTCAGCAGCCACGCCCCAATTGCGCGATTTCCATCTCGCCATCCTTTTCATGGCGATCCTGGTGCTCGGACCCGTGTTCGACAGCCTCGGACTGCCACCGGATGCAGGTGCCACCACCAGCGGCCATCAGCAGCCGGAGCTTGAAGTCAATCCGGTCTGAAAAACATTGAAACTGCAGGTCGCCCCGCTGGGCTGCTCGCTTTGTATCAGGGCATGACTTTGGTCGTGCCGCACAAAGTCCGAAACAAAGTTGGGCTTTAGAGTCTGCGTGAGAACTCTACACCTAGTCCCGAAGGGACGTCTGAAAGTAGCCCAGGACGGCAGTCCTGGGTAATGGTAAGCAAGCTGAAGAGTCCCGCGAGGGACGGTTTGGTGTGGACCCCAAATTTGAGACACTGAGAAACAGGGACAACTGCAGCGAACGGAGGTTCGGATGGCAGCCCGTGTTTTCAAAGTGGAGTTCCGGATCGCGGTAGCGCGACGGATCTTAAATGGCGAGAGCGTGTCTTCGCTGAGCAGCCAGTACAAGATCAAGCGCAGCGTTCTTTATCGCTGGCGAGATGCGTATCGGGAAATGGGAACGGCTGGTTTCGGCCGGCCCAGGGGGCCCCGGCCGGGCGCCAAAAGGGACGCCATTGCTAAACCATCGACAACAGCGGACGAAAGAATCGTGGAGTTAGAGCGTCGACTGGGAAGGATGGCGCTGGAAAACGATTTTTTAAGAAGGGCCTTCAAGCGAGTAAAGGAAGCACGCTCGAAGAGCAGCGCGCCTGGCGAAGCGCGTTGTACGGAGAAGTGATGCAGCTGGAAGGCAAAGCCGGACTCTCTATCCTGGAAGCATGCGATGCCGCGCGGATTAGTCGCGCAGGTTTTTACCGGCACTTTGATGAGCACCTGCCGCGGCAAGCGGACACGGAACTGCGCCAGCAGATCCAGCAAATCTGTCTTGATAACCGGTGCTACGGCTCTCGGCGGGTCATCATTGAACTACAAAAGCTGGGCCTAGTGGTCAACCGCAAGCGCGTGATGCGGCTGATGCGCGCCGACAACTTGTTGTGCCTACGTAAGCGGCGCTTTGTTTGCACCACCGATTCGCGTCATACCTACGCGATCTACCCGAACCTCACCCGCGATTGGAAGCCAAATGGGATCAACCAGTTGTGGGTAGCTGACATCACCTACATCCGGCTGCGGGAATCATTCCTCTACCTGGCAGTGATTCTGGACGCCTATTCGCGGCGCGTGATCGGCTGGGCTCTTGGGAATACGCTGGAAGCCGAACTCGCTCTTGCAGCCCTGCGAAGCGCTCTGGCGGATCGGCCGGCGCCTGCATTACTGATTCATCACTCCGATCGCGGTGTCCAGTATTGCTCCCGAGCCTACGTCGAGCTACTGCAGTCTTACGGTATCCGCATCAGCATGAGTCGGAGCGGCAACCCATATGACAATGCTCTGGCGGAAAGCTTCATGCGCACTCTCAAGTGCGAAGAAGTTTATCTGAACACCTATCGCAACCTCGATGACGCGGCTCTTCACATTTCGGACTTTCTTGAACGCATTTATAACTGCGAACGATTACACTCCAGTCTTGGCTATCAATCCCCGGCAGCATACGAGGCTCTTACCCACGCCAACTCTGCGGAGGTGCTGGCTTGAGTTTTCTAAGGCATAAGAAGATCTATCAGTCCGATGGGCTCAAGAGGGAGTTGAACTGCTCGTTCAGCTCCCTCACAGACCATCGTTCCGATGAGTCTTCAACCGGCTATTCCTTCATGAGTTGCTCTCCAGCAGAGCTCATGTCCGCTTCGCCAGTTCTGCAAAGCTTCTCGCTTATCCTCGCTGCTGTAAA
>JBEKNJ010000075.1:0-24407 GCA_049522955.1 Acidobacteriaceae bacterium
GTCCGTTCAGGGCGCTGCCGGCCGAGAAGCTGCGTCCTGCCGATATCGTCTGCGTGAATAGATACAGTCTTCCGGGTTTTGTAGCAGGCGAGATGCGATTTCCTGCACGGGAGTACATGGCCCCGAGGCCACTATAAGGGCCTGGTAACCAGATAGAGTTGTCGCCGTCTCCACGGAAAAGGGGCAGGATTCATCCGGATGGGCGTCGATAGAGGGGACGAGGCAGGCAAGCGCACCACCCTGGGCTTGCCTTCGATGTTACCCGGCGGCAAAGCCCGGTCTTCACCCTCTTTAGTCAACGCGATCGGGAAATGACCAAAGCCGAAGAGTTGCGCCACCAACAAGAGCGCCTTTCCTACACTGCCCACGGCATGTGACAAATGTCACCGACAACGACAGCATGAACAAGTAAAACATGGAGCGTGCGAGAAACTCTGGACACTATCTTGGGCTGAGTCTTTTTTTGACTCGAGTGGGAAGTGCGAAATGCAAAAGGATGAGCGCGATCTCCTGGAAGTTTTGGAATTTGAACTCAAATTCCTCGAAGATGGAGGCTATGGGCGTTCGCCGAGAATGCCCTGGAGGCCTCAGTTATATATCTTCGAAGACTCTCTCACTTGCATGAACTACGATTCCAAAGAGAATCCCAGGCCCTGCAGTGATTGTGTGTTGATGCAGCTCGTACCACCCGAGCACCGCTCCGAAATGATTCCCTGCCGTTGCATTCCGTTCAACCTATCCGGGGAGACGCTGGATTCTCTTTATCGTTACAGCGATCAAGACGAGATCGAAGAAACAGTTGGAGGCTGGCTGAGAACCACTATCAAGCGCCTGAAAGAAGAACGGACAGCTGCTCGACAGGCTCACAGCAAACAACCGAACCCGGACGGCGGAACCTTGATAGGAATTCCTCTGTTTCAGAAGCAGGAACCCAAGTGTGCAAACCCGGCGTGTCCGACCGCGTTTCGCTGGGCGGGCGGTGGGAAGTTCTTCCGATTTCGGCCGGATCCGGTTGCGAAGAGTGCGAGCACTTCAACGACGGATACGCCACGCGGAATCCATGGCGTGAGGCATTATTGGCTCTGCGAGCCTTGCTCACATGTTTTCACTCTGGTGCACGAGGAAGGATACGGCGTCGTGGTTAGACACGGTTTGTGTTTGGCCGCCGGTTTGGGGCAGCGGGAAATCGAGGTTTAATGGTTGATCCCGTCCGCATCTGCTCTGTGTCGTGCTTTAGTTGCAGCGCCGAAGGGCCAACAAAGTCATGTCGTCGAAACTTGGGACGCCGTTGGTAAACGCCCGCACGTCGTCAAGGCAGGCGTCGATCAACTCGGCAGGTTGCCGCGCAGCCTGCTGGTGCACCAATGTCATCACGCGATCCACGCCGTACTCAACATTCTCGTTGCTGGCTTCTGAAAGACCGTCGGTGTAAAGGAAGAGCGTGTCGCCGACTTCCAGTTGCACGGGCGTGGCGGAAAACTCTGTTTCGAGGAACATGCCCAGAGGCAAACCGTTAGGTTCAATACGAAATACGCCGCCGCGTCCAACGACGATTGCGGGGCAGTGGCCGGCGTTATGGATTTCCACCTCTCCGGTCGGCTTGGCCAGCCCGCACACCAGGGTGGCGTACTGTCCCGCCAGCGCACATTCGCAGAAAAAGCGGTTGACGAAGGTGACAATTTGGCCGAGCGGCAGGGACATGCCGGTCAGACTGCGAAACAAGGCATGAAGCTGTGCCATCAGCATGGAAGCGGCCACGCCCTTGCCGGAGACGTCGCCCAATAGGAAGAGAAGACGCCCATCGGACGGGATCAAGTCGCAGTAGTCGCCGCTGACGGCGCCGACAGGGGCGAAATGATAGCTCGTCTGCCAGCCGCCGACGCGCAGGCCCTTTTGCGGCAGCAAGTTACGCTGCACCTGGTAAGCCAGGTCGAGGTCGCGTTGTAGCGCGGCGCGTTGCGGTTGGGTCAGATGGTCCAGACAGTAGCGCACCAATGGATCCGCGAGCAAACGGTCCCGCTCCACCGAGTCGTGGCATTCCAAACATAGGCCGTATGTGCCTTCGGTCATCCGGTCCAGCGCCGAATCTACCTCGCGCAAGAGGCTGGCCAGGCCGGAGTTTTGCGGCGCAGATGCAACCGCAACTTCCAACCGGCGTTTGCGCTCCTCGAGTTGACCTTGCAGGAAACCAGCCTCTATCGTGGCCATCATAATCACCCTCAGTCTAAGCCTCCGCCATTAGATTCTGCCGCGTCTGTTTTCGGTGCGCGTTTTTCCGCCCTACTGCGTGGGTAATTCCTCCTCATGATTGACACTGATGGCAGGTTTACCCTCCCTGGTCCCGGGTCGGATCGGAGGCGCGGTAATCGTGCTCATTTCTCGCGTACCGAGGGTGCGGCAACTTCAATTGCGTACCGCAGGGCAATCACAATGGGCGCAGGGCAGGGGCGCGGCGACCTACAATCGAGGCAACGTTTTTCGATGCATTGGCAAATCGAGGCGCGACACCTCTCGAAGTCTTCGTTTCTCATCCTGTCATCTCCACGCGTCATTCTGGATTGGACCGGATGAAGCGTCTGTGACGGCCGTCACACAATTGAGAGATTTGGCGGGTGGAAAACTCCGCCATGCCGTGATGTTTACGGAATACCCGGGGTTGGGATGGGTGGCTTTTGCCCGCTCAGAGATTGATGATGTCCAGCTGCAGTGCACCGTACAGCCCCTTACTGACCTCCGGCGTGTGGCGCAATACGGTTACTTATGATGTGATGAGCGTCACACGCCGACGGGACCGACCGGCTTTAACGTTTGGTCGTGGTCAAGCGCTACAGACAGCCACCCTACATCAAGAGCGAGGATCTGTGTGTGATCCCGGTTACGGACAACGATGAAATCGGTTTGTACTCTATTCCTGCTTTTGACGCTGGACCGAGATAGAGATGCTTATTTGGCTATGGAATCACAAGGGGGGGATTTCGTTCGGTTGTGCCCTGGCGTTGTTCATTGCTTTGGCTTATTGGATCCGTCGCCGTAGACTCACCGTGGCTGGATCATCTCAACTTTCTGCGATGGCTCAGCAGGGGGCCAAGATACTCGTTCTTCCCGCATGGTCCGTAGAGTTGCCCATAAAATCTGTAGCTACGGCGTTACCGCGACTTGGCAGCGATTCGATTCCAACTTGTCTGGCCCGATTCAAATTACTATCCAGTGGCCCAGGCGAGCAAAACCATAAGCTGAAAGCCTCGATCGAGTACATCGACAGCACATTCACCGACGCACATTCCGGCGCACTCGAAACCACAGTTTGCCGCGTAAATCAGGCCGCCTGGCGATCAACACAGAACAAGCAATCACTCGAACTCATTCTTGCCCTCAAGGTTGGTGGAAGACTCATGGCGTTACAGGATGGTCAGATCGAGCCGGGTGCATCGAGCCTGTTTTGCGGATTGTTCCCCATCAACACGATGACCGAGCCTTTGGCCCGCGTCACATTGCTCGATGTGGATGAAGGATCAAAGTGGCAAATCGATTTTAGACTGCAGAAATCTCCGCTGATGGCGACTGAGGTTTCCAGTTTAACGCGGCTCAGCGATTGATTGCCGGTAGCATTCTCCGGGTCACAACCGAACACGTGGGCCGTGCACAGCGGGCACCTCAATTGGCTAGTTGATGAAGGCTGCGACGGGGACGAAGTCGAGCCTAACAGCGCCGGCAGACGCAACCTCACGCAAGCAACAGTTTATACTCATGCCGCAGCAGTGCTGCTGCATTTTCTACTCGACACACCACACCAATGAGGAGAACGAAATGATCAAAGGTTTCCGTGATTTCATCATGCGTGGCAACGTACTTGACCTCGCTGTCGCAGTGATCATCGGCGCTGCATTCACCGCAATCGTCAATTCGTTTGTAACGAACGTCCTGACCCCGCTCATCGCCACCCTGGTTGGCAAGCCGGACTTCGCTGCGCTCGTCCTTTACCTCCATGGTGGCAAGATCAACTACGGCGTCTTTCTCAACTCCGTGATCTCGTTCCTGCTGCAAGCCGCCGTCGTCTACTTCGTCATCGTGGTGCCCATGAACTACATCATTAGGCAACTCAAAGGAAAACCTCCGGTAGCGGATCCTACAGAAAAAACCTGTGTCCAATGCAAGTCGTTGGTTCCCATCACAGCCACGCGCTGCAAGTTCTGCACACAACCGATTTGAGGTAACTCGACATTAGGGGAGATAAGGGACAGCATACCTATTGCTGCAATTTCTGAGGGATAGGCCTGCAAAGCCCTACCCCGTCCGTCCCTTCCAGGCCTAGGCGTTCAATTTATAGGTCATCGAAATGCTCCCCGATTTGTATACACGGTGGGTCAGCAAGGCGAGCTTCGTCGGGGCATAGGGAGGAGACATCAAAGGCGTGCCCTCGCCGAGCATCACGGGAACTATCGTGATATTGAGCGAGTCCACCTCGCCAAGATCAAGCAACTTACGAAACAGTTTACCGCCGCCCATCAACCAAATGTCTTTCCCGTCCTGGCTTTTAAGAGCTTGTAACCAGGGACGGGTCAACTCAGACACGACTGTCACGCCGGGATGATCTTTTTGGTTCAACTGCTTTGAGAAAACAAAGGTAGCTTTTCCAGCAAAGGCTGCAAGCCCCAACCTTAGTATTGCGGCCTCAAAGGTCCGCCTCCCCATAAGCAGAGTGTCAAACTGTGACCAGATCGCAGAAAAATCGATCTCCGGATCCATCTGGATCCAATCGGATTCTCCCTTAGGACCTGCGATATAGCCGTCCAAACTGACAGCAACTCCGTATTGAATTTTTCGCACCTTCGCACCCCACAACAGACTTAGCCGCCAGAGTCGTCCATTCTAGTTGAGAGGTGTCGGCGTAGCACAGCAACACGAACGTGCGGTGACAAACGGGACGTACCCTGTTAGAGCCCAGAGAGGGGGCGAGAGGGTTCAGACCAGCTTTGACCTCGACCTCAACCGCTTCACCTGGCTGATGATCCGGATCATGGCCGTGATGGTGCCTCTGGTCTTTTTGATCAACGGCTTCACAAAACACGATTGGAAAGGTGCTTTTTTCTTCGCCCTGGCCGTGGCCGTGGGCCTTACGCCCGAGATGTTGCCCATGATCGTGTCCGTCTGCCTGTCGAAAGGCGCGCTGGCTATGAGCCGCCGCAAGGTGATCGTCAAGCGGCTGAACTCCATCCAGAACTTCGGAGCCATGGATGTTTTGTGCACCGACAAGACAGGCACCCTTACGGAGGATCGTGTCGTGTTGGTGCGGCACTGCAATGTCGCAGGACGGGAGACGGAAGAGGTGCTCCTCAACGGATATTTGATTAGTCACTTCCAGACCGGTCTCAAGAATTTGCTGGACACCGCAATTCTCGACAGTCCCGACTTCCATGGAATGGCGGCGGTCGAGAAGTACAAGAAGCTCGACGAGATCCCTTTTGACTTCACCCGGCGCATGATGTCTGTGCTGGTGGAAGACCCGGAAGGCAAGACGGTCCTCCTCACCAAAGGGGCACCCGAGGAAGTTTTCCAACACTCCTCGTACTTCGAGCTCGACGGTAAGTTATCTCCAATGGAGCCTTCCCTGATCGTGGGACTGAAGGAAGAATACGAAAGGCTGAGCAGTGATGGCTTTCGGGTGTTGGCGCTGGCTACCAGGGAGCTCACGGGAAAACAACTCTGTACCAAAACCGACGAGGGTGAGCTGGTGCTGAGAGGGTATGTCGCCTTCCTTGATCCAGCGAAGAGCACCGCTGCGGTTGCGCTCGAGGCGCTCCACCGTCACGGCATTGCGGTCAAAATTCTGACGGGCGACAACCCTCTCATCAGCCGCAAAGTGTGCAAAGACGTGGGCCTTGGGGCAGACCCCATGCTCCTCGGGACAGAGGTGGAGAAGCTGTCCGATGAAGAACTTGGCGAGGCCGTGGAGAAGACCACGCTCTTCGCTCGTCTCTCTCCCGCACATAAGGAAAGAGTCATCCGTGCGCTCAGGGTTAAGGGTCACGTAGTCGGGTTAATGGGCTTTCTGATCATCGACGCACCCGCACTGAAGGCTGCCGACGTCGGTATCTCGGTGGACACGGCCACGGATATCGCGAAGGAATCTGCAGATCTGATTTTGCTTGAAAAAGACCTGACGGTTCTGGAAGGGGGTGTGGTGGAAGGCCGCAAGGTGTTCGCGAATATCCTGAAATACATTCGCATGGGGGCGAGCTCTACTTCGGCAACAGGTTTAGCGTTCTGGGGGCCAGCGCCTTCCTGCCTTTTCTGCCGATGGCGCCAATTCAAGTGTTGACTAACAATTTGCTATACGACTTCTCGCAGGTGACCATCCCCAACGACGCAGTGGACGAGGAACAAGTGGCGCGGCCCAGGCCGTGGAACATCGCGGAGATCAAGCGGTTCATCCTCTTCATTGGGCCCATCAGTTCGATTTTCGACTACACGACTTTTTTTGTTATGCTCCGGGTGTTCCACTGCTGGGACCCGGACGCGCCTGCCTGTTTCAAACCGGCTGGTTTGTAGAGTCGTTGATGACACAAACGCTCATCATCCACGTCATTCGCACCAATAAGATCCCTTTTATCCAGAGCCAGGCGAGCCGTGCACTCACGTTCACAACGTTAGCCGTCATGGCGTTCGGAATCTGGCTGCCATATTCCCCATTAGCGTCGCCGCTCGGCTTCACGCATCTTCCAACCTTGTACTGGCCGATTCTGGTGGTGACCATGTTTGCCTTGTGGTGCTGACGCAAGCCATCAAAGTTTGGCTGCTACGCAGGAAATGGATTTAGGCCTGAGGGTGATATCCCCAAAAGGCGTCCAGTGCACCCGCCAAAGAACCTTGATCGGTTCTCGCACTGTAGATACACCTCACGGCCATCGGCAGATAAGGGTCGGCTCCAGTCAAAGCTAAAGGGGACGAAGCCATCGTCTCCGCGACGATATTTCGTCTCGGCCGTCGTCTCCGATTCGATCCGCTCCGGTCCGAGGCATGGGCATTTCGTTGCTAACCCTCCTGTTTACAACAAACATTCGGACGATGCCGAATTCCCCTCCTTTTGGTAACCCATTTGCTCTATAGCAGGGCAAGGAAGTGAAGACATTGCTGAAAATTTCGATAAACGACGATTCGCCGATAGTCACTCTGAAAATCGAGGGCAAACTGGTTGGTCCGTGGGCCGTGGAGCTGGGAAGAACGTGGCACGCTTTGTGGGCTTCTGCGAATCAGATGCCGTTGCGGGTAGACATTCGTGGAGTATCCTTCGCGGACCAGAAGGGGACCGACATTCTCCAAGAAATTGTCAGGGAAACGGGAGCCGAGATTCTTTCCGATTCTCCTTTAACCCAATACTTTGCCAACCAGGCTACGAGCGGTGCGTCGCTCGAGCAACAGGAGAGATGACATGCAGACGCCAAACGGACAAACCTCGATCTGTGAAAATTGCAAGCTGAAAGAGAGCGGGTTTCTGTGCCATCTTACGGTCGCTGCGGCGAAGGAATTTGAATCCATCAAGATTTCCATGTCGTACCCGGCGGGAGGCAGGCTGTTCCTGGAAAACGAACCAGCCAAGGGAATTTACCTCCTTTGCTCGGGAAAGGTTAAGCTCTCGGTCAGTTCCAAGGGTGGGAAGAGCTTGATCCTACAACTTGCCCGGCCGGGGGAGATACTCGGCTTAAGCGCGGCAATGTCCGGCATTCCCTACGAAGTCAGCGCCGAAACACTTTATCCGTCACAGGTCTCGTTCATCCGCCGTGAGGACTTCCTTTCGTTCATCGGCCGGTTTCCAGAGGCATACCAGGCAGTGATCCGCCAGCTGAATTCACAATATGCCACTGCGTGTGAACAGTTGCGGACCGTCGGATTGTCCAGCAATGCGCATGAGAAGATCGCACGGTTGTTCCTGCACTGGCCGGCTGATGAAAAGCAGACCTCGCAACCAGCGAAAATCAAAATGCCGCTGACACATGAGCAGATCGCCGAGTGTGTCGGTTCCACGCGAGAAACGGTTACCCGCACCTTAAGCGAATTCAAGAACAGGCACCTGGTTATGTTCCACGGAACAACCATAATGATCCCCAACCGCGCAGCATTGATGGCGATCAGTGGAGACTGACGCAGTGAGTAGCCTACACGTGCATAGAAGGCGTCTTTCCCTATGAAGCCGAATCCCGGTCATCCGAAGCACAAGACTGATCCTGCCGGAACGAAGGTATATCTCGTTGGGGGTGGCATCGCTTCGCTCGCCGCTGCCGCATTCCTCATCCGTGACGGAGATTTTCCGGGCCATAACATCATGATCCTGGAAGAGCTTGACCGGCTTGGAGGCAGTCTTGACGGGGCTGGATCGCCCGAACAAGGATACGTTCTGCGTGGCGGACGCATGATTGAAAGTAAGTATCTGTGTACGTATGATCTGTTCTCGTCGATTCCCACACTCGATGAAAGCAAGACGGTTACGAAAGAGATCTTTGACTGGAACGAGACCATGAAGACCTCGTCCCATTCCCGGCTCGTACGTGATGGACAAAGGGAAGATGCTCCCGAATTTGGGCTGAGCGAAAAAGATATCCTCTCGCTTGAGCGTCTCATATTGGAACCAGAAGGGATGCTCGGCAGGAGCAGCATCGCCGAGCAGTTTGATTCTGAGTTCTTCGTGACCAACTTCTGGTTAATGTGGTGTACCACCTTTGCCTTCCAACCCTGGCATAGTGCGGTGGAGTTCAAACGCTATCTGCTGCGTTTCACACATATGGTCGAGGGATTCAATCAGCTCCACGGGATCATGCGTACCGTGTACAACCAGTACGAGTCGATGGTGAGACCACTGCAAAAGTGGCTCGAGGCGCATGGCGTACACCTCGCACTGAATACCCGCGTAACAGACATTATCCTGAGCGAGAACGCCGATGGGAATCGAGTGGAGCGCATCGTTTGCGAACGCCACGGACATCGCCGGGAGATCACGATAGGTGCAGACGATCTGGTGATCGTCACGCTGGGGTCGATGACCGAGGCCTCGAGCCTGGGTTCGATGGACTCAGCGGCGGCTCTTAAGTCAAAGGTGGATGGCGGTGCCTGGGCACTATGGGAAAAGATCGCAGCCGGCAGGCCGGAATTTGGCCGACCCTCGACTTTTGCTGATCACATTAAAGAGTCTAAATGGATCTCGTTTACCACGACCCTGCACGATTCAACTTTCTTCCGGCTCATCCGTGACGTCACCGGCAACGTTGCCGGCGAGGGTGGACTCATCACATTTGCAAACTCCAGCTGGCTCGCGTCGATCGTGTTCCCGCACCAACCGCACTTCCTCGGGCAACCCAAAGACGTGGATGTCTTTTGGGGTTATGGCTTGTTCGTCGACAAACTGGGCGACTTCGTCAAGAAGCCGATGCACGCATGCACTGGCCGGGAGATCATGACGGAAATCATGAGTCATCTCCGTATTGAAGCTGAGATGTCGGGGATCCTGGAAACCGCGACCTGCATTCCCTGCATGATGCCGTTCATCACGAGCCAGTTTCTTTGCAGGGAGAAAGGCGATCGACCTCAACCTGTACCGAAGGGATGGACCAACCTGGCCTTCAGTGGACAATTTTGTGAACTGGCGGACGATGTGGTTTTCACGGTTGAGTATTCGATCCGGTCTGCCATGGCTGCGGTGTACGGACTGCTCGGCTTACAGCGCGAGCCCCCTCCTGTTTACAAGGGTCAGTACAATCCACGTACATTATTCCGTGCATTCGCGACATTGCACGATATGAAGATCTGACAGCACGCCCAGTCGTCGTTTGAGTTCAGAGGTGTTTCGAGGGCCAGGGAAGGCCGCCTCGTTGAGACGCGGGCAAGTTCTCAGGTCAGATGGCGATTTTGGCTTCGCTCGTGCCGGAAGGAAGCGTCCCGGGGTCGGCAACCGGCAAGAAGATCGTCGCGCTTGTACCGCTGTCTGCCGCATCCGTGCTACTCGCAATCGTGATCCGGCCGCCGCGCTTTTCGACGAGCTGCCTAGAAACCCAGAGTCCGATGCCGGTTCCGCGTTCGCCCTTGGTAGTGAAGAACGGATCATAAATCTTGTCCAGGTGCTTCGGGTCGATGCCCGCCCCCTCATCGCGAATAATCAACTCGATTCCATCGCCGAATGCGGTGCTTGCCATGCGGGTGGAAAGGTGGAGCGCGCCGCCGTCTGTCATGGCATCCACCGCATTTGCGATGAGGTTCGATAAGACCTGTATCAACTCGCCCTTAATCGCGACGATCTTCTGCAAATCACCAAACTGTCTTTCGATAGAAATTTTGCTCGCACACAACTTCGAATGGTAGACAGTCAGCACAGTCTCGATGAGTTCATGAAGATCGACCGTCACGGGGGTACTGGGACCCCGGTAGTAGCCCAGTGTCTGCTGTGCGATCTGCGCGACACGGTTCAACTCACTTTCCGCCGTTAGCAGATACTGATGCGCCTTATCCCCAGGTGGAACGGCCTGTCGCGCGAGGAAAATCAGGTTCATCACGGATTCCAGGGGGTTGTTGATCTCGTGAGCAATCGTAGCTGCCATCCGGCCTGTCACCGCGAGTTTTTCGGATTGGATCAGCACCTGTTCGATCCGTTTGCGGTCAGAGATGTCACGGACAATTTTTGAGGCACCAATTACCCGACCCTTTCCATCGTTGATCGGCGAGATCGTCACCGAAACGTCCAGCATTTTGCCATCCTTTCTGATTCGTGTCGTCTCGTAATGGTCGATCCGTTGTCCAGCTCTCAGCTTAGTCAGGATGTCCTCTTCTTCATATTGCAACGTCTCGGGGATAAGGAGGCGGATTGAGCGACCAATCATGTCTTCCGCTGTGTAGCCGAAGATCCTGCACGCCGCCTGGTTCCAGCTGGTGACGACTCCCTGGAGGTCTTTGCTGATGATGGCGTCATCCGCTGATTCGATAATGGCGGCAAGGTGAAACTGCGCGTGTCCATCAATCTCGAGCGGACTCGCGGGTGCTTCTGGATATGGCTCAGCGTCTTCCAAGGCTATTCTCCAATGGCCACGGGGAACAGGCCGATAGTCCATTCGATGCCAAAGACAGTCGTGGGAAACCGGTTTGCTAAAGGTAGTTATGACTCACATTCCCAAAGCGACAAATCTAGCCTGGTTTGCTGCGGACGTTCGAGGGAGTGGCCGGACGGTTGGTCCGTCCTTCTGGCCTTCGATAGAGCCTTTCGGATACCTCGGCGCGCCATTTGACGCCAATCATCCGTCCATTTCCCAAGAGTCGATGTTTTCAGCGAATGTGCCTGGATTCGGGCAAAGCATTTGATCACGTTTCAAACGCTAGAATTTCTCGAGGGAAAGTGACACGCAGGGCTCTCAAGAGCCTTTGCCGTGGCACCAGTCTTGCCTGCCTGCTCTCGCGGTGTGGAGTCATTTATTATCAGAGTTCGGAAATGACTACAGACTTACACCACACGGATGAGACTGAACATGCGCAGGCGCTGTTCAGGCAGCTTTTTCTGGCATCCCCGGATGCGATTGTTGTCACGGCCGTTAACGGCCGTATCTCTGCCGTCAATCCTGCTTCCGAACGATTTTTCGGTTACTCCGAGTCGGAGTTGATCGGGAACCTGGTAGAAATGCTCATCCCGGAAAGGTTTCGCAGTCATCATCCCGAGCACCGTCAGGCCTATGTTGCCGCGCCCAGCGCACGCCCCATGGGGACCGGCCTCGAACTCTATGGGCTCCGGAAGGATGGAACTGAGTTTCCGATCGACATCATGCTGAGCCCTGTCGAATCAAGCGGCGAACGATCGATCTTGACGGTTATCCGGGATATTACAGACCGCAAACAGGCAGAGACAGCTTTCCGGCGCAGCGAGGAGCGATTTCGCCTGCTGGTGGAAGGCGCCGGTGATTATGCAATCTTCATGCTCGATCCTGAAGGAAGAGTCGCGACCTGGAATTCCGGGGCGGAACGAATCAAGGGATACCGCGCCGAAGAGATCCTGGGCCAGCATTTCTCGAAATTTTATCCGCAGGAGAGCGTTGACCGCGGCAAACCACAGCATGAGTTGGAAGTGGCCTCCGCCGAAGGTAGATACGAAGATGAAGGCTGGAGGATTCGTAAAGACGGGTCGCGCTTCTGGGCCAACGTAATCATCACCGCCTTGCGCGGAAAAGACGGTCAACTCAGAGGATTTTCCAAAGTCACTCGCGACTTCACAGACCGCAAAGGTGCCGAAGAGTCGATGGTGCTTGAACTCAGCAAAGCAGTCCTGGCCAATCCTGACATCCGCCAGATGTTGGGTGCCATGGAAGCGAGTATCCAGCGGTTGATCCCTCACGATGTCGCAACGATTGCGCTTTATGACAGCAATCATCCCGGCGAGCTGCAGATGCAAGAATTATCTGAGGGCCAGGCCCAAGGCCCGGATCAGGGGATAATGCTCCCCATCGAAGGGACGCCGGAAGGCTGGACCTTTCTTAACCAGGAACCTCTTCTGATGAGCCAGATCGGCGACAAAAGAGCCGGTCAACCAGCCCACCAACTTAAGACTGGAATCAAGTCGGGTTGCTGGGTTCCTCTGAACAGTCGAGGTGAAGTACTAGGGACTCTGTTTGTGGGGAGCCGGCGGGAAGCTGCTTTTGAGCAGCACCAGGCAGAGACCCTGCGTCAAACGGCCAGCCAAATCGCCGGGATCCTAAACATGGAACACAGTTTCCGAAGATTTGCCCGGCTGAGCAATAAGCTTAAAGAGGAAAAGCGCTATTTGGAAGAGGAGCTCCGCACGGAGTACAACTTCGAGGAAGTGGTCGGCGAAAGCCACAACCTGAAAGCCGTGCTGAAGCAGGTGGAAACCGTCGCGCCTACTGCGGCAACCGTGCTGATTCTGGGCGAGACCGGGACGGGAAAGGAGTTGATCGCGCGGTCGATTCATACCATCAGTCCGCGCCGTGACCAGACCTTCGTCAAGCTGAATTGCTCGGCGATCCCTTTCGGGCTATTGGAAAGCGAACTCTTCGGGCATGAAAAAGGCGCTTTCACCGGCGCGATCTCACAGCGCATTGGACGATTGGAATTGGCACATATGGGGACGCTCTTCCTGGATGAGGTTGGGGATCTGCCACTGGAACTACAGCCCAAGCTTCTGCGGGCGCTGCAGGAGAAGGAGATCGAGCGGCTTGGCGGCAGAAGAACGATCACCGTCGATGTTCGTCTCATCGCCGCTACCAATCGCGACCTTACCAAAATGGTTAAGGCCGGCGAGTTCCGTAGCGATCTCTACTATCGCCTCAGGGTTTTCCCGATCATGGTTCCGCCGCTGCGTGAGAGGCCTACGGACATTCCCCTGCTCGTCCACTACTTCGTAAACAAGCACGCCAAGCGGATGGGCAAACGAATTGCCACCATTCCACCCGAAACGATGGACATTCTCTGCGCCTGGCAATGGCCCGGCAACGTGAGAGAGCTGGAGAACTTCATTGAGAGGGCCGTCATTCTTACGCCAGGATCAACTCTGCGCGCTCCGTTAGCAGAGTTGGAAATGCTTGAAGAAGAAACGCCAGCTACATCTGACCCGAACTTTCACGCGGCGGAGCGGGAACACATTCTTCGTGTCTTGAGAGGGACCAAGGGAATGATTGGCGGAAGCGGCGGGGCAGCGGAAAAACTGGGTCTCAAGCGGACAACACTGAACTCCAAACTTAGAAAGCTGGGCATCGAGCGAAGCGATTACGCTTAGCGCTTGCTTGTCGCTGACTACGCTCGAATGGTAAGCACGGGACAATGGCTGTTGCTGATCACCTGGAACGCCACTCCGGTTTTGAAGTTATCGAACCAGTGCGAGGTT
The DNA here is from genome assembly GCA_049522955.1 of Acidobacteriaceae bacterium. Taxonomy (GTDB): domain Bacteria; phylum Acidobacteriota; class Terriglobia; order Terriglobales; family Acidobacteriaceae; genus PALSA-350. The sequence continues at coordinate 13,865 of JBEKNJ010000075.1, forward strand.
TTGCGCGTCCCCAGCACGATGAGGTCGGCCTTGACGCGCTCAGCGAGCAAGAGAATGCCATCCGCCGCAAACCCGTGCTCGAGGACACATTCCGGTTCGCACCATTCCCGGGCGACGTCGGGGACCAGCCTCTGCAGCGCGCCAGTAAACCTGGCATTCAATTCATAGTCGTTCATTTGATGAATACCCGCAGGTTCTGGAAGCACGTGACAAAGGTAAAGATGGGCACCGAAATCCTGGGCAAACGATAAGGCAAAAACGCCTGCCTTGGCGGCCTCCAGAGAAAAGTCCGTGGCATACACGATTCTTTGAAGATTCAGCGGCAGTTGGGGCGGCCGCACACCGGGGCCGATGGTGAGAATCGGACATGTGGCTTGATGGATCAGTTGCTCTGCTGTCGATCCAAGCACGAGTCTGGCCAGCCCTTTATGTCCCCGCGTGCCGATAACCAAGAGGGAGGAGCCGTTGTGTGCTGCTTCCAGAATCTCTCCAGCCGGGTCCATGGCTTCGCATAGGACGGCCTCTACGCGTATTCTGTCCGAAATCAATTCTTTCTTCAGGCGGGAAAGGGATTCTTCTCCACTCCTGCGGAAAACATCAATACTGAGACCGGCGTCGGGCGCGCTAAAGGCTTCAGAGAGATCGATCACATGCATGATGCGAACCCGTGACCGATATCGCTCTGCGAGCGCCTGCAGGTAAAGCTTGGCGGTTTCCGCACTCTCGGAGAAGTCTGTAGCAAACAGAAGATTCTCCAGGCTTATCTCAACGGGATTTCCCAGAACGGTCATATTCTACCCTCAGATGACTTTGACCCTATCTGAAGACCCGACCGAGGATCTGTGACGTACGCCACACCACTTCGTTTGGACCGAACACCTACCGCATATCAATGTGGACCGGCGGAACGGTCATCACCGGACCAAGGCCTGGCGAATCGTAGCGCTCACTACACCGTCGGGGCAATCGATCATGCCAAACAGGATGAGAGAGGCTTTCGACTCAGTTGCACGCTCGGCCAAGATTGCTTCGCTGCGGCTTTCTAAGCGGACGTGTTGATCAGACTCCCCGTACCCTGTTCGTTCTCCACCAGGAAGTTGGCCAGATCGCGCTGTGCGCCAACCTGCGTAGTGTCTTGAGCGCTATCTGAATTGAGCGAGTCTGATATTTTTGCAATCAGGGTATCGAGCGGGCCTCCGGCCTGCGCGCCGGCGACGGAAGAGGCATCCTGAGACTGCAGATTTGCCCTAACCCTGCTGACGTCTGCCTTTGCTGCGGAGGTATTTCCAGAAGTCAGATCCTGGAGCAGCGAGGTCAAATCGTTACCTATCTCGCCAGACGAGGTTGGAGCAATCTGAGCCTTAAGATCTGCGTCGAACCCTTCAGGTTCGGTCTTTGCTCCGGGATCATCTTCAGGGGTCTGCGCCTTTTGGTGGGGTGTATCACGCGAATCGCCAGAGGTATTGCCGTCCAGACTAAACGTGACCGCTGTGATCGGAGCCACGCTGGCCAACTCCGTCGAGACCGAGTTATCGAAAACTGAGCGAAATGAAACATCATCGATGGACAAGGTAACCCTTCCGAGCCTAAGCGATCCTCGAACACTCTAGGAGCAATACCCTATCGGCGGTGGGGCATGAAGCGTTCAGGGAAACTTCGCTTCTCGGTAAACCTCATGCGTTTTCAGCATTTCCTACAAGCCACGGATACGAGCTGAATGGCTTCCCGCGAAGACCAAACAAATCCATCAGTAGCGGGAGCCAGGATCATGCATCCGGTCCGAACGCGAAGCAACCTCGGTCAAGGTTTCTGTGTCTTAAGATCTTGAGACTGGAAGCGGTTGATTCCAGTCTTCTGACGACGGAGAGTCCATTAGCCGGGGGGCGACGGGACTCTCCGTGCCTCTATAAAGGACGGCTTTCTTTGGTTTAGTCCGCCCGCGCAGGCTCCGGTCGCCATCAGTGACAGTTTGAAAATCTCTACCGCCGCCAATCGACGCGCGTGTCGACAGGTCGAGTTCGCCCTTTGGAAAGGGCTTGAGACCAATCGATGTCGAGGTTTCCAAGGCAAAAAACAGCGCAACCCATCCGGTAATCGTCACCATCGTCGCGCAGTTACGACGCGCAAAAGTGCAGCCAGCTTCTCGTGATCTCCAATCGGGCGACGTGATGCTACGTCGTGAGCCCGCCGATAGGGCTAATTGAGTGTCTGCGCCGGAATGGGCAGGCTGATCAGACCGATCCGGCAATTGGAGCGTAATGAAGCCATTCCTCATGCGAGCGTTGGCGTGTGAGTTAGTGCTCATGGTGTTGCCAATGCTTGCCGCCCAAGCGCAGAGCGCTCCACCCGACCTGACAGCTCTGAAGATCGAAGATCTCATGAATGTCGACGTGACTTCAGCTTCGAAGAAGGAGCAGAAGTTGTCCCAGGTGCCGGGAGCGATTTTCGTGATTACGCCGGAAGATATTCGGCGCTCGGGTGCGACCAACATTCCCGATTTGTTGCGGATGGTGCCTGGACTGGAGGTGGCCCAGATCAATCCCAGCACGTGGGCGATCAGCGCACGCGGTTTCAACGGCGAGTATTCGGACAAGCTTCTGGTTCTGATCGATGGCCGCACGGTCTACACACCCACCTTTTCCGGAGTGTTCTGGGATGCTCAGGACGCACCACTCGATTCCATTGAACGGATCGAGGTCATCCGCGGCCCGGGCGCTACGGTGTGGGGAGAGAACGCCGTTAATGGAGTTATCAGCATTATTACCAAGAGCGCACGGGACACGCAGAGCGGCATGGTTACAGCCAGCGGAGGCACACTTGAGCACATAGGAGGAATGATCCGCTATGGCGGGCCGCTGGGTAATCGTGGGGCTTATCGAGTGTTCCTGGATGGTTTCGAAATGGGTCACTTTCTCACTCCAGAACACCATAATGGCGAAGATGACTGGTATCTATACCACGGTGGCTTTAGAGCCGATGCACAGGTGTCTGCTAAAGATTCAGTGGCGCTGGAGGGAGAAGCGATCCGCGGGAATGCAGGGGAAATGACGAATTCCATTGTCTCCCTGCAGCCCCCCTTAAATGCGACCCTCGACTTGCGCGAACGTTTTTCGGGCTGGAGTGTTTTGGGGCGATGGAAGCGTGCGATTTCGCCCAGGTCGGAAACCTCGCTCCAGATCTATTTCGATCGCAGCAATCGAACCGATACCACCTACGGTTTAGGGTTGAACACGCTCGACTTTGATTTTCAGCACCACGTGCACTGGGGCCAGCGGCAGGATTTTGTCTGGGGACTAGGCTACCGCTTGAGCTCCGACCAGACGGGAGACGACTTCCGCATCTCTTTTCAACCACAGGACCTGATCACGCAGATCTTCAGCTCGTTTGTGCAAGATGAAATCGCCATCCGGCCCCATCGGCTGTATGTCAGCCTGGGAACGAAACTGGAGCATGAGTACTATAACGGATTTAATCTGCAACCGTCCGCTCGCCTCACCTGGACACCTGATGATCGCGACACATTTTGGGCAGCGTTCTCGGGAGCGCAACGAACGCCGTCGCGGGTCGAAACCTCTATTCGCTACAATGTTTCCGCGCTTGCCGGGCCGGACAATCTTCCTACCTTAATCAGCATCTTCGGCAGCTCTAACCAGCTGAATGAACGCCTGATCGCTACCGAGGCGGGTTTTCGCAAGCAGCTCTCGGACAGACTCTCCTTCGATTCGACTGCGTTCTTTAACCAGTACCACGATCTTGTTTCGGATGAACCGGGAGCCCCGCGCATCGAGGTGGACCCTCCACCGTTACACCTGCTGGTCCCAGAATATTTCGCCAACCTGATCCATGGAGAGACTCACGGCATTGAGATCTCCGCGAACATGAAATTGACCAGCCGATGGACACTTAGCCCGGGGTACACGTTCCTCACCATGCACCTCCACCGGCAAGCGGGCGGCATGGATCTGCACACTGCCCCCGAAACAGAGGGAGGCAGCCCCAACCAGCAAGCTCAATTGCGTTCGAATGTGAACCTTCCATGGCACTGGCAATGGACCACGTCAGCCTATTTCGTCGGCCGTCTGCCGGCACAGTCTATCCCTTCCTACACCCGCCTGGACAGCAACCTTGCGTGGCAGGCGTCGGACAAGATATCGGTCGGCCTGGTAGGGCAGAACTTACTGAGAAACCTTCACGAGGAGTACGCGGGCCCGGACCTGACGGTGCTTCCGAGCCTGATTCGGCGGAGTGCCTACGGCAGGATCACGTGGCGGTTCTGAATGAGGATGAGGTCATCGTGGGATGCCGAGAATACGGAGCCGACCCTGCGGGCTCCGACGGGGCATCCGGTGGCGAACAACAAGGCGCTGCGCTATGCCGCCTGGCTCACGATCCTGTTCTTTCTGCTGTTCGCGGGCAGCCGGGAAAGAAGCGGGGCGCAGTCAACAGAAGAGGAATACCGTGTCAAGGCCGCCTTTATCTTCCATTTTGCGCAGCTGGTGGACTGGCCTTCGGAAACTCGTCCGGGCGCAGCGAATTCGCTGTTTCTATGCACCATCGGAGACGACCCGTTTCAGGGTGCGCTGGAAAGTACGGTGGCCGGCAAGGCAATCGGCGATCGGATCCTTCGCGTTCTTCACCTGAAGCAAACGGACGATATGCAGGCTTGCCAGGTGCTTTTTCTGGGCAAGTCGCAAAGCAAGCGCATTCCCGCGCTGCTGGCGAAACTAGACAATGCTCCGATTCTGACCGTCGGGGAAGGCCGCGACTTTCTCAATGCCGGCGGAATGATCTGCTTTCTGCTCGAAGGCAACAATGTTCGTTTCGCAATCAATCTCAATGCAGCTTCAGCCGCAAAACTCAAAATCGGGTCACGGTTGTTAATCCTGGCCCAAACGGTTATTGGAGAAAGCCGGGAGAAGTAAGAGGATGGATTTCAGAGACCTACCAATTCGGCGCAAGCTTGCTTTGCTGATTCTGACTTCCAGTGTGCTGGCCGTGATCCTGGCTTGTATGGGATTTGCCGTCTACGAGCGGCAGAATTTTCGTGCCGAAACCGGCAACGAGCTGCGCGCGCTGGCAGATACTCTGGGGGCCAATACTGCCGCGTCTCTGGCCTTTAACGATCCCAAGACCGCGAGAGAGATGCTGGGAGCGCTGCGAGCAGACCACAATGTGTTAGGCGCCTGCCTATACGACATCCGGGGAAATATTTTTGCCGAGTATCGCCGGGCGGGTCTCGGTAAAGAATTCAGGATGCCCTCACTGCGCGACGACGGCGCCTACTTCGAGCGAAGTTCCATCACCCTGTTCCGCAGCGTGCTGATGGAGACGGACAAGACGGGCTCCATCGCCATCGTGTCGGATCTTAGCGGAACCAGCGCCCGACTCTGGGAATACGCCAAGATTGCCGGTCTGGTTCTCCTGGTTTCCACGCTGGCCACATACCCGATTTCCTCACGTCTGCTGCGGCTGGTGAGTGACCCGATTGTGCAACTCGCCCGGATCGCGGGGCGGATAACAGCGGAAGAGAACTACTCGCTCCGGGCCATCCCCCAAGGGAAGGATGAAAGTGGGATGCTGGTCAGCTCATTCAACCAGATGCTGGAGCGCATCGAGCAACGGGATCTGGCGTTACAGAACGCGAGAGATGAACTGGAACAGCGGGTGGAACAGCGAACGGCCGATCTGCAAAGAGAGGTCGCTGAGCGTATCCACGCAGAAGAGCTGATGCGCATGGCCAAGGAGGCTGCGGAGGTGGCCAACGGCGCCAAAAGCGAATTTCTTGCCAACATGAGCCACGAAATCCGGACTCCGCTCAACGGGGTCATCGGCATGACCGACCTCGCTCTCGACACCGAGCTCACCGCGGAACAACGAGATTGCCTGGAAATAGCAAAGATGTCTGCCGATTCCCTGCTGACGGTGATCAATGACATCCTTGACTTCTCGAAGATAGAGGCAGGAAAGATGGAACTAGAAGCCACTGACTTTAACCTGCGCGACTGCGCAGAAGAGGCAGTGAAAACCTTTGTTTCGCAGGCAAATGAAAGAGGTTTGGAACTGCTCTGTGATATCGCCCCCGGAGTGCCCGAGCTGGTGGAGGGAGACCCGGGACGGCTGCGCCAGATCATTCTTAACCTGATGGGTAACGCCATGAAATTCACCCATCAGGGTGAGGTGATGCTGCAAGCGGAAGTCGAAAGCGAAGAGCACGACACCTGCGTTATCAAGTTCACCGTGGCCGATACCGGCATCGGCATCCCAGTCGAGAAGCAGCTGTCTATCTTTTCCCCATTCACCCAGGTCGACTCATCGACTACGCGCAAATATGGTGGCACGGGGCTTGGTTTATCCATTTCGGCGCGGCTTGTGTCGATGATGGGAGGAAAAATCTGGCTCGAGAGCGAGGTGGGAAAGGGCAGCCAGTTTCATTTCACCGCCCGGCTGAACGTGCTCAAGACGGGAGTCGAATCACAAAGCAGCTTTCCCCTCCAAGCTCTGAAGGGCAAGAGGGTCCTGGTGGTCGATGACCGCCGGACCAACAGCCGCATCATCGAGGGGATCCTGAAGCATTGGGGAGCAGAAACCACGTGCGCCGACGGCGGAAGGCAGGCTTTGTCGGAGTTGGTTTCCGCATGCCGAGCCGGAGATCCCTACAGGCTTGTAGTGACGGACGTGAACATGCCTGAGATGGATGGCTTCGCGCTGGTCGAACAGATGCGGCGCAACCCGGAACTATCAGCAGTGACCGTCATGATGCTCAGCTCGGCCAGTCAGCGAGGAGAGGCGGAGCGCTGCCGGCAGATGGGAATTCTTGCTTATGCTTTCAAGCCAATCCGCAAACGGGAATTGCTGACAGCTATCCTGGCGGCACTTGAGCAGTCCTCAGCGACCTTTCCTTCTCCTGTCATCACTGAGGCCGAGCGGCCGGTGGAAGGGAAAGGTTTACGCATCCTTTTGGCTGAAGATAACCGGGTCAACCAGATCGTGGCCACGCGCATGGCGGAGAAGATGGGGCACTCGGTGGTGGTTGCCGGTAACGGCCATCTCGCCCTCTCACTGCTGGCAACGCAGCCGTTCGACCTGGTACTGATGGACGTCCAGATGCCGGAGATGGATGGACTCACGGCGGCAAGAAAGATTCGCGAGGGTGAACAATCGACACCGTTTCACTTGCCGATCATAGCCATGACGGCGCACGCGATGAAGGGAGATCGTGAGCGTTGCATCGACGCGGGGATGGACGGCTATGTCTCCAAACCCCTCAGCGGTCAAGTGCTGGAAGAAGAGATCGCCAGCGTGATGGGGGAAGGAGATAAGACGGCAACGGTTCGCCAACAACATCGTAACGGCCCTGCATAATTACGCGATGATGGCGTTGCATGCCTGGATGCGGGTTGCAGCGTCCAGAGTGACGTCAGCGCACCGGACCGCGAGCACCGATTGCGCGGCACCGCGCACAGGCAAGGAAAGAAAACAGCTTAAGTCTTTTGTTTTGTTGGCGTCCCCGACGGGATTTGAACCCGTTTTATCGCCGTGAAAGACCCCTATCAACTGGCAACATCAAGGCATTGCTGAGAATGAGAATGCATCGGAACGAATCTCAGGAACTTTAACGAACAGCTTAGCTGCTTCGCAAATGTCCGCGGAGAATCAGGAACCGAAGCGGCCCGGCCCCAGGGTTATTTACGCAATCTGCGTACTTTTACGCATAATGCGTACTACAGGCACGCTCGCTGCTCTCTTCCCGATGACTCGGGCAGGCGTTGTCGAATGAATGAAGTGGAGGGATTGCGAATGGCCGTCATGATGCAGGCGTTTTACTGGGATGCGCCGGTTAAGGAGAACAAGCGCGGCGAGTGGTGGAACTTCCTCGCGGAGAAAGTGCCTCAGCTAGCGGCTTCCGGTATCAATTCCTTATGGTTGCCACCCTTCAGCAAGGCCGCCAATCCTACTTCGAACGGCTACGATCCCTACGACTATTTCGACCTCGGGGACTTCGATCAGAAGGGTTCCGTGAAGACTCTGTATGGCAATCGCACTGAGCTTGAGAAACTGATTCAGGTGATGCGAGAGCACGAGATGGGTGCGATCGCCGATATGGTGATCAACCATAACTCAGGCGCAGATGAGGAGGAGACGAACCCGCTTGACGGCAAGAAGCGATGGACGAAGTTCACTCCAAAGAGCGGAAAGTTTCCACGCGACTGGAACTCTTTCCATCCGAGCCGGTATGAACGGGCGATGATCGAGGGCGAGGAGTTTGCAGGATTTCCGCACCTGTGTCATCGCAATCCTCGTGTGTACGAGGCGATGTTTGAGTACGCGCGCCTGGCCATCGAGGAGCTTGATTTCGACGGCCTCCGGTTCGACTTTGTGAAGGGCTACGGAGCGTGGATGATCGGGCTGCTCGCGAAGTATCGATACCAGAAAAAAGGTGGCCGTGAGTTCTCGCCTTTTGTGGTGGGAGAGTACTGGTCCGGGCCTAAGGATATCGAAAGTTGGCTCGATCAAGTGCGACTGGTGACCGACGATCAGATCGCGGCGTTCGACTTTCCGTTGCGGTACAAACTCAAGGAAGTTTGCGACACGCCGAACTACGATCTACGCAACCTTACCGATGGTGAATCTGTTTCCGCCGGGCGACCGTTCAATGCCGTCACTTTTACGGAAAATCACGACATGGGCGGAGATGAAGTCTTGAACGACAAGATGCTTGGCTATTCCTTCATCCTGACCGGAGACGGTTATCCCTGCATCTTCTGGTGGGACTACTTCAATTGCGACCTTGCGCGACCCCGTACGCCGAATGGAATAGACGCGCTGATTGACGCGCATCATCGTTATGCTGGTGGGGAGTCCTCGATCCTGCATGCCGATTCTGACCTGTACATCATGCAGCGGCATGGAACCGAGACACAGAGCGGCTTGATCTATGTGCTGAACAATCTTGGAAATCAATGGAGTGGCACTTCAGTGAGGACGAAGTGGGCAAATCAGAAGTTCAAGCCGGTGGCATGGGATGGTCATGACACGGCTCATCCCGATGAACGCACGACCGATGCCGCAGGGAATGCAGAATTCCCTGCGCCACCCCGGGGATATTGCGTCTATGCTCCGCTTTGACGATAGCCATATCTTGTGGCGTCCAGCGCGTTTGCAAATGTGTATCCTGTCGCCGATTACCCCTGAATGTGGCTAAGTTGTAGCCTGTAATTTTGCACAGTCGTTACTGTGGGAAGGATACCGATCATGTCCATACGCAAACGGTTCCTGTTCGCAATGTTGTTCACGATCGTTGCCTTGGCCGCGGCCGGGAGGATCAGCGTTTACAGGGCGGAATTTGATGTGCCGACGTCGAATACGTGGTCGCGCGCTCCGGTACCTGTCACTGCTACGTTGCCTTGGTACGACAGCCAACTGACAAACATGCCAAGTCGATGGCTCAAGGCAGTCCGCACGAAAGGCGAATTGCTGCCGGCGTTATTTCTTCCGATTCAATTCAAGAACCCCCAGGATTTGGGTGTTGGAAAGTTGCTGGTGGCGAGCCGCAGCCTCGGCGACCCGGATTTCGCAGGAACGGTAGTGCTGCTGGTTCGCTACGATGAAAAAGGCGCGCTCGGACTGATTCTCAACCGGCGCACCGATCTCCCGCTTTCTCGGGTTCTTGATCTCGAGGCCGCGAAAGACCGCTCCGACCCAGTCTATCTCGGGGGCCCTGTGGGATCGTCGGCCGTGTTCGCATTGTTTGAGTCCTCGGCCAAGATGGCAAAGGCTGAGAACATCTTCGATGGGGTTTATCTGATTTCCGACAAAGCGCTCTTCGAACAAACAATTTCGGCGCGGCCTGACCCTGGCGTTTTTCACGTTTACGATGGACGCAAGATCAATTGCGGACCGAAGCGCAATCGGGCGCGTGGTTCGTTTTTCCGGCGGACGCCGCCACAGTATTCAATTCCGATCCGGATTCTTTGTGGTTGCAGATGATTCAGAAGACAGAATTGCACTTGGCGAAGACTGAGCCCTTCGCAGAAACCTGCGAAGATCGGCAGCGAGGAGCAGATGCCCGTGGGCCGGTACGACAGGTCGCGGACCGGCCCAAGCGGGTGTGTCACTTCAGTGGTTCCACTCGCCGCCATGAGGTTCAAAGCCGGGGGTCAGGCGGGTAGCGGTGTGCGTGAAGCAGCCGGTCGTGAGTAGCTTGCCGCTCGCGTCATAGTCGACGACGACGCCAGATGAGGTGAATTGGCCATTCGAACCGAGGACGATTTTGTCGGTGACGCTGGCCCGCGAAGCGAAGGTCCCGTCCGCGTTATAGCGGTAGAACCAGTACAACGCGGCGACGTCGTTGTTGCCCGCGGAGCCCCAGACTCCTTCGCTCATGCCGCGCGAGGCGGTGTTGGCCGTCTCGATCACGGAACCGTCGGGCCGGAATTGCTGCAGAGAAGCGACCGTCCGGATGGGAGCGCCCGTTTGACAGTTGGTTACGTTGACGCTCACGCTCCAGATGCCCTCCAGCTCGTTCCTCTCATGCGCCGGGAGG
>JBEKNJ010000076.1:0-23408 GCA_049522955.1 Acidobacteriaceae bacterium
CTCAGCTCAGGCGGCATCTGTGCTTTCAACGCCGGCTGGCAGAGGCCGAATAGCTTCAGCCGCATCATCACCTGGATCGGCTCCTTCACCGCCATTCAATGGCATGAGACGCCAGAGCAGACGGAGGGCGGCAATGACTATCCCGCCAAGATCCTCAAAGAGGACCACCGCAACCTCCGAGTCTGGATCCAGGACGGAAGCAACGATCAGGAGAACCCTCAGTACGGCTCCTGGCCCATGGCTAACATCAGCATGGCCAATGCCCTCAAGCTCAAAGGTTACGACTTCCATTTTTCCTTCGGCCAAGGCCCCCATACAGCGGCAGAAGGAGGCGCAGAGTTCGCCCAGGAGATGACTTGGCTCTGGCGCGGTTACGACCCCGCCAGGAGCTCCGAGACCTTTATTCAGGAACCTGCCGAAGGCGCCAAGCCGCCCTTCCGCGTAGCGATCGTCAACCGCTAAAACAGCTTTTTCCAAACGAGCGCGGTGCAAGCCGAATTAGGGTGAATTGCCCGGTGAAGTCTCGTTATCGGTAACTTCCCCGGCTGGAGGGCCAGAGCAGGGCAAGTTACTCAAAACCCGTTTCACGGGAAGTTGGTATGCGGGCCACGTTTTTATCGACTTACTCACATGCCGTTTGGCGACCGTTCGTAAAACGTAATTCGCGCAGCCCGCAACCTGTCGGCGTCTCCTGTACCCTGTCTGTCCATGGACTTCTTCTATGTTGTCGTTCCCGTTCTCCTGGTTCTCGCCGCCGTCATTATTCTGTGGCTCTCGCTCCGCCGCAGTCGCGCCCTGCACACCAGCTCCCACTCGCGCGCCCGCAAAATCACCGAGCGCACCGTGCTCCTTCTGCTCTGCCTGGTCGTGTTGATCCTCGCAGCCTCCAGCGGCATCAATGCGGTTCTTCTTCATCGCGCACGCGCCGTTATGCCGGGCCAGCTTTTCATAGTCGACGGCCGCTCCATGCGCCTCGACTGCATGGGCTCCGGTTCGCCCACGCTTGTTCTGGATTCCGGCGCCGGCAACGATGGACTGGTCTGGGGTGGCGTGCAACCGGTGCTCGCCCAGAGCACGCGCGTTTGTTCCTATGACCGCGCCGGCATGGGCTGGAGCGACTCCGTTCCGCCGCCCCGCGACGCCGACCATATCGCCGACCAGCTTCACGGCCTCCTGACCGCCGCCGGCGTCAACGGCCCCATTGTGCTCATGGGCCATTCCATCGCCGGCATCTACATCCGCAACTACGCGGCCCGCTATCCTCCGCAGGTGGCTGGTCTCATCTTTCTCGATGGCTCAACGCCTTGGCAGAACCGCGACCCCGCGTTCAAGTCGGAGATGCAATCGATGCCGGCGCCGCTGCGCGCGGTACGCGTACCGATGGTACAGGGCGCTTTCGTTCTAGGTGTTCCCCGCTGGTTGGGCCATTGCAAGCAAGGCTCCCGCAACATCCCACCCGACGTTGCAACGCTTGCTGCAGAAAGCCGCTGTCACGTGATCGCCTCTTGCCTGCTCGGTGAGATCGAGAACTTCGACCGCTCCAGCGATGAGACCATCCACACCACTTTTGGCGACCTGCCCATCCTTGTGCTTTCCAGCGACCCGGCGCGAACCCTGGCCGACCACCAGCCCAGGGCCATGGTGGATGCATGGAGCCGCATGCAAAACAATCTCGCCCACCTCTCCACGCGCGGCCGGCGCATCATCGCCAGAGGCAGCCCGCATTACATCATGCTCGAGCGCCCCGACCTCGTTGAGAAAGAAGTGCCGCTCTTCATCCGGCAGATCCGCGGCTCCGCGCCCTGGCCAGCCTTCGGCACCACCATCACTGAGTAACTTGCGCGTTACCATGCCTCTTATTTGCGCGGCCATAGCGGCCTGCCACAGAGTCTAACAAGTTCGCCCGAAAAGCCGGATCGAAGACAATGTGAACTTGCCAAAAGCAGATAGCGCTCTGTTACGGTCGTCGCTTTTTCGTCAGGTGAGCGTCGGCGAGGGAGTTCCTTTGCCGAGGCCAGCACCGTGAGGTATTCTGTCCCGCCGGGCGCTTGGAGAACTACGCTGTCACCCGCTGCCGACTTCATCAACGCGCACCCCAGAGGTGACACCCAACTGATGCGGTTGAGATCGACTCCGCTCCCGCGGCATTGGCATAGCGCACGGTCGCCCCGAAGAATGCTCTCGTCTCCAGCTGCCCCGCTCTCGGAGCTTCCGGGTCCACCACTTCCGCGGCTTCGATTCGCTTCGTGAGAAAGCGAATCCGCCCATCGAGGCGGTCCCTGGTGAGCAGAAACCGGTGCTCATCTTTGAGGCGCTGCAGCCCGCTCCGCGTTATGTAGCTCTTGCCTTGCGTCGCGGGCTCGTCTCCTTGTGGTTTTCTCGTAAACCCTTTCCGCATCTCGTAGTCCTGCAAGTTCAACTGATTTTTTCACGTCTTGCCAGTGTCCGACTCCATCTGCGAATTCCAATAGCGTTTCTTCTGCGAGATAGCGCCTATATACTTAGAAGCCAAATTTCCACCGTTCAGCGGGAGGATGCCATGCAGGTTGCGATGATGCCAATTTCGGAATCACTGTTTCAGGACTGCGCAGAACGCGCGCCCATTTACGATCGTGAGAACCGATTCTTCGCCGAGGATTTCGAGGATCTCCGAGTTGCCGGGTACTTGTTGATGCCGGTGCCTTCCGAGCTGGGAGGCTGGGGGATGACCTTGCCGGAGGTTTGCCGCGAGCAACGCCGTCTGGCGTACCATGCGCCTGCCACTGCGCTCGGACTGAACATGCACTTGTATTGGATGGGGATAGCCGCCGATCTTCGCCGGGCTGGGGATCCAACCCTTGAATGGATGCTGCGCGAAGCAGCAGCGGGAGAAGTATTTGCCGCGGGTCACGCCGAAACGGGCAATGATATTCCCGTCCTGCTCTCTACGACCAAAGCAGAGCGGGTGGATGGCGGGTATCGGTTCTATGGGCGCAAGCATTTTGGAAGCCTGTCACCGGTTTGGACTCGGTTGGGTCTGCACGGCATGGATACGAGCGATCCGGCGGCGGCGAAGATTGTGCACGCTTTTCTTCCCCGCCAGACGCCGGGCTACCGGATCGAGGAGACCTGGGACGTGCTGGGCATGCGCTCGACGCGCAGTGACGATACCATTCTCGAAGGATGCTTTGTGCCCGATCGTTACATCGCCAGAGTGGTGCCGGCGGGGGCTGCGGGACTTGATGCCTTCGTGGCTTCCATTTTTGTGTGGGCCTTGATGGGCTTCGGTAACGTGTATTACGGCCTGGCGCGTTATGCGATGGACCGGACGATCGAGACCGTGAAGAAGAAGAGCTCCCTTGGACTGTCGCGTCCCATGTCCTATCACCCTGAGGTGCAACATGCCATCTCGGACATGGTCATCGAACTTGAGACGGCGGAAGCTCTGCTCGATCGCGCGGCGCAGGATTGGGCGGACAACACCGATCCGGCAAAGGTGGGCCAGTTACTGATCCGCGTTTTAGCGGCAAAATATCGCGCCGTAGAGAGTTCGTGGCAGGTAGTTGATAAGGCGATGGAACTGGCCGGCGGTTTCGGAATTTTTCGCGCATCGGGATTGGAACGAGTTTTTCGGGATGCTCGCCTCGGCCGAATTCACCCGGCCAATAGCTTTCTTACGCACGAACTGGTGGCGAAACTGACTCTGGGGATCAGTCCTGATGAGCAGCCTAGATGGGGATGATGGTAGTATCCTCAAGCGAATGGAGGGCTGCCATGCCGGAGTATGTGATTGAACGGGAGGTGCCCGGCGCGGGAAACCTGTCCGAGGAAGAGATCCGAGAAGTCTCACTCCGGTCCCTGGCTGTGCTCAACGAATTGGGATCAAGTATTCGGTGGTTACACAGCTACGTTACCAACGAGAAAATCTATTGCGTGTATTTCGCGCAGGATGAAGAAAAAATCCAGGAGCATGGGCGGCGAACCGGATTGCCTGTCAACCGGGTTTCGGCCGTACGAAGACTGCTGAATCCCGACAAGTTTCAGTCGCCGGGTGCCTCTTAGTTCGTTCGCACATATTCCAGCAGCTGGCCGGCGGTCATGGAACGGCCCTCTGCCCATACCGTGGTCTGCTCAGCTTTTGACAGCTTCTGGCAGGCGCTGTGGATGCATTGATCGAATTCCAGCTGCTCGGCCGGCGAGAGCGAAATCCCGAGGTTTTCCCGCATTGCCGCCGCGGCGCTAGCCAACTTAAGTGCGCAATGGGGGCGACCATTCCAGGTCGCGCAATCGGCCAAATGCTCAAGGACTACGGCTATGCCGCGCCGGTGCCCCAGGGTGTGAAACACCTCGAGTGCTTCTTTGTAAAAGCTGGAAGCGCCGGCATGGTCGCCGTCGCGGCAAGCCAGATCCCCGAGATCGCGAAGCACGCCGGCTACTCCCCAGAGGTCTCCAATCTGCTGGAATTTATTCAAGGTTTCCTGGTAGAGGCGACGCGCATCCGCTATGTCTTCCTGCGCCGCAGCAACATCCCCCAGTCCATTCAGGGCAACGGCAGTACCGCGGATGTCGCCAGCGGTGCGGAAGGCCTCGAGGGTCGCCTCGTACGCAGCTCGCGCGGTCGCGTAATCACCCTGTTTCCTGGCGATGTTGGCGAGGTTCGTCAGGCCCAGAACGAACTTGCCAGAGCCGAGCTCCCTCCAGAGCAGCAACGATCGCTCGACATGCGACCTGGCTTTAGAGAGGCGTCCCGCCTTACTCGAGATGATCCCCATAGCGCTCTCCAGGGTCGCAATTCCCTGCTTGTCCTCAAGCTCGCGCTGGATTTCCAGACTCGCGCTCATCGATGCCTCGGCCGAGTCGAAATCGAGCTGGGCATCCGCCAGCACGCCCGCCGCGTACAAGGCCGGAGCATACTGCACCTTAAGAAGATTCGCTCCTGGGGTGCCGAGCAGGGATGCTAGGGACCGTCGGCCCTCGGTCAAGTGTTCGCGAGCTTCCCAGAACCAGAAGAGAGCGCTACCCAGCCGCAGGCCCCACTCGGCGTTGCCTGACTCGATGAGATATTCGATGGCTGCCCGAAAATTATCGTGTTCTGCGTCGCAACGGCTCAGCCACCCATCCCTCTGAGCTGGGGCCATGTTCGCCGCTCCCTCTTCGGCCAACACCAGGCAATACGCCGAATGAGCGCGCCGGGTCGGGTCAAGCTCCCCGCTTTGCTCAAGCCGCTCACGCCCGTATTCCCGGATGGTCTCGAGCATGGTGAAGCGGGGCTCAGTTTCTTCCGCTGCGGTTTGGCTCAGGAGGCTCTTCTCAACCAGAGAGGTTATGGTATCGAGCAAGTCGACACCCAAATCCTCCTCTGCATTGCAAACGGCCTCGGCGGCTTCGAGGGTGCAGCCACCCCAAAAAACCGAGATGCGTCTGAAGAGCTTTTGCTCAGAAGGATTCAGCAGGTCGTGACTCCAGTCAATCGCCCGGCGCAGAGTGCGCTGGCGTTCGGGCAGATCCTGAGCACCTGCGGTCGCCAGTTCCAGTCGGCTGGCAAGGCGGGTGAGTAAGCCAGCAGGCGGCAAAACCTTCACCCGCGCTGCCGCCAGCTCAATGGCCAGCGGCAAACCATCCAGACGCCGACAGATTTGGACGACCGCCTCGGCGTTCTGGGTAGTCAGGGAGAAATCTGGCTTGGCAGCGGTTGCTCGCTGGACGAAGAGCGCGATGGACGGAAAATCGAGTAGCCGCCCTGGCGAAAGGGCCGCATTGGGTTCCGGCAGCGGCAGTGGTGGCACGGAAAATTCATGCTCGCCATAGACGCGGAGAATGGTCCGGCTGGTCACCATGGCCTTCACGCCGGGACATGAGTCGAGAATCTCTGAAAGGTCCTGTGCTGCAGCCGCCACATGCTCGAAATTGTCCAGGACCAGCAGCATGCGGTCCAGACCAGCCAGGTGTTCTTTGACCGCTTCAATCAACGGCCGGCCAGGCGTGTCGCGCTTTCCCAATGCCAGGGCGATGGCAGAGACGACAAGTTTCGAATCGGACAGTGACGCCAGGTTTACAAAACAGATTCCACCGGGGAAACTGCCGATTGCGTCGGTGGCGGCCTGAATCGCTAACCGTGTCTTGCCGGTGCCGCCGGGGCCAGTCAGCGTGATGAGCCGTATCTCGAGGTCCATCAGAAGAGGTTGCAGCGCCGAACGCTCCGCTCGCCGCCCAATCAGCGGCGTCCTTTGCACTGGCAGATTGTGCACCCGCCGGCTACCCGGCTCCGCTAGAGACCGGCTGGTCACCGATGAGCCTTCGATCAGCGCTTCGTCGACCTCGGTGGCCTTCGGTCGTCCGGACGTGTCTTTGTGCAGCATGGCCAGGATGAGATCTGATATCGGGAGCGGGACGCGTGGATTCAGGGTGGCGGGCGGAGCCGGCTCCTGGGAATGAATGGCGTGTAACGTCGCCATCATGGAACTCCCGCGAAAGGGGTGCTTGCCGGTGACCATCTCGTAGAAGATGATTCCCAGGGAAAACACATCCGACGGCGAACGCGGGTTTTCCCCACGAGCTTGTTCCGGAGACATATAGGCGATGGTTCCCAATACGCAACCCGGGTTGGTAACATCGAGCGTCGATGTACCTTCCGTTTCGTGCACCAATCGCGCGAGTCCGAAATCCAGGATTTTCACGTAGCCATCTTTGCGAATCATGATGTTGGCCGGCTTGATGTCGCGATGAACAATGCCGGCTGAGTGCGCAACGGCCAAGGCTTTGGCAATTTGTCCGCCTATTGGAGCAAGCGAGGTCAATGCGGGACCGTTTTCCAGCAGGTCGCACAGGGTAAGCCCTTCGACCAGCTCCATCACGATGAAGCGGCCGCCGTCGCACTCCCCGATGTCGTAGATGGTGATGATATTGGGATGATTGAGCGAAGAAGCAGCTCGCGCTTCACGCTCAAACCTCCGGATGCGGTCAGTATCCAGCCGATGAGCATCCGGGAGGAACTTGATAGCTACATTTCTGTCGAGTCGCGTATCGTGGGCAAGAAAAACCTCTCCCATTCCTCCGATGCCAACGGGAGCCAGGACTTCGTAGCAGCCCAGCATACGACCAGAGAGCCGCCCGCCGGCAGCCTGGGAAAGGCCTGGGTTCGACATGGCTCCGCCGGGCGCGGCCATAAATTTTCCAGATGCTTCCGCTTCGGCCATTAGCAATGACTGTATTTCCTGCTGCAGAGCGGTGTCACCCGAGCACATTTGTGCCACCAACTCGGGGCGCCGCTCAGGAGGGTGGTCCAGGGCGGCGTGATAGATTTCCCTCACCCGCTGAAAGCGCTGCGAATTCATCGTTTCTCCTGGTTCAGCTCACGATACAGCCAGGCCCGCGCAAGACTCCAGTCCTTCCTGACTGTCGCTACCGATACTTCCAGGACTTCAGCCGTTTCTTCCAGGCTTAAGCCGCCAAAGAAGCGCAATTCCACCATGCGCCCCTGCCGTGGCGCGAACACTTGAAGCTTCTGCAAAGCTTCGTCCACCGCAACAACGTCTTCGGAACTCTCGACTGGAACGACTTCTGCCGAGGACAGCGAAACGTGAACAACACTTCCTCCGCGTTTTTCGCGATGCTGCGCGCGCGCATAGTCCACCAGAATATGGCGCATCATCCGCGAAGCCATTGCAAAAAAATGCGCGCGGCTTTGCCACCTCACAGTTTTCCAGTCGATCAGCCTAACGTAAGCCTCGTTCACGAGCGCCGTGGCTTGCAGAATATGCCCAGGCCGCTCCTTCGCGAGGTGGAAAGAGGCTACACGGTGCAGCTCCTGCTGCAGAATGGGCGCAAGTTGCTCCATCGCTGCCGTATCGCCGCCGCACCATGCAGTCAGTAATTGCGTGACGTCCGGCGTTCTCTCGTCAGGCCTGGGTTGGAGTGGTGCCATGGCCCCGTTCCTTCTGGCCGTTACACTATCACAGGCGGCTAGAAAGCCAATCCTTTCTCAGCCCCTTGCGGCCTGACCTTACAGTCGGGGCCCTGATACAAGGCATGACAGCCGTGGGCCTGGAAGGCTCGGGATTTTCCACTCCTGATCTGGCTGTTACAAGCCACTAGGGGCACTTGGCCTGAAAGCAGAGGTTCTTGCTGAAAAAAGGCAGGACATGATTTTGAAAGCGGTCTGCGACCGCGCTGGTGTGGGTGCCCGGATAGATCTCAAAACTGTTTGCGATTCCATACTTGTCGAAAACATCGTGTAGTTTGCCGGCATCGACGCGCAAGCCGTCCTGATCGCCCACGTCCATGGCGATGGCGCGATACTGCTTGAGGTTGTCGATGTACTGATCCACGAAGGCGAGCGGGGCGTTCGCTGCCCATTTGGCCAGGATATCCGGCTGGGGAACGCCGTCCTTCGTGGGAAGGTCAAGGTAGAGCGGAGGGTTCTTCGGATCGGGGGACCATGCCGCCGCAGTCGCAAGTTGTGCTCGTGCAAAGAAGGGGAGCTTCGCTGAATCCTCTGGTGTCTTTACCGCTTCGAGGGTTTTTTCGAGCTCAGGATTGACCGGGCCGGCCGGTCGAGGGGACATGCAACATGGGCTCATGATATACAAGCTGCCAAAGACATCCGGATGTTTCATGCCGATGCGGGAGGCGCCGTATCCACCCATCGAATGGCCGACCAATCCACGGCTTTCGCGGTTTGGAATGGTGCGGTAATGCGCATCGATGTAAGTGACGACATCATGAGAAATGAACTTCTCGAAATCTCCGGTGGTCACGGAACTCGAATACATCGACCCGTTGTGCACTGTCTTTGCATCGGGCAGCACGACAATCATTTCTTTGCCGCCCAGGGCAAAGGCTCCCTCAATCGTCTGCGGCACGTGGATCTCATGGGTCCACTGCTCGGCGCCAATTGAGAAGCCATGCAATGCGTACAGCACAGGGTAACGGCGATGCTTGTCCTTGTTGTAGTCCGGCGGCAGGAAGACGATCACGTCGCGGTCGACCGCGTCTGCCTCCAGGTTGCCCTCCAAAGCGGTGCCGTGGATCTTGATGTGCTCCACAATAACGGGCTTTGCGCCGGCAACAACTGCAGGCACTAGAGTCTGCACCTGGGCGGTACCGCTCAAGCCTTGCATGATGACTGTGGCCAACACCGCTACGCCAAACAAATTCGTGGTTTTCATCGCTATCCTCAGCCGGAGACTGGTTGCTGTTACGCGTCGTCGTTTGGCCGGGCATCTCAAGCCACTTGCACCTATGCCGAAACAGATCAAGTTACTGTAACTGATACGAATCGTTTTGAGGGACGAGAGCATGTACCCATCGTCTCGGGCTACTCGTCCCGGCGTCTGCTCCGGCATTCCCCTTTCATGGCTCCAGAGCAATGACCGTCACCGACTTTGGCGCAACGGTCAATGCCAACCTGGCGCCTTCTATTTTTGCGGATATCGGCCTGGGGACAACGGTGCCGGGAACGCTAAAGGTGTTTACGCTGTCGACTGCAGAAGCAGTGAGGGTCTCTGCCTTCACCGACCTGATCTTCTCGCCGGAAATCTCCGCATCGATATCAACCAGCTTTTCCGGATCAAGGTTCGTGATTTCGAGCCAAAGCTTACCGGACGAATCCCTGGCGGCGAGAGCATCCAGGCGCGGCAGGTTGACAGTGCCCTGTTGGTATGTGCCGGCGTCAAAGGCGACGGGAAGAAACGTAGCATCCTGGAAAGGAACGTACATCTTGTAGACGTAGTAGGTCGGCGTCAGAACCATTTTCTCTTTGTCGGTGAGAATCATTGACTGCAGCACGTTGACCATCTGGGCGATGTTCGCCATACGCACGCGGTCGGCGTGGCGGGCAAAGATGTTCAGGTTCAGGGACGCCAGAAGGGCGTCCCTCAGGCTGTTCTGCTGCACCAGGAAATGCGGATTCGTGCCCGGCAGCGGCGCATACCATGCCCCCCATTCGTCGACCACGAGCGCAACCTTTTTTTGCGGGTCGTACTTGTCCATGACGGTCTCCTGCTGACGCAGAAACTCATCCATGAACAAAGTGGACTTGAGCGACCTGGCGTAATCCTCCATGCCGAAGCCGGTCGAAGGGGTCGAGGGCGGCCATCCCTTGGGCACGGTATACCAGTGCAACGAAAGGCCGTCGATATTCCGGCTCCAATCGTGCCCCTGCCACTCCTTCATGATGGTCTCGGTCCACTCGGTCCTGGGAACACCCGGGCCAACCGCGATCTTAAGCATGTGGTTTGCACCCTGTTGTCCAGGATTGTCATTCCTGACGAAGTGGCTGTAGATCTTGAGCTGGCTCAGATAGTAGTCGGCAGACATGTTTCCGCCACAACCCCAGCTCTCATTTCCGATGCCCAGGAAGCCCACGTCGTAGGGAGCGGGATGACCATTGGCGGCGCGCTCCTTAGCGAGTGCCGTGGGCTGCGCGGCTGTCATGTATTCCAGCCAATCGGCTGCTTCCCTAGGGGTGCCGGATCCGACGTTGACCGATACGTAGGCGTGACTACCGATCTGCTCGATGAAATCCATAAATTCGTGGGTGCCGAAGCTGTTGGTGTCGACCACGTCGCCCCATGCGGCATTGATGGTTGCCGGTCGCTGCCCTGCGGGGCCGATACCGTTGCGCCAATGGTATTCGTCGCCAAAGCATCCGCCGGGCCAGCGGACATTGGGCACCCTGAGCGCGCGGAGAGCGGTAACGACATCGTTTCGGATCCCGCGCGTATTCGGAATGGAAGAATCGGCTCCTACCCAGATGCCCTCGTAGAGACCGTGTCCGAGGTTCTCGGCAAACTGGCCGAAGAGATTGCGATCGATCTTCGCTCCGCCCCTGGACACGTCGACGGATAAATGGGCATGGTCCGAGGCCATGACGGGCAGAAGGAAAATCAGTGGCAGAAGAGATAGGCAAAAGACGAACCGAGCACCACCGACCTTCATCGAAACTCCCCAGGACAACCCGCGAATCGACCGCGGGCATCCTCGCATCCTGGCGAACAGCCAGGAGCCTGGCAATTTGTGAAAACGTTCTCTGGGACTCGGACTATACAGAAGGGTTCCGGGTGCGAACAAGCCAAATTAATTGTTTGATCCGTATCGATTTTGTAGATGATTTCGTGTCTGCATCGAGTCGCTCCGATACCGCACACGCGGCTCAAATTACTTCTGGTTCACGGCCCACCCCCAGCAGCTCCGCCAAGGCATTGGCCTCGGAGCTGCCGAAGCTTAGGTCTCTGCAAACGAGGTTCAACCGGACCTCGCGGGTTTTACCAGCGGGGAGAGGGAGTGCCACGAAATCGCCGGCGTCGAGTTCGGGTTGAATACGGTATCGAGGCAGCCAGCCGAAGCAAAACCCGCTGCGAACAGCCGCGATTGCCGATTCGATGGTGCCAACCGGAAGCACGCGCTGGGCGAGAAGCCGCGGCTGGTGCTTCAAGCTCCCGGAAGCCGTGCTTTCGATGGTGACCAGGGAGTGCTGCATCAGGTCGGAACGCGAAAGCCTACGCCGGATGGACAGGAGAGGATGATGGCAGCGGGCGACGGCAATCATTTCGATCACGAGAATCGGCTTGACAAAGAGTTCGCGGGAGATCAAGCCGGTCACGCAGAATTGGGCGTTGTAAAGCGAGAACTCAGAGTCGGCGGAGAGAAACGTGCCCTGACGAAGCTTCGGCTTAACATGCGGAAAGCTGGACGAGAAACTCGCCAGAGCAGCAAAGAGGCGGTCGTCGGGAAAGATGCTGTCCACCGAGAGCCTTACCTCCGAGGCACCGCCCGATGATGCCATCAAGCGGGCGCGCTGCTCGAGTTGCTGAAAGCCTGCCAAATGGGGTTCCGCGTCAGCAAGAAGCACCCTTCCTAACTCAGTCAGCTGCGCTTTCCTCCCATGAATCTCAAACAATCGAACACCGAGCTGCTCCTGGAGGCGCCCCATGGCATAGCTGATCGTGGATTGCGACCGGTTGAGCTTTTCGGCCGCAGGGGCAAATCCCCCCAACTGCACTACTGTCTGAAGGATTTCCCAGGCATCGAGGGTCGTGTCCATGGGGCCAGAATACATCGAATAAATCGATGGTTTTCATCAAAAAATGCGACTATTCTTCGAGAATCTCGCTCAAGTACGATGCCGCTGTTCGGAAAATCGGGCTCCTGAGGCGTAAATGGCCTCCTCCAGAAAACGATTACCGAGGGGTCGCAATCGATCCCGATGGGAACCACGTCCAAGCGCGTCCATCTACTGTGGCTTGGGGTTGGCACCGCGGAGCCGGCGAGCATGAAGGAAGGTATCGAGGGGCTGAACACACCCCTGGATGAGGCAAAGATCAAACATGTTTTTTACGAATCGCCGGGCACATCGCACGAGTGGCAGACGTGGCGGCGAGACCTGAAGGATTTTGTGCCCAGGCTCTTCCAGTGATTGGCGGGACCGAAAGCGACAACTGGCCTGAGTGGATTCAGGCTTAGGAGTGTTGCAAGGTTGCTCCGCGCGCTAGAGTCTGGACGGAGAGGCACGTGAGTGGCTAAGTCTGCAACCATCCTTGGCGTGTTGTGGCTGATGACTGTGAGTATGATCTGCTGCCTGGGCCAGCAGGCGCCTGCCGGCGAAAGCCAGAGACAGTCCGCACTCGCGTTCGAGCAGGAAGGCAAGGTCGCCGAAGCCGAAGCCCGTTGGAAATCGCTCGTGAGCAGCCAACCCAATGACGCTGAAGCATATGCGCATCTTGGTCTGTTGGAGGCGCGCCAGGAGCATTACCAGGAGGCAACGGTCTTCTACCGCAAGGCTCTGAGACTGAACCCGCAGATGCCCAGTTTGCACCTCAACCTCGGCCTTGCTTACTTCAAAGCTGGGGACCTCCAGGCGGCGATTCAAACCTTTGACCTCTTGCTCAAAAGCGAGCCGAGTTCGTCCCCGGACGCGCTTCGGCTGATAACCCTGATTGGACTGGCCTATTACGGAATGGGGAAATACGAAGCAGCGGTTCCGTACCTGAAGCAGGCTACGGCCGCCGATCCGGGGAACCTCCGTTTCCGGCTGGCGCTTGCCCAAAGCTGTTTACGGTCTAAGCAGTACCAGTGTGTTCTTGACGTTGACCGTGAAATTCTCACCTTGAATGCCGAATCCGCGGAAGCGGATATGCTCGCGGGCGAAGCCTATGACGAATTGAAGAACGATGCCGGAGCGATTGCGGAGTTTCAGGCGGCAGAGAAGGCTGATCCGACAATGCCCGATGTGCACTTCGGCTATGGCTACCTGCTATGGAGGGCATTGAAATTCAAGGAAGCGGAAGAAGCATTCCGGTCTGAGCTCGCAAACAACCCGGAACATCCGCTCGCGTTAGCGTACCTTGGCGACACGGAGATACGGCTGCATCGTTCCGAAGAGGCAGTTCCCTACCTTGAGCACGCTGTTCGGATCCAACCGTCGGTAGCCATCGCACATCTCGACCTGGGCATTATTTACGAAGAGCAGGGACGGAAGGATGACGCTGTCCGGGAACTCAAGACGGCAGAGAGGTTCAACCCTGACGACCCCTCGATTCATTGGCGTCTTGGACGGTTCTACCAATCCATGGGCCGGAAGACGGAGGCGAAGGCCGAGTTTGATAAGACGCGGAACGTGCAGCTCGCGAAGGAACAATCCCTTCGCGAGCAGATGCACCAGGTCGAAACCAAGCCGGCGGAGCAGAATGTTGACATTGAAACGAAGTGACCTGCGCTTGTCCGAGAGTTCGCCCGAGCGGCTTGAGCCGTGTTTCTTCAATCACATACGCGGGCTGAATTCCAGTGGCGTAAATGCGGTTGTTTTCAGAAGAGGATCGTTGGGAAACCGTTTTCTCTTGACAACCATGCTCGGGTCAAAACACCCTTTTGCCGGTGTGTTTTTTGGCGCTTACCGATCGCCCTACTGACGAAAAACCGGCTGAGCGACAGCACCTGGAGTTTGTCTGATGAGTTTAGAAGTTGTCACGGTGTTGCATTCCGAAAAGGCCCCTCCCGACGCCGCGAGGCAGCGCGAAGAATTGGTGCGCCGCGTGGCCTCCAGCGCGACGTTTGAAAAATCACCGCGGCTCCGGGCATTCCTGCTCCACGTGTGCCGATGCGCCCGCGAGAATAAGTCTGAAGAGGCAACGGAACCGCAGATCGCGATTTACGTATACGGTCGACAGCCTGGCTACAACCCCAATGACGACAACATCGTTCGCTCGCAAGCCCGCATGCTGCGGATGAAGCTCGAGCACCACTTCGCCAACGAGGGGAAGGACGAACCCGTCATCATTACAATCCCCAAAGGCCAATACCTGCCTATCTTTGAGACTCGTTCCAGAGAACCGCAGGTACTGCCACCGCAGGTAATACCGAGGAACGTTGAACCTGCGGAGGAAAAGCCTCACCGCTTGCTACAGGTTCTGTCTGTAGGAGCCGCGCTGGTCCTACTCGGAGTTGTGTGGTTCAGCTACCAGTGGTTCGCGTCGAGGCATACCACTGCGCCACTTTCCCTGGTGGCCCCTGCCACAGTTTCCCACCCACGGCAGAACGACCCGGAGCCGCCGATGAGGAACCGGCTGGTGCCATCGGCTACCGATGCAGGCGCGACGCGTATCGCGGCCGGTCGCATGAAGGGCAGCTATATGGACCCGTGGGGGCGCCGCTGGGAATCTGACCGCTACTTTGAAGGAGGCGTTTCCCAACCGGGCCCGCTGCATTTGTTTCCGCCTGTGGCCGATGAGAATTTGTACAGTTCGATCCGCGAGGCCGTTTCCGATAACATCATGGTCCCGCAATCGCAACGGGAATTCCATTACAACATTCCTGTCCCTGCTGGAGTGTACGAACTGAAGCTCTATTTCGCCGACCCTCTGCGTCTGCCGGACGGCGATGGAAAGGAAAATGCGCAAGATGCGCAAAACCTGCGCCACCTTCAAGTGGAGCTGAACGGCCATCCCTTGCTGGCAGATTTCGATCCCGTTTCGGACGGTGGTTCGGCAGCGGTCGACATCCGCGTATTCAAGGATGTGCGCCCCGCTGCGGACGGTAAAGTCCACCTTGGTTTTCGATCGGATTGGGGACGGGCTTTCGTGAGTGGGCTCGAATTGACGCCAGGCAGTCCGGGAAAGTTAGAGCCGATCCGCATTTGGACTCGTCCCGGGAATTTTGTAGATTCCAATGGCACACACTGGAGCGGGGATAAGTACTTCGTTGACGGACGCACCTACACTTATGTAAATCCTGAGACAGGGCCGAGGGTTCCGGATCTTTACACCGGTGAACGGCACGGTAATTTCAGCTACGCAATCCCGGTTGCACCGGGGAGTTATACCGTGAAGCTCCACTTCCTCGAATCGTTCTTCAGTCCTTTGATTCCGGCCGCACACTGCCAAGGTGCCGGCTGCAGGGTTTTCGATGTCACCTGCAATGGCATCATGCTGCTTCAGGATTTCGATATCGTCCGGGCTGCCCCAGGGGCGTTCCAACCTGTGGTTCGCGAATTTCACGGTCTGCATCCCAATGGACAGGGAAAACTACTGCTTTCCTTCTCGCCGAAGGTAAATTACGCAGAGGTCAGAGCCATAGAAGTCATCGACGAGGCGAAGTAGATCCATCGTTTGTGAGCGGGGCTTCGCGCGTGGGGCGCACCGGAGATCTCTCCCGAATTCTTCGTGACGTACCCGCGGAGCCTTAATTTGGACAAGTCGGCTTCCACGTAGAAAATGCGGGCCGTCGCGTTTGTCTTCGACGTTTAGCTACGCTATGTGAAATTTGGAAAGATACTTCGTGTTTCAGAAGATATCTTCACCCCGTCTGCTCCTTCGCCTAATCTTCACGTGACTCACGGTGCATTTTTGCCTGTCACACCGTGACACCCCTTCACAGGCTTATTCCACGGCTGGTTAGATCCTCCCGGCTATTGAAAACAAAGGTGAGACAGCACGAAAGCATAGTCCGTCGCCCCGATCGCGAAGGCCGTGCGTAAGTTGCTGTCTCCACACTGCCAAGCCATGAGTTGTTCTTAAGGAGGACACAGTGAAATCAGCCGCTACTGACAAACTCTGTTTTAGGCTGCGCGTACCCATGTTGTTTATTCTCTGGTTTGTGGTGTTGGGCACCGCAGCATACGGTCAGGGAACCGCCAGCATTGTAGGGACGGTGACCGACGCCACTGGTGCGGTCGTTCCCAACGCAAAAATCACGATTACGAACCTGGACCAGGGATTCGTCCGTACCACGGACACCAACACAGCGGGCAGTTACGACGCTCCCGAACTTCCCATCGGACGCTTCCAGGTCCAGGTGGAAGCGTCCGGCTTCAAAACCTACGACCGGACCGACGTTACCTTGAATGTGAATGACACGGTTCGGGTAGATGCCCGCCTCCAGGTCGGTACCGTGGGACAAAGCGTTACCGTTCAGGCCAATGCGCTCCAGGTGCAGGCAGACACGAGCGAGGTCAGCCATACCGTTACCAGCGACGATATTTCAGAGCTGGCCACCAACGGTCGAAACAACATACTCCAACTCACGGTCCTGGTGCCCGGAGCCGCATCTCAGCTGCCTGACTTCGATTCCCCCGGAGCGCAGTTCCAGAGCCATGCTGTGTTCTTTAACGGCATGCGGCAGGATGACAACAACTGGCTTATCGACGGCGGCGAGGCCTATGATCGCGGCGGCGGCGGCATATTGCTCGTGGCTCCCTCCCAGGAAGCGATTGACGAATTCAAGGTGGAAACCAGCAATTATGCCGCTGACTTGGGTAACTCGTCCGGTGGCATGACCAGCATGGCCATCAAGAGCGGCACGACAAAGTTCCACGGTAGCGCCTGGGAATTCAACCGCAACGATGTCCTGGACGCTTACTCGTTCCTGTCGAAACAAAGCGCGAATCCTTTGAAACCGGAACTCCGCTACAACCTGTTCGGATTCAACCTGGGCGGGCCGGTGGAATTCAAGGCCAGCAAGCCCAAGACGTTCTTCTTCTACAACCAGGAATGGCGCAGGGAGATCAACGGAGGCAGCATTTTCAACCAGGTGCCGACTGCGGCAAACTACTCCGGAAACATGACGGGTCTGGGCACCATCTATGTTCCCAATACCACGGACCCGGCGGCCATTGCGAAATTTGCCGCAGACGGGCTCACTCCGGGGCAAGCCTTCCCCAACGACACAATTCCGGCGAACCTTATAGATCCGGTTGCCGCTGCCTACGTTAAGGCCGGCTATTTCCAACCGCCCAACGCTTCCGATGGCATCCATTACTTTTCCTCGGCCAACACCGACACCTTTTATCGGGAGGAAATTGCCCGGGGCGACCACCAGTTCAACGAGAAGTTCAGCGTGATGGGGCACCTTATCTATGATTCGCTCAGTCAGCAAGTGCCCACGGTGGCGTGGAGCAGCAATACCTTTCCCACCATCGGGTCGCTCGAGACAGTTCCCTCGTGGGCTGCGGTCGTGCATGTCACGATGGCCCTGCGCCCCAATCTGCTCAACGAAGCTGCATTCAACCACAATGGCAACAACATCCTCATTGAAAACACCGGCCTTGCCAAGCAGCCTTCCGGCTTCTCGATAAATCCGATCTTTTCCGCGGCCAACACCATTGATAAGATTCCGGGAATCGAGATCAAAAGCCCGTACAACGTGACTATGGACTCCAACAGCTGGCCATGGTCGAATACCTGGCGGAGCTACCAGTACAAAGACGATCTTTCCTGGACCCGCGGTCAGCATAGTTTCAAATTTGGCGCAGCATGGTTGTGGACGAAGAAGGTTCAGGAGATTTTCGTAAACACTGCCGGAACTTACCAGTTCAATGGACAAGCCACCGCGGCCAGCACAGGCGGTCAGGGCACCCCCGGCGTGGGGCTCGCCGACTTCCTGCTGGGGGATGCTACTCAGTTTAGCCAGGCCCAGTTGCAGGATTCCGTCTCCATCAGCTTCAATACGATCGATCTCTACGGACTGGACAACTGGCGAGTTAACAAACGGCTCACGCTCAATCTGGGCCTCCGTTGGGAAGGCCTGCCCCACGCTTATGACAACAACAACCGCCTGTCGAATTTTTACCCCAACCTCTATAACCCGGCCGATGCGGCGCAGTTCACGTCTCCGACCAGCGGCGCTTTGAACCCCAACGGACCGGGATTTACCACGGTCTCCGGGATCAAGCTGTCGAGCGTCCCGTTCTATCTGAATGGAGTTGGTCTCGCTGGAAGCAACGGAATTCCCAGGGGTCTGGTGCAGAACCACTACCTGACCTTTGCTCCGCGCCTCGGCTTTGCCTACGATGTGGATGGAACCGGAAAGACAATTCTGCGCGGCGGATTCGGGATGTTCTACGAACGCAACGCGGGCAACGAAGAGTACAACATGGGCGCCAACGTGCCGTTCAGTAACAGCGGCACCACCATTTACCCCTACCTGGACACAACCACGACCTCCTGGACCACCGGAGTGAGCGCCGGACAATCACCCACCACCCCGCAAGGCTTCACGGGAATCCAGGACAGGTACCCGCTCACCACGGTGTACCAATTCAGCCTGGGAGTCCAGCAACAGTTGCGCAACAATGTTGTGGCCAGCATAGGTTATGTGGGCAACACCTCCAGTCACCTGTCGCAACAGGCCGACATCAACACCGTGCCGGTGAACGATCCGAACCGTCTTCTCATTTGCGGCGGCAATTGCGGCTCCCCCGGTGGCTACAATGCCAACTATGATCGGCCTTACCTGGGCTTTGGGGGAGGTCTCAACATAGTCAGCAACGAAGGAAACGCCCATTATGATGGGTTGCAGTCATCCATCAGGGCCCAAGCGTGGAGGAACGTGACCTTTGGCCTTTCGTACACCTGGTCGCACACCTGGGATGTGGTCGATGGCCAACTATTTAACCCTCTCGATGACCCCATGAACCCGCGTTACACCTACGGAACAGCGGGCTTCGACCGCCGGAACATTGCGGCTGCCAACTTTGCTTACAACCTGCCGATCTTCCAGCACTCGGATGGGCTGGGCAAGACTTTTCTGGGAGGATGGACAGTCTCCGGCATCGTACTCATGCAGTCCGGACAACCGCTGACCGTCGATGCGGCCAACGACAATCTCGGCTTTGGCGGCAGCACCACAAACCACGCGGACCAGGTCGGGCCAGTGACGTATCCGCATACTTTTAAACAGTGGTTTAGTCCGAGCGCATTTGCTCAGCCGGCTGCGCTCACCTGGGGCAGCGCGTCCAAAAATAGCGTGAAGGGGCCCGGACGCGACAACTGGAATCTATCTTTATACAAGGACTTCCGTATCCATGAGAGCGTTGGATTCCAGTTCCGGGCAGAGACCTTCAACACCTGGAACCATACGCAGTTCACGGGGGTGAACAACTCCGTCCTCACCGGTAACTCCTCCACCCCCTATAACTCCTCGGCAGGAACAATCAACGCTACAGGTGACCCGCGTGTCTTCCAGCTCGGCGGGAGGATTTATTTCTAAGCGATCGCGCTGCTCACCCTGGCGTGTGTAACTAAACGCGCCAGAGTGGGCGCAAGCGAGGTCATTGATCTGCAGGCGATCATCTTCCGGCCCCCCGAATACCATTGCGCCGATTCGCCCGTTGCCGATGGGCAGGGCCTCGGTCCATTTCTCCGCGGGTTTATCGTAAGTGAGGCTTTGATCGGGCTCGGCTGCTGCCGCTCCCAACTGTGGGACGGCCGCCGTCATCAGAATCAACGCTACCTGCACTCCGAAGCGCATTCGCTCTCCGCCATGAATGGTTCTCCCGCATTCTTTCAAATCCTGTTCTCCGCGAGGGTCCCCAGGCAGAGTGGGCTATCGAGGCAATCCGAATGCTATCCTTCTCCCTTGATATGTAACCTGATGCACCGACCTTGAATCCACAGCTACGATCTTGAATTGCCTGGATTGCAGCATTCCGGAAAACTGTCCATTCCGCTGTCCCATCGAGAGTTCTCTTTTCCTGTCGTTCCAATGGAAGTGGATCGTGCTTCGCAGCCCCTTCTCATAGTTGTAGTTCGTGCCCTCATCCTCATACAGAGAAAAGTCTCCATCTGCGCCGGGGTAGACGCGGATCTCCAGGTCATTGGGCGGCTTCTCACCGGCGTATTGCTCGACGGGACCGATCGGAACGATGCTCCCTGCCCTGACTAATACCGGCATTCGCTCGAGCGGAGCGTCGATCTCGGTAGTGGTTCCAGGCGTCACCTGGGATCCGGTCCAGAAGTTGTACCATCCTCCGGGAGTGGCGGGGGCATAGACCGGCCACCGTACTGCTCCCGATTCAAGCACTGGCGAAACCAGGAAAGCTGGGCCGAACATGTACTCGTACTTCTGGGCGAGCGCCTGATCGTCATGCGCGAAGTCCATCACCAGGGGACGCATCAGCGTCGATCCCTGAAAGGTGACGGCAGCAGCCTGAGAATAGATGTAGGGTAACAACTGCTGACGAAGGTCCAGGTAACGACGTACCCCACTCTCTACCTGGTCACCGTATCGCCAGGGCTCTGTATCCGTTTGGAATCCGTGGACACGCTGCAGTGGGGAAAAGGTCGCAAACTGGAACCACCTGAGGAAGCGCTCCTGATAAACGGGGTCCGTATATTGACCCGGACCCGGACGGAAGAACCCCCCAGCGTCCGTAGTCCAGTAGGGTAGTCCGCTCGCGGTGTAACCGAGTCCGGCTGTAATTTGCCTTTTAAGGGATTCCCAGCTGCTGCCAATATCCCCAGACCAGGTCGCGGAGGCATAGCGCTGTTGGCCCAGGAAGGCACTGCGGCTCAAAATAAAGACCCGCTTGGCGGGCGCATCTTTTCGTTGGCCCTCGTATACGGTCTTGTTCACAAACAGGGGATAGAGAAGACGGACTTTGTCACCGGGACCGGCAAACGTGCTTCTTCCGTCCAGATCATCGTTTTCCGGTTCGGTGGCGTCCTGCCACCAGGCATCGATGCCGAGCGATAACATGCGCTCACTGAAATTTTTCCAATAGAGCGATGCAGCTGCTGGATTGAAGAAGTCTACCCATTGCGTTCCTGGTATGTAATACCCTTTCGCTGCGAATTGCTTTCCAATTTCGGTGCCGGGATCAATCTTCGACCACACCGAAACCATGAGCCTCACGTTCCTGGCGTGAAGGCGGTCGATCATACCCTTGGGATCCGGATAATACCGTTCATCCCATTTCATGGCATTCCAGCCATACTTGCCCCAGTACTGCCAATCCTGCACGATGACATCGAGGGGTAAGTCGCGCTTTCTGAACTCGGCCGCTGTATCCAGAATCTCCTGGCTGGAGTGGAATCGCTCACGGCAGTGAATATAGCCATACGCCCATAACGGCATTAGTGGCGCCGGCCCGGTTACCTGCCTATAGCTCGCGATAACATCCTCGGGTGTTGGTCCAGCGAATACGACGTAATCGATCGCGTCCGCGACGGGAGATCGTAATACCGTGCGGTCTTCGCTGGGCCTCCAGAATAGAACCGGCCGGTCATCATGCTGTCCGATGATGCGAATGGTGTGGCGGCCGGCAGTGATGTCGTTAAACCAGCTGGTGGTAGGAGGGAGCCAGAAGT
Source organism: Acidobacteriaceae bacterium (assembly GCA_049522955.1). Classification (GTDB taxonomy): domain Bacteria; phylum Acidobacteriota; class Terriglobia; order Terriglobales; family Acidobacteriaceae; genus PALSA-350. The sequence continues at coordinate 21,558 of JBEKNJ010000076.1, forward strand.
TGGAGAAGTCGATGACCACCTTGCCGTCGATCTCAACGTGGTAGCGGCGAGCCATTTTTTGTCCTACATCCAGCATGAAGGCATATCGCCCACTGCTTGGAACCTCCATGGCGCCGGTGAATTCGGCCTCGCGCTGGACTTCCCGTCTCGTGCCCTCGCTTGTGGTTACATCTGCCGTCGTTTCCTTGCCGGTTGACGACGGCGTGAGCAGCACACGTTCATTCGCGGGATTCAAATCAGTCAATCCGTAGTTGTGCCAGAGAATTCCATACCCTTTGCTCGACAGCAGGAAAGGAATCGCGATCTGGCTATTGACCTGGGTCAGGCGGCGGGGAAGGTCTCGTATGTCAAGGAAACCATCCTGAAATTCTCCGCTTCCAAACAGGTGTTCGTCCGGCGGGGAGATAAAATCCTGTTCCGCCGCGAAAGCGGTCTCTTCCTGTCCCTTTGCCGGGGCCAGCCTGCGGGTCTCGGGAATCTCGGACAAGAAGGTCTTACCCGAGTTATCGGTAAAGTGCAGCGCTCCAGTGTGAGGATCGAAGACTGCTTTCATCTTGGCGGTCGCAATGACAACGCTCGTGGCCTCCTGCGACACCTTGAATGCCGGCACAGAGGGTTGCTTGAGCAGAACGATACTTGGACTCTCGGCCGTCGTATCCTGCGCGCAGCGAACACGCATCACACTTACAGTTATGGGGCGAATGGTAAGCAAGCAGGCGTCCGTCTTTATCTCCACACCCGATAGGGTTCGACTGACGAGCTTGCCCGGTCCGGCTTGGGCGTGCAGATCGGAATAGGCCGTGCAGAGAAAAATGCCTGCAACTATTACTGAACGTAGCAACACGAGCGGTGAGCGAAGAAGAATCACGCTGTCCTCTTTCGTGAATACGAGGTGAAAGTTTGGGAGAAGCTAGAGGTTTACCAATCGGCACCGGCTCCTCCGAGATAACCTGTACGTCACCTCAGCCGGCAAGAATTCTCACCGAGAAAGCATATTTGCAAGGCGGAGTGTCCGGTACTTGAATCTCAAGACCCTGAGCGCCGCGTTTCCACTTCACCTCGTGGTTCGCACCGATCAGCTCGACCTTCCGGATTTGGCGAGGGTAGTTTGCGGAATTCTCGGCCAGAGACTTGATCAGGATCTTGCCGTCAGCCGGCCAGCCCAGAGCAATGGCGTAGAGGATCTCACCCTTTGTAGTGAACCGTATATCGGTATGGTCGAACTTAATGTTCGAGAGCTGGTACGAGGAAATTTGCTTGGCTTCCGTCGATGGACCCTCCCCAAAGACGCTCCAGGGACGCGTGCCCTTGATTGCTTCAGAATTCACCCGCTGCCATTCAGCAAGTTCTTCGAGGAAGGCGATCTCATCGCTGTCCGGCTCTCCGTGTCCAGGCAGCGGGATGCTAAGAAGTAGATTGCCATTCTTACTAACAATATCTACCAGGAAAGGAATAATGAATGACGCCTTCTGGTAGGTATGGTTCTCAAACACAGCCCGATCATAGTGCCAGTGTCCGATGCACGCCTCTGTTTGCCACGGATTCTGCTGAAGCTTATCCGCAAGGGACATTTCGAAGTCCCGCGTGAGCGTGCCCCATACCGGTTCGGGGACCACTTTCAGGTCAACCACTCCTTCCAAGCGACCGCCATGGGCCTGCACGTTCTTGTTGTAGTAATAGGCCATGATTTGCGGCGCCAGATCCGGAATTCCCAGCCAAACCTTTAAATCGAGTTTGGGGCCTCCCGCATCGAAATCGAACTGCGCACCGTCGTCGAAATTGAGGATGTCAGGGCTGTAGTTATCGATCACATCCTGCACGCGCAGAAGAAATTGCTGGACAAACTCCGGG
>JBEKNJ010000077.1:0-23362 GCA_049522955.1 Acidobacteriaceae bacterium
GGGGTATGGCTCCCTCCTTCTCAGTTCGAAGCGGCTTTCCTCAGCACCGCTCTCACCAGCGCGGATATCGACTTCACGGTGGAGGCTGCTCGCAAAGCCTTCGCGTCGATGCACGCGGCTCGCACACATTGAGAAACAGCAGGTCCCTCCACTACGGTCGGGATGACAATTTTGTTTTGGTATCAACGCCCCAAGACCAAAAAGAAGTGTCATCCCGACCGGAGCGTACCCGGATTTCCTGCCACGCTGCACTGGACAAGTCCGCGTGTGCGCCTTTCCGTAGAGAAAGGCGCATGAGTTGCATCAACGCCATCACGTTCCACAGGAAATCCGGGGTAGCGAAGTGGAGGGATCTGCAGTTCCGCGGACCCCTCTTGGGAATGTTTTCGAACGGATCGAAGCGCGGCCCTAATTATCCCCAAGCATCTACGGTAACGACACGCAGACCGCTCCCGACCCAGGAGTCAAGCAGCATCCTGGTTGCCGCCAGCGTGACGGAGCGGTCGGTCCCCAGCGCTCTGTGTCCGCCGTCGTGGAGCAGAACGCTGCTAGCCCTGCGCCGGCGCTGGTTGCTTTGAATCCCTCGTTGTACCCGCGCTGCAAGCGCCTCCGCATCAGTCGCGTCCCAGTCGTGCGCGGTAATGTTCCACATGACGGGCGTAAGGCCAAGTTCCCTCGCGGAGCGCAACACATCCGGCCGGCGGGCGCCGAAGGGCGGACGAAAATATTTCACGGCTTCACCGGTCGCGTCTTCAATCGCGGCGGTACAACCGGCAAGTTCTTCCCGGACGCGGGCGGGCCGCTCCCACATCAGCGAGGGATGGCTCATGGTGTGGTTCCCTACCAGGTGGCCGGCTTGCCGAACCGCGCGGGCGATATCAGGACGCCTGCGTACGAAGTCGCCTATTAGAAAGAAGATCGCCCGCACCTGGTGGCGAGCCAGCAATTCGAGCAACTCCAGGGTGTACGGATCATTGGGACCATCATCAAAGGTCAGGGCAACCTCATGGATATCTGCGCCGGCAAGAACGGTGCGCCCGAAAATTTGCGAAGTGGGCCACTGCGCAGCATAGGCATACGCCCCCGCGGCGAATCCTGTAATCAAACTCGCTGAGACTACCTGTCTGAACATGCTTCAAGAGTTTAACTGTGTTATCTTCGGTTTTTCCTCATGGCAGATCTTTTTGAGCAACCTCGATTCATCGCAATCGAAGGACCGATTCGCGTCGGGAAATCGACCCTGGCCGGTATTCTGGCGGAAACCCTACAAGCCCGCCGCATCGTAGAACCGGAAGACAATCCCTTCCTCGACCGCTTCTACCAGGAGATGAGCGGCATGGCTCTCGCCACCCAGATGTGGTTCCTGGTAGAGCGATACGACCAGATGCGCCAACTCGCGAAGGACCTGGCAAGCAGTGATCCCTGGCCGATCGTGGCCGACTACGTGTTCGAGAAAGACAAGCTCTTCGCTTACATCAATCTCACCGACGCAGAGCTGGCTCTCTATAACCGCTACTACCAGACATTCCGCAACGAAGTGCCCACACCCGACCTGGTGATTTATCTGCAGGCGTCTCCCGAGGTGCTGAAGCAGCGCCTCAGACGTAAGGGGCTCACCCAGGAGCAAGCCATCAGTGACGAATACATCGAGCAGGTGGCGAAGGCCTATGAACATTTCTTCTTCCACTACACGGCCAGTGACCTCCTGGTGGTCGACACCTCGGAAATCGACTTCGTGAACCGCGAACAGGATCTGGCGCTGCTGCTCAAGCGGCTCTCCGAGCCCATCAAGGGCAAGCAGTATTTTCTGCCTCCCGCTACCCAGGGAAACGGCGCCTGAACCCGCGTTATACTTCAGGTGGCGTACCGGACGCCCCCGTGTCCGCGGGCAGGGCTGAGCCCACCGGTTTTCTAGTTCCCCACAATTCGATAGGCGAATCTTCTTTTTAGCCCGCCACGCGGACACCGGGCAGCGACCAAAAAGGAGATCGTCATGTCCGCTTCCCCACGCCGTCTACCTGAGCAGCCAAACCTGGAGCAGCTGCGCAAGCAAGCCAAAGAACTTCTGCAGGAATTTCGCGCGGGTGTGCCCAGCGCGATGGCAGAGGTGAATCAGTTCGAACGCAATGCCGACAGCAACAGATTCGCCCTCAGCGATGCCCAACGGGTCATTGCGCGCGCTTACGGCTTTGCCAGTTGGCCCAAACTGAAAGCCTTCGTGGATGGAGCGAACATCGCACGCTTTGCCGAGGCGGTACAGGTGGGTGATCTGGCGCAGGTACGAACCTTGCTTGCCAGTCGCCCTGAGTTGGTGGCAACCGACCGGGCAGAGAACGACGAGCATCGGGGACTGCACTATGCAGTGCTGCGGCGCGACGCTGCGATGGTGCGCCTTCTCATGGAAGCAGGCGCAGACGCCCGCAAGGGTATCTGGCCGCACCGCGACGCGACGTCTGCGTTGACACTTGCGCAAGAGCGCCACTACGACGAAATCGTGGCCGTCATTCACGAAGAGGAGCACCACCGGCGCGAGGAGATGAGCTGCTCCAATGCGACAGTTTCTCCCACGCAGGACCAGATCAGTGCCGCCATCGCGCAGGGTGACGACACCACAGCCATGCAGCTGCTGGACGAGGACCGCACCTTGATTCACGCCTGCGACCGGGAAGGTTTGACGCCACTGCATGTGGCCGCGCGGAGGAACCGGCTTGCGTTGGTCGCCTGGCTGCTGGAGCGACGGGCGAACGTCCACAAGAAGGACCCATCTGAGCTCACGCCCCTCGATCATGCTGCCCTGGGGGCAAATCCGCAAAATAAGCGCGCGGAACGGTTCCCCCGCGTGGCGGGTCTGTTGCTGGAGCAGGGCGCAATTCCGACGGTGCGCGCGGCAGTCGCGTTGGGAGACCTGCCCCAGGTCCGGCAATTCATCTCGGCCGAACCAGGATTGCTGCGACAAATCAGCAGCTCGGGTGGTCTGTTGACGCTCGCCGTAAACCACCGCCAAATGGAAAGCGCTGAACTGCTCCTCGATCTTGGCGCGGATGTAGACGAACGCATCCTGCTGGAAGGGGTTGAAGAACCGACCGAAAGTTGGGGTATGCCCCTGTGGCATTCGGCGTTAGCGGGCGATCTCGCGATGACCACCTTGCTGCTTGATCGAGGCGCGGACCCGAATGCGAATGTCTACGCTTCTGGATGGCCGCTGGCCAACGCGTGGGGCCACGCAGACGATCGAGTAAAGAATTTGCTGCTGGAGCGGGGAGCCAAACGACAGCCGTACATGGTCGCCGCAACGCACGACGTAGAGGAAGCGAGGAGAATGCTGGCGCAGGCACCCGACGAGGAGCTGGTGAGTGAGTTGGCTTGGTCTGCAGCGGGCCACGGATGTCCGGAAATCGTGGCCATGGCGTTGTCTCATCTCCATTGGCAGCCCCAGGACCCTCGCTGGCACTGGGTCCTGATTCAACCGATCCGTGACGCGGGAGGGGACTCCTCGCAAAACGAAGGCTATTTTCGCAGCCTGGAAGTATTGCTCAAGCACGGAGTCGACGCCAACGTTCATCGCCGCCATGAAACACTGTTGCACTTTACGGCAGCCCGCCAAAGTGACCTCTCAGGAAAAGACCGGGCGCGGTTTGCCGCCATGTTGATTGATCATGGGGCGCGGCTGGATGTACGCGATGACCTGCTCAAATCAACCCCTTTGGGCTGGGCTTGCCGTTGGGGACATAGGGAGCTGGTGGAAGTGCTCCTTCAGCGCGGAGCACCGGTACAGGAGAAGGATGCCGAGACCTGGGCAACGCCTGAGGCCTGGGCACAAAAAATGGGCCACGATGAGATTCTCGCGATCCTCAAACAGAACTTAAAAAAGGAGTTGGGGTCAATTTAGTCAGTACTTTGCCGGGAGTATCAGCGACGGCGTATACTTCTCTGCGGTACTGAATCGGGCAGCATCCCCAGTGGGGAGTTGCACTGGAGTTCACATGAGCCTTACCCATTTCCGCAGTGCGGATCCGTCCGCGCCGACTACCCGAGCCCGGGTGACTATCCAAACCCTCCACGATAAGAAAACGCACAGCACTCCCATCGTGGCCCTGACCGCCTACGACTATGCCACCGCACGGCTGGTGGACGAGGCCGGGGTCGACATGATCCTGGTTGGGGATTCTCTGGCCATGGTGGTGATGGGTTACGAGAACACCCTGGCCGTCACCATGGACGAAATGCTGCTGCATACCCGGGCAGTACGCCGGGCGGTTAAGCACGCGATGGTGATCGCGGACATGCCGTTCGGCTCCTACCAGGTAAGTACGGCGGATGGGATCGCCAATGCGACCCGCTTCCTCAAGGAAGCCGGGGCCCAGGCAGTGAAACTGGAAGGCGGAGCGAGCCGCCTGGATTTGGTCAGACGGTTAACGGATGCTGAGATCCCGGTAATGGCCCATCTGGGCTTAACGCCGCAGTCGGTCCACCGCATGAGCGGGTACCGGGTCCAGGGCAAGTCGGTGGCGGCGATCCATCACCTGGTCAAAGACGCGCTCGCCCTAGAAGCGGCCGGCGCCTTCGCGGTGGTGCTCGAAGGCATCCCTTCTGAAGTAGCGCAGCGGATGACTGCAGCTCTCCACATCCCAACCATTGGCATCGGCGCCGGCGCGCATTGCGATGGCCAGATCCTGGTGCTGCACGACCTCATCAACTTGTCTTTCTCGCCTACCGCGAAATTCGTGCGCCGCTATGGCGACGCAGCGGCGTTGATCACGGATGCAGTCCAGCGTTACCGCGATGATGTGCAGGGACGTAATTTCCCCGCCGATGAGGAAAGCTATCATCTTGGCAAAGAGGCGATGGCGGCTTTGCTATTGGAAGAGGGCGCGGCCAGGCGTAAGGCCTAGCGGATGTTGGTACTGAAGACCATCGCTGAAACCCGAACCGCGTGTGCGGAAATCCGTGCCGCCGGCAAGACCCTGGGGTTGGTGCCGACCATGGGAGCCCTCCATGAGGGCCATCTGTCCCTGGTGCATGCCGCGCAGGCAGGTTGCGATGCGGTGGCTGTCAGCATTTTCGTGAACCCTACTCAGTTTGGACCTAAGGAAGACTTCGCCAGTTATCCCCGGACCCTGGAGCAGGATTGTCAAACCCTGGAAGCAGCCGGGGTCGACTTGGTCTTTACTCCCTCAGTCGAGGAGATGTACCCCAGCGGCACCAGCACTTTTGTCGAAGTGGCGGGCCTGAGTGAGCGCCTGGATGGAGCCTCGCGTCCGGGCCACTTTCGCGGGGTGGCCACCGTGGTGGCCAAGCTATTCAACATCTTTACCCCGGACCGCGCATTTTTCGGGCAGAAGGATGCGGCCCAGGTCGCCGTGCTGCGCAAGATGGTGAGGGACCTGCGATTTGGTGTCCAGTTGGCCGTATGTCCAACGGTGCGGGAACCGGATGGGCTGGCGCTGAGCTCGCGTAATCGCAACCTAAGCAGCGAAGAGCGGCGTCAGGCATTGGTTCTCTCCCGGGTTCTGCGGGGGATCGAGCAGCAGGTCCGGAGCGGAGAGCAGGCCTCCGCCAAGCTGCTGGCCGAGGCACTTTGTATCCTGCATGAGGAACCTGGGGTGCTGGTGGATTACTGCCGAATTGTAGATCCCGACACTCTCGAGGATGTCCCTGATGTGCACGGTGGGGCGTTGGTAGCGGTGGCTGCGAGGGTTGGCAACACGCGGCTGATCGACAATCTGCTGGTCTAAGTGAGGAGTCTTTGCACTCACGAACCGCTTTCCCGCTGGCCTGAAGTCAAGCCACTGAGGCGTCTCAGCCCTCGCCATCCGCGAGTCCCCTCCTGGGGGGGCCCACTCCCTGGTGTTGAACGATGGTGCGCGTCTGTCTATGGGGTTTCAGCATCTTAAAGATAGTCAGAGTTGGTGTAAGCTTAAGTCGTTCTCAACGCGGCCACCCAGTCGATTCGTGGTTGTCCCTTCATGGATGTCAGGGGTTTTGCAAGGCCGGCTGGGCTGGATCGATCTGACATCGACCCCGGGTCCCCGAAAATCGGGTGCAGAAAACGGCTGCTTGGAACCACAAACATCGCAACGTCGGCTCACGAGTTGATTCCGGGGAACTGGACAGTCCGGGCTAGCATAGCGCAGACACTTTCGCATTAAGGGAGAGACTTATGAATAAGCACGCTGTATCCCATTCCACCTGGGGGCATGCACCAGGGCAGACCGCATATGCTCTTGCCGGCACGCTCTCGCTGGCTGGCTTCCTCTTGCTGGGCGGGTGCAATAAGGCGCAGGCTCCCGCTGCCCCCGCCCCCGAGTCCCCGACAACGGCCCAGGCGACGCCGGCCCCGGCCCCTCCTCCCGCGACGGAACCTGCGGCTGCTCCCGCCCCCGCGCCGGCCCCAGCTCCCGCCCCCGCGCCGGCTCCCGCTCCTCCGCCGCCAGCGATGGCTGCGGTCCCGGCCACTCCTCCCCCTCCGCCTGCTCCTAGGGAATACACCGTGCCCACAGGCACTCCGCTGGCGGTTCGTCTGGAACAGGCGGTCAGCGCGAAAACCAACAACGTGGGCGATACGTTCAGTGGCGCCTTGGCCCAGTCCGTGGTGGTTCATGGCGTCACCGTTTTACGCGCCGGTACTCCGGTCACCGGCACAGTCGTTGGTGCCAAAGGTCAGGGAAGGTTCAAAGGAAACGGCGACTTGGCCATAGCGATTCGCAGGGTGGGCAACTATTCGGTCACCACAACCAGCTATGAGAAAGCAGTCTCCGGCAAAGGCAAACGCAGCGCCGGGTTCATTGGCGGTGGTGGTGGCGGTGGTGCGCTGATCGGTGGTCTGGCCGGTGGCGGCAAGGGAGCATTGATCGGTGGCCTGCTCGGAGCCGGCGCTGGAACCGCGGGCGCTGCCTTTACCGGCAATAAAGATATAACCATTCCGGCGGAAACAGTGGTCACCGTAAACCTCTCCGAGCCCATTACCGTGACCAGGAGCGCCCCCGCGGAGTCACGCTGACCGCTGGGTTTTCTCTTAGCTGTTGCGGAAGTGGGATTGCCTGGGGGCTTGAAGTTGCAGATACTTCGAAGCATTATCAGGGTTAGGTGATCGGGGTAATCTCTGCTCGCGGGCAGCCGTTCTGAGCAACGGCTGCACCCGCCCCTTGTTCCTTGTTACACCACCTCCGGAGGCAAAATGGACAGCGATCCCGCAGGCAGGGCGCCGCGTAAGCACACCAATGGCTGGATGACGGTGCTGGCGCTGGGCCTGCTGGCCGTTGGCCTGCTTGCCTGCCTTTATATCTTGATCGGATTTCCCGCCGAAGCGCAGGTCAACGGTTCCACCACCGCGCCTGTGAACACCGCGACCCCGGCTAGTTCCTCTCCTGCCTATGTGTCTCCTACGCTAACCCAGCCGATTCGGCGTCAGCTCCCGAGTTATGGAGCGCCGGTTGCCGGTGCGTTGCTGGCTAACGGGCAGGCTCCGGTGACTGCTTCGCCCCGGTCCGACATCAACTCCGAGGAATTCCAGGCCGCCTTGGCCAAGGTCCAGGACCAATTACGCCAGTCGCAGGAGAATTTGCAGCAGGCAGCCCGGGCCCAACGCCGGATCCGCACTGCGTCGGCCATCTTCCTCGCTGTCTTTGCCCTGATCGCTGCCCTAATCGTGATCCAGGTCTACCTCCAGGCGCGTGCCTGGGACAGCGATTCGTCGCGCGCCGTCGCTGAGGTGCAAGCTGTGGCTGCCCAACTGGAAGTCCTCCGGGACGCTAAGGCTGCAGCCCGGAGCGCCTTGCCTGGACTGTTGCAGGAGGTTGGCGAACAGCCTCTGGGCTTTCAGGAGGAGGGCAATGCCTTTCCCGCGCGTGCCCGGGCGATCATCGATGACATCGACGACCTGGCCTACATTGGCCAGGGCCGTCTTGCGTTTCACGATCTGCCCTCCGAGCCGGAGGCGGCCGTTTACCTGAACGGCCTGTTGCTTTCCGCGGTTTCCCACCTGTCCCGCTCGGATCCCTGGACTGCCTTTGCCCGGCTGGATCAGTTTTTCGCCCAGTTGGCCCGCTTTCCGAATGCGGTGGAGCGGCGCCGAATTGCTCAGGCCTATTCCTACCGGGCGCTGGCCGCCTACCAGATTCTGGAGACCCAGGATAAGGAGCCATCGTGGCTGCGGAAGGCGGAGCGGACCCAACTCGAAACCATATCTAAACAGGGTTTTGCCGACGTGGCTCACGCCGCCTCCGTTGACCAGGATTGGAAGCACACTACCTTTGTCGAAGCCCTGCTTTGCAGCCGCTTTTATGTCCCCGAGGAGTCCCCCGACAACAGCTCGCGGACCGATCTTTTCGTCCGCGGCCTGCGCCGCGCGGTCAATCTTTACCGGGGCCTGATCGAGGAGAGGGCGTATCGCGGACCGGCGCGGCGAAACCTCGTGCGCTGCCTCAAACGGATCGCCGAGCAAACCGGCGAGAAGAGTGATTTCTCTGATTTTGGCTACGCATTGAATGCCTTCCCCACCGACGAGGAGCTCGCTGACGAGTCACTTGCCGCGCGCCAACCCGCTTCGCAGGACCGGTTCTTATGGCAGTGGCTGTTGGGCGACGAGGAGTTGTTCGCCAATGTCGAGCGACTCAACCAGGCAGAGTACCGCGCTTTCTGGATCCGCATGCTGGATACCAAAGTCCATCTTCGAAACTGGAGAGCAGACCTCGCCGAGCTGCAGCAGTCCCGGCCGGCGATGAAGGAATGGAGCATCCAGCTCTTGCAATCCGAGCCACCCATCTCCTTGTCCAACGCCATATCGCGACGCCAGGAACGGTTTGATACCCCGGCATCGGGGGCCTGAATAGTCGCGTGCTGCCGCTTGGACCGGGCGTAACCCGAAAGTTACTAGCTGATCGGCTGGCAATTCATTCCTCTCCTTCGTATCATGAGACTGTGCCTGTCTTTGAGGATGGGCGAGTAATCAGCAGCATGAAGGAGACGTCAATGACTACCAAGAGCGCAGACGCGCCAAACGGAACCGCCAAGCCCCGCAAACCGGCAGCCAAGAAGCAGACCCCCGCCGCCACCCCAGCACCTACGCGGGAAGAGATTGCTCGTCTGGCCGAGAAGTTCTGGGCGGAACGTGGGTGGCCAGAGGGCTCGCCCGAGCAGGACTGGCTAAGGGCAGAAAAAGAACTGAGAACTGCTTCCTAAGCATTACGGGAAGGCTTAGGTAATTCGGATCTTTGCGTCACTTCCGCAGCTGCCAGCTCCGCAGTAACCACTTGCCAGTAGAAACTGGAGTAAACAAGCCGGAAATCGCTCCGCCGGAACGCTTTTAAGGTCAGGCTTTCTGAGGTTTTTTAACCTCCGGGTGAGCTTCGTTTAAGCCCGGTAACACCTGCGCCCCGATACCAGCCCGATCCCGCCCAGAACTGATGGGTCTGCGGACCCTTCTCCCTCCCCCCGACTGGCCGATCGAATTGCGGCAACCGGAGGATGCAGATGTGGTACCACCCTTCCCCATTCCGGTCACACTTCCGTGACCTTGAGACTTTGCCGCGTTCGGAGATACTTAACACAAAGGAAGAACCGACAGTTTGCTCTTCCTGCAGTATATTTTTCTTTGCATTTTTCTCTGCCGCGTCTTGTCGCTCATGAAAAACGAAGTGCTCGACATTCTGATCCTGGGTCTGCTCGTGGTGCTGTTCGCCTCGATCTATCGCAAACGCGCAACCGCGCGCCTGCGCTGCTGGGTGATTGCCTGGGTCCTGGTCCTGTTCCACTTCTTCGCCCTGCTGCTCCCGGCCACGTCGCCCCGGGGACAAGAGCTGGTCGACTGCCTGAGCATCAGCGCGCTGCTTCTTTCCGGCCTGTGCTTTCTTTTCTCCGCCTCCGCTATCTTTGAGTCCCCGCTCGGCAGCGCTCTGACCGCATTCGGCATCGGAATTCCGGCGCTCTTCTATACCAATTATCTGATCTTTGACGGGGTGCACCAGTGGCCGTTGTACGCAGCCGCCACGGTGACTGCGGTGGCCGGTGTCGTGTTGGCCTGGAGGCTCTGCCGCGGACGCAGCCGGGTTTGGGCAGTCATGACCCTGGCCTTTTCCGGCGGAGGCATCTGGACCCTGGTCTCGATCGTGCATCAGCAGCCGGATCACGGCATCCTGGCGCTGCTGTTTGTGATTTTCCTCGCCTTTGCCGCCCTTTACTGGTTCGATTACCGGCGTACCTCGACCGGCGTCCTGACTTCCATCTTCGGCCTGATGGCCTGGGCGTTGGTCTTTCCCGTTGGGCTGCTTTGCCAGCACTTGGTCCAGGCCGGGCAGATTCCCGCCGAATTGTGGAATGTGCCCAAATACTTTGTCGCCTTCGGCATGATCATGACCATGCTGGAGGACGAGTTCCTGGCTGTCGGACGTGCCACCGAGCACTACCGTCTGCTCTTCGCCTCCAACCCGCACCCGATGTGGGTGCATGATCCGGAGACCCTCCAGATCCTCGAGGTCAACGATGCCGCGGTCGCCCACTATGGCTACGCGCGCGAAGAATTCGTCGCCATGACCCTCAAGGATTTGAGGCCGACGGAAGATGTCGGAGCGATCCTACGGGAAAATTCCGCTACGAATGCTACCAAGCTGACCGGCCCCTGGCGTCATCGGCGCAAAGACGGCTCCTACATCCAGGTGGATACCGCGTCGCATTTGATTGATTTTCAGGGTCGTAAGTGCAGTTTCGTCCTGGTGCAGGACGTCACCGACCGCCAGCAGCTGCATGAGCAGCTGCTGCACCAGGCGCATCACGACCTCCTCACCGGCCTACCCAATCGGCTGCTGTTGGAAGACCGCATGCAGCAGAGCCTGGCCCAGGCGTCCCGCTACGGACAACAAGCGGCGGTCCTGTGCCTCGACCTCGATCGCTTCAAGCACATCAACGACAGCTTCGGCCACGCCGCCGGCGACTTGTGCCTGCAGCAAGTGGTCGCCCGGGTGTCGGCGCGCCTGCGTGCCGTCGATACCTTTGCCCGCACCGGCGGCGATGAATTCGTGATCATTCTCGGCGAGCTGGCCAGTAAGAACAGCGCCTTGATGGTCGCGCGCAGCATTCTGGAAAGTATCAGCAAGCCGATTGAAGTCGACGATTACACCTTCGACATTTCGGCATCGATTGGCATCTCGATCTATCCCGATGATGGGGTCGATCCCGCCGCGCTTCGACGCTCGGCCGACGCTGCAATGTATCGTGCCAAGCAGGCGGGTGGGGGTCACTATCTGCTCGTCTCTTCGCATGTCAGTGGCTCCGCCGACCAAGTCAGCGAGTTGGAGCGGTTCATGCGCAGCGCGCTCAAAAACGATGGACTGGAACTCTATTACCAGCCGCAATATTCCATGGCGGGCAATCTCTGCAGCCTGGAAGCGCTGCTACGCCTGAACCATCCGCAACTGGGCACCGTTGCAGCCGATCGTTTTCTACCCATTGCAGAAGAGTGCGGCCTGATTGTTCCCCTGGGTAACTGGGTATTGGATGAGGTGTGCCGGCAAAGCATCGAGTGGCAAAATCAGCAGCACCCCCCACTGCGCATCGGGTTGAGTGTTTCTCCGCTGCAGTTCCTGCACTCCGACTTTTCCGCCCGGGTATTGAACACGTTGGCCCACCACGGCCTGGACCCCAGACTGCTCGAGCTGATCGTGACCGAGAGTACCGTCATGCGCAACCGTCCGGAGGTCGCTTCCCAGATGCGCAGCCTGGCCGCCCTGGGTGTCCAGTTTTCGGTTGCCGGCTTTGGCAGCAGCTACTCCTGTTTGAGTCACCTGCACCAGCTTCCGGTCAGCACGCTCAAGATTGACTGCTCCTTCGTCGAGCGCATCTCTGATCCCAATGGGACGTATACCATCGTGCAGGCGATTATTGCCCTCGCCCACAGCCTGGGTTTCAAGGTCGTCGCCGAAGGGGTGGAGCGCGCCGATCAGTTGGAGTGCTTGCGTAACCTAAGTTGCGATTTTGTGCAGGGACATCTTCTCGCGCCCGCCCTGCCGGCTGCGAGTATTCCCAAGTACCTCGCGTCGACCACCCCGACGGTGGTCAGACATTCGCGCCGTTAGCCCTCCTGCGCCTAAGGTGCGACGATCACCCCGCACGCAATTCTCCCGCCGGCATTGCCCGTCGGGTCGGTCATCATATCGTCTGCTTTCTCGTGAATGACAAATGCCGTGCCCCCATTGGCGAAAACAGAATTCTTCGCGTCCTTTTTAAGCGAAATGCTTTGCGTGATGAAGCTGACGTGATCGGTGCCGTCGGCCATCACCTGCAGGTTCATAGGCATGTCGCCGGCATGCGCACCCTTGGGATTCTTGGTTCCGTGCTCTTTGTTATCGGGATTGAAGTGGCCGCCGGCGGTCTTGAAATCCGGTCCATCGCACTTGGCGGTCTGATGCACGTGGATCGCGTGCTCGCCCTCGGGCAGGTTCGACAGGTCCAGCTTGACCTTGACTCCACTGCCCGCCGGAGTAAGCGTTGCGGTTCCCGCATCCTGCCCCGTGCTGGTCTTGAAATCGACTTCCAGTCCTTTGTTTTTGTGCATCGCCGCCGGCGCCGACAGAACCAATAAAGCCGGTAGCGCACCTACGCATACTCTGAGCAATCTGGTCATTTTCTCCTCGCGTCCTGGCCGGGTTTCCGGCCACCGCTAAGCATAACCGATCTCGATCGTGGGCATTACGTAACTGCCACTGAAAAATATAGAGGTTGCAACGAGGCGCTCTAAATCGCCTGTTATCAAGGTAATGCACAGCAAGTGTTATGTACGCCCGAAGCCACCGAACCTAGAGTGATAACAACAAAGAGAGTGGGCGCTGGTATGGTTCCTCGCATTTTAATCATTGATGATGAAGCCGATATACGGGAAGTGACCGCGCTCAGCCTGGAAACCATTGCCGGCTGGCAGGTCATCCTCGCCCCCTCCGGGGCCCAAGGCATACGACGCGCATCGCTCGAACAGCCGGACGCCATTTTGCTCGATGTCATGATGCCCGACATCGATGGCCCGACCACCTACCAGATCCTGAAGCAAAACGGAAACACCGCTCACATTCCTGTCCTGCTGCTTACCGCAAAAGTCCAGGGTCAGGACCGGCGCAAGCTAGATGAACTCGGAGCGGCGGCCATCCTTTCCAAACCCTTCGATCCGCTGACGCTCGCCGACCAGATTTCCGAAATCCTGGGTTGGGACCGTGATACTGCCCCCAAAGGGGGGTCCCCAGGCGCGATCTCTCTTGCCGGTGACTGATTTACCTCTCCAGTAAGTCTTGGTTGGCATACTTCCTGCGCCCCTCCAAAGAGTCCGCCTGGGATCGTGTGTCTGTGCGAGAACCTGAGAAAAGCCACCGCAGATCTCTCCACTACGCTACGCTCCGGTCGAGATGACAATCCATCTTGGAAACGATACTTAGCGTTCCCAAACAAAATTGTCATCTCGACCGGAGCGTAGCGTAGTGGAGAGATCTGCGGTGGCTTTTCTCAGGTTCTCGCACAGACACACGAACCCCAGCCTCAGCTCACCCAAACACGTCCACCCGAAGATAACTCTCTACGTCGTCGGTCTCGGCTTGACCGCCAGGAAGATCGGCGGCAACGGCTTGCCGTTGATATCGGTCAATTTGGGGTCGATCTGCTTGGTGTCGAGCAGTGTCGTGGTATCGATCAGGTGCAGCTGGTTATCCCCCGTGGTGCCCGCAAAGAAGAGGGTGTTATCCGGGGAGAAGATGCCGGCCACAGGCGCCAGGGCATTGCCGCTCAGCGTGACACTGCTGAGCGTTCCCAACGCACCTGCTGTGGCCGAAGGTTTGTACACCGGCAACAACGCGCCCCCGGCCGGCGGCGTGGTGGCATTGCTCCCATAGGTAACAAACGCTTCCAGCGAATTGGTGGCGGCTACCACCTGATTGATGTTGTTGATGCCATATGCCGCCAGCGATGTCTGATTGACCACTGGAGGAGGATTGAAGACGATGCCCGTGGTTTGCCCGTTAGCGTCCGAAGGGCAGGCATCGATGGGCACAGTAATCGAGAGGTCCGTCAGCACTGCCGGGTTGGCGGAGGCACCGATAATGTGTTTGCCGTCGGTGGTCGAGGCCACATGATCAGAGAGCGCCGCGACCGTGGCAGCTTCGGGATAATTCACCACCGGCGTGACCGTGGTTTCAGGACACTGGCCATACGCTGCGGTCGTTGTGCCGGAGAGAAACACCGCCGCTGCCGGAATCGTCACCGCTAGGTCGGGAGAGCAAAAGACGTTGTAAGTGTTGTTGGGGTTTGCCGTGGTGTTGGGCGGATAACTTGTGGGGTCGGTAGGAATCGGGCTGGTGGTGTTGGTCGCGGGGCAGACACCCGTCGTCGGCGTAGCCTGGTTGGCGGGCAGGGGCTCGACTGACCAGCCCGTGAAGACGTTATGGATATAGAGCACCCCGTTGCCCACGATGTAAACCGTCTGCCCGTCAGCGGTGAAGGCGGCTCTCTGTCCAATTCCGGCGAAAGAGGTATAGGCTCCCGTGGACGGAGTGTAGAGATAAAGAACGCCGCGCAACTGATCGTTCACCACCACCGCGGAGTTGGTGGGTGAGACAGCAAGCACCACGCCCGGTACATTGGCGACCTCCGAAGCCAGGCTGTTGGTGGCCGCGGTATAGGTCATCAACTCCTTGTAGCTGCCGAAATAAAGCGTGGTCCCGGTTGGGTCAAGGACCATGGAATTGGGCGAGTAAGGAAGCTTGATCTGGGTGCCGATGGTCCCGGTGGAAAGATCGATGGGAACGAAGTAGGGCGAACCCGGGCTGGAAACCCAGATGTAATTGCTGTTCTTGCCCGGAGAACTGATTTGCACGAAATTGCTGATCACCGGGACACCTGTGCCTAGGGTTCCCATGACATTGATGGGAGCAGGGTTGCAGGTGGTCGGCTGGCAGATGGCGGTGATTGCCGAGTTCGAGGGAAAGGAGGCCGTCACCGCGCCAGTGGAGCTGACCGCGATGGCGCCCGGGTTGGTCGATACGTAGCTCAGGGCCAGCCCGTTGATCGTGAACCCATTGGTGTCCGTCACCGTTGCGGTCAGCGCTAATGGGGTGTTGAGCGTGACGCTGGCGCTGGTAGCGCCGGTGGAGGCAACGCTGAGCGCGATCTTGGCCGGTGCGCAGGTGTAGAAGTAGCCGGCGTTGCTGCTGGTTTGGGCAATGGTGCCGGTGATAAGGGTCGAGCCCGGGGCTTGGGCCGTGGCCACGCCATTCTGGTCAATCGTGACCACGCCGGCGCTGGCCGCCGCGTAGGTGATGTGGCCGATGACGTCGTTGCAGTCGTTGGTCGTTGGGCTGCAGAAGATGGTCTGGTTGCCTGAGTTGTTGGTTACGTACGCGATGGCATCGAGCTGCTTGGTCTGGCCCTGCGAAACACATATCGGCGCGCCTTCCGCGTTGGTCGGGCCGACCAGCTGTAGGCTGGTAATGGGAGGATGGGAGTACACCGCGACCTGGTTGCTGGTAAAGCCGGCGGCGCTGGCAGTCATATACGCAATGCCGGTCTTGTTCGTCGGTATGCAGGTGGTGTAGTCGGCGACTGCGGGAGTATGGAGATTCCACGTGCCGCCGCAGACCGCGCCGGTGGGTGACACATCGGCGATGGTCCGGTCCGTCGTGCCGTAGGTGTAGGTGCTAATCGAAGCCGCCGTGCCTTTGCAGTTCAGCGCCGAGGGGGCTTGCAGTTGCGAGGTTTGCGAGAACCCGACCGAAAGTCCCGTGGTCTGCGGCTGCAGCGAAATAGAGATCGGTTGGCTGTTGGTGTAGCCGTAGCCGGACCCGTTGCAGTAGTTGGCATTTTTGTTAGCACAGCCCTGGAGAGAAAGACCCACGGGAACGGTAAGAAGAATCAGAACCACAAAAGTCAAAAACCGCTGCATGAAACCTCCCCGCCAGGTGTTGCCGCTCCCGACGGTTTATGAACTGCTGAGCGCGTCTCCGCTATTTTTTTGCCGGAGCCGCTGTCTTCTTTGTGGCCTTTCCTTTCGGAAATGCCATAGCTGGTGCCTGCTGCCTCAGCAACCGAAGAGCGCTCTCTTGCCTGAACTGTTCCACCAACCAGCTCTGCGCCAGGCGGACTCTCCAATATCTGTTGGAGCGTGACTGTGCGTCGCCCGATCGCCGGCACCATGGCAACTCGTTCGATGCCGCTGCAGTTGTTCGTGGTCAACGTCCTAAGTGTAGAAGGGACTGGGCTACGAGGCAACAGGCCAGCGGGTTTACTCGAGCACTTAGCTGTGCGGCGGCATGTATTGTTCAAACCACGACAGCGCGCGCGCCAGCACATCGCGGCGATGTTGGGGTGAGTTGAAGCGATGACCCTCGTCCGGGTAGACCACCAGCTGGGTGGGCACGTGCTCGGCCCGTAGCGCGTGCCAGAACTCAAAGGACTGGGGCGCGGGACACTCTCCATCGCGGTCCCCGACCACCACCAGCGTAGGAGTTTTGACGTTGCGGATGAAGTCGATGGCTGAACTCTTGGCGTAGACCGCCGGGTCGTCATAAACCGAGGCGCCGAAGAAAGGGGTCATCCACTGGTCGATCGAGTTTTCGCCATAGTAGCTCTGCCAATTGGAAATGCCGGCCCCGGCGACAGCGGCATGAAAGCGCTGCGTCTGGGTCACCGCGAACATGGTCATGAAGCCCCCGTAACTCCATCCGGTGAGGCCGATGCGCTGCTGATCGATGGGAAACTTCTCGCTCACTGCGTCTACCCCGGTTAGGATGTCGCGCAGATCGCCATACCCGAAATCCTTGCGGTTGGCCTGGGTAAACGCCTCGCCCTCGCCGTAGCTACCGCGGGGGTTGGGCATGAGCACGAAGTAATCCAGCGCAGAAAAGGCAACGGGGTTGTAACCCAGGTCCGGCCAGTGAGGCTGGACTTCGCTCGAAGGGCCGCCATGCACGCTGACAATCAGCGGATATTTCTTTTTGGGATCATAGTGGGCTGGATACAGCAGCCAGCCCTGCACTGGAAAGGTGTCGCTGGTCCAGTGGATCGACGCCGACTTACCCCAAAGAGGCTTAAGGCTGTCGTTGTAGTGCGTAATAGGATGGCCCTGCTCCCCCAGCTGGCCGAGGTACACCTCGGGGGCTTCCGCAAAGGAACTCTGGATGAATGCCACCTTGTTATGGTGGTCGAGGGAGAGGCTCTGCTCCAGGCGTCCGTCGCTGACCGAGGCGGGAATTGTGGCGTGACCGGGTGCCGCAGTCTTTCCCGTCGCGGGGTCGAGCAGGGCAATTTCAACCTGTCCCGAGCTAACCCAGGACACCAGCAACGGCGCGGACCCCTCGGCTGAGTTCATCCAGTGAATCCAGGCCGCGGTCCTGGGGACGTTCGGGGTGATGTCCTTCGCTTCTCCGCCGACAGCAGGTACCAGGTAAATGTCGCCGCCGGTGGCTCCCTGGTCGCTCATCAGGCCGCCGATGAACGCGATTTGTTGCCCATCCGGCGACCACCGGGGTACCGCCATCTGCAGCCCATGCAGCGGGCCTGGCGTGTGTTCCGGGTCAAGAATGGATCGCGGCTGTCCCCCGGTGAGCGGTTGGGTGTAAAGCTGGGCAACCCACCAGTTGTTTTCTCCCGGCGGGGGCGCGGCGACGTAGGTTAGCTGCCGCGAGTCCGGTGCCCAGTCATATTCATAGACGTGAAGCGCGGCCGGGGATACCTGGCGGAATTCGCCGGAGGCGGCTTCGATGACCGCAACCCGTTGGATTTCCAGCCCCTCGACCCCAATCACCCCGGCGGGCGGCTTCATGGGCGCCAGGGCCCCGGCCGGGCGGCTGGCGCCTTCGATATATAGGCAGGCAATGTGTAGTCCGTCGGAAGAAAAGGCCAGGGTCGTGACTCCACCGTGCAGATGGGTCAGGCGCCGGGGAGACGAGTTAGCCGCGGAGGGAACCGCCGAATAGACGTCCGCCTGCTCGCTTGCGCCGTCCGAGCCATTGCAGTCCGAGGTGAAAGCCAGGGTCTTGCTGTCCGGCGACCAGGCCAGATTCTCTTCGCTGCAGGGTGCCCCGTTGCCTGCGGTCAAGCGATGGGGGCGGGACGGATCGGCGGCGGATGCAACCTGAATCTGGATCCCTCCGTCCCCATCCACCGTCCAGGCAATCATTTGCCCGTCCGGCGAGAGCGCTACCTGGTGAGGAGTGCGGGTTTTCTCCAGTTCGGCGAGGATGCTGGACACGCGAGGATCGACGGGGGTCGACGAGCCGCCCGCGGCGTGGATAAGAACCGTTGCGCTCAGAAAGCCCAGGCAGGCGCGGGCAAGGGTGCGAACGTGCAGCCCCGATAGGCAGAGGGCGGGATAAGGCGCGGACATGTAGCAGGGATGCTAGCACAAGCTTCCACCTGCCAACCAAGCGCGGGTGCCTCCGCTCCGGTCGGGATGACAATTCACCTTGGAAACTAGACTTAGCGTACCCAAACAAATTTGTCATCCCGACCGGAGCGGAGGGATCTGCGGTGCGCCCCTCGGGCTTCCCAAATTCAGGAGTTCTCACGCAGACACTTTAGTCCCTGCGCTTTTGTCTGTCGGAATTTCAAGCATAATTATGGTCGCAGGGGCTAAGGCCCCATCATTTTGGCCGCGCGCGGCACGACGTGCTACGGGAAATGGGCGGGATACGGCGCACCCAAGCGTTGTTGGCAAGAACAGCGCCTCACCATTGACGCCGGCGAACCGTCTTGGTATCTTTAAAAGGTTCCGCATTAGCCAGAAAAGTGCGTGCTTGAACGATGTGCTGTGGTATTCCGCAGCGGACGCTCCTGGAACTGGCAGTAAGATCTTGCGGCCCACTCATCGGGGTCCCTTCAAAACGCTTGCGTGATGCAGGGGAACAATCGCATCGGCCTTTGCGACACCTTCCACCTGGGAAGGCTATGCAGGCCGGAACTTCGAAACGGAACTGGCTTCTTTCTGGTGCCCGGTTTTCCGGTGCCTGATCCGGCACGAGGCAGGTCAGCGCATGAGCGCAAAGGCCTCCACCGGATGTAGAAAGAAACGCGCGGTCACCGTCGATGTTCTCGTCTTGGTTTTGATCAGGTAAGGCCAAAGCAGCAGCCGCTGGCTTTGTGCCCCGGTAAGCGCCGGATTCAGGCGTTGTTCCGGTAATGTGCGGCGAGATTTAAGGAGTAAGGTTTGCCTACTTTTAGTCAGCTCGTGAGAAAAGGCCGGACCGCGGCGCGCTACAAAACGGCTTCGCCGGCGCTGCAGGGCTCGCCCCAGCGGCGCGGCGTCTGCACCCGCGTCTACACGCAAACCCCCAAGAAGCCAAACTCGGCGCTGCGTAAGGTCGCGCGTGTCCGGCTGACCAACGGTGTGGAAGTGACCACGTACATTCCTGGCATCGGCCACAACCTGCAGGAGCACTCGATCGTGCTCATCCGCGGTGGACGCGTCAAGGATCTGCCGGGTGTGCGCTACCACGTGGTGCGCGGCACGCTCGATTCGGTGGGCGTGGCCAACCGCAAACAGAGCCGCTCGAAGTATGGCGCCAAGCGCCCCAAGAGCGGGGCGAAGTAGTTCAGGAAGGGATCTATGCCGAGAAAAGGACACATCGCGAAGCGGGAAGTAGCCGCCGATCCGGTTTACAACTCATCGCTGGTGACAAAATTCGTCAACTCGATGATGTGGGACGGTAAGAAGTCGACGGCCCAGGGCATCTTCTATCAGGCCATGACCAACCTGGAGCAAAAGGGTGGCGACGAAGCCTTGAAGCTGTTCAAGAAGGCAGTCGAGAACTGCAAGCCATTGCTCGAAGTCAAGACCCGCCGCGTGGGCGGCGCGAACTACCAGGTGCCGATCGAAGTCAATCCCGAGCGGCGCACTTCGCTTGCGATTCGCTGGCTGGTGACGTATGGCCGGGCGCGCGGCGAAAAGGGCATGATCGACAAATTGACCAGCGAACTGCTGGATGCGGCCAACGGCCGCGGCGCCGCGATGAAGAAGAAGGAAGACGTCCATCGCATGGCGGAAGCCAATAAGGCATTCGCGCACTACCGCTGGTAGTCGGAACCCAGGGCCTGCTGCCGAAGGGCGGTGGGCGTAACCAAAGTAGCAAGAAGAATCGCGAGTCTAACGTCTCGCGCGAGAGTGAGAGAATACCGTGCCTCGTCTAGTACCACTCGATCGTTGCCGGAATATCGGAATCATGGCGCACATCGACGCCGGAAAGACCACAACGACGGAGCGCATTTTGTTTTACACCGGGATCACCCATCGCATCGGCGAAGTGCATGAAGGCACTGCGACGATGGACTGGATGGAACAGGAGCAGGAGCGCGGCATCACCATTACTTCGGCCGCCACCACCTGCACCTGGCGCGATATCCGTATCAATATCATTGACACCCCGGGCCACGTCGACTTTACCGCCGAGGTCGAGCGCAGCCTGCGCGTGCTCGACGGCGCCGTTGCTGTCTTTGACGCCGTTCATGGCGTCGAGCCGCAATCGGAGACCGTATGGCGGCAGGCAGACAAGTATTGTGTGCCCCGCATTTGCTTCATCAACAAGATGGACAAGATGGGTGCCGATTTTGAGCATGCCGTCGACACCATCCGCAAGCGGCTGAACGCACGCCCGGTGGCCATTCAAATCCCCATCGGTCAGGAAGCCGGCTTCAAGGGCGTAATCGACCTGATCGAGATGCGGGCGATTCTGTGGCACGACGAAACCATGGGTGCCAAGTACGACGTCGAAGAGATCCCGGCGAACCTGCTTAAGAAGGCCGAAGCCTTCCGCATGCAGCTCGTCGAATCCGTGGCCGAGAACGATGACGAGATGCTGCACAAGTTTCTCGAGGGCGAGACGCCCACCCCTGCCGAGTTGCGCAAGGCGCTACGCGGGGCGGTCATCGGGATGAAGCTCTTCCCCGTGCTGTGCGGCAGCTCGTTCAAGAACAAGGGTGTGCAGACGCTGCTCGACGCGGTGGTCGAGTACCTGCCCAGCCCGCTCGACGTGCCCCCGATCGAGGGCCACAATCCGGACAACATGGAAGAGGTCATCCTCCGCCATGCCGACGACAGCGAGCCGCTGACTGCACTCGGCTTCAAGATCATGACCGACCCTTTTGTCGGCCAGCTGATCTTTATCCGGCTTTATTCCGGGCATCTGAAAACCGGCGACACGGTACTCAACCCGCGCACCGGCAAGAGTGAGCGCATCGGCCGCCTTCTCAAGATGCATGCCAACAAGCGGGAAGAGATCGTTGAGATCTATGCCGGCGACATTTGCGCCTGCGTAGGGCTCAAGAACCTGGTGACGGGCGACACCATCTGCACCGACAAGTCTCCCATTGTGCTCGAATCGATTGATTTCCCGGCTCCAGTGATCCATGTGGCGGTCGAGCCCAAAACCAAGGCTGACCAGGAAAAGATGGGCATGGCCCTGGCCAAGCTGGCGCAGGAAGATCCCACCTTCAAGGTGCATACGGATCCTGACTCCGGCCAGACCATCATCAGTGGTATGGGCGAGCTGCACCTCGAAATCATCGTCGACCGCATGATGCGCGAGTACAAGGTCGAGGCCAACGTAGGTAAGCCGCAGGTTGCGTATCGCGAGACCATTCGCAAGAAGGCGGAGGCGGAAGGCAAGTACATTCGCCAGACCGGTGGTTCGGGCAACTATGGACACGTGAAGATCCGGGTCGAGCCCAACGAGGCGGGCAAGGGCTTCGAGTTTGTGGATGCCATCAAGGGCGGCGTGGTGCCCAAGGAATACATCAAGCCGACCGAGCAGGGCATTCGTGAGGCGCTGCAGGGCGGGGTGTTGGCCGGTTACGAGATTGTCGACGTCAAGGCGACCCTCTACGACGGCAGCTACCACGATGTCGACTCCAACGAAATGGCATTCAAGATTGCCGGTTCGATGGCGTTCAAGGAAGCAGCTCGCAAGGCGACGCCGGTGTTGTTGGAGCCGGTGATGTCGGTCGAAGTCGTGGTTCCCGAGGAGTACATGGGGACCATCATTGGCGACCTTAACTCCCGCCGTGGCCGCATCGAGGGCATGGAGCACCGTGCCGGATCGCAGGTCATCAAGGCCAATGTGCCGTTGAGCGAAATGTTTGGCTATGCCACCCACATGCGCTCTTCGACCCAGGGCCGGGCCAACTACTCGATGCACTTCAATCGTTATGAAGAAGCGCCGCGGTCGGTCTCGGAAGAGATCATCGGCCGTAACCAGGGCAAATAACCCAGAGATTTAGCAGGAGAGAGGGACGAGATGGCGAAGGAAAAGTTTGACCGGTCCAAACCGCACGTGAACGTTGGGACGATTGGGCACATCGATCACGGCAAGACGACCTTGACGGCAGCAATCACAAAGGTACTGTCGAAGCACAATCCGAAGATCCAGTTTCGCTCGTTTGATTCGATCGACAACGCGCCCGAAGAGCGGGAGCGCGGCATCACGATCGCGACCGCGCACGTAGAGTACGAGACGGCCAACCGTCACTACGCCCACGTCGATTGCCCTGGTCACGCCGACTACATCAAGAACATGATCACCGGTGCGGCGCAGATGGACGGAGCGATCCTGGTAGTCGCAGCGACCGACGGTCCAATGCCCCAAACCAAGGAGCACGTTCTACTCGCTCGTCAGGTAGGCGTTCCCTACATCGTGGTGTTTCTGAACAAGTGCGATGCAGTCGAAGACGAAGAGCTGACCGACCTGGTGGAAATGGAAGTCCGGGAATTGCTGTCGAAGTACAACTTCCCTGGGGACGATGTGCCGGTCATCCGCGGCTCAGCCTTGGGTGGGTTGAACGGCGAGGCGCAATGGGAAGCCAAGATCGATGAGCTGATGGATGCGGTGGACAAGAACGTGCCCCTGCCGGCACGTGCCATCGACCAGCCGTTCCTGATGCCGATTGAAGACATCACAGGCAGGATCGAGCGCGGCAAGGTCAAGGTCGGCGAAGAGTCGGAGATCGTCGGTTTCCGGGAGACCCGCAAGACCGTGGTCACCGGCGTGGAAATGTTCAAAAAGCAATTGGATGAAGGACTTGCGGGCGACAACGCGGGTCTGTTGCTGCGCGGTATTGCCAAGGAAGACGTGGAGCGCGGCATGGTGTTGGCCAAGCCGGGTTCGATTACCCCGCACACCAAGTTCAAGGGCGAGATCTATGTCCTGAGCAAGGAAGAAGGCGGCCGTCACACCCCGTTTTTCAATGGTTACCGGCCCCAGTTTTACTTCCGCACCACGGACGTGACCGGGACGGCGAAGCTGCCCGAAGGCACGGAGATGGTGATGCCCGGGGACAATGTCCAGCTGGAAATTGAATTGCATACTCCAGTGGCCATGGAGAAGGGTCTGCGTTTTGCCATCCGCGA
>JBEKNJ010000078.1:0-23379 GCA_049522955.1 Acidobacteriaceae bacterium
CGAAGGTGCTCAAAATTTAAAACTAATCAATTTGAGCATCTTCGTAATTGCCGCTCCAGATGACTCTCTAAGCGAACGCCGTAGTTTAGCCCCCGGCAGGGAATAAAGTGCGCGGTAAGCGCCAGAATCCCTTCTGAGGCGTCGGCTGGTCCGACTTCTCGTCGTCAATCCGGCGGCAAGCGGGACGATCCTCTGCCCACACTGCGGATGGGCAAACGTCCCGCCTGCTCGTCTGTGCGCCGGTGTAGTCCGTCGCCGCACCGGCTTCCAATCGTACTTTCCAAGTTGTCAAAACTGCTCAATCAAGAGGTCGCACTGAGCGCACCCTGGATACGGACCGTGATTTGTGCTCTCCGCAGACGTTGCCGACGGGGCGGCAAAATTCTGCGGACAGGCGTAATCCGTCGCTTTCCATGTCACATTCGCTTTTGCTACACCCAGGTCATCACGCGCGCAGGCGCTGATGCTTCCCGGTGGTTGGCGGCATATGCGCGGGCAGAGTGAGCCGATGCAAAGCCAAGCAGAATCGTCATAAAAGACGGCGCTGACGGTGGTATCTACTCCCACGGTAGTACGGTTCCAGGATGTCGTCCAGAGGGTTATGAGATTTATTTGGTAACCGGGGTAGTGCTCTGTTGCTTCTCATCGGGGCGGCGGCAGGGACCTCTGTGGAACCCCGGTCCGCTATGTTACGTGTATCTCTGATGCCCCTCTCATAGCAGCGGCACAGTAATCGGTTGGATCACTTCTCTTAATCACCTGAAAGACCGCGCAGTGGCACTGATTCTGCACTGCTATGGCGTGGTTGTGCATCCGCCTGATCCATCTCGGTGGCGATGATCAAGGGCGACCGCATCGCTCCCTACAACTATGTCAATCCCGGGCTGGCCACAGCAAAAGGTTTCCACCTCCGGGTCGCTTGCGCAGTACCTTTTTGTCTTTATCTGGTGGGCCCACCAGGACTTGAACCTGGAACCAACGGATTATGAGTCCGCTGCTCTAACCAATTGAGCTATAGGCCCTTCGAGGAACGTATGGGAAACACTCTTGCGATTGTAGCGGATACCGTTTGATTGGATTGGCGGTGATGGGCCAAAACCGGCGGCCTCAGCTCCCGCTTCAATAGCTGAGGGCATTGCAGCATCGTGGCGCATCAGGGGCGCCTGAGCTTCCAGCCAGGACTAAACTTGTGGGCATCCGAAGGAATTTGGATGGGAGAAAGGGGACAGCATACGTATCCCAGATTTGCTGCAATAGGTATGCTTTGCCTTTATCTCCCAGGCCCTTTATCTCCCCGCCCGCACTCGCCCGCTGACCTTGGGCCGTACGCGTATTAGGGGCCTGTTGGAGTGGGACCTCTGGGAGAAAAACCGACCGAAAAGTTCACCTGCTCTCGCACCTCCGGCTTTTCGGTGAACGTTTCGTCTGTCCCACCCCGTTCCGCCACTTGAGCGTCGAAGTTGCCGAAGAGCTGATTTTGCAGGAATCACTCGTTGTTGCCGAACAGAAGTGCATTTATCTTTGCTTACTTGAGAGATAGTGGTCAGAGACTGGATGCATCGTTCAGCGACATGCCTCGACTATGCCGTCTACTCCGCCCGCAGCGCCCGCGCCGGATCCACGGAAGCCGCCCGCCGCGCCGGCACCAATCCCGCCAGACAAGCCGCTACCACCAGCGTCCCAATCACTGCGGCAATCACGCTGGCGTCCATGCTTGCTACCCCATATAGCTGCGACTGAAAGGATTTGATGTAGCGCACACACAGCCCAGCCACTGGAATCCCAACGATCAAACCAGCCAACGTCTGCAGCATCGCTCCGCGCAACACCATGCCGACTACTCCGCCACGCGTAGAACCCAACGCCATGCGTATGCCAATCTCCTGTTTCTGACGCTGAACGCCATACGCGGTCACGCCATACAGACCCACGGCAGCTAAGACCAGCGCCAGCAGCCCAAACAGCAGCGTCAGGTGCGCAATCATCCTCTCTCCGGTCAGGTTCGCCTCTATCTGTTCCGTGAACATCTGATAGTGGTCGACGGATAGGTTAGGGTCTACGCTCGCCAGGGTCTTTCGCGCCTGCGCCTCCAGTCCCGGAGTTGTGGCCTTCATCTGCAGCACA
Source organism: Acidobacteriaceae bacterium (assembly GCA_049522955.1). Lineage (GTDB taxonomy): Bacteria > Acidobacteriota > Terriglobia > Terriglobales > Acidobacteriaceae > PALSA-350. The sequence goes on from JBEKNJ010000078.1 coordinate 2,125, forward strand.
ATCTGCCCCGCATAGAGCGATGCGTCCAGGTCTTTCGTCGACCGTGAAGGCGACTGCTGCAGCATCGGACTGAAGTACATCGGATCTGGCAGGTCGCGCGTGCTTTGATACCTCGTGTCCTCTACGACGCCCACAATCTCGAAGTCGCCCGCGTTCTTGATATCGTTCGCGCCAAAGTGCTGCCCAATCGGGTCTTCACCCGGCTTGAAAAGCTTCTTCACAAACGCCTCGTTGACCACGGCAACTCTCGGTGACGTCGCTGTGTCTGCTGACGTAAAAGTGCGCCCGCGAATCAACCGCTGCCCAATCGCCTTGAAGTACTCCGGGCTGGCCCGGTCAAACGACGTCGCTACTTCCTTTCCTGGCATCGGAGCAGGCTGACCCTGCACATAGACGTACCAATTCCAGTTGGATCCACTCAGCGGCGTATAGAGTGTCAGTCCTACATGCTCCACTCCTGGCAGCGCGTGAAACTTGTCCTCTATCTGCTGATAAAGTCCCTCAAGGCGCTCCGGCTTGTACCCAGCCTTCAATGGACTCACATCTACGATCACGCGGTTGTTCGTCACCAGGCCCAGGTCTTGGTGCTGCATTCGGTCCAGGCTCTTGCCCAGCAGCCCCGCGCCAATCAGCAACACCACGGACAATGCGGCCTGCAGGACCACCAGAGACCGTTGTAGCAGCGAAGGTTTGTCCCGAGTCGAGCGGTTCGTCCCGCGCATCGCATTCGCAGGCTGTTCCCTTGACCCCATCCATGCGGGAGCGACGCCGAAGATCAAACCCGTCAGCACGGACACGGCAAACGCAAATCCCAGCACAGGCAGTGACGGCAGAGCGCTTACCGGCATCTCCGAACCGTGCGTAAACATCACCTCCATCAGCAACTTCGTCCCCGAGTACGCCAGCATCACGCCGGCCATGCCGCCCAGACACGCCAGGACCACGCTCTCGACGATCATTTGCCGCATCACACGTGCCCGTGCCGCACCCAGCGCCATGCGTATGGAAACCTCCGACCGCCGCGCCAGACCCCGCACCAGGACCAGGTTGGCAATGTTCGCGCAGGCAATCAACAGCACCAGCCCAGCCAGTCCCAGCAACAGATAGAGGCTGCTCGCAGTGTTATGCTGCATGCTCGCTATGCCCCCGCCACCGGGAGTGAGTACAACGTGCGCCTTCGCCAGCAGCTTCTGCCCACGCACTGTTTGAAATCCCTTCAGCTGGGCAAGCGACCGCCGCAACAGCACGCTGACCTTCTCCTGGAGCGCCTCCTGCGCCACTCCCGGCTTCACCCTTCCAATCAGAAATAGCCAGCCCACATCTGGGCTGTTGCGCACGCCATAGAACCCAAGGGTCGGCTCCTCGGAAATCGGAAGGTACAGGTCCGGCGGAGTGTCGGTCATTCGATCGCCATAGAATCCGGGCGGCGTGATCCCCACAATGGTCACGGGATGCGTGTTCACAAAGAAGCTGCTGCCCACAACCGAAGGGTCGCCCGCATAGTCCCGCTGCCATGCCCGGTAGCTCAACATCGCCACTGGCTCTGCTCCATCCGCATCATCGGCAGGCGTCAGCGTGCGTCCTGCATACGATTTCACTTCGAATGTCGCGAAGTAATTGCCGGAAACAAACCTTCCAAAGGACGAGTGAGATGCTGCATCGCCTGATGCTCTCCGCGCCGTCAGGTCTGCTAGGCCGCCCTGTGTCGCCGCCAATTGCTCAAACTCCTCTGTATGGTCGCGAAGATTCTTATATGTCTCATACGGAAAGATGGAGTAACTGTCGGCGCGTGAAGACGAAACCTCATTCAAATAACAGCAGTCTTCATGGTCACCCAGGCGCACCAACGTTTTGGGATTCGCCACGGGGAGGTTCTTCAACAGCACCTCATGCACCAGAGTAAAAATTGCTGTATTCGCCCCAATCCCCAGCGCCAGTGTCAAAATAGCCGTTACCGTAAACCCTGGTGTCTTCCAAAGTTGCCGCAGCGCAAACCGCACATCCTGCGCCAGACTCTCCAGCCAACCCCATCCCCACCGCTCACGAGTCACGTCCGCAACCAAAGGCACATTTCCAAACTCACGCATCGCATCTCGCCTCGCATCTTCAGGTGTCGCACCCGCAGCCACGCGGTCCGCCGTCGCCATCCGCAGATGGCCCTCAATCTCGTCCCTTAACTCTCTCTTGCGTCCGTCAAACAGGCTCACAGCGCACTCTCCTTCGCGCTCATAATCGCCTCAATTGTTGCGACCATCTTTCCCCAGCGCTCATAGTCGTTCGCTAGCTGCTTTTTCCCGAGCGCGGTGATCCGATAGAATTTCGCGCGCTGATTCGCATCGCTTTTCTTCCACTCCGCCGAGACCCAGCCTGCACGTTCGAGCCGATGCAGAGCCGGATATAGCGACCCCGTCTCCACCTGCAGCACCTCATTCGAGCTCGCACGAATTGCCTGGCTGATGCCATACCCGTGCTGCTCGCCCCACTGCAGCGTCTTCAAGATCAGCATGTCCAGCGTTCCCTGCACTAACTCAATCCGGTTCTGATATCCGCTCTTCGGCATAGGCTGTAGACTCCCTACATCAATGATGTAGACAATCTACATCAACCTACGAAAGCTCCGCAAGTAAAACATCAACATGTCAGGGTAGATTTCCGAAAACGGTCTTTCGACAACTTGACCCAAGATCGTAGTCAATGCAGCCTCGGTTGATGACAGATCGCCGAGTCACTCACCGGGTGATCGGTAACGGAAAACCGGCTTTTCGCAAGTGATTAGCTCCGACATTTGGAGCAAAGGGTGATTACAGTTTCGTAACAGACTCGAACGGGTCCGCGAGTTCTTCCCGATTGAAAACCTATAATTTAACACATGGATGATCGGACGAAAGATCCTAGCCAATTCGATACTTTTCGTCTTGCCAACAAATACCGGCGGGCGTTCCGTTGGCGGGTGAGCAAAGGAGACGCTGAGGACCAGAGCGAGGTTGTCGGCTCGGTATACCTCGCGAACAGCGACTATCCGGACATCTTGGAGGATTACCTCTCTATAAGCCGGAGGCGGCATAACAACAAAACAGCGATGTCCAAGTTGCAAATACAAATGCTCAACGATATTTCGGTTCAAGAGCTGTCCATAAAACACTACAAGGAGAAGCTCTCGCAAGACGGTGTGCCGCAGGGTTTCATCAAATCGCAAATATCTGCTCACGGTATGATCGCAAACGCAATCCGCCAAATCGGTGATGGGTTCGCTTGGCGAAGTTTTGGCTATGACCGTTTCACGCAGCAGATACTCTGTGCGAACGCCGTTAAGCAGACAGTTCTCGCAGATGGAACGGTCGCAGAGCTTGAGGAATGGGCTTCAATCAACGACCAGGAGGACCGCAGAGCGATCTTTAACGCTGTGACGAACTGCATCAGCATCGGTGACATCACGGCGGTTGATGCCAATGGCAGCGTCGAACTTATCGAAGTCAAGAGTGGGAAAACCAAGAGTCGCCGTCTTATTCGTCAGAAAAATCGCCTAAAAGACGCTGCCGGCATTCTGACCACGGGCAGCGGAATGGTGCAGGGCAGATCGATAATTGCGGCCTCTGCACCGATTGTGCCGAGGAATTACTTGCCCGGATTGAAGATCATGCTGGAAGAGGCGGGCAAAAGCGGGTGGAGTTCGGGGCTTGTTGCTCCCCATTGTTACGTCGAGTGCGTCGATGTCGGAAAGCTGGCAGAGCTTCAGCAGACGGCGCCGGCAATGGAACCAGCCTACAAGCTGCACACCAAAGAATGGGGTCCGGATTTGGCCTCCAAGGGATGTAGCCTGGACATCATTACTTTTGCTCCGAACGTCGCGCCTTTTTCCATCTTTCCTTTTGACGACCGCACTTGCATCGAACTCATGATCGGGGCGAAGTTCTTTACCAGCTACATTAATTCTACCGAAGTATTGAGACTGTTTACCGCTGCTGGCTGGTCCATCGAATCCGCGTTGGAGGAGGCGGTCACGAAAACAAATGGTGAAGCTGTCGTAATCATGAATAAGGCGGGCTTTCACTGCCACATACCACCAGCCGATTTTGCGAAACTCCAGTTCGAGTTGCTGGCCCCGGCGACACTGCTGGACGAGTGCGAATTTCTGAGAGCTTCTGGTCCAAAATCTAGCGCCGTTTATGGCGTGTGGACCTACGATGGCGAAGCCACGCAATGGAACTAAACTCGTTGCCAGCAGATTTCCGCCTTGTTCCCTAGCGGACGACCTCAGTAGCCGAGCGAGGAAATGACAAATCATGCCGTGCGTGGGCACCCCGGAAGCCGCCACCGACCTTGGACAGGAGCACGACATTACCGTACTCCCCCTCACCCGGCTGGCGAAGGGTGAAGCGCCCTCAACTGTTCTCAAGGCTCGTGCGTTGGCCCCGCCTGGTTCGTTTGGTGGGCCCACCAGGACTTGAACCTGGAACCAACGGATTATGAGTCCGTTGCTCTAACCAATTGAGCTATAGGCCCTTCGAGGAACTCAGGGGAAGCGCTCTTGCGATTGTAGCGGATACCGTAGCGGCTATCCGTATCCTGGAACAGATGCGGTACGCACCGAAGTATTTTTTGCATCCTACAGGCAAGCATTTACTCGCTCAAGGTAAGTGCTATCGAGGGGGCAATGATGAGAAGAGTGTTGTTTTGGGGAACGCTGATTGCAGGCGCTGCCGCCGCATACATGATGTACCGTCGCGGAGAATCTTTGGGCACCATCGCCGCACGAACGGTCACCAACCCCGTAGGATCGTTAGTCACAGAGTTGAAAACTGCTTCCAACCCGGCGGGGTGAGGGAACCCGGCTCCGGGTTCCTCCCTCCGGGTCTCTTTGCTCCCATCGCCCCGATCAGGTATCATCTCGCCTTCCAACCCGATTTTTCGAGCGGCGCTCGTGCCGGGTGGAATACAAAAGGGAAGGCCGAAAATGTCAGAAGCAAATTGCGATATCGGATTGATTGGATTGGCGGTGATGGGCCAAAACCTGGTGTTGAACATGAACGACCACGGCTACAAGGTCGCCGTCTTCAACCGTACCGTCTCCAAGGTGGATGACTTCCTGGCAGAAGAAGCCAAGGGAACCCAGGTGGTCGGAGCGCACTCCATAGAAGAAATGTGTCGGCAGCTGAAGAGGCCACGCCGCGTGATGATCATGGTCAAGGCCGGAGAAGTCGTGGATCAGACCATCGAGCAGCTGCTTCCCCATCTGGAAAACGGCGACATCATCATTGATGGCGGCAACTCGCTCTACACCGACTCCAACCGGCGAACCAAAGATCTGGCCGCGAAAGGCATCCTCTTTATCGGGACTGGCGTTTCCGGCGGGGAAGAGGGTGCGCGGTTCGGCCCTTCGATCATGCCGGGAGGAAATAAGGAAGCCTGGCCCCATGTGAAGGAGATCTTCCAGTCCATCGCGGCCAAGGTGGAAGATGGCAGTCCATGCTGCGACTGGGTCGGTGAAGACGGTGCCGGGCACTACGTGAAGATGGTCCACAACGGCATCGAGTATGGCGATATGCAATTGATCGGCGAGGCCTACCAGCTATTAAAGGACGGCCTGGGGCTCACCGCCGACGAGCTGGCCGAAGTCTTTACGGAATGGAATAAGGGCGAACTCGATAGTTTCCTGATCGACATCTCCACCACCATCTTCGCCAAAAAGGATGACGACGGTCAGCCCATGGTGGACAAGATTCTCGATGCCGCCGGACAGAAAGGTACCGGCAAGTGGACCGCGATCTCAGCGCTCGATCTAGGCCAGCCGGTGACACTGATCGGAGAGAGTGTGTTTGCACGCTGCCTGTCGGCGTTGAAGGCGGAGCGGGTCGCGGCCGCAAAAGTCCTGAAGGGACCTCGCAAGCGCAAGGTGTCGACTGGGAAGAAAGAATTTATCGAAGAAGTCCGCGTGGCGCTCTACTGCTCCAAGATGGTGAGCTACGCGCAAGGCTACATGTTGCTGCGAGCGGCCGAGAAAGATCAGGGTTGGAACCTGAATATGGGCGGTGTCGCGTTGATGTGGCGCGGCGGCTGCATCATTCGCAGCGTTTTCCTCGGCGACATCAAGGCGGCGTTTGATCGCGACCCAAAGCTGCAGAATCTTTTGTTGGATAAGTTCTTCTCCACGGCCTTGAACAAATACCATGCTTCCTGGCGGAAGGCGATCATCTACGGGGTCAGGGTAGGCGTACCCATGCCTGCTTTTTCAACCGCGCTGGCGTTTTACGACGGTTACCGGACGGCCCGTCTACCCGCAAACCTGCTGCAGGCCCAACGAGACTTCTTTGGCGCGCACACCTATGAACGTATCGACAAGCCCCGCGGCGAATTCTTCCACACCAACTGGACCGGCAGAGGAGGCCGCGTCTCCTCCACCACCTACAACGCCTGAGAAGATGCTCGGGTTGCTGTTTCTTCTTCGGGCTCCGCTCAGTGCTGCGGACTCGCTGCCGGCGGAGCCTGCTGTTGCCCATTCGCCGGCGTCCCATTCGGCTGCGGCTGCTGGGTATTGTTCGTTACATCCTGACCCTCAAAGATCAGCTTCACCGTCGAGCGGAATTGCTTGTAATCGGTGTACCGCACAATCTGCCGGATATGCACATCCTGGCTCATGTACCCACTCCCGCCAGCAAAATGCAACTCCGCGTCCGCCTTGGTATAAACCGGGAACCAATACTTCCCATCGACCTGCTCACGGTATGTGGTGAACGGCGGCGACAAATCCTCGTGTCCTTTGCGCATGTCATCGGGAACATTCTTCGCGCTGGTGATCACAATCTGCAGATCCTTCTGGTCCACCCAGATGCGTCCTTTCAGGTAGCGCTTGCCCTTCTCCATAACCTTCGGTGCCACATCAAAAACGTAGCAATCTACCTCGTCTACTTTCTGCCGTCCCGCGTAGGTCAGGTTGTATTGCCCAACATCCTCGGTGGTCAAAACGAAAGGCAAACGCTGCTCGATATCCGAAACATCCGCCGGGCTCATCGTGATGCGTTCCAGCGTGTTCTGCGGCGCAAAGGTCACATGTTCCGATTTGCGCCCATTGCTGTCGAAAGTAATCTGCACCACCTGCCGGTATTCTCCATCCACCTTACCGTCATCGTTGATGGTCTGGATCCGCACATCCCGTTGATAGGTGTAGTTGTCCAACGCATGGCGGAACTCGCTCTCCTTCGCCGCAAACTTCTTCACAATCTCATCGGGTTGCATAGACGGGGCACTGGTGTCGATCGGGCCAAACCCCTGGTCTGGCTGATCCTTCGACTGCGCCGATAGCGATACCGGCACGATAGTCAATAAAATCAGCAACTTAGCCAAGTTTCTTCTCACCGTGTCGCCTCCCATTCCGTCCTTACAGCCATTATGCGCCTGACCACCCTGTCTCTACATAGACGTAAGCTGGCTGAAATGCGGCTACGACTCCTCGCCCAGAACCACCCGCAGCCGCCCATGGACAGCATCCAGGCGCTGCACAGCCTGCTCTCGCGGAATTCCCAACTTCTGCATCACGATCGCGACCCGCACCGCGCCGGCCCGCGCCAGCAATTCTGCCGCACGGTCTTCGTCCACTCCGGTTGCGGCCGCAATGATCCGAATCGCCCGATCCTTCAACTTCTCGTTGGTCGGCTGCACATTGACCATCAGGTTGCCGTAGACCATGCCGGTGCGGATCATCGCGCCGGTGCTCAACATATTCAGCACCAGCTTGGTGGCCGTGCCCGCACGCATGCGCGTAGAACCTGTAATCACTTCGGGCCCGACCGCGGGCGTGATGGCGATCTTCGCCTGGCACTCGACTTCGGAGCCCGGCACACAGCTCAACCCCACCGTGAGCGCGCCCAGGTGGTTGGCATACGCCATTCCTCCCAATACATAGGGAGTGCGCCCGCTGGCCGCGATCCCCACCAGGGTATCCTTAGCCTCCAGGCCATAGGCTTTCAAGTCCTCGGCGCCCTGGTTAGCGTCGTCCTCTGCGCCTTCGATCGAATGCCGCAGAGCATAATCGCCGCCGGCAATCAGTCCCACCACCAAACCGGGATCGACATTGAAGGTCGGCGGGCACTCCGAAGCATCCAGCACGCCTAGCCGGCCTGACGTGCCGGCTCCGGTATAGAAGAGACGACCGCCCCGCTGCAGCCGCTCCGCAATCCCATCGACCGCCTGCGCAATCCGGCTCAGTTCAGCGTGCACTGCATCGGCCACCGACCGATCCGCTGCATTGATCACCTCCAGCATTTCTCGCGTGGAAAGCTGATCGATACGTGCGCTATCAGGATGGCGCGTTTCCGTTAGCAGGTGCTCGAACTTCATCATGAGCCAACCATAGCAAAGTTTGCCTTTAGGGCCGCCCTAGCACAGAAATAACCGGCAAATGCTACGCTGTCGCTTAAGCCCTTAAGCCCGTACATTGGAAGAAGCTATGGGTACCCCCTCTCAGACCACACCTGCCTTGCCCCGCCACCCGCGCCTGCCTCAGATTCTCGAACAGAACTGGCAAGCGGAGATGACCGGTCACTACACCTATCGCACGCTTGCCGAGAGAGAGCCGGATTCGGGACGCAAACAGGCGCTGGAAAGCATGGCCACAGCAGAGAAGGAGCATGCCGCGCTCTGGGCAGCCCGTCTGCAGGAGTTGGGGGAGCCCCAGCCCGTCTACCGCGGCAGGCAGACGGGAGACGCGGACAGCCTCAAAAATCGCATCGGCGGCGACGATCTGGCTTTGCGCCGGCTGGAAATCGATGAGAGCCGTGACATTGCCAAATACAGCCAGCAACTGAAGGAGCTCGGCGATGCGCCCAGCCTGGCCATCCTGAACCGGGTTATCGAAGACGAGCAGGAACACTATCGCGAGCTCAGCAGCCTGATTCGCCGCTACCCACCCCGCAGTGGCGTCCGCGCTCCTGAAGCCGATCCAAAAACTCTATTGGCGCAGATGCTGACCAAGCGCAACCAGGGGCGCGCCCACACCGCCGGATGGATAGGCGACGCCATTTACGGAGTCAACGACGGGCTGGGCTCAATCTTCGGCATCGTCTCTGGAGTTTCCGGCGCGACCCTGGGCAATAGTAAGTATGTGCTGCTCTCAGGCATCGCCGGCATGATCGCCAGCGCGCTCTCCATGGGGTCCGGCGCTTACCTGGCGGCCAAGAGCGAACGCGAGATCTACCAGGCGGAGCTCGCTCGTGAGCGCGAAGCCATTGCTACGAACGGACCGGAAGCCCGCGAGTTGCTCTCGCTCTACTTCCAGGTCAAGGGACTGCCTGAGCAGGATGCCGACCACATGGTTGAGCACATCGCGAGCGATCCCGAGCAGCTGCTGCGCGCCCTTGCCGCTGAGCGGCTCAACTCAACCGAAGAAGCGCTCAGCAATCCACTCACCTCTGCCATCTCGGGTGCACTCTCAACCGCGGCGGGAGCGTTTATCCCGATCGTCCCGTTCTTCTTTGTCAGCGGGTACAGAGCCGTCATCATCTCGGCGGTGGTCTCGCTGCTCGCGCATTTCGCCGTAGGCGCGGCCAAGTCGCTTGTCACCGTGCGGTCTTGGTGGAGCAGTGGTTTTGAGATGACCTTTGTGGGGGCTATAGAAGGGCTGGTGACCTATGTCATCGGTCTGGGTCTGGGCCGTCTTGGCGCATAACCGGTCTTCATACCCTGAAGTAGTCGGGGCGCCACGATTCGATCGAAGTTTTTATCTGTTTGCCGGTCAGGCCTTCCTCTAGCGCGCGCTTTGCCAGCACGGGAAGCTCCGTATCCGAGGCGAAACGAAGCGCGATCAACTGTGATTCCGTCAGCTCCCCGATCCGTGGTCTTAGCGTTTCGGGCAGCAGTAGCGACAGGCGCAGCCGCTCCTCAAGCCGGATTACCCTGTCCTGTACCTTGAGCGCATAGCTCCTGGCTTTTGCCGCGATCATTACAAATCCAATCGCCAATATGACCCCGAGAACCGAACCGATCCCAGGCCTTCGGATCAGAAGAGTGACGCTCACGATGATCGCAACCAGACCTAACGGCAACAGAAAAAAATGGAACGGTGGGTCCAACCGGGTATGGTTGGCGAAGGACTGCGACTTGGCATCTGCCATCAAAAACCTCTTTCCAGAACCAATTCATCATATAGACAAGTTTTTTTGCTTTGTATCAGGGCACGACTTTAGTCGTGCCGCCCCGCAGCTGAATGGTCAGGGCTTCAGCCCCTGCCACCATAAAATCGGCACGAAACTCCAATGGGAAAAATCGCAGGGGCTAAAGCTCCCCTCTTTTCTGTGCCTTTACGGCACGACTAAAGTCGTGCCCTGATACAAAGCAAAAAGCTTGTTCGCGAACCTAATTTGAACAAATCTGACTCTCAGCTGTTCCGGCGGGGATGTTCAACTTTTCGGTTTGCCGGTCCTGGTTAGGCGTGGGCCGATCGAACCCCCCATGGCTGAAAGCAAGCTATGAAATGATCATGAGATGAAGAAATGTTTGGCCGCCCTAACCTGCGTCGGCTGGCTAGTCCTGTCTCTCGGGCGTTGTGCCGCCCAACCTCCTGCTTCCCCCATTGTGCTGCATGTGGATCTAACCGATGCGCCGCGCCACCTGCTCCATGCCCATTTGCAGATCCCGGTCACCGCTGGCCCTCTGACCCTCGAATATCCGCAGTGGATTCCCGGCGATCACCGCCCCACTGGCCCCATCGATAATCTTGCCGGGATCATCGTTCGCGCAGGCGGTAAGGATCTCCCATGGCGTCGTGACGACGTGGATATGTTCGGCATCCACGTGGAAGTCCCGCCCGGCGTGAGCCGCCTCGAAGTATCGCTCGATTTTCTCGCCACCCCGGGTGACACCGGTTCGGATATGGATGGGGCCACCAGCGCAAACATGACGGTGTTGGAGTGGAACTCCGTCGTCCTCTATCCAGCGCACACTCCAGTAGCCCAGATCCCCATCACTGCTTCGTTGACGGTACCCGCGGACTGGAAGCTCGGCACTGCCCTGACCGTTACCGGGCAGAAGAACCTGGAAACATCGTTCGCCCCGGTATCGGTCGAGCAACTGGTCGATTCTCCCGTGATCACCGGAAGATATTTCCGCGAGATCCCGTTAGCTCCCGAGATCACCCCGAAGCATTACCTTGACGTGGCCGGCGATGCTGCGGGCGATGTCGACGACCTGAAGCCGGAATATATAGCGGCGGTCAATCAGCTGGTAAGGGAGACCACCCCGCTCTACGCGTCCCGGCACTATGAGACCTACCATTTTCTCCTGAGCCTGAGCGATGTCATTCGCGAGGAAGGCCTGGAGCATCATCAGTCCAGCGACAACGGCATTGAAAAAGCGGGCGTCTCCGATCCCAAACTGGCGATGATGAATGCGGACTTGTTGCCTCATGAATTTACCCATTCCTGGAACGGCAAATACCGTCGTCCGGAGGGCCTGGCCACACCCGATTACGCCACCCCGCAGAAGGGCGACCTGCTCTGGGTTTACGAGGGTATGACGCAATACTGGGGAGACGTGCTCGCGGCACGCTCCGCCTTTTGGACGCCCGAGGTTTACCGCGAGGCACTGGCGTGGAGCGCCGCCCGGCTTGATGCGAAGCCGGGGCGCACCTGGCGTAACCTGCAAGACACAGCCATCGCCGCTCAGGTTCTCCGGGGAAACCATCAGAACTGGGGCAATTGGCGGCGCAGCCAGGACTACTATGCGGAAGGCGAGCTGATCTGGCTCGATGCCGATACCACCATTCGCCAGCTGACCCACGACCAGAAATCGTTGAACGACTTTTGTGTAAAGTTTCTTTCTGTCGGCGGTAATACTCCGCCCAAGGTGCTGGCCTACAATTTCGACGAGGTCGTAGCCGATCTGAATGCCGTCGCCCCTTATGACTGGCGCACCTTTCTGACCGAGCGGCTCGAATCGCACGCAGCCCACGCGCCATTGAGTGGGATCGAACACGGAGGCTACCGGCTGACCTATGGGACGGACCCCACCTTGTTCGAGGACGCCCTCCTCACCAAAATGAAGCAGGTCGACGCCTGGTTTTCCGCCGGTATGATGGTCAGCGAGACGGGCAACATTGGCGACATCAGGATGGACTCACCAGCATTCCAGGCTGGGCTTGGCCCGGGCACTAAGCTGGTGGCCGTCAACGGGCACGCCTTCACCGGCGACGTACTGAAGCAGGCGATCCGCGGGGCCAAAGGCAAAACGGAACCGATCGAGCTGATCGTATCCAATGACGATGAATTCCGCACCGTGCGACTGGACTACCACGACGGCGAGAAATATCCGCGGTTGGAGCGGGTGCAGGGGACTACGGATCTGCTCGACGAGATCCTCAAGCCACTGGCTGCAGGCAAGGGAACTGGCCTATAGTGGTTTGTCGTCAGGGAGAAGCTATGCGCAATGGGTTTCGTGTCCTGCTGTTTGGTGCTTCGCTCATGTCATCCACGCTGCTCGCGCAGACCACTCCTCTGGCCGCGACTCCGCCCATGGGCTGGAACAGCTGGAACCTCTTCGCCGGCAGGGTGAACGACAAGGATGTTCGTGCCGCTGCCGACGCCATGGTCTCTTCGGGCATGAAGGATGCCGGCTATATCTACGTCAACATTGACGACACCTGGCAGGGCGGGCGCGATGCTCAGGGCAACATCCAGGCCAACAGTAAATTTCCCGACATGAAGGCCCTGGCCGACTACGTTCACTCCAAGGGTCTCAAGATCGGCATCTACTCCGGGCCGGGGGCGCAGACCTGTGCCAAGTACGCAGGCAGTCTTGGGCACGAGGCGCAGGATGCCAAGACCTATGCCGCCTGGGGCTTCGACTATCTCAAATACGACCTCTGCAGCTTTCGCCAGAACATGACCGAACAGGCTCCAAATGATCCTGCAAAAGCCACTCAGCTCATGAAGGACGCCTACGAAAAGATGCACCAAGCCCTGCTGGCAACGGGGCGGCCGATCGTCTACAGCTTCTGCCAATACGGTTGGGACGCAGTCTGGGAATGGGGCCCTTCGCTCGGCGCCAACCTTTGGCGAACCACTGGTGACATCAATCCCACCTGGGATCGAATGACGCTGATCGGTTTCTCTCAGGCCGGCTTGGCTAAGTACGCCGGTCCCGGGCACTGGAACGATCCCGACATGTTGGAGGTAGGCAACGGCAAGCTGACTCTGGAGGAGAATCGCCTGCACATGAGCCTATGGGCGCTGCTTGCCGCCCCCTTGCTGGCGGGTAACGACCTCTCGCAGATGAAGCCGGAGACCAGCGCCATCCTTACCAATCGTGAAGTGATCGCCATAGACCAGGATCCGTTAGGCAAGCAAGGGGATCGCGTGTCCGAGGTCGGTCCGGTCGAAATCTGGGCTAAGCCGTTGAAGGGCGGTGACAAAGCCGTAGCCCTTTTCAATCGCGACGACACCCCGCTACCCGTCACCCTGAAGCTAAGCGACGTAGGTTTTGGCGGCAGCGTGAAAGCCCGAGACATCTGGGAAGCAAAAGACCTGGGAAAAATCCAGGGCACCTACACGGCAACTGTGCCCCGTCACGGAGTGGTCCTGCTTCGCCTGACAAAGTGAAGCAACCCTGCGCTTAATCCCGAAGGACTTTACGTCATAGCAGGGTCGGTGGGAGCTGGCAGAATGACAAACGATCCAACGAGACGGCTAAATGTAGCCAGAATTGGGGAAGGCCGAAAGGCGCACCGCAGATCCCTCCACTACGCTACGCTCCGGTCGGGATGACAAGTTTGTTTGGGAACGATAAGTATAGTTCCCAAGATGATTTGTCGTCCCGACCGGAGCGTAGCGTAGTGGAGGGATCTGCGGTGCGCCTTTCGGCCTTCCCCAATTCTGGCGCCTAAAGTGTAGAGCTCTCACGCGGGCTCTTTCAGTCCGGACAAACAGCGATGCTGATGGAACCACGACCCTCAGTTAGCGGCCGCCAGGTAAACCGTAAACCACTTATTCCCATCACTCCACTGTTGTCGCAACTTGAACCCAGCTCGCGTGAGCAAACCCATTACCTGCTCATCGCTGAACTTATAGCTATTCTCTGTATGAATCGTCTCGCCTCGCTCAAACCGAACCGTCATATCCAACCCGCGAATCGCCACCCTCTGCGCCATCAGACTCTCCAGGTGCATTTCGATCCGTGACTGTTCTTCATTCCAACGCGCCCGGTGGCGAAACAACTGGGAATCGAAATTCGCATCCAGCTCCCGATTGATGCGAACCAGCACATTCATATTGAACCTGGCGGTCACTCCGGCCGCATCGTCGTACGCGGCGAGCAGCATACTGGTGTCTTTCACCATGTCCGTTCCCAGCAATAAACAATCACCCGCTGCCAATTGGCTACGCACGCCGCGCAGCACGTCAACCGCGTCCGTCGGCGAAAAATTCCCAATGCTCGAGCCGATATACAGAACCAGCCGTCTTCCCGCGCTGACCGCACTATTCTGTCGCATGCCCTCGGTGTAATCCGCAACAATAGGTTCGACGGACACCTGCGGAAGCTCGGCCTCCAGCCGGGTACGCGCTTCTTCAAGCGCTGTTTCCGAGACATCGATCGGGTAATACGTCACGCTTCCTTGCAAGCCAATCGCAGCGTTGAGCAGCAGCCCAGTCTTGGTAGCCGTGCCCGCGCCCAGTTCGATCATCGATAGCTCGCGGCCTTCAGCAGCAGCGGAGACGATTTCGTCCGCGTGCTTTGCCAGGATCTCCCTCTCCGTACGGGTAACGTAGTACTCCGGCAATTCAGTAATCTCTTCAAATAGCAGCGAACCCGCGCGGTCATAAAACAACCAGGGAGACAGCGTCTTGGGCCGGTCGCTCAACCCGTTCAACACTTCCACCGCGATCGGACTACTCGCAATGGACGGCAACTTAGGTAATGAAATAGCAGACATGAACTCTCCCCGGGCTTCCGATTCAATGAAACGTTTAGATGTTTGCTAAGCGAATTCCGGAAAATTGCCAGCGCGTCGCAGGGGAGAAAAAGTTACGGTAGGTGGCGCGGATATGGGAGGCCGGCGTAACCGCAGACCCTCCACGGAGCACCATCTGGTTGCTCATGAATTTCCCGTTGTATTCGCCCAGCGCACCCGGCACCGCGCGAAAACCGGGATAGCCGAGGTACGCACTCGAGGTCCACTCCCATACATCCCCAAACATCTGTGCCGGACCTTTGGCAGGTCCTGCCCCCAGCGCTACGGGATGCAACATCCCGTCTTCCAAAAAGTTTCCTGTGATCGGCAAACCTTGCGCTGCAACCTCCCACTCCGCTTCCGTGGGCAGCCGTTTGTTCGACCAGTGAGCAAAGGCATCCGCCTCGTAGTAGCTCACGTGGCACACTGGGGTCTGCATCAATTCCGTGAGCGGCAGTTCGCCGTACATGGTGTACGCCAGCCAGTTGCCGTCTTGCTGGCGCCAATAGAGCGGCGCTTTCCAGCCCTCAGCGTTGACCGTGTCCCAGCCCGCGGAAAGCCAAAGCTCAGGACGCCGGTAGCCTCCATCTTCAATGAAATCCAGATAATCCGCGCAGGAGACCAACCTTGACGCCAGCTCAAAAGCAGGCACGTATTCAGGATGACGTGGCAGCTCGTTATCGAACGCGAAGCCACTCCCGGCGAATCCGATTTCGGAGAGGCCACCCTGGTACGGAATCCATTCCGGTTTGCTCAGAGGAGGTGCATTGAAGACGACCGGATCGCTTGCGTAGGCCGGACGAAGCGGGTTGGTCCAGAAAGCGTGCTTGATGTCGTAGGCCAGCAATTCCTGGTGCTGCTGCTCGTGGTGCAGACCGAGCACGGTTCTGCGCCTCACCTCCTCCGGCGGATGAGAGGCCAATAGCCGCTGCATAGCTTCCCGCACATGCCGCCGGTAATCGAAGATCGCCTCCACCGGGGGCCGCGAAAACGAGGCGCGCAGCTTCTTCTCCGGCTGGTCAGAAACCGAGTTGTAGTAGCTGTTAAACAGCCACCGGAAGTCAGGATTAAATTCCTGGTAGCCCTCCAGGAACTCGCGCAACAGGAATGTCTCGAAAAACCAGGTGGTGTGGGCGAGGTGCCACTTGGCCGGGCTCGCCTCGGCGCAAGACTGCACCATCATGTCTTCGGGCGACAGGGGAAGACAAAGCTGCTCGCTTTGGCGCCGCACCTGCGAAAACTCATCGAACAGACGGGATGTTTCCGTCGTTGTGGTTGGCGTCATGGATCCGTTCTCCCTCTACCTTAGAGACAAGAAGCAGCCGGATGTTGCCTATTTTTTTGCCCTCTTTTTGCTGACGCTTCAATGAGCGCTCAGTAGCCGCGCCAAAAGGTAGGCTGCGCCGGCAGCCAATCCGCCGATCACCACCGTCTGCACCGCGCTGCGCACCGTGCCCGCTCCCGTCAATCTGCCTTTGACCCCACCAAAAACCAGCAACGCCACCAGCGTAATGGCCACCGAGGCGGTAAGCGCGGAGGATAGACCGCGCCCCGTCATGTAGGGGGCGAGGGGAATAAGGCCCCCCACCACGTACGAGAGGGCGATGGTGATGGCACTCCGGCTCGCCCGGTTGCGTTGTGGCTCTTCCAGCCCCAGTTCGAACCGCATCATGAAGTCGACCCAGGCCTGAGGCCTGCGCTTTAACGCTTCGAGCACCGGCTTGCTCTCTGTTCGCTCCACGCCATACTGCTCGAAGATTTCGTAGATTTCTTCTTCCTCGTCGCGGGTGCGCTCCACAATCTCGCGCTCTTCGCGCAGCCGCTCGCTGGCATAGTGCTCGGCGTCGCCCTGCGCGGCCAGGAATCCGCCCAGACCCATGGCAATGGAGCCGGCAGCGATCTCCGCCAGCCCCGCCAGCACCACCACGTGGGAGGAATTCACTGCCCCAGAAAGTCCCGCCGCCAGAGCAAAGGGTACCGTCAATCCGTCCGACATCCCAATCACGACATCGCGTACCAGCGCGGTCGACTCGAAATGCCCTTCCACATGGTCCGGGGAAGCGTGCGGCGCGGGGGTGGGGATGGACTTGATCGCCATCCCGGCAGTGTACCGTAATGCCGCGGGACGACAACGCTTGAGCGCCCGGCTGCGTCCTTAGTATTAGCGGTCCCGTCTAAATGGTGCGATGAAACCCACGGCAAGACTCGCAATGGTGGTTATGTCGCTCTTGTTTTGGGGGGGAACGGTGTGCCTTGCCCAGGAGGGCGAAGGCATGGGCCAGGCATTTGGCCGGGGCAACGGAGTTCGCGGAACGGTAACCGCGGCCGCAGCCAGCAGCTTTACCATTCGCACCGATGAGGGGGACACGTATCAGGTTTTCTACAGCCCCAACTCCCGCCTGGTGAAGGATCGCCAGCCGATCGAGGCCAGCGATATACACGTGGGAGACATGTTGATGGCCGCCGGAATAGTCGATGCCAAGGCCAAGACAGTTGGCGCCGTTCTTCTGGTCGACATCGACGCCAATGAAGTCCGTAAGGCCCGTGACGCCTTCGGCAAGACGTGGGTCATGGGAAAAGTCATTGCCATCCATGACCTGAAGATCACCATTGAGCGAGCCGGCGACAAGCAATCGCAGGTGGTAGCGGTGGACGAAAACACCTCCTTCCGCAAACGCAGGGAAGACGTGACTTTGGCCGACATAAAAGTAGGAGACACGATTAGCGCTCAGGGGGCAGTGCACGCAGACACCTTTCTCGCCGCCACCCTGCGCATCATGCCTCCCGGAACCGGACCGGGGCGTCCCAATGCCGAGCCGGCCCCTGGACCCTGAGTTTGCTGCCCACTTCCCACTCTGGAGAAATGCGGTCTAATCTGTGTGCGTAGCCATAGGAAGTCCAGCCTGATGAAACGCCTGTCTCTGCACGTGTGCTTGTTGGGCGGCCTTCTCGTCGTGCCCGCGAACGCACAATCGGCCCCCGCACCTGGGCCGGCGGCAAATCCAGCGGCGAATCCGGTCCCGCCCGCCGCCCCCGCCGGCGGCCAGGTCCACGGCACGGTAAAGGCCGGCAACGTACCCCTGCCGGGAGTAAGCGTAGTCGCCACCAACACGCTGACCGGCCAGCGCTACGCCACCATCACCGACATCAACGGCAACTATTCGATGACCATTCCGACCAACGGCCGATACGTGCTCAAGACCGAGCTCTCCGCCTTTGCCCCGGAAACCAAGACCGTCCTGATCAAACCCGCCACCACCACACCCCTGAGCCAACAAACCGATTTCGCTCTCACTCTGGCGTCGCGAGTCCCTCCGGAAACGCCGCAACAGAGCGTTGCCGCAGCAAATCCCTCTCCAGGCGGAGGTAGCCGGCCGGCAACCACAGTGCGGCGCAACACCGGCGGCGGAGTCCAGAATCTCTCCTTGCTCGCTGGTCTGGTCGGCGCCGAGGACGCAGGTGTCAGCAGCGGTGCTACCGGAGCAGCCCTTCCCTCAATGGCCAACAACTCCGATTTCTCTACCGACTCCGTCGCCGTCACCGGGCAATCAGGCACGACCAATCCGTTCGCAGGTGTCGATATGGAGCAGCTTCGCCAGAACGCCGAACTGGATCAGTCTCTCTCCGGCAATGGAGGCCCTGGAGGCGGCCTCGGGCAGGGCGGTGGACCCGGAGGAGGTGGCCCCGGAGGGGGTGGGCCAGGAGGGGGTGGAGGCTTTGGCGGCGGAGGCGGAGGTTTTGGTGGTGGCGGTGGAGGCCGAGGAGGCGGCGGTGGTGGGCGTGGCGGCCGCGGTGGAGGCGGAGGGTTCGGAGGCGGCGGGTTCGGCAATTTCCGCAACTTCAAGCCCAACCAACCCCACGGCGCGTTCTTTTGGACCGGCGGAAACAGTGCCCTGAATGCCAATCCATTTCCCATCCGGGCGCAAACTACGGAACAACCCAGCTATGCCCAAAATCAATTCGGGCTCACCTTTATGGGCGCGCCTTACATTCCGCACCTGGTCACGCACGATACCAAAGACGTGATCTTCTTCAACCTTTCCGGGCAGCGGTCTTCTTCGCCCTTCAACCAATACGGCAGCGTGCCCACCGCCGACGAGCGCAATGGCGATTTGTCTGCGCTCACCACCCAGGAAGGTGCCCCGATCACCATCTACGATCCCGACACTCCTGGTGTTCCGTTCCCCAACAACAAGATTCCCGCGGCGCGCATTGTCAGCCAGGCAACGGCTCTGCTTAATTTCATTCCCCAGCAAAACCTGCCCGGCCAATTCCAGAACTACCGGCGGCTTGCTTCTTCAGAATCCAACACCACGCGCATCGGCGTGCGTTTTCTGCACAGCTTTGGCAGTAGTTCAGGAGGCTCGCCTCTAGGCGGTCTCATTCGTCAATATTTGGGACAGGGTGGTGCCGGGTTACGCCAGAGCTTCAATGTGAACTTCAACTACAGCCATCAGGCAGCGGATGAGCTCAGTCTCTTCCCCGATCTTGGCGGCAAACAACAATCCCATCAATATTCGGTGGCACTCGGCTACTCACTGGGCAAAGGCAGGCTCACCAATACGTTCGGTCTCAGCTGGAACCGCAGCCAATCGCAGCTGAGGAACGACTTCACCAGCACCACGGATATCGCGAGCCAGATCGGCCTCACCGGATTGCCGAATAACCCACAACTCTACGGTTTGCCCAACGTCACCCTCAACCAATTCACCAGCGTCAACGAGCAGCAGCCGAATTTTCAGACCAACCAGACGATCTCCACCACAGAATCCACTTCCTGGATCCACAAGAAGCACAACTTCCGCTTCGGAGGCGACTTCCGCCGCGTCCACAACGACCTCTTCGGCAATACTGGAAATGTAACCGGAACATATACGTTTACCGGCCTCTTCACCCAGCAGCCCGGCTCCAGCAGCGTCGGCCCTGGCGGAACCCCAACGTCAGGCTCCTCGCTGGCCGACCTGTTGCTTGGCTTGCCTCAGCAGACCTCGCTGCAGGTTCCCTATCAGAAGTCTTATCTGCGGCAGAATGCCTGGGATGCCTTTGGCCAGGATAGTTGGCGGGCTTTACCCAACCTGACCCTGCTCTTCGGCCTCCGCTACGAATACTTTTCCCCGTACTCAGAAAAGTACGATCACCTTTCAACCCTCGATACGGGAAACAACTTTGCTTCCGTAGCTACGGTTGTCTCCGGAGGGATCGGACCCTATACCGGAAAGTATCCGCGCGATCTGATTTTTCCGGAACGCAACAACTTTTCCCCCCGCATCGGCATTGCGGTGCGCGCCATGAAAGACACGGTGGTGCGCGCAGGCTTCGGCATTAATTACGCTGTTGGCCAATACGCGAAATTTATTCAGGACTTCGCCTTCCAGCCGCCCTACGCCGACGTGCAGACGAATGAAACAACAGCCGGCGCCAATATCAGTCTGGCCAACGGCTTTCCCTCCCCGCAAACCGAAGGCAACTACGCTGTGAACAAGTACTACCGCCTCCCATACGTGCAGGTGTGGAACATCAATGTGCAGCGTACGTTGCCACTCGGCATTGTGCTCAACATCGGCTACAACGGATCCAAGGGCACGCGCCTCGACATTGTCGACGCTCCAGGCCGTTCCGCCAACTCCTCCCTCAGTAACGTTTTCTATGACTACGAGGATTCGGTTGCCTTCTCCAATTACAACGCGCTAACCTTCAGCGCCCGCAAGCGGGGCTACTTATACCTACAGTCATTCCATCGACAATGCCAGTTCCATCGGAGGCAACGGAGGCACGTCGACGGTGGTGGCGCAAAACTGGCAGAATCTCCTGGCTGAGGAATCGAACTCGAGCTTTGACATACGTAACCAGCTCACCGGCAACTTCCTCTACGAACTGCCGTTTGGCCCGGATGAACACTGGGTGAACACGGGATGGATAGGGCACGCGCTCAGCGGAATCTCCGCTTCCGGCACCTTCACTCTTTCCGGCGGAGAGGCTCTGACCCCGCACTATGAGGCAACCGTAGAAGAGGTGGCTCGCGGCACGACCGCATCCCTCCGGCCCGACCGGGTTCCCGGAGTATCGCTCACTGCCGGCGGCGGCTCGCTGCACAACTGGTTCAACAGAAACGCCTTCACCGCGCCCGCAAACACTTACGGGACTGCCTCGCGTTACTCGATCCCCGGGCCAGGCACAGTTTCGGTGAATGCATCGCTTTCCAAGACAGTTCGCTTTTCAGAGACCCGTACCTTCGAGATGCGCGGCACTGCCAGCAACCTATTCAACACCGTCCAATACTCAGGGGTCGACACCACCCTGGGATCGGGCACGTACGGCCA
>JBEKNJ010000079.1:0-22509 GCA_049522955.1 Acidobacteriaceae bacterium
GTACTGATAAACCGGCTTGTCGGTGTATTCTTCTTGCTTTATGGCGTGCCCGAAGATTCGCGAAATTCGCGTCCGTGCCGTGCGTGTGCCCATGGCGCAACCGCATACGACGGCGAGTGGAACCATCTCTGAATCCCCACTGATTTTGACCGATGTCGTCGCGGACGACGGCACCATCGGACACAGCATGATCTTTACCTACGCCATCGCGGCCTTGAAACCAACCGCGGATCTCATCAAGAATCTTGAGCCAATGGTGAAGGGTGAACCGCTCGCGCCGATGGAACTGGCGGACAAGCTTGCCAGGCGCTTTCGACTCCTCGGTCTGCAAGGACTCGTTGCCATGGCGGTTTCTGCCATCGACATGGCGCTGTGGGACGCTCTAGCGAGAAGCCATAACACCTCGCTCGTGCGCTTGCTTGGCGGTACCGAAAAGCCGATCGCCGCCTACGGAGCGGTGGGTTACGACGGCGTGAAAGGCTCGGCAGAGGGCGCCGAAGATTGGGCAAAAATTGGTTTCAAAGGAGTGAAAGCAAAAATCGGGTATGCAACAGTAGAGGAGGACCTTGCAGTCGTGCGGGCGATGCGCAAGGCCGTCGGCAATGAGATGGCGATCATGGTGGACTACAACCAGTCGCTTACCCCACCGGAAGCAGTGCGGCGGCTCAGAGTGCTCGATGAGGAAGGACTCACCTGGGTGGAAGAGCCCGTCCTGGCGCATGACTATCAGGGTCATGCGCTGGTCGCCCGTGAAATCAAGACCCCTGTTCAGTGCGGGGAAAACTGGTGGGGGCCGCATGATATGCGGCAAGCGGTCGAAGCACGCGCTTCAGACTACATGATGCCGGATGTAATGAAGATTGGCGGCGTGACCGGATGGATGCGAGCCGCGGCGCTCGGGGAGACCTACGGCATCCCGCTTTCGAATCATCTCTGGCCGGAAATCAGCGCGCAACTCCTGTGTGCCACACCGACCGCGCATTTCCTCGAATACGCCGACTGGTGGAACCCTGTGCTTGCCGACCCGCTTCAGATCAAGCAGGGGATGGCGATTGTCGAAGGCATGACAGGGACGGGCGTGGAATGGAACGAGAAAGCGGTCGGGCGGTTCGTCCTATAGGAAAGACAGCGTAGTTTATTTTCGCGAGCCCGTGCCCGCTGCCTCAGTCTTCGCGCAGCTGGATCGTTAGGATTGACCGAAAGCGCGCGTTGCGCCGGAATCCACGTTGCCGGTAGCCCCAAATGACATTGCCATCACAACCCCTGCCAGCACGAACGGATCGCGCGGTGTGGCCTGGTGAACGATGAACGCCAGCACGCGCGTGGTAAGAAGGCCCATGGCAGCCCCGCCCCGACCCGGTTGCCAGCAACTTGAAGGGCCGCTCCAGCGCCGCGTGCAACGCGTCCTTGCGCGGCGCGCCCAACAATTCCTGTAGGAGCGGATTCGGCAGCTGAAATAAAAATCGGGATGGCTGTCGATTTTCCGTCTCCCCAACGACTATAGGACAATAGAACGATGAGCTACGCTTCCTGAGTGAATAGGAAACGAGTCATCGTAAACAAGCCACAGGAAGCAAAAAAGGAGAAGTCAATAAGAACAAGCCTGTCCGCGCGCTGAGTTTTAGTGTCCGAATTTGCCATAGCGGTGTCCTGAAACGGACAGCGCGGACGAATCTACCGCCTGTCGCGTCGTGTAGAATGTGCCACTTAGTATTGGCAAGTGCGATGCAGTACCCCGAGGGAGGGTAAGAACATGTCATTCGTTCGCGAACTGAGAGTTGCGGGCCACTCGCTCATTCGGACTCCAGGGTTGGCGATCGCCGTGGTTCTTACACTGTCGCTCGGCATCGGCGCGAACGCTGCGATTTTCACGTTGGTGCGCGGAGTCCTGCTCAAGCCTCTTGTCAACCGCGGCGAGGATCGGCTGATCTATATCCGGCAGAGCGCCCCCGGCATCCGCGACGACAACTCTACCTTTTCCGTACCAGAGATACAGGATCTGCGCACGAGCGTAAAAACCCTGAGCGCGTTTGGCGACTTCTCCACCATGGACTTCACCATGATCGGCCTGGGTGAGCCTCGTTCCATTCGAGGTGGCGTTGTCGGCGGCACTTATTTTGACGTGATGGGCCTTCGTCCCGTGCTCGGCCGCCTCATCGGACCTTCAGACGACGGTCCTAAAGCAGCAGGCGTCGTTGTTCTTACCTACCGCTTCTGGACGACTGCTCTGCACAAGGATCCTTCGGTCATCGGCAAAACCGTTCGCCTCGGTAGCATCGGTGATCGGTCTGCGACCGTCATTGGCGTGCTCGAGCCTAGCGTCCCCTATCCCGAAGATACCGAAATCATCTCCAACGTGGTCACCAGTCCGCATCATCTTTCCGCAACCATGGTCACTGGCCGCATCCATCGCATGACGGAGCTTTTCGGGCGTCTTGCTCCAGGAGTCACTCTCGATCAGGCGAACGCTGAGTTGCGCTCCGTCTACTCCGCGATGAAGAAGGACCACCCCGAAGCTTACGCGCAGGAAGCGCACTTCCAGATTGGGGCCAAGTTGCTTCGTGACCAGATCACGTCGGGCGCGAGGACGGTGCTACTGGTGCTGCTCGCAGCATCCGGCCTGATTTTCATCATCGCGTGCTGCAATGTCGCCAACCTGATTTTGGCGCGGACGGTTCGGCGCGAAGGCGAACTGGCGGTCCGCGTGGCACTCGGCGCGAGCAGAGGCGCGTTGCGCCGCATGTTATTGGCCGAAGGCATTCTACTTTGCGGCGCCGGCGCCGCGCTCGGTGTACTGAGCGCGCAGCCGATGGTGGCTCTCCTGGCCCGCTACGCTTCGCGCTTCTCCGCCCGAGCGCTCGATCTCAGAGTCGATTCGAGCATGCTTTGGGTCGGAGCGGCTCTGGCCGTAGTCGCCGCCGTGATTCTCGCCTTCGTCCCGCGCCTGCCCGATTCCGGCTCGCCAAGTGGACTAAGCGTATCAAGCGGAAGTGTGCGGGTCACCGGCAGCGCGAGCCGGCGGCAGCGGATTTTCGTGGTGACACAAGTCGCCGCGTCGTTCGTGTTGCTGGCCGGGGCAAGTACATTGATTGCTACCCTCATCGCACTGCAAAAAGCGCAGACAGGTCTGGACACGCAGCACGTTCTCGCTATCAATGTTCCTGCTATGTCCTATGGGAAGACACCTCAGCAGGTCGTCAATTTTTACAAGGAAGCGATGCGTCGCATTGATGCCCTGCCGGGCGTGACTAAGACCGCCTTCGGCGACTTCGTTCCCTGGCGCGATGGCGTCTCCAACTATGCTCTGCAATTCTCTGCCGAGGGACATGTGCATGGTGCCGGTGTAGAGGATCCCCGGGCGCAGTCGCGTTCCATCTCTCCCGGATACTTTGCGGCGTTGGGCGTTCCTATCGTTGCCGGCCGTGATTTCAATGCGCTCGATGGCCAGAATGGGGAAGATCCTGTTGTGATCGTCAGCGAGACGCTCGCCCACCGAATGTTCCCCAACCAGGATCCGATCAATCGCCATGTCTATTGGACGGATCCGGTGCTGCAATTCTCCCCCGGGACCGATCTCGAAAAGTCGCGGCTGACGGCGCCACACCGAATCATCGGGGTCACGGCGGATATTGACGACGGACACGTCGTTCCTGAACCCACGGTGACCATTTATAACCCCTTTAATGAGTTTCCAATATTTGGCGGTCGCTTTTTCATCCACACCGGTGCAAATCCTTATGCGCTGGTCGCGCCGGTCACGCGCGTGATTCACGACTTGTCTGTCGATCAACCGGTTGAGCATCCCGCCAGTCTCGAAGACATTCGTGCCGAGGTGCTCACGCCGGACCGTTTAAATTCGCTCGTGTTTGGCGTATTCGCGGCTGTCGCGTTGGCGATTGCAGTGGTGGGCGTCGCGGGCGTGCTGGCGTTTTCGGTGAGTTCGCGGACGCGGGAATTCGGTATCCGGCTGGCCCTCGGATCGGAGCCGCAGCGACTGCTCAAGGGCGTGATCACAGAAGGCACCACGATGGCTGCGCAGGGCGTCCTGGCGGGCGCGGCATTCGGATGGATGCTGACGCGTTTGGCGGAAAGATATTTCCCGGATGTCACGATGCCGGGCGTTTTGCCGGTATTTGTCTCTGCGTTCGTGCTAATGGCGGTCGCGATTATCGCGTCGGTGTTGCCCGCGGCACGTGCTGCGCGCGTCGATGTTATGGAAGCATTGCGCTCCGAGTGACCATCGGACCGATGGGCTAGCTATTTGATAGACCTCGCTACCGCATGGGATCGCCGCCCCACAATGATCAGCCTGTCGATGGCTGGTACTTGCTTGTGGGTTGGAATTTACCGCAAACCCGGTTTTTAGAACTTCAAGCTTGCATGCGCTCCTTAGGCCGCAGAACCCGACCCGCCTCTTTGCGACCGTCGGCTACTCGAATGTCGCGTGGCCCCTCATTTTGCTTGACGTCACCTACGCAGAATGCTACATAGTTGCTTAGGGGATCTGGAGCGTCTAAAGCGGCGCTCGACAATAGGGTATCGTTGCTTTGGGCAGGTTGTCGTCACCAAGGACAGGGTGAACGCCTTCGCCGCTACAGAGCTGGAGATGATCGTGCGCGCAAACGAAACACACACGCTGATTTTGATGGGAATCGCAACCGGCGGCGTTGTGCTTTCCACTCTTGGACGCAGGGTACATCACTGCCTGGTCGAAAAAGTATTTCCCGCCTACGCCACCGTCACAATGAGCGACCAACTAACAAGTAAACTCGCTATGGGCTGGCTGCGAGAGTGATTGAGCATGACTTTTAGACCTGCGCTGTTGTGCGTTTTGTTGAGCGCTCTCCCTGGAATTGCAAAGTCGCAACAAACCTCTCCGTTCAGTTTCTCGTTCCATCAGCCCTTTGGCAAATACGCGGTCGGCTTTAGGATTGTGGAGCAGTACGATCGTTCCCGTTCGTTCTCAACGGATGCCCCGGGTCAAACGAATTCCCTCCACCCCGGCCGTCCACTCCAGACGCTTATTTGGTATCCAGCGATCTCTGGCCTGACGACGTCGATGAAGATAGGGGACTTCGAAGATTTGATAACCCAGGAAACCAGCTTCACTACCCCCGCCTTGCACGGCCAGTCGCAGGATTTTGTCCACGCGTTTATGCAGGGGACGGAGCAGGATCGTACCGTCTCGATTAAAGACGCGAAGCCTGTGAACCACAAGTTTCCGGTGATAGTGTACGCGCCCAGCGTGAATGCCCCGAGCTTCGAAAACATCGAGTTATGCGAATACCTGGCCAGCTACGGATTCGTGGTCATTGCCAGCCCCAGCATGGGAGCGTCCATTCGACACATGGAAGTGACCCCAACGGGTGCCCAGGCCCAGGCTGCGGATATTCTTTTCCTCCTTCAGTTTGCGAAAAACCTGAAGGACGGAAACACAAAGGAAACAGCGATAGTAGGGTACAGTTGGGGTGGAACTGGGGCTCTGCTGGCCGCCGCCGATGACCACCACCTCCGCGCAATGGTTGCACTCGATGGCTCGTTTCGATATGCGCCGGTGCAATCTGTGGATCCCGCCAAATATAGAATTCCGCTTCTCTTCTTCAGTCGGGGCGAGACACCTTTTGCCACGAAGGCGCTCACCGACCCCACAGAGAAAGCGAACGCACACATCGTAGACGAGTGGGTTCATGGAGATTTATTGCAAATTCGCATGCTGGCCATCTCTCACATTCAATTCAGTTCACTTTTTCAACGAAGCGGGCGGTTTAAAAACGAAGGAGCCCGCTTTGTTCCCGCGGGCTATTCCCTTCAAGATGGGAGCGAGAGCTACGGTTGGATTGGCAATTATACGAAGGAATTCCCGGAATCATATCTAAAGCATGATCGGAACGCCCGCGCTTTCCTGATGCACAGTCCGGCTGAAAATCAGGTCCCGTGGCGGCTCATGACGACAAGCTTCAGGCCCGCTTCGTGAGAATTACCCTTGAAATCCCACCGTTTTGCAGGAACTTGGCGAAAAGCAATGATGCCGTATGATTGGGCGCGCACAACTCGTCGAGGAAAGCGATGGAGAAGAACGCTCAATGGAAGCGTCGAACTGGAGGAGTGGTCAGCACCCTGTACCTTCTCATCTTCGTACTATTTGAGCTTTACAGCGCGTCGGCAACCGATCTCGACAGGAATCCGGCATTTCCGACCCGGGAACACCTGCTAGGGTGGGCTCTCTTTGCCCTCCCTTGCGGGCTCCTTGTCAGCTTGTTTCTGCTTCATGGAAGGCGTTCAAAGCTCGGGTTATCACTAGTCGTTGGGAACCTGTGTCTGTACGCTAGCTTCATGATCTTTGAGTTGACCGCTTCCGATGGAATACCCGCATCACATCGGGCCATGTGGGAGCTTGAAGGGATCTGGGCAACGCTTTTTCTTGCTGCATTCCTCGCAGCCCGATTTCTCCAGACCAAGGCTGAGACTATGGATTCCCGGGTTCCTGGAAAGTCGTTATAAGTAAGTTCCCCCGCCCCTCCGGTACGCTGGATCGGTATTGAAGCTTGGAACCGGCAAAGGCATTGAGAGCTTAAAGGTCACGGTTCGTGGACGGCACCGTCGATTTTCACCTTTTTGCACCAGAAGCAAAAGTGGATATCTTTGCCGGGAACAAGTTCTGATAGATCCAACCGTCGCCACCAGTGCAATCCGATGCGACAGAATTGTCCGAGGATGATGTTGGCTTCACACTCTCGGTGTGGCCATAGTTTCGCGACCTGCGTTGCGAGGTCAGAATTGGGCGACCTGTAGGGTTCAACCACGGCAGTCATGGTATAGGGTCTCCTGAGGGAGTCGCAAGATCAAACCGCCTCCGGCAATTCTCGTCGCGGACAGTCGTGTTGCCGTCGGGGACTGTCTGCGAAGTCGGGTTCTCGGTAACTTCCCCAGCCGGAAGGCACAGTCAATAGGTCGTTTTGATTCGCACGGAAATGGGAGGACCTTGAGCGGTGTCATGCGCGCCCCTAGTCGACTGGTGGGATACCTAGCGAGTTTCGCGTGCGCCTCACTCATCTATCTGGCCTGGTTTGTGCTTTGAAACAGGGCGGCAGACACCCACGTCAGCATTCGATTCAGGATTGGGATACCAGTCTTCTTCTGGCTTTTTGGTGGGAAATGTTTTTCCACCTTTGCCACAATTCTAAGAGGCCCGCCTGCAAAGTCGCATTACCGGTAACTTCCCCTGGTGTTCCAGTAGACGGGGTGCACTTTTCCCGGCTGCTATCCCTTAACCGTCAAATGCTCGATGGGTGGGAGGACAGAGACTCTAACTAAGCTGGATCCCAAACTGATAGACTCCTGCACCAGGAGAGTTGTTTCGCGATGCCACCGACAGGTCCGTCTGCCGTCGTTGTCAGGACTGCCACAACCGAGGATGTCGCACCCTGCGGGCAGATCTGTTACGACGCCTTCACCGCCATTAACATTGCTCACGGTTTTCCATCCGACTTTCCCAGTCCCGAGGTCGGGGTATTCGCCATCTCCTCGATGTTTTCAGACCCTGATTTTTACTGCGTTGTCGCAGAGATGGATGGCCGGGTTGTCGGCAGCAACGGCCTTGACGAACGCGCCATCATTCGCGGCGTTGGACCCATCACGATTGACCCCAGAGTCCAGAATAAGGGGGTTGGCCGTTTGCTTATGCAGGCCGTGATGGATCGAGCCCGCGATCGTGGCGCTCCCGGATTACGGCTGGTTCAGGCGGCCTTTCACAATCGCTCTCTCGCCCTCTATACCTCTTTCGGCTTCGACGTCCGCGAGCCGCTCTCCTGCTTGCAGGGACAGACTCGCGAACGCAGCGTTCCCGGCTGCCAGGCGCGGGTGGCTACAACGGCCGACGAGGATGCCTGTAACGCGCTCTCTCGCCGCGTTCATGGCTTCGACCGTGCTGTCGAGTTGGCACAGGCGATCTCACGTGGCACCGCCCGCGTCGTCGAACGAGGCGGCCGCGTCACCGGGTACTCGACCCACCTCGCCTTCTTTGGCCATTCCACGGCAGAGACGAATCTGGACATGCAAGCACTCCTGGTTTCGGTAGAGTCCTTTGCCGGCCCCGGAATTCTTGTCCCCAATCGCAACAGCGTTTTGCTGCGGTGGTGCCTGGAGAATGGTCTCCGCGTTGTTCAGCCCATGACGCTGATGAGCA
Source organism: Acidobacteriaceae bacterium (assembly GCA_049522955.1). Lineage (GTDB taxonomy): Bacteria > Acidobacteriota > Terriglobia > Terriglobales > Acidobacteriaceae > PALSA-350. The sequence continues at coordinate 8,186 of JBEKNJ010000079.1, forward strand.
CTGGGCTATATAACGATCCTGCCGGCGCCTGGCTCCCATCCGTGCTGTTCTAGTGCCGCTCTCCCCCGGCCGCCCGACAATTCACACAAAAGATGAGGTTGGGCAACTACCCTGTTCCGGGTTCAATCTCACAGAAGGTGGGAGCTGGGAAATGATCCTTGTTACTGGAGCGACGGGAAAGAACGGCGTGGAAATCCTCAAACGCTTGACCGGCAGGCAAGAGCGCGTTCGTGCCATGGTTCGTAAGCGGAACGAGATCATGCATGCAACGCCCAAGGCCGGCCTGGAATTTGCTGAAGCGGATTTTGACGATCCGGCTAGCCTGCGCAAAGCACTTCACGATGTCCAGAGTGCTTTCCTGGTCACCAACTCATCTGACCGGGTGGAAGAACGTCAGTTGCGCTTTGTGAACCTGGCACGCGAATCGGGAGTGAAACACATCGTGTATCTCTCTCAATTGCACGCCTCCGCAAAGTCTCCACTGCGCTTTCTGCGCTATCACGCAGCCGTCGAAGAGGCGCTTCGCGGGTCGGGAATGACCTTCACCAGTCTTCGTCCGAATCTCTATATGCAGGGCCTACTCATGATCGGCAAGTCCATAGCCTCGCAGGGGCGTTTTTTTGCGCCCGCGGGCGATGCGCGAATAAGTGTGGTCGACGTTCGCGATATAGCCGCAGTCGCGGTTGCGGCGCTGACCCAGACCGGACATGAGGGCAAGACCTACGACATCACGGGGCCGGAGGCATTGACGCATGCGGAAATGGCCGCCCAACTCTCTCAGGCACTGAATCAACCCATCGGATTTGTAGACGTACCAGAAGAGGGATTCCGCGAGGCACTCCGGGGGCTGCACATGCCTGATTGGCAGGCAGACGGCCTGATTGAGGATTATGCTCACTACCGCCGCGGCGAAGCGTCCGGCATCTCATCCACCGTCAAAGAAGTAACCGGGGAGAGTCCTCGTTCTTTCCTTGCGTTCGCGCGCGACTATAAGGCTGCCTTCCTCAACACTGCGTAGGTGCTACGCAACTGAGTGGCTATCAGTGGTGAGCATAAAGTCGTGCTGAGTGGCTATTGCCAGCGGAGCATTTCTCGCTGAAGGTGGTTGCACCGTGTCCGAATTTCCGCACCTCGCCCACCTCGCCGCGTGGATTTTCCAACCCGGATTTTCCTGGGGCGTATGGCTACCCTATCTCTTCGGGGCCACCATATTGGCCATCGGGCTTCCCATGGCCGGCAAGCAGTTCGCACAAGCACGAGGCATCCATAAGCTCGTCGCCCTTGGCCCTGTGTTCATCGCAGCGCCTATGGCTGTCTTCAGCGCCGAACATTTTACGGCGACGAAAATCATGGCCGGGATGGTGCCGGGATGGATTCCCGGACACATGTTCTGGGCACTCCTGGTGGGAGTTTGCCTCATCGTCGCGGCTTTGAGCATTGCTGCAAGCAAACAGGCGTGGCTTTCCTCCGCTCTCCTCGGAGTCATGGTCCTTCTCTTTGTTTTGCTCATTCACATTCCCAACGTCGTCAGCGCTCCCCATGAGCGGATTCTTTGGGTGGTTGCTCTGAGGGATTCAACCTTTGCCGCTGGCGCTTTCTCGCTAGCTGCAGCCGAAAAAGAGGCATGGAGGGCTCAGGACAGGCACTGGGTTATCACCGCGGCACGGCTGGTCATTGGCGCTGTGATCGTATTTATGGGCGTGGAGCAAATTCTACATCCCGAACTTGTGCCGGGCGTTCCTCTCCTAAAATCGACTCCCGCGTGGATTCCCATGCACCTGCTTTGGGGTTACGTGACCGGTGTAGTCTACGTCATTTGCGGAGTCAGCCTGGTCATCAATAAACAGGCGCGCCTGGCGGCCACCTGGCTGGGCCTCGTCATTCTTCTCCTGGTCATCCTCGTTTATGTGCCCATCGTGGTTGCGAATCCTTCGGACATAGGGAATGCCCTGAATTATCTCGCGGACACACTCTTGTTAGACGGAACCGTTCTGGCTCTGGCCGGAGCTCTGGAGGCCGATTCACTATCGGCGATTCGGGCTTAGAACTCGTCGTAGGAAATCTGGCCGGCGGGCACGCCGAGATCGTCAAGCATCTTAAGACAAGCCTTGATCATCATGGGCGGACCGCAGAGATAATATTCTGCGCTCCTCGGATTGACGTGACGGCTAAGGTGGTTTTCCAGCACGACCTGATGAATGAAGCCGAGATGGCCGGTCCAGCCGTCCTCCGGAAGCGGTGAAGAAAGCGCCAGATTGAAAGCAAAGTTGGGGTGTTTGTCGGCCAGGTTCGAGAAGTACTCGTGGTAGAAGATTTCCTGTTTCGATCGAGCACCGTACCAGAAGGTGACCTTACGTGGACTCTGCTCTGTTTCCAGAAGATGGGAGAGGTGGGCGCGGAGGGGAGCCATGCCGGCACCCCCACCGATGTAGACCATCTCGCGCTGCGTGGGCTTAATGTGAAAGTCGCCGAAAGGACCGATGGCGCTGACAACATCTCCGGGCTTAAGGCTGAAAACGTAGCTTGAACCTACACCGGGAGCGCAATCCTGACCCGGGGGTGGGGTCGCGATACGCACGTTGAAGCGAACGGTGCGATCGGTCCGCTGATTGCTGGCGAGGGAGTAATTGTTACGCCGGCCGGCTTCTGGATTGCGCGCCACCAGGTCGAAAACGTGCTGTTGTTCCCAGACGGCGGCGAACGGCTGGGGAATGTCGAAATCGCGAAAGCGGATCGTGTCGTAAGCGGGAATGTCGACTTGCAGGTAGTCACCGGGGGTGAAGGAGATCTTTTCTGAAGGATCCAGCGGCTCGAGAACAAGTTCCTTGATGAAAGTGGCAACGTTACAGTTACTGACCACGCGGAATTGATAGGTGCTCTGCGGGCGAGCGCCGGTGCCGCCGGGGCGGCTCACATTGATCAGGATTCGACCGTTGCGCTCCTCGATAGGATAGGTGACCAGACCGCGGCAAATGGGAACCCGCGCAGGCGATCCATCGATAAGGTTGAAACGGCCGTTGTGCTTGGAGCACTCGATGATGTTTCCCTTGACCAATCCCTTGGATAAGTGAACATTGCCATGGGTGCATAGTCCGTCGGTCGCGTATAGCCCGCCCTCCTCGGTGCGATAGAGTGCGTAGGTTTTCTTGCCGTGGTCGAACCGGATTACGTCAGCCCGGCTGAGATCGGTAGCGGCACACGCTTCGATCCAGCCGGTCGCGTCCGGCCCGGTGGGTGAGGACCACGCACTTTCTTTCGCCCGTAATCGTGGTTCGGGAAGCCGGCGCTTGACGTGGTACACGGGATCCTTCACCTGGTTGAGAATGGTGGGAACAATTTCACGCCAGGCGGAGAAAAGGCTCGGATACGGCGGGGCACAGTCGTCTTTCACCGCCGCGTGTAACTTCGGCAGGGCGTGATACGGCACCAGCGGATACATGTGGTGCTCGACGTGGTAGTTCATGTTCCAGTACAGATATCGATGGACCCAACACATGTACACGGTGCGGCAGTTGAGACGGTGATCGAGGACGTTTTCCGCCAGGCCGGCGTGTTGTGTGTACCCATAAGTGACTAGCAGCCAGGAGCCGAAAAGATTGGTGAGACCCACCAGCAGCAGGGGAAGGACGCTGCGGGTTGCGATGGAGAGCGCAATGACGGCGGCGTAGAGGGCGACATGGATGCGGGCCTTGCGATGGACCTTGGGAAACTCCGTCTCCGGAATGAACGTTTTCTCCTCAGCATCCATGCGCCCAATGGAGTGCATGAGGATGTGTTTGAAATATTTTTGATACACGCGGAGATTGAAGAACGACATCGCGAAACCCTTCAAATCGGGCGGACGGGGTACAGCAATCTCCGGGTCTCGGCCGACGATGATGGTGTCGCTGTGATGGCGGGTGTGGCTCCAGCGCCAGACCGTGGACTCGCGCATCACCATGAACGAGGCAATTTCGTAGAGGGTGTTGTTCATCCAATCGGTTTTGAAGGCGGTCCCGTGGCCAGTCTCGTGCCAACGGGAGTCGGAGGTCGAGGCATAGAGCACGCTATAGCAGAGGTAAGGAAGTATGGCCCACCAGGTACCCCAAAGCTTATAGGTCAAAAATCCGCTACCCAGAATGAGCGCAAACCACAAAATGGTGTCGCGCATGGCGGGTCCATCTCGGCGTTGCAGCAACCCGCGCATAGTTTCCCGCGGCACCGGACACTGATACCAGTCTGCTTCGGCGAGGCCCCGTTCGACGGCGATGGTGGAGTCGACGCCGGTGAGGCTGTAATCGAGTTTTCTTGGAGGCGCAGCAGGTGCTACGGCGCTCGGGCTTATGGTTGCGGCCAATCGTCCCCCGGTTTCCGCCACGCGCAAAGTTCCCATAGGAACGGTTCGTGCGCGGGTGGATGAGACAATACGCCTTCATCCTACCGCAACCGTAGGATTCGCCGCCTCAGGCGCTCAGTTTAGATTTTCCGCGTCGAGCAGTTTTTGAAACTGCGGCGTGGTGCGCAGGACCGCGAAATCACTATCTTCAATGAGGCGTTTGCGATCATTGAAACCTTCATCCATTGCCTTGCGGAGAAAGATCAGAGCCTGATCCTGATTCCCCGCTTTGGCGAAGGTCTGCGCTATGTAGTAGTTGATAGCAACCCGTTGCTCACGGGAGCCACCGCCCTCGACCATTGCGGCGCGATTCGGGTCAAAAACGCCCTGGTCGATGGAGAAGGCCTTTTGATACATCTTCACGCCCTTGCTGTACTTCTGCTCGGCAAAGTACGCAGTGCCCAGATTGCAGTAAATCACCGCGCTCTCAGAGGTATGCTTCAGGGCTTTCTTATACCAGTGCTCCGCAACCCTGAACTCATGCTGTGCGTAATAGACCGCGGCCAGATTATTGGAGGCAGGAGCAAAGCGAGGATTGATCGCGAGCGCCCGCTGGTATGCTTTTCGCGCCTCATCCAGGGCAAAAAGATGGTGGTAAGCCATGCCGATATTGTTCCAAACGATGGCAGACTTTAGATTGCCTTGCTGGTACGCGGCGATCGCTGCCGCATATTCTCCGCGGGCCATCAAAATGTCTGCCTTCTTCTCGGCCGGGACTTGTTCAGGCCCGATGGCCTTGCGCTCGGCTACAGATGATTGTTGGGGAGAGCTGGTTGCTGCCTGGGCTGTGGGTACTTGCACTCCAAATACGCGCACACTTGCCGTAGCTACCAGTGCAATCGCGAGCCAGAGTTGGACGCTGAAGAGCGGTTTGTTGGGAATCTCACCCATGACTCGCCTCCTTGAAATACAACTAATCCTGACTGCGGCGATGCAATCAACTCACTATTCTGCACTTATAGGCAAGGGTCGGCAATATCCACCTACAAAGAAATATTGATAGCCAGTGGGAGCCAAGAGCCAGGTGGTGGGACCAACTTAAGGAAATCCGCTTTGAGTCTACTTCCGCAATAACCAGTTTTTGATTAAATCCGGAGAATTAGCCTACACAGCAGGTTCGGCGGTAATCTCCTTTTTAAGCCCTGTCCGTTACTTATTCGTTACTAGAGGCAGGCGCGGGAAAAGGAACTTCAGCATGGGATCGACGCGTTTTGCCCAGGAGGACTCCGTGTGCTCCGCATTTTCCGCTTCGTAGTAAGCCAGGTTTTCGCCCAGCTTCCAGCCTTTCCGGATCAGTCCGTCGCGCAACGCTCGTGCATCCGGTACCGCCCGGGTCGATTCCCTGGTGCCGATGTCCAGCCAGATGCGCAGCTCAGGCTTCTGCGGGAGGGCGGCAACTGTTTTGAGAATCGCGCGGTTTCGCCACCAGACCGAGGGCGAGACGACGGCCAGCCGGGAGAAGACGGCGGGGTACCGTAACCCCAGGTAAAGGGTGACCAAACCACCGAGCGAGGAGCCTCCCATGCCACAATTTTCGGGCCCGGGAAGCGTCTGGTACTGGGCGTCGATGAAGGGCTTCAACTCCTCCACCAGCATCCTTCCGTATGCGTCCGCGTGTCCGCCGCCGAGCCGTTTGTCTTCGACCGGGGTGTACTCATCGATCCGTTTGTCGCCGGTGTTGTAAATGCCGACGATGATGAGCGGTTCAATGGCGCCGGCCTCGATCAGCGCATCCGCGGTTTCGCCCATGCGCCAGTAGTTTCCTTTGATAAAGGAGGTCTCGGGATCAAACAGGTTCTGGCCATCCTGCATATAAAGCACGGGAAAGCGGCCCTCCCCCTGGGCCTCGTAACCTGGCGGGAGATAGACGAGGAGATCGTGGTTCTCCTCCACCAGCCTGGAAACAAATTGCTCGTGCTTGTGCAAACGCGCGGCCAGGGTGCCCGGAGCTGGAGGTTGGGGGTTGGTCAGGACGGGTTTCGGCGGCATTCAGCTATGGATTCGCGCATCGCGGTTCTTTAGAGTAGCAAAAGCAAATCCGTTCCCCCAAGGGCCCAGGACCACAATCCAGGATAGGGAGAGACAATTGCAGCGCGAATACTTTCGCTGGTGGTCCAAGGATCTGGGTCGCGACATGGAACTGCTGTGCTTTGGGCACGCAGGAACGAAGGTGCTGGTCTTCCCCACTTCCGGGGGCCGGTTCTTCGAGTATGAAGACAACGGCATGGTCGGGAGCGTGGCAGACCGCATCGATAACGGCCAGTTACAGCTCTATTGCGTCGATAGCGTAGACGGGGAGAGTTGGTACAACAAGCATGCCCACCCCTATTGGCGGGTGCAGCGGCACATGCAGTACGAGCGCTACATCATGGACGATGTGCTCGCCCTGATGGTCGAGAAGAACCAGACACCGCGATTGATCGCCACCGGTTGCAGCTTCGGCGCCTTCCACGCTGCGAACTTCGGCTTCCGCCACCCGGATAAGGTAACCGGCATCGTCACCATGGGCGGAGCCTTTGACATGAAGGACTTCGTGGACGGCTGGTATAGCGAAGACTTGTACTTCAACAACCCTCCCGACTATCTCGCTAACTGCACTGACCCGTGGAAGTACAACCACATTCGTACCGTGCTGGCCACCGGCGTCTGGGACTTTTGCTGGGAGAAGAATGAGCGTTTTGCCGCGGTCTTGCGGAACAAGGGCATTCGCCATGAGTTATACGTCTGGGGCGACCGCAGCTTCCACGACTGGCCCTTCTGGCGGCCTATGGCACGGATGTACCTGGAGTAGCGGTGGATGTCTTGGGGGACTTCGCTTAGAATTGGGCTGTTCTCCCACCCACGGCAGTGGTTTTCGGCCTTCTCTCTGTTTAGCAAGCTTCGCCCAAGGAGCAGCCGTGAAGAAAATCGGAATTATTTTCGGGATGGAGTCGACCTTCCCGCCCGCGCTCGTCGACAAGATCAACTCATTCAAAGACCCGGAAGTGCAGGCTGAGCTGGCCCGTATCGGAGAGGTCCGGATGGCCGAGCCCTCCCCCTATGACGTGATCATCGATCGCATCTCCCATGACATTCCCTTCTATCGGGGCTACCTCAAGAACGCGGCGCTTTCGGGATCGATCATCATCAACAACCCCTTCTGGTGGAGCGCGGACGACAAGTTCTTCAACTTCGCGCTGGGCACCAAGCTGGGCGTGGCCATCCCCAAAACAGTGCTGCTGCCGCACAAATACTACCCGCCGGGCACCACGGAGCAGTCCATGCGCAACCTCGAATATCCCCTGCCCTGGGACAGCATTTTTGAGTACGTGGGTTTTCCAGCATTCCTCAAGCCCTTCGACGGCGGCGGCTGGAGAGATGTGTACAAGGTCCATTCGCCGGATGAGTTCTTCCACGCTTACGACCAGACCCGCGACCTGTGCATGACGTTGCAAAGGGGCGTGAACTTCAAAGAATATTTTCGCTGCTATTGTGTCGGCCAGCAGAAGGTACACATCATGCAGTACGATCCCTCGCTGCCTTTTCACGAGCGGTATGTCAAGAATCCCGCACCGGTGCATCCGAAACTTCTGGAGCGAGTCGAGCGCGACTGCCTTACCCTGTGCCGCGCCCTGGGCTACGACCTGAACACGGTGGAATTTGCCTGTGAAGACGGTATCCCCTACGCCATCGACTTCATGAATCCGGCTCCCGATGCGGACATACACTCCGTGGGACAGGCCAACTTCGATTGGATCGTGAACGAGGTAGCAGAGTTGGCGATGGAGAAGGCCCGGAAACATACAGGAAAAGTTGCTGAATATCGCTGGAGTGCGTTCTTGGGCGGCCCGACCGCCGCTTCTTCCAATGGTCAAACAGCCAGGCAGATGAGCCAGGAGGTACGCAGATGAACCGTCCCAGTTTCAGCATCGGCATTGAAGAGGAGTATCAGACGATCGACCCGGAAACGCGCGATCTACGATCCCACATCCAGTCTGAAATTCTGCCTCGAGCCAAGCTCGCCACCATGGATCGCGCCAAGCCTGAATTGCACCAGTCAGTCGTTGAAGTCGGCACCAAAGTTTGCCGGAACATTGAGGAAGCTCGCGAAGACATCCTCGATTTGCGGCGGCAGATGATTACTCTGACGAGCGAAAGCGGCATGTGGCTGGCCGCTGCAAGCACGCATCCTTTCGCCGACTGGCGGGCGCAGGAGATCCACCCGGACGACCGCTACAAGCAAGTAGTGGAAGATTTGCAGTTGGTCGCGCGGGCAAATCTGGTCTTCGGACTACATATCCACGTAGGCATCGAAGACCGCAACACCGCAATCCACATCATGAACTCGATGCGCTACTTTCTGCCCCACATCCTGGCGCTGTCGTCGAACTCACCCTTCTGGGAGGGCATTAAGACGGGATTCAAGTCGTATCGATCAAAGGTCTTCGAACGCTTTCCGCGCACCAATATCCCGGACGTGTATGCCAACTGGGCGGAGTACGAGACGTTTATCAACTTGCTGGTCAAGACCAATTGCGTCGACAACGGCAAGAAGGTCTGGTGGGACATTCGGCCTCACCCCTTCTTCAATACTCTGGAAGTCAGAGTATGCGACATACCCATGCGGCTCGACGAAACCATGGCAATTGCAGCCCTCATCCAGGCCACGGTAGGTATGCTCTATGACCTGCATGCCAGGAACAAGAGTTATCGCATTTACAGTCGCGCACTCATTATGGAAAACAAGTTTCGCGCTGCCCGCTATGGAATCGATGGCAAGCTGATCGACTTCGGCCGCGAGGAAGAGGTGCCGATGCGCGACTTGATGATCGAATATATCGATCTCGTTTCCGATGCGGCCAAGGATCTGGGTTGCGAGCGCGACATCGCCTATATCCACGAGATGCTCAGGGTGGGCACGGGCGCGGACCGGCAGCTCAAGGTCTACGAGGAAACCGGCGATTTGAAGAAGGTAGTCGACTATATCGTGGCGGAGACGCGTGTGGGTGTGATGCAGGAGACAGCCGCCCTGCAAACATAGAATCCTGTCCCTGCCACGAATCGTGGATTATGAAAAAGCAAAAGAGAGGAGCTGCTTGGCCCAGCCTGTTTTAACTGATATCACCCGGATCGAATTCGATCCCCAGTTTTCACCCGGCGCCTACAACGCTGTGAACACCTGCCTGCGTATTCAACCGTCGGAAAAGGTCACACTCATCACCGACACCGCCTGCCGGGAAATTGCTGCCAGCATCGCGCAGGAATTGGTCAAGGTCGGTTGCGCGTTCAAGGCCTTCGTGCTCGAAGATCTCGCCCCGCGCCCGCTGACTGGTTTGCCACACGAGATCGCGGAAGATATGGAGACCAGCGACGTAAGCATCTTCGCCGTGCGGGTGCAGACCAACGAGCTGAAGTCGCGCATGGAGATGACCGCGATCGTCAACCGGCGGCGCATGCGTCACGCACACATGGTCAACATCAATCGCCAGATCATGCTGGAAGGCATGCGCGCCGACTTCAACCGCGTTGATGCGCTCAGCAGCAAAGTGATGGAAATTGTCAGCACCGCCAAAGAGATCACCGGCAAGACCGCTGCGGGATGCAACTTCACCGGCGCGCTCAACCCGGAGTACCGGTGGATCAAAACCAGCGGCATTATCAGCCGCGACAAGTGGGGCAATCTACCCGGCGGCGAAATCTTTACTTCACCGGGAGAAGTCAATGGCGTCTATGTAGTCGACGGCGTGGTGGGCGACTACCTCTGCGACAAATACGGCGACCTGGAGCATCAGCCGTTGACCATCCGCATGCAAAATAATCGCATCACCGAAGTGTTCAGCGAGAACAAGGCACTCGAACAGGATTTTTGGTCGTACACCCACAGGGACGAAAATAGTGACCGGGTAGGCGAATTCGCCATCGGCACAAATATTGAACTAACCGATGTGATCGGCCAGATCCTGCAGGACGAGAAGTTCCCCGGCATCCATATTGCGTTTGGCAATCCTTATGGGGAGCACACCGGAGCCAAGTGGTATTCCGGCACCCACATCGACGTGGTTGGCCGCAACTTTGATATCTGGGTCGACGAGCGACAGATCATGGAGAGGGGTCGCTTCCTGATAGAGGGCTGATCATGATCCCCGCTCTGCGCGAGGCCTTCAACCGCAACTTTCTGCCTGAGACATACCAGCGCTTGCTCCGGAACCTGGAGGTAACCGCCGGCACACCCATTGCATTTCGTGTGTCCGAGACGCCCTGCTTTTTGCCCAAAGCCCTGCTCGAGCAGATGGCGGAATATGGGCGGGACCTGGTTCTGCAACTGGTGAATAATCCGGAATACCACCGCGCCTCCGAGGTCACGGTCCCGCCGCAATACAACGTTGCCAATGAGTCGCCGCGGCCGATGTTCCTGCAAGTCGACTTCGGCCTGGTGCGGAACGCGGACGGTGAGCTCGAGCCCAAACTGGTTGAGTTGCAGGCCTTTCCTTCCCTATACGGATATCAGCCGGTGTTGGCGAAGCAGTACATCGAATCGTATCGACTGCCCGCAGAACTGGGAATCTACCTCGGTGGCTACGATCACGATCGCTATTTGCAACTTCTACGGAAGCTGATTGTCGCCGGCCACGATCCGGAACACGTGATCCTGCTGGAGATTCACCCGGAAAAGCAAAAGACGCTCTGTGATTTTCTGATCACGCAGCGCGATCTTGGTATCCCCATCGTCGATATTCTCAAGTTGAAGAAGCGCGGCAAGCACCTGTTCTACGAAAACGCCGGCCGCGAAGTGCCGGTGCAGCGCATCTACAACCGCTGCATCGTGGATGAGCTGGAGCGCAAAGGCATTGTGCTGCCTTTCGACCTGACCGAGCCGCTCGACGTGGAATGGGCCGGGCATCCTAACTGGTATTACCGCATTAGCAAGTTCTCCATTCCTTATCTAAAACATGCGTGCGTCCCGAAAACGTGGTTGCTTGATCAGAACAGCACGGTACCCCGGGACAACGAGAATTATGTCCTGAAACCGCTCTACTCTTTTGCGGGACTTGGTATCAAGTTCAACCCCACACAGGCGGATGTGAATGCCATACCCGCGGAGCAGCGTCCTCACTACATGCTGCAGGAGCGCATGCGCTTCGAACCGGTTATCAAGACTCCGCATGGCATGACGCAGGCGGAGATTCGCATCATGTATGTCTGGCCGGAGGATGGAGAGATCAAGCCTGTTTTGCCTCTGCTCCGCATGGGCCGCGGCATCATGATGGGCGTAGACCACAATAAGAACCTGGACTGGGTCGGTGGATCAGCGGCACTTTGGGTTTAAGCTTTCGAGAATCTCCGAAGCCAGACTTGGCTGCTCCGAAATGCAAACGTAACCGCTACTGACGTCCAGCTCGAATCCTCTTGACCAGCCAGAACCTTCTTGACAGGTGCAAGATCAACGAGTATATTACGTTTCCTCCCCTCTAAAAGCGTTTAAGAGTGAAGCAAGATCCCGGGGAACACTCATGTGTCGTTTCTATAGTGTTGTTTTGTCTGCTTTTGGCTTATTTTCTTCCGCACCGAGGCCCTCGGGGCGTTTGGCCGGGCGCTTAAGCCCTCTCGCACCGATCTGCCTGGCTTTGCTGGTGTGGCTAGGCGGAAGCTACGCCTACGCGCAAGCGCCGGTGGGAGACTCCTTCAACGAATCGAGTTTGAATACGAGTTTGTGGACGGTCAGTGCGCCAGCCGGCGGCACAGCGGCTTTGAGCGGTGGGGAGCTGCTGATCACCGTGCCTGGCGGAAGCAACCATCAGGCGTATACACCTCTCAATGCCGTGCGCGTGATTCAAACCGTCAGCAATGCCAATTTTGATGTTTACGTCAAGATCAACTCGCAATTGACGGCGTCCGCCCAAGATGCTTTCGCCGGGCTGCTGGTCGGGGGAGATGGCACCGATTGGATTTACTACTACGCCTACACAGACGGAACGAATGTCGATCTGCTGTGTGCCAGCGTGAACGCTGGGGTGCAGAACATCCGGCTGAACACCATACCGTTCGCCGGCTATCTCGTTCCTACCTATCTCCGGCTGGCGCGCGTGGGAACGACTTATACCGCTTATTGGTCGGCCAACGCAGTGAACTGGAACTCGGCTGGGAGCTTCAACGACAGCCTGGTGGTGACTCATCTTGGGCCCTTTGCCGGCAACAACAACAGCAATGCGGCAAATGCTCCGGCGTTGTCCGCGGGCTTCGGCGGTTTTGAGAACACGCCTTCCGAGTCTACGGTGGCGACGCCGACGTTCACGCCGGCCAGCGGGACCAGCTTTACGTCTACGCTCAGCGTGACGATCGCCGACAGCACCCCAGGTTCGACGATTTACTACACCACGAACGGAAGCACGCCTACGACTTCCTCCGCGATCTATTCCGGGGCGATCACACTGAGTGCTTCGACCACGGTGAATGCTATTGCGACGGCTAGCGGCGACACCCAAAGTGCGGTCGGTTCGGCCAGCTACACCCTTACGTCGACCTCGGGCGCCCCGGTGGGAGACAGCTTTAACGAATCGAGCTTGAATACGAGTCTGTGGACGGTTAAGGCGCCGGCCGGAGGGACGGCAGCGTTGAGCGGCGGGCAGTTGGTGATCACGGTGCCCGGCGGAAGCAACCACCAGGCGTATACACCCCTCAATGCCGTGCGCGTACTGCAGGCGGTCAACAATATCAATTTTGATGTTTACGTCAAAATCAACTCGCAATTAACGGCATCGGCGCAGGATGCCTTCGCTGGACTACTGCTAGGGGGCGATGGCAGCGATTGGATCTACTACTACGCCTACACAGACGGAGCGAATGTCGATCTGCTGTGTGCCAGCGTCGACGGTGGGGTGCAGAACATTCGGCTGAACACCATTCCGTTTGCCGGCTATCCCGTTCCCACCTATCTCCGGCTGGCGCGCGTGGGTACGGCTTACACCGCTTATTGGTCGGCCGACGCAGTGAGCTGGAACTCGGCCGGGAGCTTCACCGACAGCCTGGTGGTGACTCACATTGGGCCCTTTGCCGGCAACGACAACAGCAATGCCGCGAATGCTCCGGCGTTGACCGCGGGCTTCGGCGGGTTTGAGAACACACCTTCCGAGCCTACGGTGGCGACTCCAACGTTCACGCCGGCCAGCGGTACCAGCTTCTCTTCTACGCTTAACGTGACTCTGGCCGACTCGACGCCGGGAGCCACGATCTATTACACAACCAACGGGAGCATCCCGACGACGGGTTCTTCTGTTTACTCGAGTTCAACTCCGATCACGCTCAGCGCGTCGGCTACGGTGAACGCAATGGCTACGCTCAGCGGAGACAACCCGAGCGCGGTGGGTTCAGCCAGTTACACCTTCACAGGTGGCGGCGGCACAGGAGGAGGCGGCGGGACGGGCGGAATTGTCTCGGACAACTTCGACGAGTCGGCGTTGAACGCCTCGTTGTGGAAGACCGAAAACCCGCTGGGAGACGGCACTGTAACCATGAATGGCAGCGCGGTCACCTTGAACGTACCACTGGCCACCGTCCACAATCTCACCACGGGGGGCGACAACACGTTGCGCGTCGTGCAGCCGATAGCCAACTCTGAAACTTTCAGTGTGGATGTCCGCTTCCAGTCCGTCCCTGAAATTGGCAATCAGGATGAAGGCATCCTGGTCGAGCAGGATAGTGGCGACTTCCTTCGCTTCGATGTCCTCTATAACGGGACAACCGGTCCGGAATTGTTCGCCGAAGGGATCACCGGTACAACCAGTACAACCTTCATCAGTACCCAGATCTCACTGCCAAAGGCGCCCCTGGTGTTGCGCCTGGCACGAAATGGGAACGCCTGGACCGGAAGTTGGTCCACCGATGGGACGAATTTCACAGCGGCGCCCAGCTTCACTTTCGATCTGAATGTCGCCAGCATTGGGCCGTATGCCGGAAACTATGCTTCCACCGC
>JBEKNJ010000080.1:0-22491 GCA_049522955.1 Acidobacteriaceae bacterium
TCGCGTTCGACCGGTGTGCGCACGTTGTGCAGGATTAGGGAGAGAACCTCGCGATCGATCTTGCCCCCGCGCACAAGGCGGATCGGAGGGATACGGATACCTTCCTGGAATATTTCGCGCCCTGGCCCCATGGAACCGGCGAAGGTTCCGCCGACGTCGGCATGATGCGCGCGTGCGGCCACGTAAAAGAGCGGATCGGGAAGGTGGTCGACAAACACCGGGAGCACCAGCGTGATGTCGGGAAGATGCGTTCCGCCTGCGTAGGGGTCGTTCAGGATAGCCACATCGCCACGTTCCAGGGAGAGCGCTTCCACCGCGAATTTGACTGACATGGGCATGGAACCAAGGTGCACCGGCATGTGGTCGCCCATGGCAATTACTCTTCGCTGAGCGTCGAAGACCGCGCAGGAGTAATCGCGGCGCTCAATGATATTGGGGGAGATCGAAGTGCGGCGAAGGGCCGCCCCCATCTCTTCGGCAATCGAATGCATTGCGCTTTGAAAAATCGCCAAAGCAATCGGATCGGATATCATCCGTGCACCTCGATGACCAGGTTGTCCAGCGCATCGACGTAAAGGCTGTCGCCGGGCGGCAGGGTGGTCGCCGAGCTGTATTCGGTAATGATCGCCGGTCCGCAAAAACGGTCTCCCGGAACCAGCGACTGGCGAGCATAGACCGGAGTGTCATAGACCTTGCCGTCGAAATGAACCGGCCGATGAGCCGTGATTGCCGCATGACCATCTCCATCGACCAAAAGCTTCCTGGCGGGATCAAACGGTTCGCTGGCGGCGACCATACGGACGCGGACGTTCACTACTTCCACTTCGTGCTCTTCTTTGGCAAATCCGTAACGGCGCCGGTGGAGATCGTGAAAGGCGGGCAGAAAGTCAGAGGCATGAGAAACATTTAGCTCATAACCTTGCCCCTGATAGCGAAGGTCAACCGAGCGCAAGGCAAACCCATCCAGCTGTTCCGCTTCGAATTCAGCCCGGCCGCGCTCTTCCAGTTCAACAAACAATTCTTCCAGGCCGGCGCCGGCCGGGAGCATGACGGTGCGGGAATAATCGCGCACCGCGTCGGCGAGCAGGATGCCAACCGCGGAGAGCGCTCCGGGAAGAGCCGGTACCAGCACGCGTGGAATGCGCAGAGCATGGGCTAAAGAACATGCGTGCAGAGGGCCGCCCCCGCCAAATGCGACCAGGGTGAAATCACGGGGATCATAACCGCGCTCGACCGAGATAACCCGAATGGCTTTTTCCATGGAAATCTCGACCAGCCGGACGATGCCTGCGGCGAACTCTTCTACGCTCGGGATAGAGCCGCGGGCTTTCTCCATATAACCAATGGCACGCTCCCGATCGAGGCTCACCGCGCCACCGAGAAAGCTTTGGGGATCGAGCCTGCCGAGAATCAGGTTGGCATCCGTCACGGTTACCTGTTCTCCGCGGCCAAAGCAGATAGGGCCAGGCGACGCCCCTGCGGACTCCGGTCCCACACGAAGCAGGCCGCCAGCGTCGAAGCGAGCCAACGAACCGCCCCCAGCGCCGGCGGTATGGATGTCAAGCATAGGAACCGCGATGGGAATACCCGAGATGACGGCTTCGGAGGTAAGACGTGGGCCGCCCTGCTCGGCATCCACCAGGCACACGTCGGTCGATGTGCCTCCCATATCAAAACCGATGATGCGATCGAACCCTGCCAGGCGGGCCATTTGGTATGCGCCCATGACACCACCCGCGGGTCCGGAAAGCATGGTTCGCACCGGCTCTTTCGCCGCCCGTCGAGCTGGTATGGTGCCTCCCGAAGACTGCATGACATCCAGGCGGCCTTGAAATTCCTGCTTAACGCTGGCCGCGAGTTTTTCCATATAGTCGCCGACAATGCGCGACAGATAGGCGTTGGTAACTACGGTCGAGGCGCGTTCATATTCGCGGAACTCGGGCAGCACACGATGCGAGACGGAGATGGGAATGCCGAGTTCTTCAAGCGCTTCCGCAACCGCCTGCTCATTCACGGGATTGGCAAAGGAAAAGAGCAGCGAAATCGCAACCGCTTCCGCGCCCGAGGAGCGGATACGCTCGGCCAGCCCCCGAAGCGTGTGCTCCGCAGGCGCCTCCAGGACTTCGCCTTCGGCGCTGATGCGCTCGTCCACTCCGAAACGAAGATGCTCCGGCGTGAGGCAAATAGGCGCAGGTTGAAACCAGTCGTAGAGCCGGGCGCGCGCCTGACGGCCAATCGCGATCGTATCTTCAAAACCCGCTGTGGTCACGAACGCCACCCGCGCCCCCCTGCGCTCAATCATTGCATTGGTGCCGACCGTGGTCCCGTGACGAACCACCACCTCGCCCTGAGCCCCAATGCGCCTCAAGGCCTCAAGCACGGCTTGGCCGGGATCGGAGGGTGTGGAGAAAAGCTTGAGAACCTGGAGTTGACCGTCTCGAAAATAAACGCAGTCGGTGAACGTGCCACCCGTATCAATGGCTATGCGCATAGGGATCCGACCTACTGTTCACAGCCCCGGCCATGGGCGCCGCTTGGCGGAATCCGTACCCGCACGCTGGGTAAGTGCATCGGCGCTTAACTGTGCCTGGCGCCGGACCGCGGTTTCGTCGACCGTGCCCACGATCCCGTCGCGCATTACGAAGCGGCCGTCAATCATCACAGTGGTCACTTCATGACCAAGTGCAGAATAGACCATCGCCGACACAGGATGATGAATGGGTGTCATAAAAGCATTGTTGTAGTCGAGCACCACAATGTCCGCTTTCTTGCCCACCTCGATCGATCCGATCTCCGCCTCCAGGCCAACCGCACGCGCACCATCAATGGTAGCCATCTCCAGCACCTTTTCCGCCGTCATGATGGTTGCATCCTGGTGCACGCCTTTCTGCTGCAGCGCGGCAAACTTCATCGCTTGAAAGAGGCTGTGATTATTGCTGCTGGCCGGCCCGTCGGAAGCCAGACCCACCGTCACCCCCGCCGCAAGCATTTCCGGAATCGGGGCACAACCGGAAGCCAGGTACATATTGCTGCACGGATTATGAGAAACCTTGGTACCGTGCTGTCGCAGAAGCTGGATGTCGTCGGTTTTGCAATGCACGCAATGTACCGCGATCACATCCGGGCCCAGAAAGCCTATCTCGCTCAGGAACTGCGTATCGTTCATTCCATAGCTCGCCGCGGCCGTCTCCAGCTCGAAACAGGTTTCTGCCACGTGGGTAGTGATGAGCACGTGCTCCTCATCGGCCAGCTTCCGGGTCAACCGGTAGCCTTCCTCATTCACCGCCCAAATCATGTTGGGGGCAAGACCCACCTGCACCCGTCCACCGAGTTGGTTGTAACGCCGTATCTGCTCTTTGGCGTCGGCTAGGGCGGCCATCGGCTGCTCGATCAGTGCTGCAGGAACGTCGTACTGCACGCCGTCGGAGATGAACCCACGGCAAACAAATCCGCGCATGCCGGTCATGTTGAACGCATCAACAACGGACGTGATCATGCCTGGCTGGGGGTGGACATACATGAAGTCCACAACCGTCGTGACGCCGGAGCGAATGGACTCAACACAGCCATGAAGCGCGGCGGCATGGGCGTCCTGGGCTGTGAGGTGGACCGCGCTCGGTCCCGTCATGCAGGTAAACCACTTCTTCAGCACCATGTCGTCACCCAGACCCTTGAGCAGGGTCTGGAACAAATGGGTATGCGTATTCACCATGCCTGGCATGATGATGCGCCCGCTGCAATCCACGACTTCAGCCCCGGGATACCGCTGCTGCAACTGCTGACGGCTGCCAATGGATTCAATGCGATCGTGCTCCACGCAGACGCTCGCCCGCTCCAGGATTTCACGGCGATCGTTCATGGTGATTAACCAGCCATCCGCGAGGATGAAACCCATGGGGGCAATGCCTCCGTATTTTGTTTCGTTCATCGTAACCGCTATCATCCAATCAGGCCATTTCGAACATGTCACCGTCCTCTCAATCCTCCGCCGCCGAAGAACTCTACTACCACGGGCTCGACCGGCTGGCGGAAGGCGATGCACCTGCAGCCGCGGATGCTCTTCGCCGCTGCCTGGAAATGGATCCCGGCATGCTCGATGCCATGCACGGGCTGATCCGCGCTCTCCAGGAGCAAGGCGATTTTGACGGCGCCATCGAAGTGGCGCAGCGCCTGCTTCAGCTCGATCCCGAAGAGGTGCTGGTCCACACCAGCCTTTCCATCCTGTATCAACACAAGGGCATGATCGCCGAGGCGGAAGCCGAGGCCTTGAAAGCCAAGCTGCTGGGCTGGAAGAAACAGTTGCGGCAACAAAAGGCGAAGCCGTGAGCGAAGCAGCGGCACGCATTCTGCGCAATTTCCACGACCAGTTGGCCGACACATACGGTCCCCAGCAATGGTGGCCGGCACAGACGCCGCTGGAGGTGATCGTCGGCGCTTATCTGACTCAGAATACTTCCTGGAAGGGCGTGGAACGCTCCATCTCCAACCTGGTCGCGGGCGGCGCAATGAACCTCGATGGACTCCGGGCAGTTCCCGAAGAAGAGCTGCGCGTGCTCATCCGCCCCTCGGGATACATGGTTCGCAAGGCCGCGGCCATCAAGGCCTTTGTCGCTTTTCTGGATCGTGAGCACGGTGGGTCGCTGTCCCGGCTCGCCGCACAACCAACCATCGTGGTTCGCCGCCAACTGCTGGGGCTCCCCGGCGTAGGCGAGGAGACGGCCGACGCCATTCTGCTCTACGCCCTGCTCCACCCGGTAGCGGTTGTCGATGAGTATCTCCGGCGCATCACGGACCGCCATGGCCTCGCCGGTCGGGAGCGAAAATATGCCGATGTGCAACGGTTGGTGGATGCCGCGTTTGCCACCGATCCACCGGAATTTCGGTTGCCGCTTTTGAATGAGTTCCACGCCCTGGTGGTCGCGGTGGGCAAGAACCATTGCGGCCCACAACCTCGCTGTGCAGGCTGCCCGTTGGCCTGTTTTCAAT
The DNA here is from genome assembly GCA_049522955.1 of Acidobacteriaceae bacterium. Classification (GTDB taxonomy): domain Bacteria; phylum Acidobacteriota; class Terriglobia; order Terriglobales; family Acidobacteriaceae; genus PALSA-350. Next base: position 4,987 of record JBEKNJ010000080.1, read on the forward strand.
AGTGGCGCGCACGCTCTACGTCGCCAGCACCAATCCGGGCAAATTGCGCGACTTTGCCCTGGCGGCCGGCCGGCACGGAATACTGATTCTTCCCCTCCCTGGCCTCGACACCATAGCGGCCCCTGCTGAAGACGGCCTGACCTTTGAAGATAACGCTCGTGACAAAGCGATCTACTACAGCGGGTTTCTCCCCGGTGAGTTGGTGTTGGCCGACGACTCGGGCCTCGAAGTCGACTTTCTCGGGGGTGCTCCTGGGGTTCGCTCCGCTCGTTACGCGGCCGATGCCGGCTTTCGCACAGCGAACGCCACCGACGCCAACAACAATCTGTTCCTGTTACAGCAACTCGCCCCAGCAGCCGGCGACCAACGCGGCGCCCGCTATCGCTGCGCGTTGGCCCTCGCCAAAGAGGGAGCCACCGTTTTGACCGCGGAAGGCATGGTCGAAGGCCAAATCCTCACCGCTCCACGGGGCAGCGGTGGTTTCGGATATGATCCCCTCTTTTATCTTCCTGGCCTGGAACGCACCATGGCGGAGATTGACGACCAAGCCAGATGGACGCACAGCCACCGCGGAGAGGCCTTTCGTTCCCTGCTGAACTTGATCGGGCAGGATGAGTGACCTGCCGAAACCTTGACGGTGCTTCGATCGCGCACCAATAATAGAGAGTTGGGTCAGAATCGTTTTCGGCACCTCCTGAGGCATCGGAAAAAATCAAATGAGCACAATCGCAGCCGTCCCGCGGGACAACCGGGCACCCGGCTTCTGGGCTTCCACCGTTGGCAAAAAGATCGTGATGGCGGTCACTGGCGCCATCCTGTTCCTTTTCGTGATTGGACACCTGCTGGGCAATCTTCAGGTCTTCGAAGGCCCGGCAAAGCTGAATGCCTACGGTGCGTTTCTCCACAGGATTGGAGAAGTGCTTTGGCCGGTGCGCATCATTCTGCTGCTTGCGGTGGCGCTGCACATTATCGCGACCGTGCAACTGGCCCTGCGCAAGAAGCGCGCGCGTCCAATCGGATATTCGCGCAAGCAAGCCATCGCTTCCTCCTATGCTTCGCGGACCATGTATTGGTCGGGCCCCATCGTCCTTGCCTTCATCATCTTTCACCTTCTTCACCTGACGGCCGGTTACGTTCATCCCGGCGCGGCCTACATTGAGGGCGACGTTTACCACAATGTGGTATCGGGCTTCCAGGTTTGGTGGGTGTCCCTCTCGTATGTCGTTGCCATCTGCCTTTTGGGGCTGCACCTGCGCCACGGCCTGTGGAGCATGTTTCAAACCGTCGGCATCCACCAGCCACAACACACCGCAAGACTCAAGAAGGCGGCGATGGTCATCGCCGTTTTGATCGTCCTCGGCTACATCTCTATTCCGATAAGCGTTCTACTGGGGCTGGTGAAATAGATGATTCTCGACTCCAAGGCACCTACGGGCCCCATTGAGCAGGCGTGGGAGCAGGCGCGGTTCAACTTCAAACTCGTCAATCCCGCGAACAAGCGCAAGCACTCGATCATCGTCGTCGGATCCGGTCTTGCGGGAGCCTCCGCCTCCGCCACCCTGGGTGAACTCGGCTACAAGGTACAGTGCTTCTGCTTTCAGGATTCACCACGCCGCGCGCACTCCATCGCCGCCCAGGGCGGCATCAACGCCGCCAAGAATTACCAGAACGACGGCGACAGTGTCTACCGCCTCTTCTACGACACCGTCAAAGGCGGGGACTTCCGCGCGCGCGAGGCCAACGTCTATCGCCTGGCGGAGATCAGCGTCAACATCATCGATCAGTGCGTAGCCCAGGGGGTTCCCTTCGCTCGCGAGTACGGGGGCGCCCTCACCAACCGCTCCTTTGGTGGCGCCCAGGTGTCGCGCACCTTTTACGCCCGCGGCCAAACCGGTCAGCAACTGCTGCTCGGCGCCTACCAGGCCCTCGAACGCCAGATTCACGCCGGCACCGTGACCATGCACGCGCGCACGGAGATGCTCGACCTTATCGTCATCGACGGAAAAGCTCGCGGCATTGTCGCCCGTCACCTGGTAACCGGCGCGATCTCCACCTACTTTGCGGATGCAGTCATCCTGGGTACCGGCGGCTATGGCAACGTCTACTATCTCTCGACCAATGCGAAGGGCTCCAATGTGACCGCCATTTGGCGCGCCCACAAGCGTGGAGCGCTCTTTGCCAACCCTTGCTATACGCAGATCCATCCGACGTGCATTCCCGTCTCCGGCGACTATCAATCGAAGCTCACCCTGATGAGCGAATCGCTGCGCAATGACGGCCGCATCTGGGTACCCATGGTGGGTGGTGACAAGCGGTCGCCCGATCAGATTCCCGAAGCCGAGCGCGACTACTACCTGGAGCGCCGTTACCCCAGTTTCGGCAACCTGGTCCCGCGAGACGTAGCGTCGCGCAACGCCAAGGCTGTCTGCGATGAAGGCCGTGGCGTGGGCGAGACCGGACTCGGGGTCTACCTTGACTTTACCGACGCCATTCGGCGGCTGGGCGAGAAAACCATTCGGGATCGCTACGACAACCTCTTCGATATGTACCAGCGCATCACGGACGAGAACCCCTACAAGGTTCCCATGCGCATTTATCCCGCCATCCACTACACCATGGGCGGCCTGTGGGTCGACTACAACCTGCAAAGCACCATTCCCGGCCTGTTTGTGATCGGCGAAGCTAACTTTTCCGATCATGGCGCCAACCGCCTGGGAGCCAGCGCGTTGATGCAGGGCCTCTCGGATGGCTACTTTGTCGTTCCCTACACCGTCGGCAACTACCTCGCGAACAACAAATTTTCGGCCGTGCTGGATACTGCGCCAGAGGTCAAGCAAGCGGTCGCCTGCGTCCGCCAGACGATCGAGCTTCTGCTCTCCATCAACGGCAAGCGTACCGTCGATTCGTTCCACCGCGAACTGGGAAAGATCGTATGGGACTACTGCGGCATGTCACGCACCGCGGCAGGTCTTGAATCCGCAATTGGCCAGATCCGCGCACTGCAGGAGGAGTACTGGAAGAATGTCAATGTTCCCGGGAGCGGAGACGACTTGAATCAGAGCCTGGAGAAGGCGGGCCGGGTCGCTGACTTCTTCGAGCTCGCAGAGCTAATGTGCATCGACGCCCTCAACCGCAATGAATCGTGCGGCGGCCACTTCCGCGAGGAGTATCAGACGCCCGACGGTGAAGCCCAACGAGACGATGAGCATTACTCCTACGTCGCGGCCTGGGACTATCGCGGCCCCGGCAATCCCCCCACGCTGACCAAAGAGCCGTTGGAATTCCACTACGTGCATCCCAGCCAGAGGAGCTACAAGTAAATGAGAGTCACGCTGAAGATCTGGCGCCAGAAGAATCGTAAGGATGCGGGTAAGTTTGTCAGCTACCCCGTCGATGTAGCCAACGTCGAAATGTCGATGCTGGAATGCATCGACGTGCTCAATGAGGATTTGATCGAAAAAGGCGAAGAGCCCGTGGCCTTCGAGCACGACTGCCGCGAAGGCATCTGCGGCTCCTGCGGCTTTATGATCAATGGCGTCGCCCACGGCCCCAATCGCGCCACCACCGTTTGCCAGTTGACCATGCGCCACTTCAAAGACGGCGAGGAACTGGTCATCGAGCCCTGGCGCGCTGCGGCCTTCCCTTTGATCAAGGACCTGATAGTCGATCGCCGCTCCTTCGACCGAATCATCGCCTCCGGCGGTTACATCTCCGTCTCCACGGGGAATGCAACCGACGGCAATACGCATCTCATTGGCAAAGAGACTGCTGACCGCGCCATGGACGCCGCGGCCTGCATCGGATGCGGAGCCTGCGTAGCTGCCTGCCCCAATGCTTCTTCTGCGCTCTTTACTGGGGCCAAGATTGCCCATCTTGGCATCCTGCCGCAAGGCAAGCCGGAACGCGATCATCGCGCCCTGAGCATGGTTGCACAAATGAATGCCGAGGCCTTCGGCAGCTGCACCAATATTGGAGAGTGCACCGGCGTCTGCCCCAAAGAGATCCAGCTGGAGGTAATCGCCGTGATGAACCGTGACTATCTCCGCGCCAGCGTCAATCGGCGCGATGAACTTGGCACCACCATCACTCCGTTTACTGAGTGGAGCACCGGAGCGAAGTTCAGCTCAACAGGTGCTCAGGAATAGCCAAGGTTAAACTCGCTACAAGGGTGAGAAAAGCCACAGCAGGTCCCTCCACTGCGCTACGCTCCGGTCGGGATGACACTTCTGTTGTTTGCCTCGATGGTATCCAAACAGAAGTGTCATCCCGACCGGAGCGTAGCGCAGTGGAGGGACCTGCTGTGGCTTTTTCTCGGCTCTCACACAATTTACGGCAATGGCTTACACTAAGCGCGTCCCACTATGAAAATCGCGCGCACCCTCGTTCTGTTCACCTGCATTCTCCCGCTCAGCGCACAAACCACTTCGAAGACTCCTTCCGTGACCAAGCAGAAAGATCCGCTCGCCGTACACAAGGCCGCCATTGTCATCGACACCCACGCCGACACCACCCAACGCATGCTCGATGATGGGTACGACCTGGCCGACCCGCTCAAGGGCGGCTACGTCAATTTTGAATCGGCGCGCCAGGGAAACCTGGGTGCTGAGTTCTTTTCCATCTGGGTCGACCCTCCCGCCTACACAGGCCACGAGGCGCGGCGCTCGCTGGAGTTGATCGACGCCGTCTACCAACAGGCAGCGAAACACCCGCAACAGATGCGCATGGCCTTCTCGTCCCAGGACATCATTGCCGCCCATCGTGAACACAAACTGGCCGCGCTCATGGGGATTGAGGGTGGTCACTCCATCGAGAACAGCCTCGGCCTGCTGCGCGACTACTACCGCCTCGGCGTGCGTTACATGACGCTTACCTGGGCCAATTCCAACGGCTGGGCCGATTCCTCCGGTGATATCGATGACCCGAAAGTTGCCCATACCAAGGACGGCCTGAGCGATTTCGGCAAAGACGTGGTTTACGAGATGAACCGCCTGGGGATGATGGTGGACATCTCGCACGTGTCTGACAAGACGTTCTATCGCACGCTCATCATCAGCCGCGCTCCGGTGATTGCCTCCCACTCCTCGGCGCGTGCCCTGTGCAACTCACCGCGTAACATGACCGACGATATGCTGCGCGCCGTCGGCCAGTATGGCGGCGTGGTGATGGTCAACTTCTACTCCAGTTTTCTGAGCGATGAGTATCGCCTGGCCGCCAAGGCACAGCAACCGGCGATCGACCAGGCGGTCGCGGAAGCCACCGCCAAGCTCAAGGCAGAGGGCAAGCCTGTCCCCAATGAACTCGCGGAGCAGATTGCCAAGACCTACACGGCGAAAATACCTCGGCCCCCGTTTAGTGTGTTGATCGATCACATCGACCACATCGCCAAAATCGCCGGTATCGACCACGTTGGCCTCGGCTCTGACTTCGATGGCATTCCTTCAAGCCCGGAGGGGATGGATTCCGCCGCCGACCTGCCCAAGATCACTCAGGCGCTCATGGCGCGCGGCTATAGCGCAGAGGACATGAACAAGATTCTGGGCGGCAACTTCCTGCGGGTTTTTGCCAAGGTCGAGGAGGTTTCCCGGCAACTCCAGGCTGAGAATCGCCCGCGCATTACGGAAAAGCAGCCCTCCGACAAGAAATAGCTGCCTGGGCAATTCTGCCGTGGGTGTATTAGTCTGTCTCTGGAACCATCAATGAGATTCTCAAGCCGCTTCGCAGTTTTGTTTCTCTTTTCGGCCGTCTTCGCACTCGCTCAGCAGTCCACTCCCACGCAGACACCCCCGGCCCAGACTCCACCGGCTCAGACCCCACCCGCCGAACTGCCGGATATGCCTACCAGCCAGGCCCCGTCGGTGATTGAGCCCACCGGTCCCACGGCAATCCTCGATACCAGCATGGGTCGCATGACCTGCAGGCTCTTCGAAAAAGAAGCACCCCTTACCGTCGCGAACTTCATTGGGCTGGCCGAAGGAACCAAGCCGTGGACGGATCCCGTAAGCAAGAAGAAGATGAAGTCCAAACGCTTCTATGACGGGACGACCTTTCATCGCGTGATTCCCGAGTTCATGATTCAGGGGGGCGACCCGACCGCCACTGGAACCGGTGACCCGGGATATATGTTTGCCGATGAATTCGATCCCAACCTCAACTTCGACGTGCCTGGCCGCATGGCCATGGCGAACTCCGGGCCAGGCACCAACGGATCGCAGTTCTTTATCACGGAAGTGCCCACCACCCATTTGAACCAGAAACACACCATCTTCGGCCAATGTGACCAGCCCAGCTTATCGGTTGTCTCCGCGATCGCACGCGTGCAGCGCGACCCGGACGACAAGCCTGTCCAGCCGGTCATTCTCAACAAGGTCACCATCGTGCGCGAGGGCCAGCCGTTGCCACCACCCCCTCCTGCTCCCGCGGCGCCGGCAAGCGCACCCACTCAAAACTAAACCCATATCAGGAGTCCTTCATGTCCCGTGAACCTGGAACGTATGCTGTTTTTAACACCAGCGAAGGTACGATCGTCTGCAAGCTGTTCGAAAAGGATGCGCCAAAAACAGTAGAAAACTTCGTAGAACTCGCCGAGGGCAAACGGGAGTGGACCCATCCCGTCGGTAATAAGAAGAGCAACGCCAAGCTCTATGACGGAACCATCTTTCACCGTGTGATTCCTGACTTCATGATTCAGGGCGGTGATCCGGCGGGCACTGGCTTCGGCGGTCCGGGCTATAAATTCGCAGACGAGACCAAGGGGTCGCCACACAGCCTGAACGCAAAGGGCAAGCTGGCCATGGCGAATGCCGGCCCAAACACCAACGGATCGCAATTCTTTATCACCGTCGCGCCGACTCAATGGCTCACCGGCAAACACACGATATTCGGCGAAGTCGTCGAGGGCTACGACGTAGTGGAGAAAATTTCCAAGGTGCCCCGCAACTCACAGGACAAGCCAAACAAGCCAGTGACCATCGAAACTGTGGTCATCGAACGGGTTTAAGACAGCATCTACCGGACGGCCATGGGTGCCCTGTATCTCGCTCTTTTTTGCGAGATATGGGGCTCCCCGTCCAGGACAGACTGCAAAAAAACTTGACACTGAAAGAAAACCACCCCACCATCGACTGATACGATTTCATCTATCGGCTGAGCATTTAGCCGACCGCAGCGAACATCCTCTTCCAAGTCGAAGAACACTTTATCGGGCCAGAACACACGAATGGTGACCGGTACTTCCCTGTTGCTGATTTGACCAGGGCAGGACGAGTGCGTCTGGAGGAATTGAATCGATGGCTTGCCGCGTTCTCGGAGCGCTCTTTGTCGCCTCTCTCTGCTGTCTGCAAGCGGCTTCGCAAGAAGCTGGTTCCAACCCCGAAGTAAAAGTCACCACGCCCTCGAACAGCCCTGACGAGGCCGGATTTCCGGTCAAGGATCCGCTTACCCTGAGCAAATGCGGAGCGTGCCATGCTCCCGATGCAAAGGGAAACATGACCCGCATCTCCTACATCCGGACCACCCCAGAGGGATGGGAGGAAGCCATCAAGCGCATGGTCCGGCTCAACGGGCTGCAACTGTCACCGGAGGAGGCTCGTAGCATTCTCCGTTACCTGAGCGACTATCACGGCCTTGCGCCGGAAGAAAACGAGAAGATTGCGTACTTCACCGAGCATCGCATCATCGACGAAAAAATACCCAGCCCCGATGTAGCGCATGCCTGTGCCGCGTGCCACGCTTTGGCCAAACCCCTCTCCTGGCACCGGACCCCTGCGGACTGGAAATATCTCGAGAACATGCACATCGCATTCTTCCCCTCGGTGCGCTACACCGCCTTCGACCACGTTCACGGAGAGCCCGGTGCTGCGCCTCCCAAGGGCCCTACTCCGGCCGACCAGGCGCTCGAGTACATCGCGAAGAGCTCGCCGCTTCACACCACCGAATGGGCTGCATGGCAAGCCTCGATGCAAGCTCCCAAACTGGCTGGACGCTGGCTCATCTCCGGAAGCGGGCCCGGCCGAGGTCGCTTTTTCGGAGAGATGACCATTGAGCCCAGCGCCACTGGAGATTCCTTCAACACCGAGACGAAACTGACTTACACCGATGGCGGATCAGCACTGCTTTGCTCTGGCAAGGCGCTGGTTTACACCGGCTACGCCTGGCGCGGACGATCGACGGTGGAGCAGGCCGGCAAGTCTTCGCCCGAGGCTCCGCAGACGGTACGCCAGGTCATGGCGCTCTCTAAGGATCAGAACGAATTCAAGGGCCGTTGGTTCTGGGGTGAGTACCAGGAATTCGGCATGGATGTGACCATGCGTCGCGCCACCTCGGCTCCCATGGTTCTAGGCCTCGATGTGGCTTCGCTGAAAGCGGGAGCCAGCGACGCCACGGTGCGCATCTACGGCGATGCTTTACCTTCGAACCTTTCCGCCGGCGATGTGGATCTTGGACCCGGAGTCAAAGTAACAAAAGTCGTTGACCAGCAGCCGGGAGTGGTCACCGTGAGCGCGACCGTAAGCCCAGATGCCGCCCCAGGAAACCGGATCATCACGGTAAAAAGCGCAACGCTTCCCGCCGCATATGCAGTCTACGATCACATCGATTTCCTCAAGGTGACCCCGACCACTTCGATAGCCCACCTGGGCGGCGCGCCGCACCCCAAAGGGTACGTTCAGTTCGAGACCATCGCGTTCAGCAATGGCCCCGACGGCAAGCCCAACACTGGCGACGACATCAACCTCGGCCCGGTGCCTGCAACCTACAAGTTAGAGGAGTTTGTCGCCTCTTACGGCGATGATGACACGGATTTTGTCGGCTCAGTCGATGCCAAAACGGGGCTTTTTACCCCGGCCTCGGACGGCCCTGATCCCAAACGCAAGTCGATGCGCAACAACTATGGAGACGTGTGGGTGACCGCGACCTACGATGCCTTCAAGGCAAGAAGCTACCTCGTTGTTGCGGTGCCACAATACGTTTCCTGGGATCAGCCGGAGGTAGGACAGTGACGATGTACTCGCCAGGTGAGTTCCACAGGTTCGAAGGTGGCGGTCAGGAATTTCTTTACCTCGTTCCCAGCGGAGGCATTGTTGCCCTGGACGAAATGACCTCTGAGATTCTGCAGCAGCTCGAGAGCAAGCCGCTCAGCTGCGAGGAACTTGTCCATCGCCTGTGCAGCGATGGTTATTCTGCGAATGAGATAGAAGAATGCATCCGCGAGCTGCGCGAGGTGAAGGCTATCCGCAACGGGCAGAAGGAGTACGCAAAATCGGAGCCGCTGCCTGAGGCGTTTCCCCTGCAGACCATCGTGCTCAATGTAACCAATCAGTGCAATCTCTCCTGCCAGTATTGCTACGAGTTCGGTGAGGACAAGCTGGCGACCCCCGAAGGCAAACCAAAATTCATGGAATGGGAGACAGCGAAAAGCTCTGTCGATTATCTCTTTGCCGAGTCACAGGGACGAAAAACCGTCCACATTACGTTCTTCGGCGGCGAAACTCTGATGAATTTCCCTCTACTCAAGCACGTGGTCGAATACGCGCGATCGCGGGCTGAGGAATTGAACGTCAAGATCGACTTCAGTCTTACCACCAACGCGACCCTGCTCACCCCCACCATCATCGAGTATCTTGCTGAAAATGCCATCGGCGTTACGGTCAGCATGGACGGGCCCAAGGAGATGCAGGACAAGTTTCGTGTCTTCTCCAATGGCCGCGGCAGTTACGACATCATCAAGCCCAAGGTGCAAAATCTCCTGGCCAAACACCACACCCGCCCCATCGCCGCCCGCGTAACCATGACCTCCGGGGCGATGGATGTGAAGAAAATCTATCAGCACCTGAAGCATGAGCTCGGTTTCTATGAAGTCGGGTTTGCCCCAGTCACCACTTCCCCGAATCGGCTTTACTCCATCAACGAACCAGGAATGGACAGCGTTCTCGAGCAGTTCAATGAACTCGCCGATGAGTATCTGGCCTACGCGCTGCGGGGCGAGCACCACGGGTTTTCTAACGTAAGCGACACGCTTTCTGAATTACACCAGGGCGTCAACAAGTCCCTCCCCTGCGGCGCCGGGCTGGGCATGGTGGGCGTCGGTCCCTCGGGAGATATCGCCCCCTGCCATCGCTTTGTCGACTCCGATCAGCACGTCCTGGGTAACGTGACCACCGGTATCGACAAAGAAAAGCAGAACGATTTTCTCACCCGGGGAAATATTGACACCAAATACGACTGCCATGAATGCTGGGCGCGGCCGCTGTGTGCTGGCGGTTGCCATCACGAGGCATTCGTCCGCTATGGCGATACCGGCCACGCGAATCTCCACTATTGCGATTGGATCCGCGGGTGGACCGATAAGTGCCTGCAGGTGTACGGCGCAATCGCCGCGCAGAATCCCTCGTTCCTCGATCATTTTTCCGAAAGGAAGGCCTCATGAAGCATCTCCGAGCCGTCAACCAGAAGGCGCAGCGTATCGAGCGCAGTGTGGAGCCTCCAGCGGAAGATATTGTGGCCTTGCAGGCTCCCCCCGGGGCGCCGCTGCCCCACGTTCCCATGGGATGCACCATCATCTTCTCCCCTGGATGGGAGGTCGACTCCGCCGGAGGCACCGCAGGGCTGTGCCAGCCCGTGGAACGCGATATCTACGATTGCTACGCTACCTGCTTCTGGCCGGCCCAGGTTCCTGACCACCTCAACAACTCACCGGACTGGACCAGCAAATGCGCTTCGGCAACCAAAGACTGGCGCAATGTGGACATCGTATTCCCGTAACCCGACCAACCTGGAGGAACTGCATGCGCGCCATTTTTGCTTTCCTGGGTCTCTCGCTCTGGGCCGCAACTAGCTTTGCTGCGCCTGCGGGCACGCAACTGATGTACCTCGGGGTTTGGCCGCACACCGTGCTGGCCATCGATTCGGTGCAGGGAAAAATTGTCGATCGAATCGAGCTGCCCACGGATATCGTGAGGACGCTGGTGCTCTCACCCGATGCGAAGACGCTTTACGCCTCGACGCTGAAAGATAACTCCATCGTTTCGATCGACCTCGCGACGCGCAAGGTGATCGACAAGTTCCCTCTCAACACTCCAGACACCAACTATCGCCTGGGTGGGTTCGCTGTCGATCCAACGGGGAAAACTCTGTATTCGTTCGCTACGCCGGTGATCAAAAAGATCGATCACTACCAGATTGATCCACCGCAAATCATCGAGATTTCGCTCGCCGAGCGCAAGATTACGCGGATTGTGCCGTACCCTAAGGACGAGCCGCCACCAGCGGGTTATCGCAACACCATCCGGGTTTCTCCTGATGGCAAGCTGCTTTACCTGTTCCGCGAAAACATCATGGTGTTCAACACCAGTGACTTCAAGCTGGTGAAAAAGATTGAACTCGCGAAACCGACCGACCCGTCGACGGATGGCTCCTTCGCCGGCCTGGTCAATGATCCGAATGTAGAGCCAGGCAAGGTCATCGGCGTTTTCAATACCTCTGATCCTTACGTCCATCGGCGAACCTTCGGCATCGCCGAGATCGACCTATCCAATATGAGCTACGATTTGACTCCCATTGGCCCGGCGGCATCAGAGATGGAGCCTCTGCTGATGACCCCGGATAAAAAGCTGGGCTATACGGTGTCAGTGTACGGAGAACATGGAGATCGGGTGACCGAATTCTGGGTCTTCGACATGAAAACCAAGAAGATCATCAACCGGCGCCAATTCCTGGGCCGGACCCGGCTGGCCTTTGGCATGACTGCCGATGGCTCCAAGCTGATGATCTATAACGCCGGGTTTGAAATTGAGCTTTACGATGCCAAGACGCTGGAGCTTCTAAGCACCATCAATCTGGAAGGGGATACTACGTCGAACCTGATCGTCATGCCGCTCAAGAAGACCGCCTAGTGTGGCGTGAGAACCAAGAGAAACAGCAGGTCCCTCCACTACGCTACGCTCCGGTCGGGATGACACTTCATTGGGACAACGGAAAAGCAGGTCTCGGCTACGGCGCGCTAACCCGCGTCGACGAGCCGCTCATCGACCAGCTCACAGATGGTATGCAGCAGGAACTTGTGACCTTCCTGAATACGCGCCGTTGTTTTGCCCGCTACTAACAACTCGACGTCTGCGAAGCCCGCACACTCGCCGCCATCGCGACCCAGGAAGGCAATGGTCTTTACCCCATTCTCTTTCGCCGCCACCAGCGCGCGAAAAACGTTCTCACTATTCCCGGTCGTAGTAAAAACCGCAAGAGCGTCGCCCGGCTTTCCGTACGCCTGCACCTGCCTGGCAAACAGATCAGCGAAGGAATAGTCGTTGCTGATTGCGGTTAGGTCTCCGCCGTGAGAGGCCAGTGAGATCGCAGGATAGGCACGGCGTTCGCGATCGAAGCGGGCAACAAACTCGGTCGTCAAGTGTGAGGCGTCCGCAGCGCTGCCACCGTTGCCGCAGGCCAGAAGCTTATTTCCTGAAAGCAAAGCCTCCGCAATCATCACGGCGGCCGCTTCGACCTGTGCCTCCAGGCCCGCCAACTGCTGCAACACTGCCGTCGCATCGGCGATGTTGGTGGTTACAACCTGGCGGGCGCGCTCCTTCACGGCTTAAACTCCTATCACTCCGCACAGCTCTTTCACCGCGTCGGCACTCTTTTTGAGCGCAGCGTCCTCTTCTTTGGTGAGCTTGATCTCGATAATCTGCTCCAGACCTCGCTCGCCCAGCTTGCACGGAACACCCACATAAAGGCCGTGGATTCCGTACTCGCCCTCAAGGTACGCGGCGCAGGGCACAATCTTCTTCTTGTCTTTGAGGATGGCTTCCACCATTTCCACTGCAGCAGCGGAGGGAGCATAGTAGGCGCTGCCCGTCTTCAGATGCTTTACGATCTCCGCCCCGCCGTCGCGAGTCCTTTGCACCAGGCGCTCGACCGTGGCCTTATCCATCAGCTCGGTGATGGGGATCCCGGCCACCGTGGAATAACGCGGCAGCGGCACCATAGTGTCCCCATGGCCGCCGAGTACAAAAGCAGTGACATTCTCCACCGACACTTTCAACTCTTCTGCAATGAAGGTACGGAAGCGAGCGGAATCGAGGATTCCAGCCATGCCAATGACCCGCTCACGGTTGAACTTCGAAAGCTTGAACGCCGCCTGCGCCATCGCGTCGAGTGGGTTGGAAACGATGACCAGGATCGCGTTGGGCGAAGCCGACACTACCTTGCCGACGACCTCCGACATGATCTTGTAGTTGGTGTGCAGCAGGTCGTCGCGGCTCATCCCTGGCTTGCGGGGAATCCCCGCAGTGATCACCACGATGTCGGAGTTCGCCGTCTCCGCGTAGTCGTTGGTCCCGACCACATGGACGTCGCGTTTCTCAATCGGCAGCGCTTCCAACAAATCCAGGCCCTTGCCTTGGGGCACACCCTCGACTACGTCGATCAGCACGATATCGGCCAATTCCTTGGCTGCGATCCAGTGCGCCGCGGTCGCACCGACATTTCCTGCTCCTACGATGGATACTTTTTTTCTCATATATCTCCTAACCCATGTTCTCGATGATTCTGGTCGCGAACTCGCTGGTCTTCGCCTTGGTTGACCCAGGCATCTGCCGTTCAAAATCGTAGGTTACGTACTTCTGCCCGATGGTTTTCTCGAGCGCGTTTTCAATCAGCTTCGCCGCCTCGCCCCAGCCCAGGAATTCGAAGAGCATCACCCCTGAGAGCATCACTGAACCTGGATTGATGACGTCCTTATCTGCATATTTGGGCGCGGTGCCGTGGGTGGCTTCGAATACCGCATAACCATCGCCTATATTGGCTCCGGGCGCAATGCCAAGGCCGCCGACCTGCGCCGCGCAGGCGTCAGAAATATAGTCGCCATTCAGGTTGGGGCAGGCCAATACGCTGTAATCCTCTGGCCGGATGATCACCTGCTGAAAGATGGAATCGGCGATGCGGTCATTGATCAACAGTTTTTTCTTCCACTTTCCGTTGCCGTGGGTCTCCCCGATGGAATCAATCACGCTCTTCACGCTCTTGTACAGCTCGGCGCGGAAGTCGTCGGATCCGAAAGCAATCCCCGGCTCGATCAGCGCCGCGTTCTCTTCGACCGTCAACTTCGGGTTCGCTTCGAGGTTGCCCAGGATCCAGCTTTCCGTTTCGGTCACTGTCTGCTGGCGAAACTCCTTCGTAGCGACCTCATAACCCCATTCCCGGAAAGCGCCCTCGGTAAACTTCTGAATATTTCCCTTGTGCACCAGGGTCAGGGATTTGCGTCCGTTCTCCAGCGCGTACTTGATCGCGTAGCGCACCAGCCGCTGGGTCCCGGTGATCGAGATCGGTTTTATGCCGATGCCTGAGTCTTCGCGAATTTTCTTCTTGGTCCCCTTGAGCATGTCGTTGTTGAGGAAGTCGATGACCTTCTTGACTTCCGGACTGCCCTGCTTGAATTCGATGCCCGCGTAGACATCCTCCGTGTTCTCACGGAAGATCACCACGTTGAGCTTCTCCGGCTGCTTCACCGGGCTGGGAACCCCCTGGTAATACTTGATCGGCCGGACACAGGAATAGAGATCGAGGATTTGCCGCAAGGCAACATTCAGCGACCGGATGCCACCGCCTACAGGAGTGGTCAGGGGTCCCTTGATCGATACCCGCAGATCCCGAGCCGCGTTGACGGAGTCGTCCGGCAACCAGGTGTTGAACTGGGAGTAGGCCTTCTCCCCGGCGAAGATTTCAAACCACTTCACCGACCTCTTCCCGCCGTAAGCTTTTTCAACCGCGGCGTCGAAAACCCGTTGCGACGCACGCCAGATGTCGCGCCCGGTACCGTCGCCTTCGATAAATGGAATGATCGGATGGTCAGGAATCTGGTACTTGCCATCGGCATATTGAATCGCCTCGCCCCCCGTGGGCAAGGAAAGACCGTTGTAGCTTTTCTGCATGGGTTCGTGTCTCCGAAAGCGGATAAGTGGAAGCGAATGAATGATCAGGCTACCACCATGCGAATTGCAGTGGCAATCGGAGTAGTCTATAGACATGCGTCTCTGGTCTTTGCCGGGTTTGGTTGCTGCGGTCGTTCTTGCCTTCGTCATGCCCGTCGGGGCACAGCAATATTCCCCGGAAAAGCCCCTGGGTGCCACAGCGCAGTCAACCCCCGCCTTCCTCAAGAACGCCGGCATCCGCCAGAATCTTGGTAACCAGCTACCGCTGAGCGATCACTTTCTCGACTCCAGCGGCGCCGACGTCTCCCTGGGTACCTACTTTCAGCACCGTCCCGTCGTCGTGGCGCTGGTCTACTACAAGTGCAAGATGCTTTGCCCCCAGGTTCTGAGCGGCCTGTCCAGGACGCTACGCCAGGTGCGCTTCACGCCGGGCAAAGACTACGACATCGTGGTCGCCAGCATCGATCCGATGGACACACCCGCGGACGGCGCGGCGGAAAAGGCCCGCTTTCTCGACTCGCTCGGCACCCCCAACGCTGGATCGAGTGTCCACTTTCTCACCGGACAGCAGGCATCGATTACCGACTTGGCCACGGCGACTGGCTTCAACTACGTGCGCATGGCCGGGCCGGACGGAAAGATGGATCAGTTTGCCCACTCGAGCGTGATCATGATCGCCACCCCCGACGGCCGGATGTCAAAGTATCTCTTCGGCATTGACTACCAGCCGAGGGATGTCCGGTTGGCCGTGATTCAGGCCAGTACCCATCATATCGGCTCGCTCAGCGACATGATCCTGATCTACTGCTGCAACTACAGTCCCACCGCCGGCAGGTACACCGTCTCCATCCTGCGGGTGATGGGCCTGGCCGCCATGGGCTCTTTGTTCATGCTTGTTGCGCTGCTCTATGCGCTCTCTCGCAAACCCAAGAACACCCCCACCCACGCTTAGCCAACCGAACTAGACTGAAAGTAGCCGCAGCACGGCGGCTTGCTTTGTATCAGGGCACGACTTTAGTCGTGCCGCAAAGGCAGCAAACAATATTGGGCTTTAGCCCCTGGGCTTTCCTGGCCCAGCGACGAGTTGGCAGGGGCTAAAGCCCGGATCGTTCCGCCCCAGTGACGGCACGACTAAAGTCGTGCCCTGATACAAAGCAGAAGACGTGCTAATCAGCCACCATCAGTTCGCCGGGCACGATAGGACGGGTGCGAGGCAACATCCCAAGGGCGCTGGCCGTGCCCACGACGCATAAGCTCACCACAAAGGCTCCCAACTTGATCTGGTCCGTCGCTGCGGACCGGGGCAGCGTCTTCCACAACAGCAGCAGGATGGTCTGCGAAATGACCGCGGTCCACACCGCCCCGTAAAAATACCGCCGCTCGATCCCCTCGCCCTCGGTCGAACGCCCAACCCGCGGCAGCCGGCCAAGCACCCCCAATAGCAGCACAAGAGCGAGAAGTGGGAAGTAGGCTTGCAGATAAATCTGCTTCATCACCCATTTACCGGTCACGACAGCAATCACCAGTCCCGCAAGGTTGAGCAGGGTGAAGGTAATGACAGCGTTCCAGGCGAAGGTGTAGCAGATCCTGCGGTACAAGGGATTGGGCTTGTCCTCGGTAAAGCGAAGAATATAAGGCCGCCGTTCTACACCGGGGAGTTGGGCAAAAGTGCCTGCGACCCCAGTTGCCACCATCACTAGCGCCAACCAAACCAGATTTCTTCCACTGCCGCCGTGCGCAAACAAATCGAACGTCAGCGGGCCTGGCGCAAGGAAAAACACCCAGATCCATATTGGCCAGTGAGCCAGACGGTAGAGCCGGGTGTTGCGCTCGCGCATCTTCCTGGCTTCTGCATATTCCACCTTGATCGGGTAAGCCATCTCAGTGCTATTTTGCATCTTTTTTCATCAATCAGGGGCGTTACCGCATCCATTCATAGGTTTGTGTTAGGTTCGTTTGGGAGGGTTATGCATTGGGCAAGAGCATGGTCCCGAAACGTCTGTTTTTGACCAAAGGCGTTGGGAAGCACAAAGAACGATTAACGTCTTTCGAGCTGGCGCTTCGCGATGCTGGCATAGCCGCTCAGAACCTGGTTCGGGTTTCTTCTATCTTTCCCCCGCAGTGCAAACTCATCACCCGCAAGGAAGGTCTGAAGTACCTCTCGCCCGGCGAGGTCGTGTTCGCCGTAGTTGCAGAAAACTCTACCCGTGAACCGCATCGCCTCGTGGTTTCCAGTATCGGGGTCGCGATCCCGACAGATCGCAACACCTACGGTTACTTGAGCGAGCACCACAGCTTCGGCGAAGCGGAAGATCAGGCCGGCGAGTACGCGGAAGAGCTGGCGGCGGAGATGCTCGCCACCACCCTCAACGTGGATTTCGATCCCGACAAAAGCTGGGACGAGAAGAAGGAAATGTATCGCATCTCCAACAAGATTGTCCGCACCGCAAACGTTACCCAGTCGGCAATTGGGGACAAGCGCGGGCTGTGGACCACCGTGATCGCCGCCGCGATCCTGATATTTGAGTAAGGAAATGGCAACCGAAAAAAATTACCGTGTTGGTCTGGTGCAGATGTCCTGCTC
>JBEKNJ010000081.1:0-22168 GCA_049522955.1 Acidobacteriaceae bacterium
GCTCACTCAAGGGTGGGCTTTAGCCCCTGCCAGGGCAGTCGGCAGGGGCTAAAAGCCCCGGGTCATTTGGCCCGAGGTGGCACGACTAAAGTCGTGCCCTGATACAAAGCCAGAAGCCCTGGATCAGCCACTGTCGGCAGAATGTTTTTCGACGGAGCGTAGCGAAGTGGAGGGATCTGCTGTTTCCAGGAACTGGACGCCATACTGGCTACTTCATCCGGGGATCAGGAAATGGGAAGGCCACGCGGCTTAATGCGGCCGCGGATGAACGCCACCGTGCTCTGCAGGCTCGTGCCTGGGCCGAAGACTTCCGCCACCCCCTGCGCCTTCAGGGCAGCGATGTCGTGTCCTGGAATGGTCCCACCCAGAACCACCAGGATATCCGTGGCGCCGCGCTCTTTGAGGAGAGCCAGCACGCGGGGAACAATCACGTTATGCGCACCGGAGAGGATGCTCAGGCCGATACAGTCGACGTCCTCCTGCAGGGCGGCATTCACGATCATCTCCGGGGTTTGCCTGAGACCGGTGTAAATCACTTCCATGCCGGCATCGCGCAGCGCCCGGGCGATGACTTTGGCTCCTCGATCATGACCATCCAGGCCCGGCTTGGCTACCAGCACGCGGATCGGGAGGGTGGCTGGGTTCTCGGGTTCGGGCATGGTGTTACTTGTCGCGGGCGACGACGAAGTCCGGCATCCAGAGGAGAGCCCGCTTGTAGTCGGACTCAGGCAGCCCGGCAATCGCCGCACGTGCCACTTCCGCGTATTGGAAGGCGGAGTCGAGAGCGTATTGGACGGACCCGTGCCGGTCGAGAATCTTGAGCACGTCCTGGTGGCTGGTCCGCTCGAAGCTTAGATCTTCGAGCACCCTGCGGATCGCCTCACGTTCGAGCGCCGTCGCATGTTCCAGTGCATGGACCACAGCCAGGGTGGCCTTGCCCTCGCGCAAATCACTGGCTACCGGCTTTCCCAGCACCTGCTCGGTCGCGGTCAGGTCCAGTACGTCGTCCACGATCTGAAAAGCGATGCCCAGGTTGCGGCCGTACTCCCCCATCTGCTCCTCTAATTCTTCCGAGGCGCCCGCCAGAACCGCGCCCAGGCGCATGGAGACGTCGAACAGGCAGGCCGTCTTGCGGTAGATCAGGTCGTAGTATTCGGCTTCGCCTACCATCGTGCCCAGCTTTTCCATCTGGACAAATTCGCCCTCGACCATTTGCTGGGTCAGACCGATTAACAAGTCGAGCACCTTGAAGTTGCGCTCCTCGAGAGCGATATGAAAGGCCTGCATATACAGCCAATCGCCCGCCAGGACACATTTGGAGTTGCCCCAGGTGGTATTGGCGGAAGGCCGCCCGCGCCGGGTATCGGCTCCATCGATAATGTCGTCGTGCACCAGGGTTGCAGTGTGCACCATCTCCACCACCGCGCCCAGGCGCACCATGCCGTGCCCGTGGTAACCGAGAGATTTGGCCGCCAGCAACAGCAGGGAAGGGCGGATCCTCTTGCCCCCGCCTTCGCGCAGGTGGTCGGCAATGTCGGTGATAGCCCCCACATTGGAAACGGCGTCGCGCACCAGCTCGTTCTCGATGGCGCTCAAGTCGTCGCGTAGCAGGTCGAAGACTTCTTTTGCCGTCGCTATCGCTTGTGTGCTCACTCACTCTCCAGTTGCTTCTCTAGTTCGACCGGTAGTTGGTGAACTGCATGTCAATTCCGAAGTCATGGCCCCTTAACAGTGCAATGGTCTCCTGTAGAGTATCGCGATCCTTGCCGGTTATGCGCACCGTGTCACCCTGAATGGATGCCTGGACCTTTTTCTTGGACTCCTTGATCAGCTTGACAATCTCTTTGGCCTTTTCTCCCGGGATGCCCTGCTGCAGGGTGATCTTCTGCCGGACGCTTGACCCGGATGCGGGTTCGATCTTGCCGTATTCGAGCGATTTCAGCGACACTCCCCGCTTGACGAACTTTTGCTGCAGGATTTCCGTAACCGCCTTGAGCTTGTACTGGTCCGATGAGGCCAGCTCGATGGTCTCGTCACCCTCCAGAAGCTTGATCTCGGAGTGGGAGTCTTTCAGATCGAAGCGTGTCCGTACTTCCTTAATGGCTTGATCCATCGCGTTCTTTACTTCCTGAACATCGACCTTGCTGGTTACGTCGAACGAGTTGTCTGCCGCCATGCTGCCCTCCTCGATTATGAGCGCAAACGCTGTTGCCTACCTTGGACCTACGACTCCGCGTCTGGCGCTACACCAAAAAAACGGAAGAAGTTGTTGGCAGTGCTGGAAGCGACCTCCTCCGCCGTGGTGCTGCACACTTCCGCCAGCTTATCCGCTACCCGGCCCACCCATGCCGGCTCGTTGCGCTTGCCGCGATAGGGCAGGGGAGCGAGAAACGGGGCATCGGTCTCAATCAGCATGCGGTCTACAGGAACCTTTGCTGCCACTTTTCTGATGTCTTCGGCCTTGGGAAAGGTCACATTCCCGGCAAATGAGATCAGAAATCCGCAGTCCATCGCCCGCCTCGCGTGCTCCCATTCGCCGGTAAAACAGTGCAGGATGCCGCCCAGATTGGTCCTCATCCAGTTGCTCTCAATCATTGCCAGCGTGTCGTTCCATGCGTTGCTGCTCCCCTCGGAGGGCCGGCAATGGATGATGATCGGCCGGCGCCGCGCCGCGGCTATCTCCATTTGCTCCACGAACGCCTGCTTCTGTTGCTCCCGTGGCGAGTGGTCATAATAATAATCGAGACCGATCTCGCCCACCGCAAGCACATCCGGGTCGGCCAGCAAATCGTCTAGTTTTTCGAGTGCCGCCGGATCGGCAAGCTGGGCCTCGTGGGGGTGGATGCCGGCCGTGGCCAAAATGCGGGGGATCCCCGTTTTGCCCGCATAGTTCCGGCTCAATTCCAGGGCCTGCTGCATCGTATCCGGCCCATCTCCGATGCCGATAGACAGCACCGTACGAACACCCTGTTGCCAGGCCCGCTGCAGCAGCTCATCCCGATCGGCATCGTACCTCGGGCTGTCAAGATGTGCGTGTGAGTCGACCAGCACTATTCCTCGATACCGCTTATTTGAGCCGCGCCCCGATCTCGATGTCTTCCAGGAAGCCGGCCAGTACAGGCTTACCCTTTTCTCCCACCGAGGCCGCTACGATCATTCCATTGGATTCCAGGCCGCGCAACTTTCGCGGTTGCAGGTTGGCCACAATCACCACCTTGCGTCCGATCAGTTTCTCCGGCTCATAGGCGCCGGCAATCCCCGCGACAATCTGCCGTACTTCATCGCCCAGGCTTACTTCCAGCCGCAGCAGTCGATCCGCGCCTTTTACCGGCTCAGCCACCAGCACCTGCGCTACACGGAGCTCGACCTTGGCAAAATCTTCAATGGTGATGGTTGCCGGCCGGGCCGCCGGTTCGGGCACCGAAGAAGCCGTTCCCAACGAAGCCGCCGTGGTCAACGCTGCCGGTGCTTTGGCGGCGACCGACTCCGTAGCCTGCGAGGCTGTAACTGCCGCCGACTGGGCCGCAGGAGTAGGTTGCGGTGCCGGCGAAGGGGGTGCGCCGGTCATGACGGGGGTCTTCGCTGCCGTTTCCGGTTCTGCCTCCGCGCTCTTGCCGCTGTTGTTGCTCTCCATTTCGTGCATGCGTTTGACCGTGTCCTTTTCTGCCCGCGGAAAGATGGGGCCTGATTGCCCGAGTTGGGTGCCTGGCTTCAACTGCCCCCAGCGCACGTCCTTGAGGTCGGCATGAGCGATGTCTCCCAGCCCGAGCTGCGCCCATATCCGGGCCGTGGCGTCGGGCAGCACGGGATAGGCCAAAGCGGTGATGATTCGAAGGGCTTCCGCGCAGGTGTACAGAATCGATGCCCTGCGCACCGCCCCATCTTCCACGGCTCCTAGCTTCCAGGGAGCTTTTTCGGTGATGTAGCCGTCGACCACAGCGACCAGGGCCCACAGAGACTCGAGTGCGCGGGAGAAATCCAGCGCTTCAAAATGTTGGGCAAACTCTCGCTCCGCAGTCTCGGCCGCAGCCACGACTCGCGGCTCAGCCTCTCCTGCGGGCACCACTCCGTCGAAATACTGCGTGATCATGGCAAGAATACGGCTGGTCAGGTTGCCGTAGCCGTTGGCCAGATCCGCGTTATAGCGCTGCACCAACGCGTCAAAAGAAAAGCTGCCATCCTGACCGAAGACAACCTCGCGCATCAGGAAGTAACGCAGCGCATCGGCCCCCAGGGTGGTCAGAATGGTCTCCGCCCGCACCACGTTTCCCAGAGACTTGGACATCTTGCTTTGCTGAAAGAGCAGCCATCCGTTGGCTGCAACCGCCTTGGGCAGCGGCAGGCCGGCAGCCATGAGGAAGGCCGGCCAATAGATACAGTGAAAGCGGACGATCTCTTTGCCCACCAGCTGCAGGGTGGCGGGCCAATAGCGCGCGAAGCGCTGCTGATCTTCGGGCCGGTCGCTGCCGTAGCCGAGGGCCGTAATGTAATTGGCCAGTGCATCCATCCACACGTAGATCACATGCTTCGGATCACCGGGCACCGGGATGCCCCAATCGAAACTGGTGCGGCTCACGGATAGATCTTTCAATCCGCCGCGCACAAAGGAAATTACCTCGTTGCGGCTTCCTTCGGGTCGGATGAACTCCGGATGTTGTTCGTAGAGCTCCAGCAGCTTGCGCTCAAAAGCGGAGAGCTTGAAGAAGTAATTCTCTTCGCTGACCGTTTCCGTGATCCGGCCGCAATCCGGGCAAGGAGAACCAGGTGGCGCATCGACATAGAGCTCGTCTGAGACACAGTACTGACCGGTGTAGCTGCCCTTGTAGATAAAGCCGCGCTCCTGCAATACCGTCCAAAGCTTCTGCACGCCCTTCCGGTGGCGCTCCTCAGTCGTCCGTATGTAATCGTCGTAGCTCAGCCCCATGCGATCCCACAATCCGCGGAACTGGCTGGAGACTGCGGTGGCGAATTCTTGCGGTGTTTGTCCCGCTTGCCGCGCTGAGCGCTCGATTTTCTGCCCGTGTTCATCGGTTCCGGTGAGCAGCCAGGTATCGAAGCCCAGGGCGCGTTTGCGTCGCGCGATGGCGTCGGCCACGATCGTGGTGTACGCATGACCGATATGCGGCCGGGCGTTCACGTAGTAGATCGGAGTGGTGATGTAAAAGGTGGAGGTATCGGACATGGGCAAGGCGGTCTCCCAATCTTAACAGGAGGGCCGTTCTGCTAGAATCGGCAAGAAAATTAGGGGTTTTAGGTGTATCGCAAACAGCAGAAACTTCTTCGCGAGCGCCTCCGCTCGGTTCTACAGGCCAAATATCAGCTGGAACTCCCGCAGATCGCCATCGAGCAGCCGCCCGATCTGGAGATGGGCGAATACGCGCTGCCGGTGGCCTTCGAGCTCGCTCGCCGTCTCAAACGAGCGCCGCGCGCGATCGCCGCGGAGCTGGTCACGGACCTGACGCCGTTGGAGGGCTTCGTTTCCTTTGCCGTAGCTGGCGCAGGTTATATCAATGGCAAGCTGGATCGCCAGGCCGCCGCCCGGGAGATCGCACGCGACGATACTCCTGACGACCTGAGCCATCTTCATTCCCTGGTGGAGCACACCAGCATCAATCCGAACAAAGCTGCCCACATCGGTCATCTGCGCAACGCAATCCTGGGCGACACTTTTGTTCGCCTGTTGCGTGCATCCGGCCAGCACGTCGACGTTCAAAACTACATTGACAACACCGGGGTACAGGTTGCCGACATCGTGGTCGGTCTAACTCACTTTGAAGGTTACGATCTGGCCGGTGTCCGGCAGTTACTGGTCGACCTCAAGCGAAGAGGAGAGCTTATCGACAACTACTGCTGGGACCTCTATGCCCGGGTCTCGCAGTGGTATGAGGATTCCGAGGCGAAGGAGCGCAAAGAAATCCGCCTGCAAACCCTTCATGCCATCGAAGCCGGCGGCAATGAAACCGCGGAGATTGCAGATCTGGTGTCGACCGCCGTGCTGCGCCGGCACTTGGAGACCATGCTGCGCCTGGGCATTGAATATGATTTCCTGCCCCGCGAAAGCGAGATCCTCCATCTGAAATTCTGGGACCTGGCCTTTGCCCAGTTGAAGACCAAGGGCGTTCTCTATCTGGAGACCGAGGGCAAGAACAAGGGCTGTTGGGTGATGCGGCGAGCCTCGACGGGCGCGGCCCCTGCGGAAGAGACAGTAGACGAGGACGCCAAGGTGATTGTCCGTTCCAACGGAACCGTGACCTATGTTGGCAAGGACATCGCCTATCATCTGTGGAAGTTCGGCCTGCTCGGACGTGACTTCGGCTACGCTCCCTTCTTTGCCTACAACGATCACATGTGCTGGATCTCGACCGAAGCGGGGGAGCCTCAGCATCCCGACTTCGGGGGCGCGCAGGCCATCTACAACGTCATTGACAGCCGCCAGGCCGACCCCCAGGCAAACGTGATTGAGGCTCTGCGTGGCCTTGGATACGCCGACGCGGCAGCGCACTACGTCCACTTCTCCTATGAAATGGTGGCGCTGACCCCGCGCTGCGCGCTCGAACTTGGCTACCAGATTTCAGAGGAAGACCGGGAACGAGCCTACATCGAAGTTTCCGGTCGCAAGGGGTTTGGGGTCAAAGCCGACGCGTTGTTGGACAAACTTACGATGGCAGCGAAGGAAGAAGTCGACAGCCGCCATCCGGATCGAAGCCAGGAATCCCGGCAAAGCATTGCCCACCAGATCGCTGTTGGCGCTTTGCGCTACTTCATGCTCAAGTTCACCCGCAACACTGTCATTGCTTTCGATTTCAAGGAGGCGCTCAGTTTTGAAGGAGAGACGGGACCTTACGTGCAATACGCCGTAGTGCGCGCGCGCAACATCTTTCGCAAGGCAGGCACAACGCCAGAGTCCGCTCTGTCGGAAGTAAATGTTGCGGACTATTTTGAAGGGGAAAGCGCCGCCGGCTTATGGGAGCTGTGGATCATGGCGTCCAGGCTCAGCCTACTACTCGAGCAATGCATAGCTGCCGCGGAACCCGCCTATCTGGCAAGGCATGCTTTCCAGTTAGCCCAGCAATTCAATAATTTCTATCACCGCCATCACATCCTCACCGAAGAGGATCCCGCCCGAAAGCAATTCCTGCTCGCCACCGCCGCGGTAGCCGAGCGAGCCCTGGTTCGGTCACTGGAATGGCTGGGAATCTCTGTACCGGAAGCAATGTGAGGGGATAGAAAGGAAACAGCAGGTCCCTCCACTACGCTACGCTCCGGTCGGGATGACACTTCTGTTTCGGATTGGGATATCAGTAGTCAAACAGAAGTGTCATCTCGACCGGAGCGTAGCGTAGTGGAGGGACCTGCTGTTTCCTTTTTTATCCCCTCACTGAATCGGGCTGCCGTTGGCCGTCAGCTGACCTAACGTCTTCACATCCAGCTGTTTTACCGCATCTGGAAGAGGAGCGTAGTTCAGCCCGCTCGCAGCCTGCTGGCCATCCGTCACCACGTACACAATGAATTGCTTCAACGCCGTTCGCTTCGGAACATCCTTGCCATCCTTCGGGATGATGAGGAACGTCAGAGTGGAAATAGGATATGCGTCCGGCGCAGAAGCAGGGGGATTGGCAATGGGAGTACGCGCGTCCTGTGCTAGCTGATCCTTGAATGCCTCGATCGCCGCTGTCGTTCCCGCAGTGCTGGGCAGCACATATTTGCCGGCTTGATTCTTGATCGCCGCCACCGGCAATTTGTTTTGCGTTGCATACGTAAGCTCGACGTAGCTGATCGCGCCAGGAACTTGCTTGACCTGGCCGGTCACGCCCTCGCTGCCCTTGGCGCCAAGTCCCGTTGGCCACTTAACCGCGGTGCCTTTGTTGACCTGTTGCGCCCAATCCGGACTGACTGCGGAAAGATAAGTCGTGAAGGCCGCCGTCGTGCCGCTGCTTTCCGCGCGGTGAACCACCGTGATCTTCGTGTTGGGTAGCTTCTCACCCGGATTGTCCTTCTTGAGCAGCGGATCCTGCCAACTGGTGATCTTCCCCAGGAAAATTCCCGCAAGCGAATCAGACGAAAGCTGAAGAGGCTTGTCCAGACCATCCAGATTGTAGGTGACGCAGATGGGTCCAGCCGATTCCGGAATCTGAATCACCGGAGCCGGCATCCCCGCCAGGTCCGCGTCCGACAGCGGCGCATCCGAGGCGCCAAAATCAATCGTGCCCGACTTCACCTGCTGAATTCCGCCGCCACTCCCGATGGACCCATAGTTGATCCGGACATTCGCATGCGACTGCTGGAAGTCCTGAATCCAGCGGCCCATCACCGGATAGACAAAAGTACTGCCGGCTCCGTTGAGCGCAACCGTACCAGGGCCGGAGTTGCAGGAGGTCAGCACGCCGAGTGCTGACAGCATCGTGATGGCGTAAAGAGTGGTCTTGCCGTGGAGCATCGTTATCCTCTTACAAAAGTATTGCCGAGTAGGATGCCACGAGACCTCCCACGCCGCCAATGTTCATCTACATTTAACGAACGAAATCCTGGGCAACGAGCCTGCATAAACTGGCCTCTCACTGAGGGAGGGGTATTTATCATGAGTGGAAAATTGCAGGGAAAGAAAATCGCGATAGTGGCAACCGACGGCTTTGAACAAGTGGAGTTGACCGAGCCAAAGAAGGCTCTGGAAGCGGCGGGAGCAACGGTCGAGGTAATTTCTCCCAAATCAGGTCAAATTAAGGGATGGAAACACACCGAGTGGGGTGACAACACCAAGGTAGATAAGACGTTCGACGAGGCCAAACCCGCGGATTATGACGGGTTGGTTCTGCCCGGCGGACAAATCAATCCCGACAAACTTCGAATTGAACCCAAGGCAGTTGCTTTTGTGAGTGAATTCTTCAATTCCGGCAAGCCAGTAGCGGCAATCTGTCACGGTCCATGGCTGTTGGTCGAGGCAGGAGTCTTGAAGAAGAAAACGCTGACCTCATGGTCATCGATCCGCACGGACATTCGCAACGCCGGCGGTCACTGGGTCGATGAAGAGGTAGTGACAGATGGGAACCTCACAACCAGCCGAAAGCCCGACGATCTTCCGGCATTTAACGAACGGTTGATCCGGGAGTTCAGCCAGGGAAAGCCTTCCCGGACGGCTGATAAACAGCCTGTAAGAGCCGCTTCCTAATCACTTCTTGGCATAGGTGCGCACCCACTCAGTGATGGTGCGCACCGCAATGCCGGATGGACCTTTTGCCATCCACGGTTTTTGCTCTTCTGTCCACGCCACGCCCGCGATATCCAGGTGGATCCAGGGCGTGTCTTCCACAAACTCCTTGAGAAACATCGCGGCCGTAATGGCGCCGCCCCAACGGCTGCCACCCGTGTTCATGATGTCCGCAATGCTGGATTTGATCTGCTCTTTGTAGTCATCTTCAACTGGCAGACGCCAGAATCGTTCACCTGAGATCTCGAGCGCTGCGCTGAAGTGCCGATAGGTCTCTTCATCGTTACAAAAGCACCCCGCATTGACCATTCCCAGAGCAACCACGCAAGCCCCGGTAAGCGTAGCCGCGTCGATCAAATGCGTTGCGCCCAGTTGTCGCGCATAGGCAAGCCCGTCTGCCAGGACCAGGCGCCCTTCCGCATCGGTGTTGATGATTTCAATGCTCTTGCCGGACATCGCGATTTGCACGTCCCCGGGCTTCATAGCAGTGCCCGAAGGCATGTTTTCCGCGGCACAAACCAGGCCAATCACCTTAACCGCCGGTTTCAACTGCGCGATGGCCTGCATGGCACCGATCATCGCGGCTCCGCCCGCCATGTCGTATTTCATCTTCTCCATGCCGTCCGCGGGCTTGATGGATATACCGCCGGTGTCGAAGGTGATGCCTTTGCCGACCAGGCCCAGCACCGGGCTGGCTGGAGCCTTGCTGGGCTCGTAAGTCATGACAATCAGCGCGGGCGCCTCTTCCGACCCCTTAGCCACGCCCCAAAACGCGCCCATCTTCAACTCTTTGAGCTTGTCCGACCCGTAGACCTCACATTGCAGCCCGTACTGACGACACATCTCCGAAGCCCTTTGGCCAAGGACGGTAGGTGTCATTACGTTGCCTGGTTCGTTGACCAGGGTGCGGGTAAAGTTTTGCGCCTCGCCCAGGATTACGCCCTCCCGCACACCACTCTCGAAGGCGGCTATCTGCTTGGACCCATCTCCGGCGATCACCGTGAGCTGCTCGATGCTCTGGTCTTTACGGTCCGAACGATACGTATCTGGATCAAAATCACCTATATAAGCACCTTCCACCAACGCTCTGGCGACGCCGACCGGGTCGAGGCCTTCCGGAATCGCGATAGAGAGTTCGCGCAGTTTGCGCGGCTTGGCGAACCGGACCGCTGTCCCGGCTGCCTTGCGCACTTCCGTCGTAGTCAGCTTGGCCACGCCCACCAGGAGGATCCGTTCCGCCTTGAACCCGGCGGGGGCATGGAGCAGGGCCGTCTCGCAGCTCCCGGCAGAAAACTCACCGCTGCTCAGAATGGCGGAGGTCGCCTTGGTCAGGGAGGTGCCGGAGTGCAAAAGTTTGATGACTGGCTTGGTCTGCTTCTTGTCCGCGGTGTCGAGCGCGAAGATAACCAACAACCCGCTACTGACGCGGTCAAGCTTAGCCGATATAAGTTTTGTCTGCATGGATGCGTGATTTCCGTGATAGGGATAAGTATTTTGTATTGTGCTACTTGTGCTGACTGCGAACGATCGCCGCCCGAGCTTCCCGATCGTCCTCGCGACGCCGTTCGGTCTCGCGCTTGTCCCAGTCCTGCTTGCCCTTGGCTACCGCCAGCTCGCACTTCACCCGGCCGTGGCGGAAATAAAGCCTGGTAGGAATGAGCGTTAAACCCTTTAGTTGCGTCTTCCCCATGAGCTTTTGCAGTTCCTGGCGATGGAGCAGGAGTTTGCGAGTGCGCAGCGAGTCGTGGTTCAACGAGTTTCCGTGCGAGTAAGGTCCGATATGCGCGTTCAGCAAAAACGCTTCGCCGTCCTTGATGATTCCGTAAGCATCCTTGAGATTCGCCTTGCCTTCGCGAATCGATTTGACTTCGGTACCTCTGAGGGCGATTCCGGCTTCGAATTTCTCGAGCAGAAAGTAGTTATGTCCGGCGGCACGATTCACGGCAGCGTCGCGCTCACCGGCGGCGACTGGTTCCCTCGGCTTCGATTTTTGCGGGGCTGGATGGGTAGGTTGACTCTGTTGCCGGGGCATACATTTGGTTACGAATCTTCATGCTAGCACGCGACTTGGGGGCGGAAGGCCAGGTTTCCCGGATGGTATACTCAGGCGATATTAACCAAGAGAAAAGCTGTTCTGGGCCTGTGTGGACGCGTCGATTTCTCCCAGGAAAACATGCGTTTCGGCTGTCTGGAGTGCGATGAATCGCCGTCAAACTAATTGGGCTCTATCCACCGCGATACCCTTGCTTTTCGTCCTGAGCATTTGCTGCCTCGCAGCTTCCGGGCCCAAGGCAAAAACGCTCTACCAGCGCGGTCAGCTGGCCGAGGCCAAAGACGACCCGATCACGGCGTACGAAGACTACTATCAGGCTTTCCAGAAGGAACCCAAGAATCTCCGCTACAAGACGGCGTATGAGCGCTTGCGCTTCCTGGCCGGGTCCGCCCACATCGAAAAAGGCGAGAAGATCATGGCGCAGGGCGACATCAGCGCCGCGCTAACAGAATTCCTGCGCGCACTCGAAATCGATCCCAGCAATGAGCTGGCCCACCAGGACATTCAGAAGGCGAGAGACAAGCTAGCAACGCCCAAGCCCAATCAGGAAACTTCGATTCCTGAAAATAAGGCAGAGGAACTCAGCCAGGTCGGCAGCCCGGTACAGCTCAAACCCATCTCCAATGAGCCCCTCACCCTGCACATGACCGAAGACAGCAAAGTGGTCTACTCGACGGTCGGCAAGGCAGCCGGCATCAACGTGCTCTTCGATCCCGAGTACACCTCCAAGCGCATCCAGGTCGATATTGCCAACGTATCTCTATTGGATGCCTTGCGCATAGTTGGCACAGTCTCAGGCACGTTCTGGCATCCGGTGACAGCCAACACTATCTTTGTCGCCATGAACACGCGCGCCAAGCGTCAGGAGCTCGAAGAAGAGGCGGTACAGACGTTCTATCTTGCCAACACGGCTCAGCAGAACGATCTGAACGATATTCAGACGGCGCTGCGCAACCTCCTGGTGAATGCCAAGCTTTACGGCGTGCCGAGCCAAAGCGCGATCGTGATGCGTGCCACCCCGGACGAGTTGCTGCTGGCGCAAAAGCTTATCAACGACCTGGATAAGTCGCGTCCGGAGGTGGTTGTCGACGTGGCCCTCTTGGAAGTGAATCGAGACAAGACGCGTACCATCGGCGTCCAGCTCCCTGGCAGTTTTGGTCTGCAGTTGCAGCCGCCGAATGCCACCAGCACCACGGGCACCACTGGCACTACGGGTACCACGGGCACCACATCCACCACTACCACCGGAACCACTTCCACCAACCTGACGTTAAACAATCTTTCCCATCTGAACGCTACCAATTTTGCCGTGACCGTCGGCCAGGCGACAGCCAACCTGTTGCTTTCGGACTCCGACACCAAAGTTTTGCAAAATCCAAGTATCCGGGCAACGGACGGCCAGAAGGCTGATCTCAAGATTGGCGAACGCATCCCGGTGGCGACGGGTTCCTACCAGACGGGCGCGGCCACAGCCGTTGTCAGCTCGCTGGTTAACACCCAGTTCACTTATCTTGATGTCGGTGTGGAAATTGAGATAACGCCCATCGTGCATTACGACCGGGATGTAACTCTCAAGATCAAGATCGTCTCCTCGCAGGAGGAGGGCTCGACCAATATCGGGGGCATTACGGAACCGATTATTAGTCAGCGCACGGCCGATCAGGTAGTCCGCCTCAAGGAAGGCGAAGTCAACATACTGGGCGGGTTCCTGCAGAAGCAGGATCTCATCACCGTTGGCGGGACACCGGGCCTGGGTGAGCTCCCGATCCTGAAGTACATTTTCAGTTCCACGGCGCATGAGGTGTCGGACGACGAAATTGTCTTTATGCTGACCCCCCACGTCGTTCGCGCCACCGACATTACTCCCTTGAATCTTCAGGAGATTGATACAGGGACTGGTACCAACGTCGAGTTGCGGCATGTCTCGGCGCCGGTAAATCCACAGCCGGGAGGCGCCGGTAGTTTGCCCCCTGGACTGCAGCCGCATGCGTCCCTTCCACCTCCCGCTGCTGCGGAGCCGGCTGCGGCCCCCGGGACACCGGCGGCAGTAGGACCGGTATCCACCACGGTCGGCCTGCAAATTGCTCCACCCCAGGTTCCGCCCAAGGTAGGCGCTACCTTCCAGGTGGCGGTTAAGCTCAGTGGCGGTCAGGACGTCTTCTCGGTACCGATGCAGCTGCGTTACGACAACAGTAAGCTGGCCTTGGTCAACGTCGATAGCGGCGATTATCTCGGCCACGACGGCCAGGCCATCGCCTTGGTTCATCGCGACGATGGAGTTGGTAACGTGGTGATCTCGGCGTCGCGCCCACCCGGCGTTGCTGGCGTGAACGGATCGGGAACGGTTTGCGTTCTCACCTTTCAGGCCAATGCGGCTGGAGACGCAGCCATGCAAATCATCCGCGCCTCGGCGAAGAATAGCGCGCAACAGGCGGTCAACATCGCCGGTTCACAAACCGCAGTGCACATTCAATAGGGCCCCGGTATGCAGTACGGATTACGTCGACGCAGCGCAACAGCAAACCCGCAGGCAGGGCTGACCCTGGTCGAGCTGATCGTGACGGTTGCCATCCTGGCCATCCTGGCCTCGGCCGCTGTGCCCCTGGCTCGCTTTCGCGCGCAACGCGAACGGGAGAGGGAACTGCGCTACGACCTGTGGCAGATGCGCGATGCCATTGACAAGTACAAAGACGCGGCGGATAAGCATGCCTTCCAGATCAAGCTGGACAGCCAGGGCTATCCCCCGGATCTCGATACTCTGGTCAAGGGCGTGGACGCCCAGGGCAAGAAGCTCCGGTTTTTGCGCCGCATCCCGGTAGATCCGATGACTGGCAAGCCGGAGTGGACGTTACGCTCTATGCAGGACGAGCCCAATAGCGACTCGTGGGGAGGGCAGAATGTTTTTGACGTCGCCTCCAAGTCACAAGGCACTGCGCTCGATGGAACGAAGTATTCCGATTGGTAGGCTTGTGAGAATATTCCGCTCTCGTTCTCAATCCGCGCACGGCTTCACCCTGGTCGAATTGATGGTGGTGATGCTCATCATCGCCATTCTGGCAGCCATCGCGATCCCTGCCTACACCGCCTCGATACGTGCTGCTCGGGAAGCGGTGCTCCGAGAAGACCTGCATGTGATCCGCGATGCCATCGATGCCTACACCAACGACAAGAACAAAGCGCCTCAGACTTTGGATGACCTGGTCACCTCTGGTTATCTGAAGGCCATTCCCGTCGACCCGGTGACCCACAGCAGTACCACCTGGGTACCGACCATGGATGACACGCTGCAGAGCGTCGATCAGACCGACCCCGGCATGACCGACGTCCACAGCGGCTCCGACCAGCCCAGCAGCGACGGCCAACCCTACTCCACCTGGTAAAGAAGACCTCGACCGGAAATTTTTAAGTACCCATAAACCCAGGGGTGCCCCATATCTCGCTCGTTTTTCGCGAGATGTGGGATACCACGAACCTCAACTGGGAGTGCCGATTGGGAGTCAAAAGCTGGAGAATGAACCGCGGCGGTATCCCACATCTCGCGAAAAACGAGCGAGATATGGGGCACCCTTGGGTTTGTGGTTGGGAGAGGCTTAGAGTTTCGGCTTTTCTTCAACCCGGGACAGAATCTCCGCCCAAAGCTCTTTCATCCCAAATCCCGTCTTGCTGGAGCACAGCAGAATCTCGTCAAGTTCTAAACCCTGCCTGAGCCGCACCAAAGCCTTCGCCCGTTCGTTCCCAGACAGCCGATCCGCCTTAGTCCCAACCACAATAAACCTGCGCCCCATGCCCTTCAGCGCTGCCATCAGTTGTTGGTCGCTGGCCTGCACCGGAATATTGCTATCCACCAGGCAAATGCAGAGGACCAGATTTGCCCGCTCTTCAAGATACGGATTGATAAACTTAGGCCACTCAGCAGAAATGGACTTGGAAATCTTGGCGTAGCCATACCCCGGCAAATCAGCAAACAGCAATCGCGGCAGCCGCGCAGTGGGCGAATCCGACAGAGCGAAGAAGTTGATCGCGCGGGTCCGGCCAGGGGAGGCCGAAACCTTGGCCGCCTTTTCACCCAGCAAGCCATTAATCAGGCTCGATTTGCCAACGTTGGACCTGCCCAGGAAGGCGAACTCCGGAGCAGTCGCGGAAGGGAACTGCTCCGGTGACAAAGCTGACAGCAGAAACTTGGTGACCAGGTGCATCGCCCGGTCTACTGGGCGCGCGGCTGTTCGACGGGTACGATAGGCTTAACCGCGGCTAGCGCCTCGGGAGTCTCCTCGCGAAATTCCGGTAGCGGACCCTCAAGCGCAATCTTCAAAACCTCGTCCATCTGCTCGACAAAGTGCAGCTTCATCACGCTGCGCAGGTTCTCCGGCAGATCCGCCAGATCCTTTTCATTGGCCTTGGGCAAAATGGCCTCGAAGATGCCCGCACGGTGGGCCGCCAGCAGCTTCTCTTTCAAGCCGCCGATGGGCAGAACCTTCCCCCGAAGAGTAATTTCGCCGGTCATGGCAATATCCCGCCGGACACGCACCTTCGCCAGGGCACTGGCGAGCGCGGTGGCAATGGTAATGCCGGCGGACGGGCCGTCCTTGGGAATAGCTCCTTCCGGCACATGAACGTGGATGTCCAGGTTGCGGTAAAAGTCCTTAGGCAGCCCCAGGTGCTGCGCCCGGCTGCGGATATAGGAAAGTGCCGCCTGGGCCGACTCCTGCATCACGTCGCCCAGTTGACCGGTCAGGGTCAACTTGCCTTTACCATCCAGCACCTGCACTTCGGTCGAGAGGATACTGCCGCCCACTTCGGTCCAGGCAAGCCCGGTAACCAGGCCCACTTCGCTGGTCTCGTGCAGCTGCGAATCGCGAAACTTGGCGACACCCAGGAACTCGCTGAGGTTCGTATCGGCGATGTCTTCCTTGTGCTTGGCCCCGTTGCGCACCACCCGGCGCGCCACCTTGCGGCACACGTTGCCGATTTCGCGTTCCAGGTTCCGGACGCCTGCCTCGCGCGTGTAGCCGCGAATCATGTCCACCAGGGCGGAGTCGCTGAAGACCGCGTTCTTCTCGGTGAGCCCGGTATTTTCGCGTTGCTTCTTGACCAGATACTGCTTGGCAATCTCCAGCTTTTCCGCTTCGGTGTAGCCATGCAGGCGGAGAATCTCCATGCGGTCCTGGAGCGGTGCCGGGATGGTATGCAGCACGTTCGCGGTGGCCACAAAGAGCACCTGCGACAGGTCATATTCCACGTCGAGATAATGGTCCTGGAAGCTCGTATTCTGCTCCGGATCGAGCACTTCGAGCAGCGCCGACGCGGGGTCTCCCCGCAGGTCGGACGCCATCTTATCCACTTCGTCCAGCATGAAGACCGGATTCTTGGTCCCCGCCTTCTTCATGGACTGAATAATCTGTCCCGGCAAGGCTCCTATGTAGGTCCGGCGATGCCCGCGGATTTCTGCCTCATCGCGGACGCCGCCCAGGGACATGCGCACAAACTTGCGGCCGGTAGCCTTGGCAATCGACATCCCCAGAGAAGTCTTGCCCACGCCCGGAGGCCCGACAAAGCACAGGATCGAACCTTTGGGATTCTTCACCAGCTGCCGAACGGCCAGAAACTCAAGGATGCGCTCTTTGATCTTTTCCAGGCCGTAGTGGTCCGCGTTCAGTACTTTTTCCGCGTGATCGATGCTGCGTGTTTCCTTGCTTCTCTTCTTCCACGGCACTGCCAGCAGCCAGTCCAGGTAGTTTCTGGATACGGTGGACTCCGCCGACATAGGCGGCATCGCCTCCAGCTTCTTCAACTCTTGAATCGCTTTGTCGAAGACGTCTTTGGGCATGCCTGCGCTCTCGATCTTCTTGCGCAGCTCATCGAACTCACTCTTCTCACCGCGGCCCAGTTCCTTCTGTATGGCCTTGATCTTCTCGTTGAGGTAATACTCTTTCTGCGCGCGCTCCATCTGCCGCTTGACCCGGCTCTGCACGCTGCGATCCATGTTCAGCTTCTCGATTTCGATGTCGAGGACGTCCGCAACCCGGGACAAACGCTCGCTGGGATCGAAAATATCGAGTAGTTCCTGCTTCTCTTCGATAGAAAGCTGCAAGTTGGCGGCAATGGTGTCGGAAAGCTTGGCCGGCTCATCCATGCGGACAGCGGCAATCATGGTTTCGTAATTCAGGCTTTGCTGCAGCTTGACGTACTGCTCAAACAGGGAAGTGACCCGCTGCATCACCGTCTCAATTTGCGGGTTTACTTCAAGCTGCCGGTTGGCGACCCGTACCGTGGCCACAAAAAAGCCATCCGAGTCGTTCATTTCCACAGCCTTGGCCCGTTCCAGTCCCTCCACCAGCACTTTGATATTTCCGTCCGGCATCTTTACGCTCTGGACGATGTTGCCAATGGTTCCCACTGAATAGATGTCTTCTGGCCGCGGTTCATCGATGCCCGCGTCGTGCTGGGTTGCCAGGAATATCTTGCGATCCCCGGTGAGCGCCTCTTCCAGCGCTCTCACGCTTGACTCGCGCCCCACAACAAAGGGCGTCATCATGTAAGGAAAGATCACCATGTCCCGGATGGGCATCATGGGCAGCTTGCGAAGATCGCCTTTGTCCCGGGTTTCCTTTGCTTGTGTCACGCGGTTTCCTTTCACTTATCTCCTCTTATACAGAGGAAAATGGACTTGCGCCAATGCCCCGGACGTTGGGTGCTTCAACCAATCAACAACGCAAGACGAGTTGTCGCCCCAGGAACAATCCTGGGTGTCCCATATCTCGCTTCGCGAGATATGGGAACAATGGGTCACTGGAGGGGACACTGGGGGGAAGAGGCAAAGTCTCGCCAAAACACGAGGTGCCCAAAGTAATCTACGTTACCCGGCTTTTTCCAGCAGGGTAACGGAAAGATCTCGTTTCTGTACCATCTCGGCGGTAATGTCCAGCTCCTTGATCTTCTTGTTGCTGGGGAGGTGGTACATCAGGTCGAGCATCAACTCTTCCAGAATCATGCGCAGGCCGCGTGCTCCAACCTTACGATTGAGAGCCTCGCGGGCGACCGCGCGAGAAGCATCATCAGAAAATACCAGCCGTACACCCTCATATTCGAAGAGCCGCTGGTACTGCTTAAGGATAGCATTGCGGGGCTTGGTGAGGATCTCCACCAGTGCGGCCTCGTCGAGTTCGTCGAGAATGCCAATCACCGGAAGACGTCCTACGAATTCGGGGATGAGGCCAAACTTGATCAGGTCCTGAGGCTGAGCCTGGCGCAGCAGCTCGGTGTCGCGCTGTGCGGGAAGAACGCCCACTTCCTGCGCTTCTTTCTCTGAAAGCGCCTTGAAGCCCAATGCCTTCTTGCCCACGCGCCGTCCGATCAGCCGTTCCAGCCCAACGAAGGCGCCGCCACAGATGAACAGAATGTTGGTGGTGTCGACCGGGGTGAACTCCTGGTGCGGATGCTTACGTCCACCCTGCGGTGGGACATTGGCTACCGTGCCCTCGAGGATTTTGAGCAGCGCCTGTTGCACGCCCTCGCCCGACACATCACGGGTGATGGATGGGTTTTCATCCTTGCGCCCAATCTTGTCGATTTCATCAATATAGATGATGCCTGTCTGCGCTCGGGCGACGTCCCCATCGGCTGCCTGGAGCAGCTTCAGGATGATATTTTCCACGTCCTCGCCGACATAGCCCGCTTCTGTCAGCGTGGTTGCGTCGACGATCGCGAACGGAACGTCCAGCATTTTGGCCAGGGTATGCGCCAGCAAGGTCTTGCCGCTTCCAGTGGGGCCCACGAGAAGAATGTTGGACTTGGAAAGCTCGACGTCATTGCCGCGTGTCCGGTTCATCTGAATACGCTTGTAGTGGTTGTAGACGGCCACTGCCAGCTTCTTCTTGGTCTGCTCCTGGCCGATGACGTACTCGTCGAGAAAGCCCTTGACCTCTTGCGGCTTGGGCAAGTGAGCCGGCGCCGCGCCAGGTTGGGTTTCGCCCCGGTCGTCTTCCAGAATGGAATTGCAGACCGCGACGCATTCATCACAGATGTATGCCCGCGGATAATCGCTCGGTGAGGAGATCAATTTTGCAACGGCGTCCTGCGATTTGTGACAGAACGAGCAGCGGAGCGTATCGTCTGTTCCTCTCGGCGTTTTCATACTGCAACTCCTTTGGCCTGACGGCCCTTCAAGTACGTGGCCGGTCTATGATTTCGTCAATAATGCCGTACTCTTTTGCTTGTTGCGCGTTCATGATGAAGTCTCTCTCAACATCGCGTTCAATGCGTTCCAGCGGCTGCGCGGTGTGCTTCGACATCAACTTGTTGGTGATCTCGCGGATGCGCAGAATTTCGCGAGCGTGAATATCGATATCGGTCGCCTGACCCGACAGACCGCCCATGGACGGCTGGTGGATCAGGATACGGGAGTTCGGAAGCGCGAAGCGCTTACCCTTATTACCGCTCATCAGCAGGAAGGCCGCCATGCTCGCCGCCTGACCGATGCAATAGGTAACCACGTCGTTGCGAATGAACTGCATGGTGTCGTAGATGGCAAGACCCGCGGTGATGGAGCCGCCGGGAGAATTGATGTACAGCTGCAAATCCTTCTCCGGGTCCTCGCCGGAGAGAAACAACATTTGTGCGATTACCAGGTTTGCGATCTGATCGTCGATCGGTGTTCCCAGAAAGATAATGTTGTCGCGAAGCAAACGAGAATAAATGTCGTAGGCTCGCTCGCCTCGACTCGTTTGCTCGACCACCATAGGTACAAGTGCCATGCGCTCCCTTGCTTCTGTTTACCGCGGGCGGCGTGCGCCCGCTCTTAAAGTTGCCCGTTGATTCAGGACGCTAGTCTTTCGTACAGCAGCGCGCCCATCTTCTCCCTACGCAAGCGTTCCCGGATTCTAGCGAGGCTACCGTCCTCAGTCAAACGCGCGCGCAGTGCATCGACCGGTTCGCGCATTTGCAAAGAGATAGCTTGCAGTTCACTTTCTACTTCTTCTTCTGGCACGTTGATGTTTTCCGCATCGGCGATACGGTCAAGCAAAACAGAGCCCTTCACCTCCGCGGTCGCGGAGGGCCGTTGCGCTGCGCGCAAACGATCAAAATCGAGATTGCGCATGTCTTCGGTGCGCATCCCCTGGGAGGCAAGCGCCCGTAGTCCGCGGTCCAGACGCGCGTCGATCTGCTGCTGTACCAGTGATTCCGGAACGGGAAACTCGAATCGTGTGACCAGCGCATCGAGCAGCCGGTTGGTGGTCTCGGTTTGCACGTGCCGCTGTTTGTCCCGCGCCATGTGTTCGCGCAACTGCCGGGTAAAGTCCGCCAGGCTCTCGTACTGACCGAGTTCCTTGGCAAACTCGTCGTTCAGCTCCGGCTCGATCTTTTTCTTGATGGCCTTGACCTCGAGGTCGTAGGCCACCCGCTTGCCAGCTAGTTGCCGCTCACCAAAATCCGCGGGATAGCTAACCTCGAACTTTAACTGTTGACCTACCGTGGACCCACGCAGCGCAGCATTAAAACTGTCGAGCGTGTTGGGTCCTCCCACCTGGACCATGACATCCTGGCCGGAGATGGGTTGCTGAGGTGCTTCTTCGCTTGCCGCTTCGCCTTCCGCCGGCTGCACGCTGCCGGTAAAGCTGATTTGGGCGAAGTCGCCGTCGGCGAGAGGACGTTCGTCAGTCACCGGCTCCATGGTGGACCGGGAATCACGAATACGCGCCAGCTCAGAGTCGACCTCGGCATCGGTGAGTTCGGCGGAGGGCTTCTCCACCTTCACGTCCTGATAGCCGTCGATCGAGAACTCAGGCAGCACTTCGAAGGCGGCCTTGAAGTGGAGAGGCTTGCCGTCCTCCAAATCGATTTTGGTTACCTGCGGTTGCGAGATAGGTTTCAGGTTCTGCGCCGCGATCGCGGTGCGGAAGTGTTCTGGTAGAACGGCTTCCATCACATCCTGGCGAATCTGCTCGGCGAATCGGCCACGGATCAGCGACTCCGGGACCTTGCCGGAACGGAAGCCTGGGATGCGCGCCATTTTTTTGTATCGTTTGGTCACCGCCTGAAAACTGCGGCTGACTTCTTCGGCGGGAATTTCGATTTCGACTTCCCGGGTGCACTCCGGGTTCAGGGTTGCTGCTGCGTGCGAATGCCCGTCATGTTCGTGTCCGGCAGGTTCTTCGGCGGCAGTCGATGCTTCGCCGGATTGCGATGTAGTTTCAATCATTTCAGTTGAGCTCAACGTATGCCTTCCAGATTCGCTCGCCCTCCGTGCAGTTGCAATGGCGAAAACGATGCAAGCGCCGGAGAGCCTGTAAACAGCCTGCTTTCATCGTATGGGGCTTTGCCGGGAGGGTCAAACCCGCAGCGCAGGAATGCGAGACCGCTATTTACTACAATACACCCTTTTCTTATTACCTTCGGTGGTCCTGCCGGTGTAGGCGCGAGGCTAGATTTCCTCCTGCCGCGGCGTGCGTACTTGCGCAACAAACCTTGGATCGGCAGCCCGGTAGTGTTTGTAATTGCGACGTCCTTCGCTGAGGCTCAGGTTGCCGTTGACTGTTCTGCGGACCACGTCTGCATCGCGGTCGTCCTGCCCATCATCCTGCCACCAGCAGACCTGGCAAAGTTCCAGCGCTTCAGGCACGGACAAGGTTCTATACCCGCAGCAAAGACAGCGGGTCGCAATCGCCGTTCGCATGGAACAAGTATGCGCTGGATCGCGTCAACGCCGAGCAATTCGGAGTATCTTACTCCATTACGACAGTAACCCTTCCTGTCCTTCGGATACAGTCTGCGTGAGAACTCCAGAATTTGGGAAGCCCGAGGGGCGCACCGCAGATCCCTCCACTACGCTCCGCTCCGGTCGGGATGACAATTTTGTTTGGGAAGGGTAAGTATCGCTTCCAAGATGAATTGTCATCCCGACCGGAGCGGAG
>JBEKNJ010000082.1:0-22024 GCA_049522955.1 Acidobacteriaceae bacterium
TCGAACGTCCAGCTGGTTGCACGGTCCTGGATCCCCAAGGATGCAAAGAATGGAACTGGCGAAGAGTTGATCACGGATGGAAGGGTCGCGGTGCTGCAGTTGAACGACTGCCACGGAACGCAAAGCACCAACCAGCTGGCGGGTACGACGTTGCCCGTGCATGGCAACCGTGCAGACCGCGTCTCGCGGCAAACCGTGCTCACTCTGAAGAACAATATCCTGCGCGATAATGTTGCGGTCATGGCCTATTCCGGCATCCGCACCGGCGTGTCGGAACTGAAGAAGAAAGACACTCCGCGCCCGCAGAGAAGCATGGATATCGAGGGCGACCAATACACGATCCAGCCAAACGGCGCGCGAAAGACAGATTACACATTCACGCCCGCGGCGATTGTCAGCAGCACTTCCGACACCATCGATGCGGCTGACCGCTGGAAGCCACCGACGGTCGAGATCGGGTTTCGAGGATCCTGGCTGGGTTATACAGGCGGGAACGGCGGCGGTATCGGTTTCATCCTGAACTCGATCGATCCCCCCGGAGATCAGGTCGTCATCGCGCTCGGCAATTCACTGCATAACGGCTGGAATCTGGGCGGCTCCGTCACCATCGACTCGCAAAAGTATTTCTCCCAGGAATTTAGTTACAACCGCAGTTTCAGTACTTTCAAAATGGGCTTGTCGGTGGTGGAAAACGACAGCAGCAGCGGTAGCGTGGACAGCGCATTTGCCTTCAATACCGCCGGGCTCCTCACTTCCCAGGTTGCATATAACTTTCTCATTCACACCCGCCCAAAGACTTCGCGGCTGCGCCCCTATTTCGCTGTCGGGCCTGCTCTGCAGCTGATGCATTTGGACGACGCCCCAATCAAGAAGGCACCCAGCTACTGGCGCCTGGGTCTTAGTAACATTGGCCTTTTGAGCGCGGCCTACAATTTCGGTAGTACTCCGCCGCTCGAGGGCGGTGGCATCTTTCAGGTAGGGTTCAATTACGGCGGCGGTGTTCGCTATCGGCTGACGCCACGCTGGATGATTCGGGTCGACTATCGGGAGACCCTCACCTCGCAACCTGATTTCTGGACTAAGTCGGTGAAGAACATCATCAGTGGGATCGAGTTGGATAATGCCACCATGACCTTCGTCGGGCCTGTGTTTCAGGGCGCCATGCGCCAGCAGCGGGTCGGCGGTGGGGTTTCTTTTACCTTCTAATTCCCCGGGAACAGCCGCCTGAATCTGTCTATGATCGATGCCAGCATCAGGAGGACTCATGGACGCGGGCGAGTTTCGCGAAGTTGGGCATCGGGTGGTGGATTTGCTGGCCGAGTACCTGGAAAACATCGAACAGAAACCAGTGTTTCCCGACGTAGAGCCAGCAACACTGACACAGCTTTTTGCTGAGCCGCTTCCCCAGGTTCCCACTCCCTCGGAAAACCTCCTGACTGAGTTGGAGCAAAACCTTCTTCCCAATTGCACCCATGTTGGGCACCCGGGCTATATGGGGCTGATCACTCCTTCGCCGAGCCCAATTGGAATCATCGCGGACTTTCTCTGCTCCGGGCTCAACCAAAACGTGGGAACCTATACCCTCGGCCCTGCCGCCGTCGCCATGGAGCGACGGACGGTTCGCTGGCTCACCGACCTGGCCGGTTACGATGCGAATGCCGGCGGCAATCTGACCAGCGGCGGCATGATGGCGAACTTCATTGGGCTTAAGTTGGCGCGAGACTCCGTTTCCGGCGACCGGATCCAGCAGGAAGGGGTGGGGCAGCGCTGGGCGGTGTACACCTCGGAGCAGCGGCATGTCTCCGTGGACAAGGCGGTGGACGCGGTAGGACTGGGAAGGGAAGCGCTGCGTGCGCTACCCACCGACTCAGAATTCCGCGTGTGCCCGGATGCTCTCGATGCGGCTATTTCTGAGGATCGTAAACGCGGCATACGCCCCATGTGTATCGTAGGCATTTTTGGAACGACCAACACCGGTTCGATTGATCCGGTGCGCAAGCTTCGAGCGATCGCGGACCGGGAAGGAATGTGGTTGCACATGGATGCCGCCTACGGCGGCGGCATGTTGCTCTCGCGTGCGTGGCCCATGCGCGATCAGGGGTTGGAGTTTGCGGATTCGGTCACTATCGATCCTCACAAGTGGTTTTACGCGCCGCTCGATGTTGGGGCGATCCTGGTAAAAGATGATCGACGGTTGACGGCTTCCTTTGGGCTCAAGCCTGCTTATCTTACCGACGAATTCGATCGTGCTGGTGAGCGCTACCAGTATTACGTTCACGGCTTCGAGCAATCGAGACGATTTCGCGGGCTTAAGGTGTGGATGAGCTTTAAACGGTACGGGGCCGCGCAGATCGGAGAATGGATTGACGACAATGTGCGCCAGGCAAAACATCTGTATGAGCTGGTGGCAAAACATCCTGACTTCGAATCGGCTTGTGAACCGCCGCTGTCGGCGATCTGTATCCGATATCGCGGCGCGGATCCCGATCAGGCGCAATCCAGGCGACTCCATGTGGAGGTTGCAAAGCGAGTCGAGCAACGTGGAAAATTCTGGTTCTCGACCACCGAGTTGAAAGGAAAAATGTATTTTCGCATCAGCCCGTTAAACTTCCGAACTCGTATGGAACATATGGATCAACTCCTGATGTTCCTTGAGCAGGAGTGTCACTCCGCATTGAGCCTGTGATTTTTTGATCTTTCGTGTTTTATAACGCAGCTAACCGAAACTCCTTCAACCCCTCACAAAGCCGTCATCCTGAGCGAAGCGCCGCGCGGATCTATCGCATAGCGAAGGCCCTATGGCGCGGAGTCGAAGAGCCTGTCCCGAGCGTAGCCGAGGGAACCCCGGCGATGATTGTTGGCAGACGTCCTTCCAGGCTTTCCAGCCACAAACTGCAGTCCAAATTAAAAAGTCACAAGCCACACTGCAGAGCCTGAACACAAGAATCTAAGAGAGCAGCTTATCAGGAAGCAGCTTCGCCCTCGGATACCCGAGGCTTCCTGCGTTTCTTCGCCACCGAGAGGCAGCGGGCCTTCGCCGT
This sequence comes from Acidobacteriaceae bacterium, assembly GCA_049522955.1. Lineage (GTDB taxonomy): Bacteria > Acidobacteriota > Terriglobia > Terriglobales > Acidobacteriaceae > PALSA-350. The sequence goes on from JBEKNJ010000082.1 coordinate 3,042, forward strand.
CGATTCCCGTACAACCAGTTCCGGTTGCACGACCACGTGCTGAGGGTAGGTCGCTTTGGGGTGATTGATTCGGTTGAGCAGACATTCGGCGCCCATCCTCCCCATTTCGCGTAGTGGCTGGCGAATCGTAGTCAGGCTCGGAATACCGAAGGGGGCGCTGAGCACGTCGTCAAAACCTATGACGGACACGTCGTCCGGCACCCGCAGTCCGGCTTCATGCAGGGCTCGGATGGCGCCGAAAGCAGAAATATCATTGAATGCGAACAGCGCAGTGAAATCTCGTGTGCGCGACAGCAGCGCTTTCACCGGGCCATAGCCCAGGGCAGGGGACCAACTGTTCTCGGTCAATCTGATGAGCAGCTCCTGGTGAAGTTCCATGCCGCAGGCGCGGGCCATCCCCATAATCTCCTTCCAGCGGTAATCGGTGTCGACGGTCTGCTCCTGCCCCTTCATGAACGCTACCCTGCGGTGGCCGAGATCAGCCAGGTGCTTCAGTGCGAGCCGGGCCGCTAGCTTGTGGTTGAGCCGGATGTTTGTCACGCCTTCTACGTTTTGATGCCCGGAAATGGACACGATCGGCACTTGCACTCGCGAGGGTGTTGGCGTGTTTAACAGCAGAAGCCCGTCCACCGATCGTTCGAGCAACATCTTCGGATATTCCTCGATCAGCCCGGGCTGCCAATAATGCGCGGCCAGCAGGTAGAAATACTTCGACGCCACCAGATATTCTTCAACGCCATTCATCACTAGCGTGAAGTAGCCCTCGCTCATCTCGGCGACCAACACCCCAACCGACATGCTGCGCTTCTTGCGCAGCGACCGCGCGAAGTAATTAGGCCGGTAATGGAGTTCAGCGGCCGCGGCGAGGATTCGTTTTCTGGTGGCCAGCGGGATCGCCTGCGCTGCCGGCGAGTCACTCACCACCACCGAGACAGTCGTTAGCGACAAGCCCAGATGATTTGCTAATTTCCGTAGCGTTACAGGCTCATCTTTTTCGGGTGCTTTTCTGCTGCTCAAGGGTGGTTACCGTAAGGGAGTGTTGCATCTCGCTCGTCCCTTGTCAAAGAGAGAGCGTGTTTTTAGTTATCTCTTCAATCCGCGGCCCATCGTCATCCACCAGTGGGCTCCTTGGAACAAAAAAATGCTTGACAGTCTTAGCAAGGGAGGAGTCCACTTGGGCCGGAGCATTTACAGAAACGATTTTGCAACCAGCTGAAACGTTCTGTCAAAGCGTTTGGCCCTTGTTCTGCAGGTACCGGTCGAGAGCACCGAAGTCCCTGAGCCTTTGCGAGCCAGAGCATTATTCGCACAGGCGAGTGCATACTGCGACCATTTTTCCTGGATTTTGAAGGTGGACCTTTTTTTGCGGCCCCTTTCTTGCTAACAAAAGCGTCAGACCAACTTCGGAGGAGGTTCGCAGCCGCACGACTGGCGGATGACCAGCTCGGTAGGCAAGATGACTCGTTGACTTAGATATTCGGCATCCGAGCCGAAGCGGATCCAATCGAGAAGCAGACGGGCGGCGCTTCGACCAAGCTCCGCGGCCGGCTGTCGGACTGCGGTCAATGGAACAGCCAGCAAAGAGGCCAAGTCGAAATCATCGAACCCGATCATAGCCACTTCTCGCGGCACCATAATATTTTCGCGCTGGAGCACATGCAGGGTAGTGGTGGTCGTTACGTTGTTTAAAGTGAACAGAGCTGTTGGTCGTGTCGCGGAACGAAGTCGCTTGAGAAGTTGCGGCGCAATGGAAGACTCCCGGTTGACCATGAGAAGTTGCGGCTTGAATCCTGCTTGCGCCATGGCCTCTCGATAGCCCGCTATTCGCTGGCCTATCGAGTTGAACTTGCTGTCGTAGCCTAAACACAGAATTTGCCGGTGGCCGTGCTCGATGAGATGGTCGATGGCCTTGCGTGTCCCTTCGCGGTTTTCCACCATCACTTCGCCGGCATCCAGATCCGGAAGTGTACGGTCAAGCATTACGATCGGCACGCCCCTGCGACGCAACTCCTTCAGTTCATGATCGGAACTTATATTGGAGGGAACGATGAGAATGCCGGCGATGTTTCTGGATTTCATCAGTGCAAGTTCTTCCGCCTCGGTGTTCTTTTGCCCCTCGCAGGCGAACAGTAAAGTCATGTAGCCCTGTTTGGCGGCAAGTTGCTGGATGGCGTGTGCGCATGTCGAAAAGAACGGATCTGCCAGATCGGGAACAATCAAGCCGATGGTGCGGGGCGGCTGCCCTTTCAAAATGCGCGCAGCCTCGTTGGGTTCGTATCCAAGTTTGATAATGGCCGCACGGACCCGTTTGGTCATGGCAACGCTTACGTGTTTTTTTCCGTTCATCACACGCGACACGGTCATGCTGCCGACCCCGCACTCCCGTGCGACGTCGGCGATCGTTGGCACCGGCTTGAGTCTTCTTGGCATAAAGCTTCTTCACAAGCAGCTGTATTCGCGAGAAGGCCGTGAGAGAGTTTCGGTCTCGAGCAGCAGCTTTGTTCGGGTAACGCTATCAGTTCCTGTTTGAAACGCCATTCCCCTTTAGGTCAAATTAGTTCCCGCCGATAAACCGCAAAATGCTTGCCGGCGCCTGACATATCGTGTGCAGCCGAATGCGGGCCCTAATTTTTTCTTGACAAGCCTAATTTCGTTGTTATAAAACCCCGACTGATAACGATACCAGTCAATTGTTATCGATGAAGCAAAAGCAACCCGGCCCGATCAATCGGCGACTCGGCCCTAGTGTTAAAGCGATCTTCGGGGAAGCAGCGTCAAAGCGCTCAGCGGTTAAGGCATGCCGCAGTGACAGGGATCCGTGCGCCTTAGTTCGTGGTTGAAAGACAGGGTTTTCAATGAGAACACCGCGCTGTTGACTGTAAGACCAGCCCAGGCGCGAGTGAGATTTTAGGCAGTCAAGACAGTATGGTTCGACTTTTGTTTCTTTGGAGGATCTATGCGACGCGATCAGCAGTTAAGGCAGAATGCTGCCTTCTACCCGACAAGGTCAAACTTCTTCGGCAGCCCTCACGAGAACCCCGGTAACCGACGCTCGCATTGGAAAGCGGGCCTCTTGCTCCAACTCGCTTTGCTGGCATTGCTCGCCGCATTTTTTCCCGGCACCAGGCTGCACGCGCAGACCGGCTCGATTACGGGCACGGTGGTAGATCCATCGGGTGCGGCGATACCCTCAGCTTCGATTCAGATCATCAACCAGGCGACCGGCGATTTGACGCGCGAGGCCACGGCTGATGGCGCTGGCAACTTTCGCGCACTGAACGTGCCCCCCGGCACCTACAAGATCAAGGTGAGCGCGTCCGGCATGGAAGAGCTGGATCGTAACGACGTGGTGCTCGATCAGGACCAGAGCCTCGGTTTGGGTCAACTCGCCTTAACCATCGGACAGGCATCGCAGACCGTGACTGTTACTACGCAGACACCTTTGATCGATACGGCGACGTCGAACAATGCGGCCGTGGTCGACGAACGCCAGGTCCTGGAGCAGCCCTTGAACGGCCGGGACTTTGAATCGTTGATGACGACCCTGCCGGGCGTGGTTACCAACAACAATTCGCAATTCCGCCTGGTGTTCAACCAGACCGACGATTTCTACGTAAACGGAATGCGCGGAACGGCCAACAACTTCTTCCTCGACGGCGTGATCAACACCGACGTGGGCGCCAACGACGGCGAGTACACCAACCCAAGCCTCGACGCTGTGGGAGAATTTAAAACCCTCACCGGCAACTTCAACGCAGAATACGGTCGCAGCCCCGGCGTCATGATCCTCATCAATACCAAAAGCGGCGGTCAACGATTCCACGGAACCGGCTGGGAGTTCAACCGCAACACCGATTACAACGCCAACGACTGGTTCAGCAACCATCAGGGTTCGGCAAGACCAATCCTGAAGTTCAATCAGTTCGGCGGCAATATCGGCGGCTATATCCCCATTCCCAAGGTCTCGCCCCGCAGCAACAAGAAGGCCTTCTTCTTTTTCAACTATGAAGGAACGCGCGCCAGCCGGCCCAACGGAGCTACCTATTACACCATGCCGCTGCCATCGATGCTGGGCATCGGTACCTCTAACGGACAGGCTGACCTATCTCCCGTTTATCGTACCGGCAACATGTGCGATTTCAACGGGACTTCAACCTGCACGCCAATCCACGATACGAATGGCAACCTGGTGCAGAACGGGCAGGTGTTTCAGCCTGGAACCATCCAGTACAACTCGGTCGGCGAAGTTCTGACCGGCACGCCCTATGCGGGCAACATCATTCCCGCTTCGCAGTTCAACAGCCAGTACCCTGCGATGATCAAGTACTTCAGTCCCGGGTATCGCGGAAGCTTCACTCATCCCTTCTATAACAACGGCCACAACGACGAACAGCAGATTAACTTCCAGGATACGTATACCTTCCGCAAGAATCAGTACATCGTTCGCGTGGATTACAACTTCGGGCCTAAGGCAAACGCCTTCTTCCGCTACGTGGACGACCGCCAGCAGGAAAGCGACGGCTACGGCATTTTCTCCGGCAATAGTTTCCCCGTGCTTCCTCAATACCGCAAGAAGCCCGGCAAGAGCTGGGCCTGGAGCCTGGTGAACGTGATTTCCCCGACCCTGACCAATGAGGCCACCGTTGGCTGGCTACACCTGACACAGGTCGTGGACATCGTTCCCGGTACCTCCAAGGCGTTGTACGACAAAAGCACCCTTGGATTCACCTTTAGTGATATCTATCCCGCCACCAACACGCATGACCTCGCTCCAAACATCAATACTGGAGACGGTTACATCAACATCAGCCCGTTTCCCTCCGGTTGGACCTCGACCGGTAACACGGTGGTGGCTACTGACGACGTGACCAAAATCCTGGGCAGCCACGTAATCAAGTTCGGTCTCTTTGCCGATCTGAACGAGAACGGGCAAGAGGGAACCTGGACCGAGAATCCCAACCTCAACTTCGGCGCCAGCAATGAAAACACCAACAATAGCAACTCCGGGATCGGCAATACGCTGCTGGGAAACTACACCACGGTAAGTCAGTCAAATATCTTCGCCTACGGTCACTTCCACTTCTTCCAGTATGAAGGCTATGTCCAGGACACCTGGAAGGCAAAGCCCCGGCTCACCCTGGATGCGGGCCTCCGTTATGAGTTTGTTGGGCCCACATACACAACCGGCCAGTACCACCAGTATTACTTTGTGCCCAATGACTACAATCCGGCTGACGCTGTTTCCATCAATATCGCCCCTAACGTTCCAGGACAGGCCCCGACGCAGGGCAGCATCGTTCCCAACTCCGGAAATCCCTACAACGGCATGGTTCGTGAGGGCACCAACGGTTTGCCCAAGGGCGGCCTCAATTACCGTTGGAATAACTTCGGACCGCGTCTCGGCTTTGCCTACGATGTGTTTGGAAATGGAACAACTGCGCTGCGAGGCGGTGCCGGTGTGTTCTTTGAACGCTACCAGCAAAACGTCTTCAATTTCGGCGGCATCAGCAATCCTCCAACCGTCTATACACCCACCATCTACGGTGGGAACATCGCCAACATCTCACCTTCCCTGGCGAATGGTGCGCCTTTGACCCCATCGGGCGGGATCCTCTCCTCCGATCGAGTCGGGAACATTCCAACCACGTACGGTTACAATCTCGGACTGCAGCGTGAGCTGCCTTACAAGCTCGTCTTCGACATGGGTTACGTCGGCAACATATCCCGCCACCAGGTCTACGTGCAGGAGTTGGAGCAGCTGCCGCTGGGATACACGACCAGCACGCCAATCCTTTCCACCGTCAACAACGTGTCCGCTGCAATTCTTCCCTACAAGGGTTACAGCTCAATCAACTTCAGCAGATGGGGAGCCAGTAGCGCTTACAACGCCCTGCAGGTCAAGGTGACCCGCAGATTCAGCGACACGTTTACTGTCAACACGGACTACACCTGGTCCAAGGCGATCGACCTGTTCGATCAGGATAATCAGGCGAACGATATTCCGGACTACACGCAGATCAAAAAGTTCTATGCTCCTGCGGGCTTCGATCGACGCAATGTATTCAACTTCCAATACGTCTATAATCTGCCCAATTTCAAAGGAGAGAACAAGCTGGTACAGCTTACCGCCGGCGGTTGGGAGTATTCGGGGGTAACTCAGTTCTGGAGTGGCAGTCCCTGCCTCAATGGCGACAGTCCGACGGATGATGCCTGTGACCTCAATTCAAACGGAAACCTGGGGAATGGAGGGTTCGGCCATATCCGTCCTGACTACATCGGAGGTCAGATCAGAATCCAACCCAGCCACAGTGAGCCTGCGGGACAGAATCCCATGTGGTACAACCCGGCTGTCTTCGCGCAACCAGCTCCTGGCAGCTTCGGCGACTTCCACCGCAATACGATCTATGGCCCGGGAATTCTTAACTTCAACATGTCCCTGTTCAAGAACTTCAACTTCACAGAAAACACCCGGCTTCAGTTGAGGTTCGAGGCGTTCAACGTCTTCAACCATACGCAGTGGGCAAATATAAACGTCGGCTTGTCTTCGCCGACAGCCGGGACCCCGTTCTCCGGCAGCAACGCGGGCAGCTCTGGACAGATCACCAGCGCACGCGATCCCCGCCAGTTGCAGCTCGCGGGCAAGTTCTACTTTTAACTCGCTCCTTAACTCAGAAGCCGGACCCACAACCATGGGTCCGGCCTTTTTTTGTATCGACGGAGCGATCAAAGCTTGTACAGACGTTACGGATGAGCAATTAGTTTCCTTCTACTGCTGTTAACGATCCCATTCGCTTTGATCTCATAAAATCCATTAAAGAAACGATTAAGCTAATCCGGTGATATTGACATTGCTGTGTACTGTTCGGTAATCTTCCGTCGGTCGATTAAACGTGTTCTCGCACGTTCTGAAACATCTTGATCGCCGAACGACCTGCCCGCCGCGGCCGCGGTGAGGCAGTAAAGACAGCAAATACCAGTTCGTGATCCTTTGGAGGATTTATGCGACGCAATAAGTTGCCGCAGAGTAGTGCCTTGTCCCCGGCCCACATATCTACCAGCAATCTTTCTTATCTCGGTATTCAAGTTAGAAAGTTATCCAGCACCGTACACCATTCACTCAAACCTTCATTTTTCATCCGGCTCGCCCTGTTGATAATGCTTGGCGCCTTCTTCTCCGGCTCCGCGCTCCATGCGCAAACCGGCCTGATCACGGGCACCGTCGTCGACCCGTCTGGCGCTGCGATACCCGGAGCCCAGATCCAGATCATCAACCAGGCGACTGGCGATCTGACCCGCCAAACGACCTCGGATGGCAGCGGCACATTCCGCGCGCTGAACGTACCGGCCGCCACCTATAGGGTCAAGGTGAATGCCCCTGGAATGCAGGCACTGGATCGAAGTGGCGTGGTGCTGGATCAGGACCAGAGCCTCAATTTGGGGCAGGTGGCGTTGACGCTAGGGCAGGCTTCCCAGACCGTGACCGTCAGTACCCAGCAGCCGCTGATCGATACCGCGACCTCAAACAATTCTTCCGTGATCGACCAGCGTCAGGTTACCGAGCAGCCGTTGAACGGCCGCGATTTCGAGTCGCTGATGACCACCTTGCCCGGCGTAGTCACGAACAACAACTCGCAGTTTCGCCTGGTTTTCAATCAGACTGACGACTTTTATGTCAATGGAATGCGCGGCACTGCCAACAACTTCTTTCTCGATGGCGTGATCAACACAGACGTGGGCGCCAACGACGGGGAGTATACCAACCTGAGCATCGATGCCGTAGGCGAATTCAAGACGCTCACCGGCAACTTCAATGCAGAATATGGGCGCAGCCCGGGCGTCATGATCCTGGTCAACACCAAGAGCGGTGGCCAGCAATTCCATGGGACGGCATACGAGTTCAACCGCAACACGGATTACAACGCCAACGATTGGTTCAGCAACCACGACGGCCTGTCCCGGGCAAATCTGAAGTTCAATCAGTTCGGCGGCAACATCGGCGGTTATATTCCTATCCCCAAGGTCTCGCCGAGAAGCAACAAGAGAGCTTTCTTTTTCTTCAATTACGAAGGAACGCGCGCCAACCGCCCCAATGGTTCCACCTACTACACCATGCCCCAGCCATCGATGCTTGGCATAGGCACTCCCAACGGAGAGGCCGACCTTGCTCCTGTTTACCGGCCAGGCAATATGTGCGACTTCAATGGAACCTCAACTTGCACGCCGATTCACGATACCAATGGCAACCTGGTACAGAATGGCCAGGTCTTTATGCCGGGAACGGTAAAGTATGACTCGGTCGGTGAAGTACTGACGGGAACTCCGTACGCCGGCAATATCATTCCCGCCTCGCAATTCAACAGCCAATACGCGGCGATGATCAAATACTTTACTCCCGGTTACCGGGGGAGCTTCAACCACCCGACCTACAACAACGGCTTCGGTGACGAAGAGCAGATCAACTTTCAGGACACGTACGTCTTCTATAAGAATCAATACGTGGGTCGTGTCGACTTTAATATCGGGCCGAAGGCCAACGCGTTTTTCCGCTACGTCGATGACCGGCAGCAGGAGAGCGATGGCTACGGCATTTTCTCCGGCAACAGCTTCCCGGTATTACCTCAATACCGGAAGAAACCCGGCAAGAGCTACGCATGGAGCTTAGTGAATGTCATCTCGCCAACTCTGACCAATGAGGCGACTGTCGGCTGGCTGCACTTGACCCAGGAGGTCAACATCGTTCAGGGCACCTCTCCGTCCCTGTACAACAAGACCGATGTCGGCTTCAACTTCACTGATATCTATCCGGCGACCAACGTTCTCAACCTGGCTCCGAATATCAACACCGGAGACAACTACATCAACATCAGCCCCTTTCCTTCGGGCTGGGTTTCTACCGGAAACACGGTTGTCGCCACCGATGATGTAACCAAGGTCCTGGGCAACCACGTCATCAAGTTCGGACTATTTGCTGACTTGAATGAGAATGGCCAGGAAGGAACATGGCAGGAGAATCCGGCCTTCAACTTCGGAGCGAGTAACGAAAATCCGAACAACAGCAATTCGGGCATCGGCAACACGCTGCTGGGAAACTACACAACAGTGACCCAATCGAATATCTTCGCTTACGGTCACTTCCACTTCTTCCAGTACGAGGGGTATGCGCAAGACACGTGGAAGGCGACCCCAAGGCTGACGCTCGACTACGGTCTGCGTTACGAATTTATCGGTCCCACCTATACCGTGTCTCCCTATCACGCCTATTACTTCAGCCCATCACACTACAATCCCACGGACGCCGTGGCGATCAATACTGCCTCGAATGTTCCTGGGCTGCCTCCCACGCAGGGCTCCATCATCCCTGGCTCTGGAAATCCCTATAACGGCATGGTGCAGGACGGCACGCCGGGCTTCCCCAAAGGTGGTCTGAACTACCGTTGGAACAACTTTGGTCCGCGCCTGGGTTTCGCCTATGATGTCTTCGGGGATGGCAAGACGGCGCTTCGCGGCGGCTTTGGCATCTTCTACGAGCGCTACGAACAAAACGTCTTTAACTTCTCGAGTGTCAGCAACCCTCCAACTGTCTACACACCGACCATCTACGGCGGCAATATAGGAAATCTTTCTTCCGCACTGGTCAACGGCGCCCCTCTCACCCCTTCATCGGGCGTCCTGGGAACGGATCAGGCGGGCCAGATCCCTACAACCTACGGCTATAACCTTGGCCTTCAGCGTGAGTTGCCCTATAACCTGGTCTTTGACATCAGCTATGTCGGCAACACCAGCCGCCACCAAATGTACAACCAGCAGCTTGAGCAATTGCCATTGGGGACTACAACGAACACGAATATTCTCTCCACGGTCAATAACGTGACGAACGCTATCTTGCCGTACAAGGGTTATAGCAGCATCTACTTCAACAGGTTTGGGGCGAGTAGTGCTTACAACGCGCTGCAAGTCAAAATGTCCCGCAGATTTAGCTCCAAGCTCACCATCAATGCGGACTATACGTGGGCGAAGGCGATCGACCTTGACGACGTAGACAATGACCAGAACGCGTTTCCGGAATACACCAATCTCAAGCCGTTCTACGCTCCCGCAGGCTTCGATCGCCGGAACGTCTTCAACTTCCAATATGTCTACAACCTCCCCCTTTTCAAGGGTGAAAACAAACTCGTGCAGCTTACCGCCGGCGGGTGGGAATTTTCCGGGGTCACCCAATTCTGGAGCGGTACGCCATGCCTCAGCGGCGGTGGTACCGGCGATACAACGACCGACGCTTGCGATCTCTTCTCCAGTGGCAATTTGGGGACGGGCGGTGGCCAGCAATCGCCTGCTGCTTCGGCGGGTGCCCAGTCGTTCGGTCACATCCGTCCGGACTACATTGGTGGTCCGATCCTAACGCCGCACAACCACAATGAGCCCGCAGGCCAATTCCCCATGTGGTTCAACCCGGCGGCCTTTGCGTCTCCCGCCAACGGCAGCTACGGCAACTTCCGCCGCAACTCGATCTACGGTCCAGGGGTCGACAACTGGAATATGTCACTGTTCAAGAACTTCAACTTCACCGAAAACACCCGGATTCAGCTACGTTTCGAGGCCTACAACGTCTTCAACCATACGCAGTGGGGGACCATCAACAACGGCCTGTCCGCGCCGACCGCTGGCACGCCTTTCTCCGGTGCCAACGCGGGCAGCTCCGGGCAGATCACCTCGACACGCGATCCACGTCTGCTGCAACTCGGGGGTAAATTTTACTTCTGAGCTTGCTTCTTGGGAGATACGGGCCGGGCTCATGCAAACATGAGCCCGGTTTTTTTTGTAGCGGGGATGCTCTTCTCCCGGAGGGAAGGGAATACACATCGTCTAAACTGATGCTGGCGATCTCTTCATGAAACTTCTTGCGTCCGCTCTCGCCCTCGCGCTGCTCTTCTCTCCGGATACCGCGAAGCAGACGTTTGAATCCGCGAGCCAGGCGCTCAATTCAGGCGACTATGCCGCGGCAGAGTCCGGGTTCAACAAAGTTCTCCAGCTTGATCCCCGCAACGTGGGCGCGCTCGCTAATCTGGGCGTCGTGTATGCCAAAACCCATCGCTATGGCAAAGCCATTGACGTATATCAGCGGGTCCTCCGCATCAGCCCGGAAATGCGTGAAATCCAACTCGATCTCGGCCTCGCCTACCTGAAGCAAGAGGACTACGTTCATGCGTTGCCCTACTTTCGGCAGCTGCACAACCGGTCTCCTTCTGATCATCAGGCCACGATGCTTCTGGCCACCTGCCTCACCTTCAGCGGCCATCCTGATCAAGGCCTCACCCTATTAAAGCCTTTGACCGAAGCGGAAGACGCTGACCCCGCAGCTCTCTACCTGTTGGGTGTGGCCTACTCACGTGCGGGCCAGGCGCAACAGGCCCAGTACGTATTCACCAAGCTCTTTGCCGGTAGTGCCACTCCAGCGCAAGCCAATTTCCTGTTGGGGCATGCTTATTACGATGCGGCACAATTCCAGGAAGCGGAGCAGGCCTATCTGGCAGTTCTGCAAGCGGACCCTGGTCTTCCCGGCGCTCACCGCGAGTTGGGCAAGGTGTATATCAGCCTGCAGAAAAATGAAGATGCTGAGAAGCAGCTGAAGCAAGCCATCGAAGCCGATCCGCAGGATGCAAGTGCCATTTACTTCCTGGGCGCGCTCCTGGTTCAAACGCAGCGCTATGCGGAGGGTTTGTCTTACCTTGAAAAGGCCCAGAGCATGACCCCGGATTCGTGGGCTACCTATTTCTACATGGGGAAGGCGCAGTATCAGCAGCACGATACAACCGCCGCAGTGCGTCTGCTCCGCCAAGCCGTGGACATGAATCCTGAGGACGCTGGATCGTTCTACCTGCTCGCCCGGGCGCTGCGTGCCGAGGGCCACGTGCAGGAGGCGGATGCGGCCATGCAGCACGTGGTACAACTGCACACCTCGTCGCTGGACGCGGAGAAGCACGCTTTGAAAGACGCCGGCGTCGTGGGCGCCCGCTGACCTTACGGATGCATCACCAGGGTTCGTTCCAGGCGGAAGGTCATGGCGGTTTCTGCCGGCACGCTGATTTCTTTCCCCCGGGTGAACAGCTGAGTCAGTGCGCCGCCACCGGCTCCCGCCAGGGCCCCAATGCCGGCTCCTTTTCCCCCGCCAAAAACAGCCCCCATCAGAGCACCGATTCCCGCGCCTCCACCGGTGTACTCGGCCGTGCGGCGATTCGCGCCGAGACCGCTCCGGTTACTTTCCGTCACCGCGGAAGTGTCCACCCGGTATTGTTCACCGTGCACGTCGATCGAGTAGAGATCCAGCACCAACTCCGGACTATGCACGGCTCCCCCACTGCGGACGTTGCTTACCACCAGCTTGGCCCGCGTACCTGCCGGAATCGCAACACTGCCGGAGCTGTCGTAAACGTTCTGCTCGATGGTTGCGGGATAAAGTTGACCCGACGAGTCCTGTCCCGATCGGATGGAATCATCCGTCCGGATAACGATGTCCGTACCTTCAGGGACCACCACGGTCGGGATGTGCTGCGACGTAGTGGGAGCCTGCGATCCAGTCAGCACGAGCGAGCTGACATCGCGTAGGGGGAACTGATAGTCAATGCCTCCGCTGCCCTGGAACGAGATCATGCCGTTTCCGTTGAGTTGGCCGGAGTAGGTTTTGCCGTTCCGCAATGTCAGGTGATCGGCGGCGTTCGAAAAGACCAGTGACTGCACATCGGCAACCGGCAAATCATAGTGAATGCCTTGGTTGTCGGTGAAAGACAGTTTGCCGTCCCCGGAAGGGGTGTAGTGTCCGGAATAGCTGGTACCGTCGTGCAGAACAATAATGTCAGCGTAGGCAGTCAGGGCGGCACAGGATAGAACCAGGGCAAGCGCGAGCACTTTCATAGATAGCAAGGGTACAAGAAAGCCAAAAAATTAAGGAAAATTTTCACCTCTCCCCCTGTGGAAGGGGGTGTTCAGAAAGAAGCCGTAGTGGAGGGGCCTGCTGTTCCTTTTTGGCCATCCCCGTATTGGAAAGACCAGCCACTAGTGCTCGTGTGCCGGAGCAAAGGTAGTCCACTTGCGGGCCTCCGAAGCATGTGGGTCGGGCTTCGCGGTCCACAGGTCGGCACTTATCCCGTTCAAGTCGTAGACGATCCTTCCGTCCTTGATCGTAAGCTCGCACAGTAACTTCTGCTTGCCGTCGAACCGCCGGTTCACCATATCTGTGAAGCCAAAATTACCATTCTCCACGCGTAATACGGCGACGTCTGCGATCGAGCCTTCCGACAGATTGCCCAGTTCCTCGTGTTTGATCTCGTGCGCCGGGTGCGACGTCATCTCCGCGACGACCTCCTTGAGAGGAACCCCGAGCGCCATGATCTTATCGGCGACGTTCAGCTCATCCTTCATCGCGCCATTCATGCTGGTGACGTGCAGATCGGTCGAAATGGAGTCGGGAATGAACCCCGCCTTGATCATAGGAACCGCAAGCGACCACTTGAAGCTGCCCCCGCCCTGGCCCACATCGAAATAGATACCTCGCTTGCGCCCCTCGATAAAGCCTTTGCTGGGCCCCAGGGTATCGGGATCCTGCTCGTGACGAAGCCCGGAGTACATGTGGGTGTAGATGTCGCCCGGCCGCAACTTCTTGGTCAGAAGGTCATACAGCGGCCGCTCCGGGTGATCGACGCCAAAGTCCACCATGACCGGGATGTTGGCCTTGGTTCCGGCGATGACCGCCTGCTCCACCGGCGTCCACTCCGGACCGGCATAGTGCGCAGTCTTGATGCCGACAACGGTTTGCGGATACTTGAGCGCCATGGCGGCGGTGGCGGCTCCATCCATATCTTCCAGGTTGTTCTCGTACTTCCCGCCGCGCATGCCGGAGCCGACAATATTGAGCATGGCGAATACCCGGGTCTTCGAACGATCAATAATGCGATCCTTGAAGTCCTCGAAATTCCGCCAGCCGGAGCACCCCGCGTCCACCACCGTGGTGACCCCTACCCGGAAGGTAAAGCCATCCGGGGGCACGCTCAGATCCCCGGCATAGGAGCCACGCTCGCCCGTGCCCGCATACACGTGAACGTGAATGTCGATCAATCCAGGAGTCACGTAGAGACCCTTGACCTCGACGGTCTTGAGTGCCGATGCGGGGGGAATGTGCGCGGCCACCCGGGCAATCTTGCCATCCTTGATGGCCACATCCATCACTCCATCAATATGATTCTTGTCATCGAGCACATGTCCGCCCCGGAGCAGCAGATCGTACGCGGGCTCGGGCGCGGCCTGTTGCGCGAATGCGTAAACGCCGGCGCATAGCGCGAGCGCAATCATTGTCTGCTTCAGCGATTGTCTGGTCATGGATTCTCTAGATATAGGCGATAAGGTCAATTTCAACCAGTGAGTTGCCGGGAATGCCTCCGGCAGGAGCGATCGTGGTGCGCACGGGAGGCACCTTACCCCACCGTCCCGCATAAACAGTATTCATCCGGGCCCAATCTTTGATGTCGTTGAGGTAGACGTTCACCTTGAGCACCTTATCCATGGACGAGCCTGCACATGTAAGGTTTTTCTCCAGTTCGTCGAGAACATGCTTCGTATGCTCCTCGATCGTCCCCTCAAAATGAGCGCCCACGCCTGCGAGAAAGAGCAGGTTGCCATAGGAAACGGCACTCGAAAAGAGCGGGGGAGCCGAGGGCGTATTATCCGCAACCGGCTGGCAAGAGTAGGCCTTCTTCTCGAGCGTGCTTGTCTTCTTCGCCTCTGCTGTGTCGCCGACCATGGTGCCGCCGGTTGCGATGGCAGCTGCTTTGGCTGCGTTCTTCAGAAGACCTCTTCTGGACTGTATTCCCATCGACGTACTCCCTCTTAATTGGATTGGATGATCGGACCGGAAAAGCAAACGAGATCATAACCCCATGCCAGTGTACTTCCAAAGGTTTTCAAAAACCTGGCTCAGGTTTTATTACTGACCGCGGACCGACATTTTGTGATGAAACACATTGTTCGGGTCATATCTCCGCTTTACCTGTTGCAGAAATGGATAAAGGTCCTGGGTGCCGTAGTAAAGCTGCGGCCAGAAGGAATAGGCGAGCATATCGCTGTCCGGATAGTTGATGTAGCAGCCCTCGTAGTATTCGTCGGGGAAGGGAGTGCCGGCGTACCGCGGTTCCACCTGTTGCGAGTACAAATCGGTGTAGAACTCTCGCATCCACTTCAGCCGGCCCGCATCCTCTTCCGAGTCATCCCAATATTGCTGGAATTGGACCTTCATGATCGACGAGCGCTGCCACACGGAAGTGGTGTGGGCCAGGTCTTTCGCATTGACGGCACCCCCGTAAGAGTCCACCGCCATCACCGAACCGCGCAAATCAACATCCGGGACCTCACGGGTAAGGTGCTTGTAGATACACTTCGCTTCCGCGCGGGTAAAGTTCTGTTTCATGTAACAGGACTTGTACGCGGCACGTCCGCTGCGCCCGCTCCCGCTGTCGCCGATCGTCGCATCGAGCCACATCAGCCGATCGACGCTGTATTTTCCTGTTTGCTGGCGAGCGGCTGGGCTACGCGGTGAAAAACGGTGGTCGCCCGGCGTAGCTGCGCGTCTTTCCGCTGGGCCGAAAGCCGCAAAGCGATCGAGAAACTCCTCTACCGGCTTCAGGTCATCGCAGCGGCCATCCGGGTTGCAGAATTGCAGGGAAACTACAATCCGGCCTGAAGAAGCGTGCGTGAGGGCGATCGCGGCAAATAGCCCCCAGGTATCCCGGTCACAGCCACGCTGCGCCATGTAGTCCCCGAACGCCAGCACGATGCCGGTGAAGTTGTCCTCGGTCATGCCGTGCCAGTCAAAGGACAGGTGGGCATTGGCCACTTCAAAGGGCGCGATCGGTAATCGGTCGAAAAGAAAGCCGGTGACCACGCCGAAATTTCCTCCGCCCCCGCCGCGGCAGGCACGGAACAGATCGGGCTCATGGTTCTTATCGACCGTCCGCAGCGCAACATGCCCTTTGCTGTCGACAGTGAGGATCTCGACTGCTGAAAGCCAGTCGATGGTGAGCCCATGCAAGCGCGAGAGCACGCCATAGCCGCCCCCGGTGATGTGGCCGCCGGCGCCCACCTCATAGCAGCTGCCCGCGGGAATGGTCACACCGTGCCGCTTGAACAAGTCGATGTACACTTCGCCCAGCTCCTGCCCCGGGCTGATGCGGTAGCGGGTTCCGTCACCAGGCAGGCTGTCACGCTTCAGCAGGCTCAGATCCAGGATCAATCCGCCCGGATTGTTCACCACGAAATCCTCATAGCAGTGGCCGCCGCTGCGCACCGTCGGGCGCATGCCGGTGTTGACAGCGCCCTGTAAGGCCTCGGCTGCCTGCTCGGCGGTCTCACAGAGCACAATCTCGGCTGCCGCTTCCGCGGCGTTGCCGTCCCAGCGAAGGTTCCGGCTGCGATGCAACATCGCATAGCGCGGATCGCTCCGGGTAATCCTGATGGCCATCAATGACTCCGCGTGGGGTTGGATTTCAGAACGAGGTTGGGAAAGAGTCGCGCACCACCAGCCAAACGGCCAAAAGGGCGAACTGAGCGCAGAAAATTGATTGGATCGCGAACCAATAGGGAGAGGTTCCAGCTGCTCGATGGGTAAATACCAGCATCAGCGCGACCAGCAGCCAGAGGCATACCATTGCCGCGCGCTGACCATACCGGGCCGGCGTAAGAGCGACCTCGGCGCGTGAAGGCAATTGGGCAGCAACCCTGGCGGCGAAGCCAACCGGGACTCTGGATCGAGGAGCGGTCTCGAGGGCACGAATGATCCTTGCGTCCAGCGGATTCAGCTTGTCTTCTGCCATGTGGTTCCCCTTTCCACTTGCTCCTGCCGCTGGATGCCTTCGCGCAGCTTCTTGCGCCCGCGATGCAAGTGCGTACGCACCGTGCCAATCGGCAATTTGAGAGACTGCGCTATCTGCTCATAACTGCACTCTTCCTGATGGTAGAGCACCAGGATGGTCCGCTCAACAGGGCTGAGCTGTTGCAACTGCTCCTCTACAGAATACCGGAACTGCCTTTCGGCAAACTGCTGCTCGGCGTCGGGGCCGGGGTGAGGCAGGCGATCTTCCCAGTCAGACTCCTCCTCGGAAAACGAGACCAGGGGACGGTCGTCACGGCGCCGGCGCTTCCATTCATCCTGAGCCACGTTAGCGATGATGCGATAGAGGTAGGTGCTGAGCAGGGCTTCGCCGCGAAAACCGCCCAGGGCCCGGTACAGGCGTAGAAAGACCTCCTGGGCAAGATCATCAATATGTTCGCGGCTGCCGGTCAGGCGAATGAGGGTGCTGAAGACCATGGTCTGATGGTCTCGGACGATCCGCTCGAAGTTGGAGTCGGCTGCTTGCAAGGAGAGTCAGACTGCGAATCTCACCGAAAGTTTCATGCCCAGACTTGAAACTCTCGAGGAGACCGCCAGTCTAAGGCGGTCAGAAAGGAAGGTAAAGCTTATGGATTTTCGTTTAGGACCGTTCTTGATTCCTCTTGGGGCATTCGCGATTGCGATTGTCGCCATCGTTTCCGGCGTTATGGGGGAGGCTCACAGGCAAAGGCTAAAGGCCGAACAGCGGTTGGCAATGGTTGCGCGTGGCATGAGCGCTGAGGACATTGATAAGTTGTTGGGCAAGGCGAACGACGACAGTAAGCGGGTGAAAGATCCGCTGCAAAGTCTTGCCAATACGCGCAGAACTGCGATCGTGCTGATCTCGACCGGTGTCGGGTTGATCCTCTTTTCTCTGGTGCTGGCGTGGATTCTGAGCGTGCACGAGGTGCTGTCGGCCGGCGCCGCTGGCTTGATCCCGCTGGCCATTGGGGTTGGCTTCCTGGTCGATTACAACTTGCAGAAGCGCGACTTGTCGCGCTTCGGCCTGGAGGTCGGGCCCGGAGCATAGCCGGTCATTTGGTAACATCAGCCCTTGTACGCAGGAGCGGTTGATGGAGCTGATCAAGGATAAAGTTTGCATTGTGACCGGGGCGGCCGCGGGGATTGGCGCCGGTGTGGCAAAGCTATTTGCCCAGGGCGGAGCCCATGTATTTCTCACCGACCTCGACGGTCATGTCAAGAAAGTCGCAGCAACTCTGCAAAAGGAGGGCGGCTCAGCGTTCGGCTTTGAGGCCAATGCACGGCACCGCGATGCCATGGCGGCGGTTGTTGAGGATGCGCTCAAGCGGTTTGGACGCATCGACGTTTTGATTAACAACGCCGGTATTTATCCCCGGCAGCCCTTCCTGGAGATGACCGAAGAGCAGTGGGACAGCATGCACGATATCAACCTGAAGAGCGTCTTCCATTGCACAAAACTTGTGATGCCTCACATGGTTAAGCAGCGTGCCGGAGCGGTGGTGAATATTTCGTCGGTCACATTTTTTACCGGATTGCAGAACTTGACTCACTACATCGCGTCGAAGGGAGCCATCATTGGCTTTACGCGCGCACTGGCGAGAGAGATGGGAGAGCACAACGTGCGCGTCAACTGCATCACTCCCGGCGCCATTGAAACCGAGGGAGAACGGAAGCTAATGTCTAAGGAGAAAGCGGATGAGGTGCTTGCCCAGCAAAGCCTTAAACGGCGTATCACCCCGCTCGACCTGGCCCGTGTGTGCCTATTTCTATCCACAGAATTGAGCGATGCCATGACCGGCCAAACCCTCAACGTCGACGGCGGCTGGATCATGTACTAACCGCTCTCGTGCTCCTTTAACCGGTCTTTATTCTTTGTCCATTGCAAACAGAAGTGTCATCCCGACCGTAGCGAACCCGGATTTCCTGCCACGCAGCACTGGACATGGCCGCGTGTGCGCCCTTCCGTAAAGAAGGGCGCATGAAGTGCGTCAACGCCACCAAGTTCCACAGGAAATCCGTGGTAGCGCAGTGGAGGGATCTGCAGTTCAGCGGGCCTTTCTTGGAAATGTTTTTCTACAGTTGCGCGGTT
>JBEKNJ010000083.1:0-24082 GCA_049522955.1 Acidobacteriaceae bacterium
AGGCAATCGCCTGTCAGGACGGCGCAACGCTCGCCCGGGAGCAGATTCAAGCAGTCGATAAAGAGCACGTATTGAATTCGCTGGGAACCGCCGCGACTGCCATGCGCGGCAAGCTGGGAGAATCGCGCAGTTCGATCCAGAAATGGAATCGTCCGCTGGAACAGGCGACCACGCCTTCGCTGCAGGCTCTCCAAACCTACACCGCAGGTTCTGACCAAATGTCCCAGGGTCATTTTCTAGCCGCCATTCCTTTGGCTGAACGCGCCATCGCGTTGGATCCGAATTTCGCCATGGCTTATACCCTCCTTGCCGGCGCTTTCCAAAACGCCGGAGACATAGGGCGCCAGCGCGAATACATCGATAAGGCTTTCGCTTTGATCGACCGCGTCTCCCCGTTTGAGCGGGACTTCATCGCGACCCTCTACTACAACTTCAATGGCGAGTTGGACAAAGCGATTGACGCGGATCGGTTGGCGAGCCAGGACTATCCCCGCTTTTGGATGTTCCGTAACGATTCGAGCGAAAGCTTGATAGCTCTGGGGCAATTCGAAGAGGGGCTGAAAGCGGGTCAGGAAGCGGTTCGGTTAGAGCCGCGTGTGGAATTTTCCTACAGGCGTCTATTGGACGCCTACATCTGCCTTGATCGGCTGGTGGAGGCCGGGGAAGTGGCGCAGAAAGTGCGAGCGGTGGGAATCGGCGGAGCGAGGATTCACCAGCGTTTCCTCGAAATCGCCTATCTCCAAGGCGACCAGGCAGCCGTCGCCAGGGAAACCCAATGGTATACGGGCAGGCCGGAGGAATACCTCAGCTTTGGTTTGCAAGCGGCCTCTCGGAATGTTCTGGGCCAGCGTCGTGAGTCGAGCAAGTTGTACCAGCGAGCCGCGCAGGCAGCGCTGCGCCAAGGGCTGCCCGATGTCGCGGCCGAACTCGAAGAGGCTGATGCACGCGCAGACGCGCTGTCGGGCAATTGCCAGACCGTGCACCGTCTGCGGCGTCCCGCTCTGGCGCTGGGGATGTGCGGCGATGCGGCCCAAGCGGGGAAGCTGGCTGCGGAGACATCAAAGCTTTCTCCAAATGGTACCGTCTGGAATGCAGTCGAGCTCCCCGCTATTCGCGCCGCGATCGAGCTCAAGGGTGATCAGCCGGCAAAAGCGGTGGAACTGCTGGCATCGGCCTCGCCATACGAGCGTGCTTATCCCGAGGTAGCGTACTTGCGCGGTCTGGCTTACCTGCGTCTGCGCAAGGGCGCGGAGGCGGTGGCTGAGTTTCAGAAAATCGTGGATCACAAGGGCGCCAACTGGGGCAGTACCTGGCAACACCCAAACTGGGGACAGTTCTATTCGCTTTCCTATCTGGGGATGGCGCGCGGCTCCGCGCTGGCGGGCGACACGGCGAAAGCCAAAGAGGCGTTCCAGGACTTCTTGGAATTGTGGAAGAACGCTGACCCCGACATCCCCGTCCTGAAGCAAGCCAAAGCGGAGTACGCAAAACTGCAGTAATTCCAAGATTCCCTTCGCTTTCACGCCAAGCCCGGAGGGCCGTGGTAGATTTCCGGTACGTTCCTTCCGGCTGGTCCACGTTGTTCCTATGCCATGAATGCCGATGCCAAAGTCGTCTACGAGTTCGGCCCATTCCGCATGGATCCGGACAAGCAGGTGCTCCTCCGCGACGGCCAACTCATTGCGGTGACTCCGAAGTCCTTTGAGACGCTGCTGGTGTTGGTGCGCCGCGGGCGGGAAGTTGTCTCCAAGGAGGAGCTCCTGAAGGAGGTCTGGCCGGACTCTTTCGTGGAGGAAGCCAACCTCAGCCAGCACATCTTCAAGCTGCGCAAGGCGCTCGGCGACACTCTTGAGGGAGAGCGTTACATCGTCACCCTGCCCGGCCGCGGCTATCGATTCGCTGTTCCGGTACGTACGATCACCGAGGGAGGCGAGGTGCTGATCGCGCAAATGCGCTCGCGCGCCCAGATTGTGATCGAGGAGCACGCGCCGGAGCCCGTCGAGACCCCGCCCGCCGCGCTTCCACCACCTACGCACGTCAAGCCGAAATGGCGAAAATGGCTCCCCACAGGAATCGCCGTCGCGATTGTAGGTCTTGGGGCCTTACTGCTTTTGCGCCGTCATCGGCCCATTCCACTGAATTCCCAGGATTCCGTCCTGGTCGCCGATTTCACCAACCTCACCGGCGATCCGGTCTTTGACAATGCGTTGCGGCAACCGGCGATCCGGTCTTTGACAATGCGTTGCGGCAGGGGCTGGAGGTGCAACTGCAGCAGTCCCCTTACCTGAACCTCGTTTCCGAAGATCGGATCCAGCAGACTCTGCGCCTGATGGGTCAACCGCCCGAAACACAGGTGACCGGCCAGGTCGCTCGAGAAGTCTGCGTGCGCACCGGAACGGCTGCGCTATTGGAGGGGACCATCCAGAACGTCGGAGCGATGTATGTGCTCAACTTGCGGTCGACGAATTGCCGGACCGGAGATGTTATTGATCGGGAGCAGTTGGAGGTCGCTACAAAGGAAGAGGTTCTAGAAGCCATCACCCGGATGACCACGGGTTTTCGTAAGCGGGTCGGCGAATCGGGAGCCACGCTGCAAAAGCACGATGTGCCGCTTGCAGAAGCCACCACGGCTTCGATTGACGCGTTGAAAGCCTACAGCCTTGGATTGCAATCCGAGGCCAATCAAACCGAGGATGCCACCATCCCCTTTTTCAAGCATGCCCTGGAGCTCGACCCAAAATTTGCCATGGCCTACGCCTACCTCGGTTTGGAGTACGGCTCCGCAGGTTCCTCCGAGCTGGCTACGGAAAATATCCGCAAAGCCTACGAGTTGGCCAACCATGTCAGCGACAATGAGCGATTCTTTATCTCCGCCTATTACTACGGCCGTGCCGCTGGAAATCAGGAGAAGGCTCGTCAGATCTGCGAAGAATGGGCAAAAACCTACCCTCGCGAATATATCCCCCACGCATTCCTGGCAGGTTTCATCTATCCCGCGCTCGCTAACTTTGACAAAGCGACGGAGGAGGCGCGGAAAGGAATGGAAATCGCACCGGAGCAATGGATTTTCTATGACGCTTTGGGTGTGAACTCGTTGTATGTAGGCCGCCCGGACCATGCTGAGGAGGCCTTGCGCAGCGCGTCCCGACGCAAGATCGAGACTGCAAAATTGTTGCTTCTGCAATATGATCTCGCGTTTCTGAAGGGTGATCGCGAAGGCATGCAACAAGCCGTGAGAGTAGCCCAGGGAAAACCGGATTCTATGGACTGGATGGCAGACCGGCAGGCCTTCTCCTTCGCCTACGCGGGGCGGTTGCAAAAGGCGAGCGTTCTGTCGCGCCAAGCCATTGCTCTGGCGCAGCAACAAGGCAATCGCGAAAGGGCGGCGCAGTTCGCTATCAGGTCTGCCCTTTGGGAAGCCTTCTTCGGCAATGCGCGGGAAGCAAAACAGGGCGCGGCCACAGCTCTGGGGCTGGCGAGCAATCGCGAAGTCGATTACGGAGCAGCCGTCGCCGCGGGACTCGATGGCGACTCCAGGCAAGCCCAGGCCATTGCCGACCACTTGGAGCGCGAATTTCCCGAGGACACATCGATCCGCTTCAGTTACGTGCCGGTCATCCATGCCATTGTGGCGCTCCACCGAAATGACCCCGCCGGAGCCATCCACGCGCTCGAACCGGCGATGCCATACGAACTGGGAGCGCCCCGAGGCTCGGTTACCTGCTACTTCGGAGCTCTCTACCCGATCCTGTTCCGCGGCGAGGCTTATCTTGCCGACCACAAAGGTCCGGAGGCGGCACGGGAATATCAAAAGCTTCTCGACCATCGCGGAACCATGATTGGCGATCCGGTGGCAGTGCTGGCGCATCTGGGACTGGCTCGGGGTTATGCCCTCTCTGGCGACGCGGGCAATGCGCGCAACCAATATAGGGCGTTCCTCGCCCTATGGAAGGACGCAGATCCTGATCTTCCCGTCTTGCATGAAGCCAGAACAGAGCTTGCGAGACTTCAGTGAATGCGCGTTGACCCAGTTATCGCCGCCCAACATTGGCCCGAGCAAACACGTGGCCTTGTCCAGTGCTGCGTGGCAGGGAATCTGGGTCCGCTCCGAACGGTGACTAGCGCTCCCAAACAAACTTGTCATCTCGACCGGAGGAGTCATGGGCCTTCGGCCCACCCAAGAGGATGAAAAACATGCGACCAAAGTCTGCTTGGCTTTGTATCAGGGCACGACTTTACCCCTGAGGGTGCTCGCTTCGACTTTCGAGGTCGCCTGACCGATACCAAGGTAGCGACCGATACCTTCGTCTGATAGCGGCTTCGGAGACTTCGAAGCACACTGGCACTTAGTGGAGAGTCGAGGCATCGGTGTCGCCACGAAAGCCAAGGGATTACAAGGTTTCCATCACCTCCAACCTGGGCGGACCTGGGGCTTCATCCATTGGGCACAAGAGCAAGCTATCTCGTAAGAACGCGAAGGAGGAGTTGGCATGCAGCTTCGAACCTGGGCTATAGCGATGCTGCTTGGTGCTCCGTTGTATGGCGGAATCACCGCTTCTGCGCAGTACAGCGCACCCGCTACGCCTGCGCCGTATAACCCGATCGCTCTGGCCGAAGTAACGGGAGCAGCGCGAACAGCCGTTCAAGCCGGACAAAGTAACTATCAAACCCTGTCACAGAATCCATACCTGGGAGGAGTTCCTACAGGAAAACTCAGCGCAGCGCCCGTGGCGCTTTCGCTGGAAGACGCCGTCGCCCTCGGGTTGAAGCAAAATCTCGGTGGAGTCCTGGCCACGGATGTTGTTACCGACGCGCAGGGACAACGCTGGCAAGCGCTGAGCGCGCTGCTTCCCAATGTTGTCACCGATACGGGTTTCGGAGTTCATCAAGTGAATGTGAAGGCAGCCTTCGGTCTGACCATTCGTGGAGAGCCTCCGATCATTGGCCCATTTGGCTATTTCGACTCGCGGGCTTATCTCACGCAGTCCGCTTTCGACTGGACATCCATCGAGAGGGCGCGGTCTTCAAACGCGCAGGTGAGGTCGGCGGAGTTCAGCTCCAAAGATGCTCGCGAGATAGTCGTGCTTGTGATTGTCTCCAACTATTTATTGGTCATCGCCGACCTATCGGAAGTTGAGTCGGCCACATCGCAACGGGACACCGCCAAGGCAATTTTCCAACAGACCTCCGATCAGAAGACTGCAGGCCTTGCATCGGCCGTGGACGTCCTACGATCACAGGTGCAGCTGCAATCACGCGAACAGAAGCTGATTGTCGCGCGAAATAATTTAGCCAAGCAGAAATTGGTTTTAGCGCGGGCAATCGGTCTCCCTCTGGGCCAAACGTTCGAGATTACCACCCACGCCCCTTACCGGGAACTGACGCCCTCGAGTCTCGATGAGGCGATCCAAAGCGCCTACAAGGCTCGCGCTGATTTTCACAGCCAGATGAATCTGGTCCGGTCGGCTGAGCTTGAGAGAAAATCCGCTTCTGCGGAGCGTTATCCATCGTTAGGTGTGGAAACAGATTATGGCCTCTCGGGAGTCAATCCGGGCTCGTCGCATGGCACCGTGGATGCGGCTGCCACGCTGCGCATTCCCGTTTTCCAGGGTGGAAGAGTACACGGCGATGTTCTGCGGGCTGATGCTTCGCTGACCAGGGAAAGGCAGCGACTGGAAGATTTGCGTGCCAGGATCGATCAGGAAGTTCGTGACGCCTATCTCGATCTGGACGCGGCTGCGCAAGAGGTTGCTGTCGAGAATAGCGCGGTAACGCTGGCCTCTCGAAACCTGGAACAATCTCGCGATCGATTCGCTTCGGGAGTTACCGACAACATTGAAGTTGTTCAAGCGCAAGATGCGCTGGCAATCGCTACTGACAGCTACATTGCCAGCCTTTACAGCCACAACCTGGCAAAAATATCTCTGGCAAGAGCGATCGGCGTGGCGGAAACCGGTTTTGCCGAATACGTGGAGGGTAAATGAGGATGGCTGAGCAAAAACAAACAACAGCGCAAGGGCCAAACCTACCGGCGGACAACGCCGGCGCAGCTGACCCTCCGGTTTATCCAAAGAGACGCTCCTACAAGCGTTGGATATTTCTTGCCGCGTTCGTAGTTCTGGCCGTTGCCGGTGTTTTCCTCTTTCACTATCTTTCCGGCTTCGAATCCACCGACGATGCGCAGGTGGACGTCCATCTTTACCCTGTCAGCGCTCGGATTTCCGGATATATCCAGGATGTCAACGTTGAGGATAACCAATGGGTCAAAGCAGGTTCCGTACTCGTTAAAATCGATCCAAAAGACTATGAAGTCGCATTAGCAAGAGCCCAGGCGACGCTCGATACCTCAGAGGCCACCGCGAAAAGTTCGAATATCGATGTGCCCATATCTTCCGTCGATACTTCAAGCCAATTGAAATCCACGTCCTCGGATATCAAGAATGCGGAGGCAGCGATCCAGGCAGCAGAAAAGCAAGCGGCGGCCGCGCACGCCCGCGTTTTGGAAGCGCAAGCGGACGATGTAAAGACTCGAGATGACGTAACACGCTACCGCTTGCTGCTTGCGAAGGAGGAGATACCGAAGCAGGTCTATGACCATGCTTATGCCGAAGCGGCGAGCGATGTCGCCGCCGTAGCCGCGGCAGAAGCAAACGAGGCTGCCGCGGAACAAGCCGTTCAAGAAGCGCACAGCCGCCTCACGGAGGCTGAGGCACACTACGAAGATGCCCAGGCCGGGCCGCAACGCGTCGCCTCAACGCGCGCAAAAGCCCTTTCAGCCATGGCGGATGCACATCAGAAAAGAGCTGCGGTCGAACAAGCGCAGTTGAATCTCGGATACACCACAATATTTGCACCGGTCACCGGGGAGGTCACAAAAAAGGTGGTCGTCGGATTGAATGTCGAGCCTGGCGAGCAACTGCTCACCGTGGTTCCCCTGGATCAGGTGTGGATCACCGCTAATTTCAAAGAGACCCAACTCAAACACATGCGGGTGGGACAGAAAGCAAAGATTGTCCTTGACTCGAACGGCCGCGCGTACCGCGCTCATGTGGATAGTATCGCGGGCGCAACGGGACCGATCTTCAGCTTGCTGCCGCCGGAAAACGCAACCGGCAACTACGTGAAAATCGTTCAGCGAGTACCGGTAAAGATTGTTGTGGAGCCGGGCGAAAATCAGGATCACCAGCTTCGGCCGGGAATGAATGTCGAAGCGAAAGTCTACTTGCGATGAGCGCCGCAGCGCTGACTCTTCCTTCGGACGCCGTCTGGCGCCCGAAGGTAAATCCCTGGGCGATTGCCGCGACCGTGTCAATGGCGGCGTTTATCGAAGTTCTGGACACGAGCGTTGCCAATGTTGCGTTGCCTTACATCGCCGGAGGCCTGGGAGCCAGCTACGACGACAGCACCTGGGTACTTACCTCGTACCTAGCTGCGAACGCGATCGTCTTACCCATCAGCGGATGGCTCGCGGAGTTGATCGGCCGCAAGCGGTACTTCATGATGTCGCTCGCTATTTTCACCGTGAGTTCCCTCCTTTGCGGCCTGGCCCCCAACCTGCCGCTATTGTTGCTGTTTCGCGCCGTGCAAGGCGTCGGTGGCGGCGGACTGCAACCAATGGCACAAGCCATTCTCAACGATACGTTTCCTCCGGAGCAGCGCGGCTCGGCATTTGCTGTCTACGGCATCACTGCCGTTCTCGCCCCTACCGTCGGGCCGATGCTGGGAGGCTGGATTACTGACAACTATTCCTGGCGCTGGATATTTTTCATCACCTTGCCCGTGGTCCTTCTGGCTCTTTATTTGACTTACACCCTGGTCGAAGATCCGCCGTTCCTCCGGCGCATCAAAAGCGGCGGTATCCGGGTGGACTACATCGGAATATCGATGTTGACGCTGGGAGTGGGTTCGCTCCAGGTGGTTCTGGACAAGGGGCAGGAAGACGATTGGTTCGGTTCGCATTTCATCACCACTCTGGCGATCACCGCAACGATTTGCCTTATCTCGCTGGTCATCTGGGAATGGTTCCGCAAAGATCCGATCATCGACGTCCGCATGTTCAAGAGCTTCAACTTCGCGGCGGCGAACTTGATGATGTTCATGATGGGCTTCATGCTCTTTAGCACCCTGGTCTTGATTCCGGAATTTCTACAGACACTCATGGG
Source organism: Acidobacteriaceae bacterium (assembly GCA_049522955.1). Classification (GTDB taxonomy): domain Bacteria; phylum Acidobacteriota; class Terriglobia; order Terriglobales; family Acidobacteriaceae; genus PALSA-350. Next base: position 8,163 of record JBEKNJ010000083.1, read on the forward strand.
TTACACTGCAGAGCTTGCGGGTCTCGTCCTGTCCGGCGGCGGAGTCATCTTGCTGGTGATGATGCCCATCGTCGGGCGCCTTACATCGAAGGTTCAAGCGAGATGGCTGATCGCGACGGGATGGCTATGCATGGCCATTGGATTGTTCTATTGCGCACACCAGATTGATTTGTTCGTCAGCTTCCGCTTTGCCATGTGGCTACGCGTCGCCCAGGTGATAGGAATCGGATTCCTGTTTGTCCCCATCACGGCAGCGGGTTACATCGGGGTTCCTCCAGAGAAAGGCAATAGCGTCTCCGGCATGATCAATTTCATGCGCAACATCGGCGGCAGTATCGGAACTTCCGTAGTGACGACGATGATTGCTCGCAGGGCGCAATATCACCAGCAGATCCTCATCGGACACATCACGCCCGATTCCCCTGCTTATCGTGCTGCCCTCCATGCACTGAGCTCAAAGATTGCGCATTCTGGGCTTCGGGCCGCGGACGCCCACGACCAGGCAGTTGCCAGATTTTACGAATTGGTGCATCAACAAGGCGGTGCACTCTCCTATATGGACATCTTTTGGGTCCTGGGCGCGCTCTGCTCCGTCATGTTCGTTCTTGCGTTTTTCTTGAAGAAGAATGATCCGGGAGCGGGCGGAGATGTCGCGGTCGGCTGAGGATAAACGCAATGCTTAACGCTATAACAATTGAACGCGAGTTCGGCTGCGGAGCATCCGAAATTGCCAGTTTAGTCGCCGACCGTCTTGGATGGAGTCTATGGGACGATCGGTTGACACAGGAAATCGCGCGCCTGACCGAGAGTACGCCAGAGGCAGTAGAACAGAGAGAATGGCGATCCGATCCCGTTGTCTTCAGGGTTTTCCAGGACTTTCTTCGGGGCGGTTTTGAAGGAGGCTTGCCACCCACCAGCCGGTTGCATTTGCTCGATGCGCGCCGGATCGCCGCTGTTTCAGAAACAGCGGTCAAGACAGCACTAGCCAGTGGTCCGTCGGTCATTGTCGGCCGGGGTTCACAGTTTTTCCTCCGCAATCGCAAGGATGTCTTCCACGTATTTCTCTATGCTTCTCGCGATCATAAGATCAGCCGACTGATCGCCAGGGGCGAAACTCAGGACAAGGCAATCGAACTCATCGACACAACAGACAAATCGCGGGCTGCCTTCGTCAAGCAGTATCTCGGACTGAAGTGGCAGGAACCCGACCGATACCACGCAATGTTTAATACCGAGATGGGCGAGTCCTGTACGGCCACGATGCTGGTTGAGTGCGTTCAGCAGTTCGAGCGTCGAAGTTGAGTAGTCTCCATGGCCGGAGTGACGGAGCGCATACATCCAACCGCTTGGGGTTACTATGGCCCCGCTGGCTCCGGGTGGTACATCCAGTTTCGCGTCCCTACTGCTTAGCCTTTGCGCGCGCCGGCCACGACTAGACCCGCGCCTGCAATGAGGGAAATCGTGCTGAGGATGGGTGAGATAGGAAGAGTCTGTTTCTGCTCGTGCGAGACCTGAACAGGGCCGAGGTCGACGTCCTTCTTTTGGTGGGTAAAGCTGATACCGCCCATGGCAAACCCGGCGATCCCGAGGATAATAAGGAGAATTCCTACGATGCTTGCAGCTTTCATTGGTGCTCGCTTTCTGACCGTATCTTGTTTAGCGAAAAGGCAGTGACGGGAGGGAGCTTCGGGCCGTTTAGACCGCTCGCATCCGTACTTAAGCCCCGCTTAAACTTAGGTACTTCGATGCGGACGGCGGCCACGCCTTTCAAGGAAAATGTAATTATTTTGCATTTGACTTGCCGTAGCGCTCAAGGAGCCATCAACCGTGCATGCAAATCTCCAAAAACACCTTACAAGATGGATGCAGCGGTGCGCCGCCGCCGCCGAAAACCGGCAAACAAATCACCACCAATGCTCTGCCTGCACCCCGTAAGTCAACCCGCTCGTTCGATTCTTGAATGGCACGCCACCCACCAAGCCACGGTAGCCGTTCGACCAGTTCGCGTAGGTGACGAAGGCGCGAAGTACGGGCCGGCCGAAGAATTTCCTGTCCGGTCCGATTTGCGGCGCCAAAGTGCATTTGCGCAGCCAGCCTTCGTAGGACCCGGGAAGATGCGTGCGGTCGAAGCCGCAGTCGCCGGTCAACGACAAATGCCGGGTGAAAAACACTTCCGGCCTCGCACCGAAGGACACCCACTGCGCCCAGTCTTGCCCAGGAGTGCCGTCCTTTGTCCGCTGGTAGATGAAGATTGGCATCACAGCAAACTTGTCGTTCGGCTGAAAGACAATCTGCTCGGTGAAAAGAAACTGTCGCGAGTAATCGATATACGGAGTCGGGTTGGGGATGGTTGTGCCGTTCCCGGGATTGCTGAAGTTGCTTGCCGCCCCGGTTCCGTACTGGATCATGAAGGTGTGATAGCCGCCATGCCACTCCAGCCGCTGATGGCGAAAACCGAATGCGTAGCCATCGGTCGTGGGGATGGTAGTCAGGGATGTTGCGCCAGGAGTCGTGGCCGATGTTATTGTGCCTCCCTTGGACGTGGCGTAATCGAACCAAAGGCCCCACAGTCCCAGGGGCCCCTTCACGTCATAGAGACGCGCATCGATGTTGCTCTTGGTCAGGTTTCCATTCTGGGTGACGATATCGGGTCGCGACGTATTAATAAGCGCGAGGGCCAACTTGCCGATCCCAACATTCACGTCCTCAACCCCACCACCGTAGCCGCTCATATCCAATGGGTAGAAATCGTCGCTGTCGATGTGTTGCCGGCGGTAGTATCTCTCGCCCGCCCAGAACTTCGCCCCAGGCTGGCTCTCGAACACGTTGCCTGCCTGGACGAAGGCCTCCCGGAAACGAAACTGATCGGCGCCCACAGCATTGCCCACCGGGGCAGAGTTTTCGGAGTTCGAGGTATTCGCTTCTACCATTAGCTCAGTCCTAAACCAAGCCTTGCTTAAGTCATGATCCGGGTTCACCCAATTGTTGACGAAGATCAATTCCGCGTAGGTCTCCGCTTCGTTTCCCAGGCGGTACTTTGCCTCAGCCCCCGGCGCTTCAAACGCGACCTGCTGGCCACCGACGCTGTTCAGGCCGGAGCCGGAGCGAAAATATCCGTGAAACTCGAACGTGGATTCCCGCTCCTGGAGCTTATCTATCTTCTCGTCCGCCTCTTTCAGGAAATCATAGGTTGGTTCCGAAGGCACGTCACCTTGAAATCTAGCTCCGACTTCCTTGGACTCGCCAAGAACGGCCTTTCGCGCTTCCTGGGCAGCCAACTCTACCGTCGAAACTGTCGCCTGTTTTGTTTGGTTTATGTCTTCGGTCTCTCTTTCAGCCTGTTGTTCTCGGGTGCTCTTCTCTTGTCCGATTTGCTGCTGCAGATTTGCCAGCCGCCGTTCCAGATCCTGTGTCGTTGTCTCATACTGTTGCTTCAGCTGTTGTAGCTGTTGCTGCAACAGCTGTAATTCTTGTGCCTGCTCGTTTTGTTGTCCTCTGGCCGCCACGCATGCAAGAAAGATGATCGCAGCCCCACAAAACAATAGTCTCAGGCGTTGACTCCTATATCTGCGCACTCCGGTGATCATTTGTCTGCTCTCCTACACTCCCGGGAACCTGCAGGTCTATCATGTGCAGCCGGCGCGAAGTAAACGGCAATCTCACTTGATTGAATGCTGCGAGGCGATGAAACCAGAAGCGTACAGGAGAAATCTATTGGACCATGGTATTGGTTGGCACCTTTGTATCGGTGAGCGAACCGTACACTATCCGGCGCGTTCCGAAGGCAGCGAGCTACCAGGGATCTGCCTTTCCCATTTCGAGCCCATGACGGGATGAGCCGTGGCCAGACGCGCGCGCGCCCGGGCAAGCCTGGACTTGACCGCGGCTTCGGATATTTCGAGCGCTTGAGCAATCTCTTTGATTGAGCGGTCATCCATCATCTGCATCTCGATGACCTGACGAAGTCGCGGCTGGAGCTTCCAGATGGATCGAACCATACAAGCATACCTCTGGCGGTGAACGCAGATATGCTCGGGGCTCGGGCCGCTATCTTTGAATTCAAAACCCGAAATCGCTTCATCCGTATCACTGGTGCTGTCGAAGGACACTTCAGGGCGCAAACGGCGTTTACGAAGGATCATCAATGCCGAGTTAATCGCAATCCTGGTGACCCAGGTATAGAAGCTCGACCTTTCTTCGAAGGTGTGGAGCGCTAAATATGCTCGCAGGAAGGTATCCTGCAGAGCGTCTTCGGCATCTTCCCGATTGTTAGTCATCATCAGGAGCTTCCGATAAATTCGTCGCGCATAGATCTCTCTGAGATCGTCAAAGGCGGCAGTTGACCCCGATCGCGCCGCGGTGACAAGGTGTCTCACACGTAGCGATTCGTCGTGGCACGAAGTGACTTCCATCGCAACTTTCCCATTGGCACAGATCATGGTTGTCTCCTTGAAAGGGCAATGCAGTTTAGCGGGGCCGTTACATTTCGAGTAGGCCAGAAGTCTTGCGTGTGATCCATTGGACGAAAGTATCGATCGATACCTAGGTATCAGGAATCCGAGGGACCCCTTCTATCGCGGAGTGTGAATTCTGTCTACACTGTGATATCGCCGCTTTGGTGAATGCCCCGAACAGGCGCTCTGCCATGTTCATCGGGTGGGTGCGATTCGGATTTTCACCAGCGGAATGAAGAAATCGTTCGTTTTCGGTTCCCGGATAATATACTTTTTCCCAGCGAACAACGTCATCTTGAGATGAGGTAAGTCACTTATGTCGCAAGCCCCTCCAATCGTGTTTGTTGTCGATGATGACGTCTCAGTACGTGAATCTCTGGAAGCGCTCCTGCGCTGTGAAGGGTGGCAGCCTGAGACCTACGCATCGGCATCGGAGTTCCTTGCGCGTCCACGTGCCCAGACTCCGAGTTGCCTGATACTTGACGTTTCCCTTCCAGGCCTCAACGGGCTTGACCTGCAAAAGCGAGTGGCCGCCGAACGGACTGAGATGCCTATCATTTTCATCACGGGCCACGGCGATGTCCCGATGACGGTCCGGGCCATGAAGGCCGGGGCGCAGGAGTTCCTGACAAAACCGTTCAGCGACGATGTGCTATTGGCCGCCATCCGGCAGGCCCTCGAACGCAGCCGCATCGCACTCGGCCGCGAGATGGAGATGCAGGGACTCAAAGACCGCTATGCGTCGCTCACCGGTCGCGAACGCCAGGTGATGGCCTTAGTAGCGGCCGGCAAGCCAAACAAGCTGGTCGGCAGCGAACTGGGCATCACCGAGATTACCGTGAAGGCGCACCGCGGCAAGGTCATGGAGAAGATGAAGGCCGACTCTATCGCCGACCTGGTTAAGATGGCCGGGAAGCTTCGCCTTACACGCGTTTCCGGAGTAGCTGCTCCCAGGGCCTGATGTTTCTGAGCTCCGGTCCGTCCATATGACAATCCAACAGCCTTGCAGAACACAGAGCAAATGCGCGGCCGGCTCCGCCGCTCGCGGCATACGAAGGTATTGAACGATACCTTCGTCCTATAGGCTCCTTTTTCTGCTCATGATGTGATGGCCATGTGCATCGGGTGTGGCGCGACTCGATACCCGCAACGAACATGCGTTTATCGGTCCATTGTGCCATTGAGATAACGCCGGTCTAAATCTACCATCATGGAGACGAACAATGAGTCTTATCGATAAGGCGCTAGCCGCGAACCAGAACTACGCAAAAAACTACGATCCAACGCTGGGGAAGCGTCCCGCCCCCAAAGTTGCAGTTGTGACTTGTATGGATCCTCGCCTCTCAGACCTCACTGGAATCCTGGGTCTGCCGCAAAGCGATCTCGACGTTATCCGAACCGGTGGACCTGCGGTCACCGAGGATGTTCTCGGTGAGCTTGTTGTTTCCACTCGCGTACTGGGAACCACAGAGATATTGCTTCTCAACCATACCGGCTGCGGGTTCACAACGTTCACAGATGAAGAGCTGAACGCAAAGCTGAGCGCTTCGACCGGAGATGCTTCGCCGGCTCCCATGCGCTTCTTCTCCTATAAGGACCCCGAGGAAAATACCCTGGAGCAAATCAAGAAAGTCACATCGCATCCCTGGATTGCTAAAGACATCCCCGTGCGTGGCTTCGTTTTCGACGTGGAGACCGGTGTGCTTCGAGAAGTGCAGTCAATTGCACAGCAGGCTGCTGACTGAAAGAAGCTTGACTCGCAGGATTGAGACTCCAGCCAAAATTTGGGGAACCCAAGGGGTGCACCGCAGATCCCTCCACTACGCTACGCTCCGGTCGGGATGACAATTTTGTTTGGGAACGTTGAGTATAGCTTCCAAGATGAATTGTCATCCCGACCGGAGCGTACCCGGATTTCCTGCCACTCTGCACTGGACAAGGCCGCGTGTGCGCCCTTCCGTAAGAAGGGCGCATGAAGTGCACCAACGCCACCAAGGTCCACAGGAAATCCGGGGTAGCGTAGCGGAGGGATCCGCGGTGCGCCCCTCGGGCTCCCCAAATTCTGGAGTTCTCACGCAGACTCCTTTTACGGCGGCGGGTTTAAAGGCCCCTGACGATTTTGGCTCCGCGAGTTAGCATTCATTCCGCAGCAAGAGCAGAGAGGAGACCATCTTCTTACAGATATCAGTGATGGCCCGCGAGTTCCGCGAGGTGTGGTCCTCGAAGGATTGCTGTAATTGCCGGATGGAATCATCGGCGATGCGCGCGGGCTTGTCCTCTTCGTGTGCGATCCATGCGGCCATATGCATGAGTTCACCGCTATATTCGTTCAGAAAATGGTCCAGCGCCTGGTTTTGACGCTGTGTCAATTCAAACTCGATCTCTCGTCGCCCGCGATGGGAGAGAAGACTGAGTTCCAACAGGTAGATCGAGCGCAACGCCGGTTGAGCCCTCTGAATCCGTTCCCACTCGACGAGTTCTTCCTCGCGCCGATGGCGAAACTCAGCCTCAAACCGCGCGGTCTCGGTCTGCGATTCCAGACCGGCAAAGTTGTCATTGATCTGACGGCGGAGAAGGCTGACCTGTGAAACGCCAAGCGCTCTGTCGCGTACTACCGGACAGACTCCGAGCTGCGCCAGCATCCGGACATTCCGTACCAGCAGTTTCGGTAGTTGTTCGGCATCGCTCTTCGTCCCGAAGCGGTCGAAGAAGAAGCCCATCGCGAGAATGCCCAGTAACACGCCAATTACCTTATCGCGCGCGATCGTGAGGTCGGTGTCGATCTGGAAATCCGTCAGATTCACGAAGTAAAAGGCGATTGCTATCTGCACGCCAAAAAAGGAAAGCCGCGGACTGGAGGTCGCAAACCACGCGGCGATCGCGCTCGCCGCCGCAAAGAAGAGAGCAAACCCGAAGATGCTGTCGATACCGGGAAGGATCAGAATCTGCGCCGAAATCCCCAGGATCAGCCCTCCGACCACAAATCCGGCAATGCGGAGAAACTGCGCCTGGAGCGAACTGCCGATGGTGCTCAGCGCCGTGACGACGCAAGTAAGGACAGAGGTGTTGATGCCCGGCCAGTCGAGCGCGTTATATAGTACGTAACAAGTACTGGCAGCCAGGCATCCGGCAAAGGCGAAGCGTAGATATTCCGGGTTCTGGAATGCATCAGGCACAAGCAGGGCGCGCCACCAGGCCAGTCCTTGCGCTTTCTGGGGGCCAACTACGATCTCATCGCTTTGAAAGACTTCGGGGATGAGTGCGACGATTCGTTCCATCTCTTGAAGCATGGGGAAGCTGGAGGAGGGTGGTCCCTCGAGCATAGGAGGAGATGCGGAAATACCCCCTGACTCGCGGAGCTCTTTTCGGATTTCTGCGAGCCTCGCAGAAAGTGCGCGTAGGCGGATCACTTCGTCGTCGCCCGGCTGGGGGGAAATGCGCTGGAGATCCGCAGCGAGACTAATGAGCCGGCCGGCGAGCGAAATCAGGGCGGCGCGCTGCGCCCGCCGGGTCGGGTCCAAACCCTGGCGCAGCAAGGTCGTTCTGAGCCGACCGGTGCCGATCATATCGTATTGAAGCACCCGGTCGCGGACCGCGTCCGGTGGGGCATGGTGAGCAGCAAGGCCTTCCGCTACCTGCTGCACCGCGAGCAACAGATCATCGACGAAGGTGATGAGCGGGTCGGAGCGATCGAAGATGCGGTATACCGCTTCGGTTAACACCGTGGCGCCAGCACCCACGGCGATGATCACGATAGGCCAGAGAGTACCCTCCACCTGGATCTCGCTGGGCAAGGAACGGTCCCATACCGGCATGGCCACGCCGATCGGAATGCAGAAAGCCACTGCGGCTGCGTAGTTCGTCGTCGTGCGCATCACGAAAAAGATCAGAAATAGAGTTCCGATTACCCAGAAGAAATGGGTAATGGGATAGCCGCGGAAGAGCATCATACCGAACAGGGTGTAGAGGCTTGCGAGGACGAATCCGAGGACGATCAATCGCCCGCCGAGCCAGGTAGCAGCAAGATTTTCGCGGGCCAGGAGAATTGAAAATAAACCAGCCAGGGCCGCGTTGGGAATGCGGAAGGTCACGACGATGATCATGACCAGCGTAACCGCGATCGTCATGCGGATGACCGTGCTCAGGCGTCCTGGATACGGGGCAACTTCCCAGCGTATGAATTCGCGAAACCAGGACCAGGAGACAGTTCGACGGGCCGGCTGCCGGCGGAGCGGAGTGGCTCGGGTTGCCATATCAAGGCTTCCGTTTGTATCCGCGGATGACTACGACTGCAGATTCCCCGAGACGAAAGACATCCGAGGGTGACTGAATTCGGATGCGGACAGGGTAGCGGCTGGCCAGATGTACCCAACTCAGGGTGCGTTGCACGTCAGGCAGCCCGGTGGTAATTTTGCCAACCACCGAAGGATCGGGTATCACGCCGTAGCCGGTGCTTTCGACGACGCCGGTAAATCGCAATCCTGGATCAGACATAAAGTAGATGTCCGCGGCCATACCCGGCTGGATATGCTTCAGCTGCGTCTCGCGGAAATTCGCCAGCACCCACCAGACACGGGTGTCGATCAGCGTGAAGATCTCCTGTCCCACGTGAGCGTAGGCGCCCTCGGAAATGACGAGGTTGGTGACACGTGCATCGAAGGGAGCGTAGACGCGGCATTGGTTGTAGTTGTATTGGGCGTTGGCGATCGCGGCGGCGCGCCCCTGGCGTTGCGCCACAAGAGGATCGAGGGTCAGTACGCTGGACTGCGATTGCTGAAGCTGTGCCGTACTTTGGTCTGCCGAAGCTTTGGCCTGCGCCAGGGCGGCCAGCATGGAGTTGAGGTGAGCTCGATTCAGAGCCAATTGCGATTCGGCTTCGTGCACGGACTGCGCGCTGGCCTGCTCTGTCGTACGCGCCTGGTCAACCTGGTCGACGGTCACGTACTTCTTTGCGAGCAGGGGCTCGACGCGGTGCAGGTTGTTTTCGGCGTATGCCGACTCAGCCCTGGCTCGATCCAACGAAGCCTCAGAGTGGGCGACATCGGCCTCCGCCTCGCGAATCGAGGCCTGCGCCCGATCAACATTGGCGCCGGCGCTGCGGGTTGCCGCCCCGGAAGCAGTGACGGCGTGCACTTCGGCCCGAATGCGGCGCTGTTCGTCGACGACCTCACCTTCGAGCGTGGCCTGATCCGACACTGCGCGGTCAAGCGCGTACTTATAGGGGCGATCATCGATTTCGAAGAGTAGGTCGCCCCGTTTCATGTGCTGATTGTCGACGACGTTCAGGTGCAGTATCGGCCCCTCGACAACCGGGGCAATCCCGATGTAATTGGCAAAGATTTCGGCGTCATCGGTCTGGGGATCCCGGGTTGTGACGTAATAGACAGCGATCAAGCCGACCACCGCCAACAGAACCATGGCTGCGGTGAGGACGCGACCATACCAGTCAAGTTTTGCGAGGCTAGTGTCTTGCTCGGGTTGGACAGTACTTTGGGTCGACATCGCGTTCACCTAGCTGTAGAACAGGAGCCACAACACGCACGAGAGGAAGGTAGCCATACCGAGGTAGAAGAGTATGGGTGAGGCCAGATGGTCAGCGATCGCAGTCCGAGCGATCACGACGCGTGCGCCCATCGCCAGCAGCAGACCACCGACTGCCGAGAAGATCCATGCAGGGAAAAAAGAACCGAAGATGCTGTATTCGGGCGCGTGCGAGCAACCGACCAACAGCAGCGTAGCGGCCAGGGATAAGCCGGCCAGCGGGCGAAGCGAGGTCATTCGGCGTCGATCGTACTCCGTCGATTCCACGTTCATTTTCATTTGACCCCGTATATGTCGATCAATGAACAGACTCGTCTTACGTTTGGATTAAGCCATAGAGTCAAGGACCGAATCTATTGGACCAAAGTATCGGTCCACGCTTTCGTAGCCGCGTACGGGCTAAAGGCCTTACCCTTCTGCGCGGTATCCTTCGGATCATCGTTGGATTCCAAAGTACTGAAGGGTACGGGCTTTAGGTTGCGTGAGAACTCTGCACTAAGTCCCGTAGGAGTCTGTGTCTAGCAGGACCGGGTACCGGAAGAGCGACCCATTTCAAATGAGCAATGAGGCGTTGTGGCCAATTCAGTAAAAGCGATCGTTGGGCTGCGCCCATCATTTTCGTCCCACGTACGCTTTGGCGAACGTGGGGCACCCGTCGATTACCTTTGACTTTTGCTATGACACCGACTCCTTCGGGACTGTCCAGCTTGCTCGTCATTAGCCGAGGATTACCGTCCTGGGCTACTTTCAGACGTCCCCGTTCGACAAGCTCAGGGCAGGCTCTACGGGACTTAGTTGGATAGCATACTCAGCCAGACTCTTTAGCCCGAGATCGATCGATACGTTCGTCTAATAGACTCAGTTCCGCACCTCTGGCTTAATAGGCAGGGCGGGGTAAGCGGACAAGATGCACATGGAGCGAGTTACGTGCGTTCGACTGATCGGATACGACCTATCAAGGAAGGTTGTATTTTTGTCGCTGATTCTCGCCTTCTCCGCGGCGCGTGCTCTGGGGCAATGTGCCGGCAACGTGTCTTCTCCAGCAGCTGTCGCAGACTGCGCGGCTCGCCAAACCCCTCGCGAGGGACCAGCGATTCTCGATCCAGCTCACCCTTACACCCTCGCCGAGCTGATCGATGTTGCCGAGCATCACAACCCAACCACGCGCACGATCTGGGAACGCGCAAAACAGAAGGCACGCGAACTCGGTTTGGCAAAAGCTGCTTATTATCCCGACCTGGACGGTTTAGCTGTTTTTGGCGACGAGAGATTGATCAATCCGTTCCCGAAACCGCTGGCTCCTCGCGGCTACGTCATGGTCGAAGTGCCCATCGTCCGGCCTGAAGTCACGCTCCAATATCTGATCTTTGACTTTGGTAAACGCGAAGCGAGCGTGGATTCCGCGAAACAGGAAAAGCTGGCCGCGGGGGCAGACTTCATTCAGGTAAATCAAGGGCTGGCGTTTCGAGTCGCCAGCGCGTATTACCAGCTGATCACCGCACAGGAAAGATTGCAGGCCACTCAGGATACGTTGCGAACCGCACAAACCACGCAGGATGCGGCTGAAAACAGACTGGACAACGGACTTGCAACTCTTCCCGATGTTCTCAACGCCCGGGCCGAGACGTCACAGGCGGTGTTCGACGAGGAATCCGCGGATGGAGACGAAAAGATTGCGCGCGTGACGCTGACCGAAGCGGTGGGCGCTGATCCATCTCCTTACATAGTGATCGACAACCAGAGAAGTGCGCCGTTACCGGAGAGACTCACCATGTCCATCGAGAAGCTGATCGATCGCGCAATGGCGAATCGTCCCGAACTCATGGCGCAAGCTCTGCGCATCCGCTCCGCCGAGGCCGGCATTCGTGCAGCCAAGGCAGAGTACAAACCACAGATCGCTCTCTCAGGAGCTGGTGCACAGACCTCCGTGTGGCCCACGGCGGATTACGGCCAGCTCGGTGCCGCCAGCGAGCCTACCTGGTCCGTCGAACTCGGCATCCATTGGCGCATCTTTGACGGAGGTGTGCGCAAGAACGAGCTGTTGATCGCCGAATCGAAGCGCCGCGAGGCGGAGGACGAACTTACGACGAAAGCGGATGAGACGACGCGAGAGGTCTGGACCGCCTACATTGCATTCCGGACGGCGTTGCGAAAGCACGACGCTGCTGTGGCGCTTCTCGAATCCGCCAACGAGTCTTACTCGGCATCGCTCGATGCATACAAATATGGAGTCAAGAACCTGGTTGACGTTGTTACCGCGGAGAAGCAACTGGCGCTGGCACGACTATCCAGTGTCTCGGCACGATCAGAACTATTTCTGGAGGCAGTCAACCTTGAGTTCGCCACCGGAAATCTGCTGAGGAATCAACCGCCAGCAACCAGTCTTCAGCCTCAGGATCAACACCCATGATTTCGCTTAATCGGGCAGGGCGAAGGAAAACATCGTGCCTTCTCCCGTTCCTATAATGTATTGTTTTCCGTTTACAGCGTAGCTGATCGGGCCGCTTGCATTGGGACCCCCAAGATACACGTGCCAGAGCGGCTCGCCGGTCTTCGCGTCCAGCGCTACGAAGTCACCATCCATGCCTCCCCCAAATACCAGGCCTCCCGCGGTCGAGAGCACGCCGGACTCGCTATTGGCGACCATCTTGAAGTCCCACTTCTTCTCCCCGGTCTGGGGATCGATGGCCCGGATCGCACCGTATCCCTCGGCCTCCGTTTTGTAATTGGGAGACGCACGCATTCCTGCGGCAGCACGGCGGACACCGGCCGTTCCGGCGCAACTCCCCGGAACGACGTGGCCATCCTGCACACACGGCACCGGCGATCCGTTGCCGACGTAGCGCTGACCTTGCGCCCAGGGGCCCGGATCGCCCTTACCCGAAAGGGCCTTGTAGTTATCCCAGACGGCCATATAAAAGAGACCTGTTTGCGGGCTGAAGGACGGTGGATACCAATTTGTTCCCCCCTGCGAGCCCGGCATTACCGCAATTCCCCCCATCGGCTTGGGCCAGAACGCGGGCACCTTGATCGGCCGGCCGTTCTTGTCCAGGCCGTTCGCCCAGGTCTCCTTGACGAACGGTTTGCCCAGCAGGAATTCCCCCGTGGTTCGGTCCAGCACGTAGAAGAAGCCGTTGCGATTGGCCCAGAGCATCACTTTGCGCGGCGTGCCTTGCCAGTTGAGATCCGCGAGTACGGGAACCTGGGTCGAGTCCCAGTCATACTCGTCGCCGGGGGTGAACTGGAAATACCACTTCAGCTTACCGGTGTCGACATCGAGCGCCACCACCGAATCCGAATACAGATTGTCGCCGGGGGCGCGCACATCGCCGCTCCAGCCAGGGTTGGGATTCCCTGTTCCCCAAAAGGTTAGATTGGTTTCCGGATCGTAACTGCCGCTGTTCCATACGGGGCTGCCGCCATGCTTCCAGGCATCGCCGGCCCAGGTTTTGGCCGCGGGATCGTCGGCCGACATGGGTGCAGTGTAGAAGCGCCACAATTCCTTGCCCGTCTTGATATCGTAGGCGCTGACCCAACAATTGGCCCCGGCCTCGTTGGTGGCGGGGCCGAGGATGATCATGTTGCGGACGATGAGCGGGGCGACGTTGTACTGATAGCCCTTCTTCCAGTCGGTCATGACGACATCCCAAAGGATGCGGCCGGTTTTCGTATCGAGGGCGATCAGGTGGCAATCGACGGTGGCCCAGAAAAGGGTGCCATTGGCGATCGCCATGCCCTTGTTGACCTCGTAGGCGTTGTAGTAAGCGGTGGAATCGAGCGGTCGGGAAAGCTTCCAAAACTGTCGGCCGGTCACGGCATCGAGCGCGACCACTTCGAGCGCGGTGCCGGCATAGACGATGCCGTCCACGACCAGTGGCGTGTTCTCCATCTTCGACTGGTTATGCGACGTTTTCTCGTAGGTCGGGTGGTAGACCCACTTCATCTGCAGATTTTTGACGTTGTCGCGGCTGATCTGGGTCAGCGGGCTGTAACGTTGGCTCGCATACCCGCCCGAATACGTCAGCCAATTCTGCGGCTCGCTGGCGGCGTGCAGAAGACGGTCGTACGTCACCTGGGCAAGCAAGGAGCCGGTTACGAAGACAAACGGGAGCAAAATGCGATTCGCCATGAGCCCTCTCTGGGTGCGCGAGCGGATTATATAAGCGTCCATCCTCACCGGGCAATCAAGGAGGCCTGGGTCTGGCGGTACTTGGATGCCGTTGATTGGGTCTCAATCTCCGCCAAGCACTCAGTTCCTGAGATCCGCAAATTGAGCCAGAATCAACCGTTGGGTTACGGCGAAAATCATCGCGGTGGAGACACCGAACATAAGCGCCCCATCTGCGGCTTCCAGCGGTCCCAGCAATTTCCACGACGGGCTCATAATCAAATCACCGTAACCCAAGGTGGTGTAGTTGACCGCTGAGTGGTAGTAGGCGATTCCAAATCCCTGAAATTCTCCGCAGACTACGAACAACCCGGCCCATAAGGCGATCTCAATCAGATGGGCCACGAACGCAAGGGAGATAACCAGCCCAGCGATGGAAAGATTGATCCAGAAGCCTGATCCCGCACGGCCGCGTCTTCTCTCGTAGCGGAAAAAGTTTACGGTTGCGCCCAAAGCCAGCGCGTGGATAAAAGTCGTACACAGGACGGCGCTCGCGCCGACCACCAACGGGAGCAGGATAGTGACTTGATGAATTTGCGTCATCCCTTCTGCCACCGCTGGTTTCCTTCGCGTTCTGACTCGTCAGTCGGATTGATGGAAGATCGCGTGGTTAACGTCCGGCCAGAACTCTTTCGCTGCGAATGTGCCGAAATCCAGCAGGGCGTTGGTCAGCCAGCGCTGCCCGATCTTGGTCCAGGTACGGTATTGGGTCGGGTAGTAAGCGGATGAGATTCCGGCTGCTATACCCGATCCGAGAACCTCCGAAGCGTTGAAGGTTTCTCTTCCAGAATCTGTACGCGTGATTACCGTTCGCGAAACCGCATAGATGCCGCGCTTGATGAAGCCGCCATGCCCCAGTGTGTAGTAGCGGCTGTCCTGGCGGAAGACAACCGGGAGAATGCCCTCTACCCACAGGTTCTCATCTGTCTGATCTGCGAAGGTGTGCCAATAGTAGCGGCCGTAACCGGCAGCGCCCTGTCGAAATGCCGGGTAAGCGTCCGTTACCTGGCTGATGCCGGACTGGATGCCGACGAAAATAAACGACGAATAGTCGAAGCTGTCCAAGGCGCCGGTTTTGAACTTCTCCTTGACCGACTGCGGAGGTAGTTTTACTCCCGCGCTGACTGCCCGAAAGTTGGGTACTATCCAGAGGATCCGTTTGGTCTGCTGCCCTTCTCCAGGAGCCAATGAGCCGGAGGTGGCTGACGAAGTCGCGGGGGATGAAGAGCTTTGCTGCCCATCGGGCGCGACTGAGGGCGTGGGCGCATCCGGTAATGCCGTCGCGGCCATCTCGGTTCGCTGTTGAGCAGGCGATAGCGAAAAACCGCCTCTTTCTTGCGCCACACCGGGCATAAGAGCCAGCAGGCAGACCGCACCGGCGATGATAAGTCGCATAAACCTCCAGCTTCGAACATATCTGTTTGCAAAATCTTGACAGGTCTTTGATGCCTCCCCAAAGACTTTGGTCCTAACTTTTCTTGGTGTCCGGGACGCCGGTTTCCTGAAGACCGCCCCCCAACTGATTGATACTCCTGCCACTATGGCAATTTATCCCATTTCCCGGGAGGGGTTATGGCGGGGAAGGCCAACGCCTGGAACAACGGTAGTGAGCATTGGGAGATGCAGAAAGAGCGTCTCCAGGTGAGCCGGGATATTTATAAAATTAGATAAAATTTGGCCTTTTTCGACTTCAGCGGCGCTTCCCAAAGCGGCCTCTTTGTATAGAAAAGGGCTGCCTTGTGTCCGGAACAGCCCCG
>JBEKNJ010000084.1:0-27085 GCA_049522955.1 Acidobacteriaceae bacterium
CACTCCCGGCGCCGTCTGATGCACGGCATGATTGCGGCGCAAGTTGCCTTTTGCTTCCTCGTGATCTTTATGTCAGGACTCTTCGTAAGGACCTTCGAGAGCTTGTCCAACAAGCCCCTGGGCTTTTCTCCTGAAAATCTCCTCTTGCTCGACGTGGTTACACAACAAGGCCAACCCCCTGTGGTGTGGGATCAAATCGCGGACAACTTACGAAACGTCCCCGGGGTAGAGAGAGTTGCGATTGCGGGCTGGCCGCTCTTGTCAGGCGGCGCCTGGAGTAACTTCGTCTCGGTAGGAGGGGGACCTCCGAGCACCCTGTCCACTTACCTACTCGCAATCTCCCCGGGTTGGCCAGAGACCATGAAGATACCCTTGCTCGACGGAAGGGATCTTCGTCCCGGCGACACCACTCCAGGTCAGGCGATGGTCAACCAGGCTTTCGTCAACACCTTCTTTGATGGAAAGAATCCGATCGGAAAGACCTTTCAAGAGAGGGAAAATCATTACCAGGTGGTAGGAGTGGTTGCAGATGCTCCCTATGGCAACCTCAGAGACGCCATTGTGCCGGTAGCCTACATCCCTTTTCACGAAGTGAATGCTCAAGGCCTCGCGCAGCCGGAAACCGAGGAGACGTTTCTCGTCCGCACGTCCGGCTCCCATCCACTCGCGCTCGCCTCGGTTCTGCGCAAGGCAATTCCGCAAGCGCGTGCCGGCTTCCGCGTCAGCAATCTCCGCACCCAGGACGAACTCGTCCGCGGGCAAAGCATCCGCGAACGTCTCCTCGCCATGCTGGCAGCTTTTTTCTCCTTCGTAGCGCTCCTGCTGGCAGCGATAGGTCTATACGGAGTGCTTAGTTATTCCCTGCAGCAGCGGGAGCGCGAATTTGGAATTCGTATCGCCGTCGGTGCCCGCATCGGCGACATCGCCTGGCAGGCAACGTCGCGCATCTTCCTGATGGTGACGCTGGGAGCTGTGATCGGAGCGGCGCTCGGGCTTGCCTCGGTGCGCTATGTTGAGACGCTGTTGTACGGCGTGAAAGGAAGTGACCCAATTATGCTCACTGCTCCGGCACTCGTCCTGTTGGCGATATCTCTGCTGTTTGCGGTGCCAGTCATCCTACGTGCCTCGCGCATCGATCCAAAGATCATGTTGCGAGCAGAATGAGCCTGGTCATTTCCGCGCCGGCGGGAATCCACGGGACGAAAATGATGGACGCAGCCCAACGATCGCTTTCGCCCCCACCCTCTACGTCACCGATTCCGCCAGCGGGAGCCATACCTGGAAGCGAGTATCTCCGGGCACTGAGCTCACATGAATATCGCCCCTATGCTTCCTCACGATCCGCTGCGCCGTATCCAGCCCAAGTCCTGTTCCTTCTCCCACGCCTTTCGTGGTGAAGAATGGTTCAAAGATGTGTGCTCGGACTTCCGGTGCGATGCCCGGACCGTTATCGCCAATTTCTACGACAACATAGTGGTCCTCGCGGAAGGTTCGTAGCCGTAGCTCACCCTTGCCTGCCATGGCGTCCACGGCGTTCTGAATAAGATTGGTCCAGACCTGATTGAGCTCACTGCCAAACGAATCCACCAGAAGAGGAACCGGCTGGTACTCGCGCCGCACACTGATTCCATTTCTCAATTCGTGATTCAGAATGGTCAGCGTGGTTTCGAGGCTTTTTACTATATCCACGTCCTGCAACCTGGCCTGGTCCAGATAGGTATACTCCCTGATCGTCTGCACCAGCTCAGAGATGCGCGATGTACTGTTCCTGATGACGTTCAACAGAACTACCGATTCCGCCGATGCTGCGATGCGTGCGACGGCAGCCTGCGCCGTTGCGGGATCGAGGTTCGCCAGCAGGGATTCCAGCGCGTCAGGCTGCAAATTGGATCCGGCCAGAGTCGCCGACAATTGCCACGTGTCCTCTTGTGCGTGCGGGTGCAACAGCGTGTTCAGCCGATCTTCCAGGTCAGAAAGCGAAAGAGGATCAGATGGAGAAATATTGGCTTGCGTAAACGCTGCCTCGATCTTCCCGATCTCTGCTTGTTGCGCATCGCCGATATTTCGGCGCCCCAGCTCGAAGCTCGTATTCCTGAGTTTCGCCAGCGTTGCCTCCAGCTGGCGGGTCGCACGGATCGCCGCCGCCGCTGGATTGTTGAGCTCGTGGGCCAGGCCGCCCGCCAGCTTACCGAGCGAGACCAGGCGATCGTGCTGTTGTTCGATGCGCGTGCCTTCTCGAACTCGTTCGGACATCATGGCCACGAGGCTGGTGGTCAATTCCGGCATCTTCTGCACCAGCTCTGGGAAAAGCGAAACGGGAAATCGCAGAAGGCGGCCGTCGCTGAGAGCTCGCCCACCCACCGTGAACTTCTTCATTCTGGAAAAGGGATAAACGCCGCTGATCTCCCCGGCGTTTGCCGGCATGACCACCGTGTCACCGCCAAATTCACCGCGCCATTGAAAGGCGCCTTCCAGGAAGACGAACATCCAAGCGGGTGGATCTCCCTGGCGCACAAAGTTTTCTCCCGCATGGAGGACCATTTCCTCCGCGTGGCTTAGAAACCAGTCAATCTGGTTGTCCGGCAAGTCCGAGAATGCGGCGATGCGGCGTAATTCCGCTGCGCTGAGCATGGAGACGCTTATCCCTCTTTCGCAACTATGCTATGCCCTTACAATGAGCGCATTGCCTCTTGGCACCAGTTTAAGGCTACCTTTCCTGAATCGGGCGAAGATGACACCGTGACGAGACCCATTGTTGACCGTCCAAAAAGAAAGATACGACTTAGCTGCCTCGCCGCCGCCGTTCTCTTCTCTGCCCCGCTGCAAGCGCAGGATGTCCACGTGCGTGTGTCGCCCGATCTGACGGCAGCGACCGCCGATAACACCGGCTTCCCCACCATACAAATGGCGCTCGATCACGCACCCCAGCCCGGTCCGAAAGGCAGGCTCTATATAGAGATCGCCCCCGGAATCTACCACGAGCGCGTGTTCGTTACCGAAAACAGACCACGAACCACGCTGCTTGGCACCGGAACAGACCCTGGCAAAGTCGTGATCTCTGCCGCGCAAAATGCCAGGAGCGCAGGCGGGACCTTCTTCACCTCGACCGTCCAGGTGAGCGGCGACGCGTTCCAAGCGGATAACCTCACCTTTGAAAACACCGCAGGGAACACCGGCCAGGCGGTAGCGATCACGGTGCGATCGGACCGTGCCATCTTCAAGCGTTGCCGTTTTCTCGGTGACCAGGACACCTTGTTTTCCGACTTCGGCCGCCAATATTTTCTAGATTCGTACATTCAGGGCGGTGTGGACTTCATCTTCGGCAACGCCGCTGCCGTATTCGACAACAGCGAAATCCACATCGTCCGCCCCGGCTATCTGACCGCACAATCGCGCGTCTCGGCGGAGCAGACCACGGGCTACGTATTCCACCATGCCCGCATCACAGCGGAAGATCTCCACGGCAAGTTTTTTTATCTTGGGCGGCCCTGGCGTCCTTTCTCCCGGGTGGTCTTCCTCGACTGCGCCATGCCGGCGAGCCTGAGTCCGCAAGGCTGGTCGCCCTGGACGCCCGGTTCGACTATCGAGCATACCTACTACGCCGAACGCGGCAGTGAAGGACCGGGTGCGAATGTTCCGTCACGGCTCGCCGGCTCACACCAGCTAACTGCAGCAGAAGCCGCTGCCTTTACAACCAGGAAATTCCTCGCCGGTGTCGATCATTGGGACCCTATGGCAGAAGCGGCAAGGCTTCCCTGACAAACGACATCAGCCGCAGAGGCGTGGCGGAAGTTTCGACGCGAAATTGGAGCAGTCCGCGGCAACTCGGATACAGAAAAGATGACGAAGATCCATTTTCGTAACCAATTTCAGCGAGCGCATGTAACCGGTCGTCTTGCGCTCTCCGCATTCTGGTAACACCCCCTTGCAAATTAAAAATCAGGATTATACTGCGGAGCATGGCGCATCCCCCGCAGCGCAGTTTGTGCAGGTTTCTGATGCTGCTGGCAGCGACGGGGCAGCTTTGCTGTGCACAGGGGATGCGGGCCTCAGCCGATAATTCCAACGTAAGCAATGTACAAACGCCCGCGGTTTTGCCTGCGGCCTACACAATCGGAGTGGGCGATGTACTGCACATCGTCGTCTGGGCGGAGCCGCAGTTTACCGAGACGGCAGTCGTAAGGCCCGACGGCAAGGTTTCGCTGCCGCTGATTTCTGAGCTGCAAGTTGCAGGTCAGACTCCGGAAGCAGTGCAGCAGACTCTAACAGAGCAGCTGCTCAAGTTTGTCCGCAAGCCACGCGTAACGGTCACAGTCCAGGAAATTCATAGCCGGATGGTGTACATCACAGGCGAAGTGCAGCGACCCGGCGCGTATCCGTTGTTGGACGCGATGAACGTGGTCCAACTGGTGGCACGCTCGGGCGGCTTGACGGATTTTGCGAAGCAAAAGCAGGTGTATGTTCTGCGTGCTGTCAATACTGCGCGCGTAAATGTGAATTACGAGAAAGTTCTGAAGGGGCAAGCGCCACAACAGAACGTGGAGTTGGCGCCCGGAGACACCGTGGTGGTCCCGTGAGAATCCAGAAGCTGGGCCTTCTTCTATGGCCCTTGCTGTTGACCAATCGAGCTACGACGGATGCATCCGCACAGCAGATGCAGCAACAGCCGCAAAATGTTTCTGACCATGATAGCGGCCACAGCAGCGATAACGCGACGCGCGGTATAAACCGCGAAAATCCGCGAACGACCAGCACAGAACCCTTGAACAGCTGTGCTGACTCGTTGTCCGCTGCATTAGGCCAAGGCACACCTGAATTTCCCTGCTGGGCAGTGATTCGCACCACGGAGCGGTGGAATAAGGCTGCAATTGTGTCAGGCCTCCAGCCCGGGAGTGACTCGAATGTGATCCTTCCAAAATATGGGCCTTCCAGAATCAGCTTCACAATGGCGGGATTGAGCGGGTTCAGCTTTCCCGATGCCAGTCCTGGCAAAGCCTATGGTGGCGTGGGAGCGGCGGCGGGACTGCTCGAGCGGCGCCGCTGGCGATTGATGGCGGAGGATGGAGGAGGTCTTGCCGATTTCCAACTGAACGGCGCCCACCTCGTAGGGCTGAATCGTTCGGCGGTACGGGCGACCGGCGAAATCACTTCGCGATGGACCTGGCAAGGTAGTGCGACCAATACTTACGGAACGGACGCGACGAGAGTCGTGGCTCCGCTCGATTTCCGGCAGGTAGGTGACGCGGAGACGCCTGCAGCCGATACGGTAGTGTATGGGCTGCATTCCGGAAGGATCACAACCGGCGAGGAAGGCGGCAAGCTGCGTTTCGACGATTCCCGGCGGTCGTTGTGGGACTTCAGCGCGACGCATACTTACACGCAATACAACGCCGCGGACAATTTTCTGGTACAGACGGCACGCGCCCGGGTGGAGTATCTGCATGCCCTGACTCCCGCGATGGCTCTCGGCGCGTATGGCAATGGAGAGCATCAGACGGGCCCGCTCGATTGCAGCCTGGTCGGCGCTGGCCTGCGATGGGTCACCGAGTGGGGACAGCGCACCAGCCTGAATGTTACGGGTGGGTTAAACGGCGCCGCTGCGTCGTGCGGAAAGCGCGCGCAGTTTACTGGCACGGCAGCGTTCTACACGCAGCTCAGGCCGTCGACTGATCTGTATCTAACAGGAGGCCGCGATCTGAGCGATGGCATCTTCGAGCATTCGGTATTTCTGAATACAGGTGCTCTGGGACTTCGTCACTCCTTCCATCGGTTGGTAGACACGCGCGTGAGTTTAAATGGGCTTCAGGGCGCTAATCCGAAGCAGTCTTTTCACGGAACGTTTGTGGATGCAAGCCTGCACTATCTGTTGCCGCTGGGCTTTTCGCAAGAGCTGGAAATTCGTCACTACGAGGTTGCCGGCACGCCTACAAACAATCGGACGATTGCTGTCATTACGCTCTGGTGGACTCCGCGCCGTACGGCGGAGTCTGACTCAGCGCGCGCTTCATTGCGTTAAATCTGCCGGTCATCTTCGAAGCACATTGAGGGAGCTATGCAACAGAGGGCTATTATCCCGCGCCTTTTTTCTGTGCCGCTGCGACAGCGGCTACTTGTCGCGGGCATTGCAGTTGCAATTGGGAGCGGATTGCTTCTCTGGTCGCGATATGGCACGACGCCGCCCGCGACAACGGCTGTGCTGTCATTCGACCCAGGTGCCGCCCGGCAGGCTGACCCTGGAGTCATGAACGCGAATGCCAAAGGGCCAGCGGTAGGGCTTGCGCAATCGATCCTGACTGATGAGGTGGTAAGGGAGGTGGCGAAGCAGGCTGGGCTATCGTTTAGCAGTAACACGAGTCATGTTGCGGAGTTTCGCTCCCGCCTCAATATGGCGCAGACTTCGCCAAGATTGCTGCGCGTGAACTATAAAGACACGGATAAGAAGCGGTCGGTCGCGGTAGCAAATGCCGTAGCGAATATGTTGGTGGCCTGGATACCCGCGCCGGTCGTCCCAACTGCCACGTCTGCTCCCTCCCGAGGTGCGCCATCAGCAAAACCCGCATTTGCGAAACCGGATCGACGAAAGCACTCTTTGCACTCGCAGCACCACGAACTGCGTGCGCTGGAGAAGCAGTTGGCAGCGGTGGATCGAAAACTCAAAGCATTGGGCGAGCATGCAACTGCCGCGCAGCAGGCTGATGTTGCCGCGCCGCCATCGAGTACCGACCACGAACAACGGCGGAAGCTCGAGTCGCAGCTCGCTGCGGCGCAGAAGAAGCTCGACGATTTACGCGCAAGGTACACGGATGAATATCCAGATGTAGAGAGTACGAAAGATGACATGACGGAGATTCGCCAGGAGCTGGCATCCCTGCCACCGGTAAGTAACGAAGCGGCGCGAGCCGCCAGGCCGCCGAAACTGGATGCTGACGCGAATGAAACCGATCAACTACGCCTGGAGCGGTCGCGGCTGATGCAGGCGATTCTGGCCGAGAAGTGGCGTGAGGTGGGGCAGCGGGATCAGAGTCCGTCAAGTATGGGAGATTCGGCCCTGGCAGTGCAAACCGGTCCTCCACCCTTAACGCGGCAAGCGCCCATTCGTGTGTCACTCAACCCCGTCGCGGGACAGATCTGGCAACGTCCCTTCAGATTGGTGCGGCTCGCCGGAGATGCCGGCTCGGGTCAAAGCGAGAGCGCCTTTTTGTGGTACTGGCCATTGGTGGGGATCCTCTGGGGACTTCTGTATTCGGGCGTCGCAACATGGCGATACCGGTACACGGAACAACCGGCGCAGCTGGGGTCGGGGTCGCTGGATGTGAGTCGGCTTTCTCGAGGACCGGCCATCATCGAGCCGAACGTAGAGCTTAACCTCTCAAAGAAGCTTCGTTATTGCGAGAAAACAATCATCGAGGCTGCGTTGACCGAATGCGCAGGGCGGGTTTCGGGACCATCGGGAGCTGCTGCCAAATTAGGTGTCCCGGCATCGATGCTGGAATCGAAGATAGAGTTGTTAGAGATCGATAAGAACTGCCTCACGACCGCATATCTCACAACCACCGACAACTAAGAAAAACTCGTGACCAGGCCCGCTGAAACGGATTCAGGGCGTCTGCAATAGTCCTGCGGTCTCGCGGACAGATTGGATAGGTTTCGGAGTCGGAGATTGATTTGCGCTTGAGACAGCAGTCCACGTTATACTCCGCTTTTGGCAGCTTGAGATCATGCTGATATCACTTTCGAACGACCTGCGCTTCGCCTGGCGTATGCTGCTCAAAAGCCCGGGCTTCACCCTGACCGCAATTATCACGCTGGCGCTGGGCATTGGCGGCAACACCGCAGTCTTCACGGTAATGAACGCGGTGCTGCTCCGCGCGCTGCCTTACGAGGATCCGCGCCAATTGGTCTTGATCAAGGCGCACCACCGGGGCGACGCGGCCGATGACGATGGCACCTTCACCCTCAATCGCTATGAACTGGTGCGCGATCACAATCGTTCCTTCTCCGGTGTGACGGTTGCTACTCTCGATTCTTTCAATCTGACCGGCCGCGGGGATCCGCAGCAGGTGCCGGTCGCGCGGGTGTCGCCGAATTTCTTTGCCGTCCTCGGCCTGCATCCGCAACTCGGACGCTCTTTTACAGACGAGGAAGGCCAGCCCGGAGGCAAGCCGGTGGTCATGATCACCAACGCGCTGTGGCATTCCCGCTTCGGCGCCGATCCCAGGGTAATCGGCCAATCCGTCACCCTCGACTCCGCCCCGTACACCGTGATTGGCGTTTTGCCCGCCGGCATTCATTTCCCATTCCTCGGACCGGCGGAGATCTGGTCTCCGCGTTACTTCGAACTCACACTTCTCGACGCGGCGCACCTGCGCGCAGGAACCAGCTATTTGACTGCCGTCGCCCGGCTGAAGCCGGGGAACACCATCCGCTCAGCGGCGGCTGAACTGGCGGTGCTTCACCAGCAGTACAGCGTCGACAACCCCAAAGCGCCAGACAGCGGAGCCGATTTCACCATGTTGGTTGGCAACCTGGCCGAACTGACGGTGGCGAATGTTCGCCTGCAATTGCTTCTACTCTCGGCGGCTGTAGGCCTGCTCCTGCTGATTGCCTGCGCCAATGTGGCCGGCTTAATGCTGACTCGCGCCCTGGTGCGCAAGCGGGAATTCGCAGTGCGATCGGCGCTCGGAGCACCCCGCAACGTCCTCATTCGTCAGCTGCTCACGGAAAGCGTTCTGCTTGCGCTGATCAGCGGCGTGCTCGGCGTGGGTTTGGGTTTTGCAGGGACGCGTACCGTGGGGGTTCTTGCCCAAAGCGATCTGCCGCCGGGTTTCGACATCACGACCGACGGACACGTTCTTCTCTTTGCCCTGACTGTCTCCCTGCTTACGGGATTTTTATTCGGGATGTTCCCCGCGCTGCAACTCTCCCGCATGGACGTCAATGCGGTGTTACGCACAGACGATCGGGGAAGCAGTGGCGGAGATCGACGGCCTTACCTGAAGAATCTGCTCATTGTCGTGCAGATTGCTCTGTGCATGGTCCTGATGATCGTTTCCGGGCTGCTGGTGCGGAGCTTCGCTCACCTGCAAAAGGTCGCGCTGGGCTTTGATCCCCACAACGTTCTCACGATGGATCTTTCTCTGCCGACCGTGAAGTACGCCAATAAAGGGCAACAGACCGCTTTTTTCGATGAGTTGCTGCGCCGGGTGAGCGTGCTTCCCGGTGTGCGTAGCGCGGCCATCTCCGCTTCCCTGCCGCTTACTCCGCGCCGGATTACCCCTATCCTGCCGGAAGGTCAGCCTGAGGTACCGCTGGGCCAGCGCCCTTTCACCATTGTCGAGGCCATCAGTCCGGACTGGTTTGAAACCATGAGTGTGCCCATCACGATGGGAAGGTCTTTCCACGCGAGCGACAATCTGCAGGCGCCGCGGGTCGTCATCATCAATCAGGCATTGGCCCATCGCTATTGGCCCAATGAAAATCCGCTGGGCAAGCACATTGTCGTAGGGCGCCAACCTCCCTCTGAAGTAGTCGGCGTGGCGGAAGATGTGAAGAATAACGGCTTGGCCGTGGATTCCCAACCCCAAATTTACTTTCCATTCTCCCAAAATCCCTGGGCCAGCATGAACCTTTTAGTACGGACCGCGGTTGAGCCCCATCAGCTGGTCGCCGCCGTGCGGCAACAGATTCATGGCATCGATCAAGATCAGCCTGTCACCGATGTGCAGAGCCTGGAGGAGTTGGTCAATACTTCTCATGCGCAGCCTAAACTCATGATGTCCTTGCTGGCCGTCTTCTCCTCGATCGCATTGGTGCTGGTGGTGGTGGGCATCTATGGTGTAATCGCCTACTCGGTGGCGCAGCGCAAGCGGGAGTTGGGAATTCGTCTTGCCCTGGGGGCGGGGAAATCTGACATTCTCCAGTTAGTCGTCAGACAAGGAGTCATCCTGGCGGTGACCGGTACGGTCATTGGCCTCGCCGGGGCCGTACTTCTGACCCGCTTTATTGCCACCTTACTCTATAAGGTCGACGTGTGGGACTTCGCTACTTTCGCGTTAAGCCCCCTCCTGTTCCTGCTGATTGCGCTGTTTGCCAGCTATCTCCCCGCGCGTCGCGCCACCAGGGTCCATCCCACTGAGGCGCTGAGGCAGAATTGACGACGCCCCCACGTCCGCTTGTCTACCCCGAAAGCGTGAGAAGCCTAACCCAAAGGTAACAAGTGTGCGTCCGAACGGTGTTGTACCGGCCCCCAGTCGACCGTACTATGTGGGAAATGAAAATGGCGGAGAGAGCGTAAAGGCCCACGTCGACAGCGCTTTGGCGGCGGCACGAACCAGGATGGTGGGGAACGGTTGGATGTTTGCGACTGCCCGTGAACTGGGTCGATAACGGAACTCTTCCCCGTCTTCACTCTGGCAGATATCGTCCTGTCCATCACCAGGCATTGGGGTTGGAGTGTGTTGTGGCTTCCTTTTAAATCCGTTCTCCAGGCTGTAGCGCAGCCGATCTTCTCCTGAACTGCTGAAGGACCGAGAGTCAGTATGGACATGCCATCCCCCGAATTAAAGCAGCTATGGATTCGCGTTCTCAAGCGCGTTCATCCTGATCTGGCGATTGACGAGCAGGACAGAATACGCTGCGAATGGCTCACAAAGTTGGCCAATGAGGCATATCAGGCCGGCGATCCGGAGGCATTGAGAGCAGTTCTCACCCCGCAACAACCACCGATGTTTTTTGCCCCTGGGACCGGGTTTTCCCTTAAGCGCCTGCGTCCTGGAGCGATAGCGGTCGTACTTCTCATTTGCGGAGGTTTCTCCCTTTATTCGGTAACAACCAGTCAGCATGCCGTAGCGAACAGCGTCACCGCACAGGTCGATCACAGCAAGACTCCCATAAAAGCTCATGGGGATACGGGTCAGTCTTCCCCGTCCAAGTCGTATGGAGACGTGATTCACAACAGGATCTCCCAGAACTTGAATCCATCCACGCTGGCCAACACACCTGCAGGAGCCACCGCGGTCATTGGGTTCACCATCTCACGCGAGGGCTCTCCTCAAAATGTCTCTCTGGTTGCATCAAGCTGGCATCCCTCGCTGGACTTCTCCTGTGTGAACGCAGTGCGGCAAGTCAGAACATTTGGGCCGCCGGAGGGGGGAACCAAAGACGGTTTGAATGTTATCTACGACTGCTCCTACCGCCCGCAGAAGGTTCAGCCGGCACTTCAGCTGGATGTTCCGCAAGCATCTGAAACGATAACCGCGCCCGTAGCCCTTTCTGTCCCACCCTCACCTCTGTACATGAAGCAAATGGCTGAGAGGCTCCAACAGAACTTTCGTAGTTACGAACTGGTGGATGCAAATGTTCCCGCAGGAAACTCGGCCGAGATGTGGTTCGATGTGAATCGCGACGGTTCTCTGAGCAATGTCAGAATAGGCAAGCCCAGCGGCTGGGGTTCCCTGGACTACGCATGCGTCCGGGCCGTCATGCGTACGACGACCGTCGGCTCGTTGCCGGAGAGTTACACGTCGCGTACTCTCCCCGCAAGCTTTGCCTGTACCTACAATGGCAGCAATGCCTTACAATCCTCGGTTGATTCTGCGACCGACAGACCGGGTCAGGATGTCGCCTCTGTCCGCAACACAACCCGTCAGTAGAATTCGGGCAGATAAGAGGCTCTTCCATCAGAGTGTGGCGATTGGGATGGTAGAAACTGCAGATCCCTCCACTACGCTACGCTCCGGTCGGGATGACAAAGGGGAGGGTGGTCCACCCGGGAGGGCATCCCCATGCTCATCTGCGAGGTTCCTGGGTGACAATGTGAACATCCACCGTGGGACAAGCGCGCAGCAATCCCTGGATCGAGGCAAGGTATTGCAACCAACGCCAGCCCGAGCGCACAGACCTTCCAAAGATCAACTGGGTAATGTGATGCTCGCGGATGAATTCCCGAATACCTCCGATCAGGTTGCTCCCCGCCGCCCGTACCACGTGGGCACTCAGGTTCTCAGCAAACCGCAGGCTCTCTTCCAGGTTCTTCCATTGATCTGAGTCCAGTTCCTTACCGAGATCCATGTAAAAAACGTATAGGTCGCCGCCCAACCCCTGAGCCATTCGCGAGCCGCGAGCGATCAGATATTGCGCTCCCGGTTTCGTATTGATGCATACACCGATTCTCTCCAGCGCACCTTCGGCTGCTTGTCCGCCGCCGTTCTTTAGATAGGTGTCAAGGCTTCGGTCGACGACTTGTGTCACCTGGCGCAGCGCAAGCTCGCGCAGTGCAATCAAATTGGCCGGCCGAAAAAAATGCGCCAGTGCGCGCTCTGCCCGCTCCACCGGGTAAATATCGCCGCGCGACATGCGCTGCTGCAGGGCTTGCGGCGTAAGATCCGCCAGATGGATCTCATCCACGCGCTGCATCACCCAATCCGGCACCGTCTCACGAATCTGTACCCCGGTAATCTGCAACACTGTCGGACCGAGGCTTTCAATGTGCTGCACATTCATCGTGGAAAGAATGTCAATCCGGGCCTCAAGCAGCTCCATCACATCTTCAAATCGCTTGCGGTGTTTGCTGCCCTCAATGTTGGTATGCGCCAGCTCATCCACCAGAACGACGCTCGGCTTACGCGCAAGAACGGCGTCGACGTCCATTTCTTCAAAAAGGGTTCCCCTGAATTCAAGCCGGCGAGATGGGATTCGATCGAGCTTGGCAGCTAACTCTGCAACCCCCTTGCGGCCGTGCGTCTCAATCACGCCAATGACCACATCTTCGCCCCGGCTTGCGCGGCGGATAGCCTCGCTTAACATGCTGTAAGTTTTGCCTACGCCCGGAGCATAGCCGAGAAAGAGCTTGAAGGTGCCCGTAGTCTTCTCCGGAGACACCTCTCTTAACCACTCGTCGGACGTCTTACCAGCCAATCCCCCACTATTCACGGCGCCACCGCACGCACCATCGTACAATACACTGGTGACAAATTCGGCTCGGATACAGGCTGCCCGTTATAGCCTCGTGGTCGCGGCCATCGGCGTCATCACAGCGATCGACCTTCGCCTGCACGTCAATGTAACCACAGTTGCGATGACCTTTCTGATCGCGGTTCTGCTGGCCTCAACCTATTGGGGCCTGCGTTACGCGCTGGTACTGGCGCTGGGTGCAGCGGCGGCCTTCAACTTCTATTTCCTGCCGCCCGTCGGAACCTTCAGGATCCTCAACCCGCAAGACTGGGTCGCATTCTTTGCCTTCCTTACCACCGCCCTGGTCGCCAGCAACCTGGAGGAGCGCGCGCGGCGCGATGCCCAATCCGCGAAACATCGCCGGCGCGAAGCGGAGCAGCTTTACGAATTGAGCCAGCGGTTCCTGGCATCCGAGAACGAGCGCGAGCTACTGAACGCGCTTCCCCTCTACGTGAAACAAACCTTCTCTGTTCGCGATGTCTGTATGGTGGTGGCTGACAATCCTTCGCTCTATCGCTCTTCACCCAGCGGCGCCGTGGATGAAAACCTGTTGCGCCTGACTCTTCTGCGCGGAGAACCCGCAGTGCAGAATGGAATCGCCTATATCCCGTTGCGACTAAGTGTGCGCACCGTCGGAGCACTTGCTGTCTCAGGACACGATCTGTCGCGCGAGACACTCGACGCAATCGGCAGCCTCGCGGGTCTGGCCCTGGAACGCGCCCGCGCGCTCGAGGCCCTCAGCAAAAACCAGGTCACTCGAGAGAACCAGCGCCTGCAATCGGCCCTACTCTATTCGGTCGCTCATGAGCTTCAAACCCCCCTCACCACGATCAAGCACAACGTCACCACCTTGTTGAACGGCAACCCCCTCGACGACCAGGGCAAGCGCGCTTTGCTCACCGGCATCGACGAGCAGACCAATCGGCTCAACCGAATGGTGGATGAAGCAGCGGAGATGAGCCAACTCGACGCCGGCAACTTCAAACTCGACCTGCGTCCGCACTCCATTCAGGAAGCTCTTCAGCCCGCCTTAGAGGACGCCAAAGCGGCGATTGAGAACCATCCCCTCGAAATTGTGCTGCCCCCTGATCTGCCGTTGGTGCGCATCGATCTCGCCCGAATGCGCGAAGTGCTTATGCATCTGCTCGACAACGCGGGCACGTACTCCGCTCCGGGAGCTCCGATCAAAATAACCGCCGAAGTGAAGGCAGACTTTCTTGTGATCAGCGTCGCCGATCGCGGCGCCGGCATCGACTCTTTCGAGCAAACGCTGATCTTCGACAAGTTCTACCGCGGCGGACGTGAGCGCTATACATCCCCGGGCGCCGGCATGGGCCTGCCCATCGCCAAGGTCATCATCGCGGCCCACGGGGGCTCGATCGCGGTGGTCAGCCAATTGGGCAGTGGCTCCGTTTTCTCCGTGAGCATTCCCGTTTACGTCGACCCCGGCGTGTCCCCGCAGATGTCTGTCGGCGCCGGCGAGTCAACCGGCTCTGACTCGCCGATACCTTGACCTGAGAATTCGGTGGCAAGAACCAAACCAAAATACGGTGAACGCTCGGGGTGGCATATATTGGCACCATAGCCTTGGTCGCAAACCGGAAACCTGCTGTGGGAGGATAGGCATTGCAGGATGACTTCACTCAGATTGCAGAATTTGTATGTTCTGATTCTGCTGGCGCTCACCTCTCCTTGTGCCCTGGCGCAAGTTCAAGATCCGGCCACCGCTTGCGCATCGTCGAGCGCCGTCTTGGAGCGCTACGTCGAGGCAGTTGGCGCGAAAGCCGCAACCGCAATCCAAACACGCACGGCCACAGCGCACGAGTCGACCAAAGGATTTGGCACGGAACCAGATCGTTACGTTTACAAGATCAAGTGGAAAGCGCCGAATAAAGTCGCGGTCGGAAACAATCCTTATATATTCAACATCTTTGCTGTTTCGTATCCCAACGGCGCGTTCATTTTCGATGGAAAGAGTTGGAGCAACTTCGATCGGAGAAGGTCGCGAAACGATGAACGCGATCCGCAATGGAAGCGCGATCTGAGGGCCAAGTACGTGTACAACGAAGATCCATTCTTTCTTGAACTCCGCGTGATAGCCGATCCACTGATCCTTATCCGGGCCGATGAGTTGTACTCAAGCTTTGAAGCAGACACAGATTCCGCTGAAGCTCCTGGACTTTGCGTTCTACGGGCGAATCAGATTCGGTTGCCGCGGAACGGACGTCAAGATCTTCTTTACTTCGACGCTGTTAGCGGACTTTTAAGGACATGGAAAGTCCATACCGGCTTTCCCCCGCAGAATACGCTCGTCCAGTTTCAGTTCGATGATTACCGTCAGGTGGGCGGGATCAAGTTTCCGTTTTATGTCCACCTGGATTTCAACGACACGACCTTTCAATACACAAGTGTGGTGCACAATCAGCCGCTGGCCGACGCGGAGTTTCAGGAAAAGCCCGCGAGGCCCTGATCCGCGAGTTAGCCACGCGCACCTATTACAGAGGAGCTTTTACGTTGCTGTAATCGTACCGCGAGGATATGAGTGCGCCGTTGCTGCTCATATCCTGGCGTAACAGCCTGCCGTTCGCCTTGGAAATCCATAACTGCAGATCGACGGTCCCCTTCGGCGTCTCAGAGTGCGAGCTATAGACTGAAGCCGCTTCACCGTTTACCGACTCCTCCTTGAGAAGGCGGCAGGTGTCTTTGGAATTGGCGTCGTGCTGCAATTCCTGGTCCGTCTGTTCCACATCTTTGATCGAACCCGCCGAAATCCACTTGCCATTCGCCTTGGCATACATAGAGCCGGCCGCGTAGATGATCTCTGAGCTAAAGGACTGGCCGTTGATCTTGGTAGTGGTATAGACGTGAGTAGGGGTATTGTGAACCTTAATAAGAGCGTCAGCTGCAACTTTCTTCAATACCTTGCAATCGTCCTGGGCGGTCAGCGGCGAAGCGCCCCACATGGAATATGCGATCGTGATGGCAAGCAGGATGGATAGCATATCCAGAGTTGAGGCGCGGGATGGAAATTTGACTATCAACGAACGACTTGCGGACGCTTCCCGTTTAGTTTTGGATTCCGCGCGATGGTATCACAACATCGATGGGGATGGCGTGATTAATACCTCTGCGGACCTAACGACTTGGGGCGAACATCTCGCCGGCACACCCTTTCGCGGGTGACGGGGCATTGCATTCGTTTTTGCATTCGGTAAAGGAGTATTCCTATTATTTCGCGGTGACCGCTCCAGCATGAGTGTTTTTTGGGAGGCTTGCCGGTTCTTGCGTCCATTGCGTTTGTGACCAGGCGTCAAGGTCGGGAGCTGACTCGGTGTGTCCCTGCAACATCGATACGATGATTCGATGGAGGGTGATTTGGGCGAAAGGCTGGCTAACGACGACCTCGCGTGTCTGTTGCGGAAAGTGGATCATCAGCATTGGGCGCGGATCGAACCTTCCCCGGGATGCAGCCTGTTCCTCTGCTGACAAGCCGGTATTGGACCTCCACATGGGCGTCCGCCACGAGTGATCCGAGGTCACGATCAATGTCGTATTCCCTGCCGAAGCCGTCGCATTCAAGCTACTTATCAGGTCATTCAAGCAGCGATCCGCGAGCGCCAGATTGTCGACATAACTGCCCCCATCGCGCAGTTTCCCGGTCGAGCGGTCATAGATGCCCGGCGGGTGCGGTACAGGGAGATGAATGAAAACGAACCGGATCTTCTCATCGGCAATCAGCGCTTGTCCCTGTTGCATAATCGCCTGGAGGCTGGCTCGATGTTGTTGCTCCACGGTCTTGACAGCGGTCCTTCCCATTTTGCTCAGAAACGGTGCTGTGGCATTCTCCAACACAGAGTTCTGCGTGCTGAAAATCCCATTCGACTCATCGGTCGACCAGAAGCAGGAATCGAGCGTATCCGGCAACATACGGCAATACGGGTTCCACCAGCCAGAGAGTCCGGTTGTCCAACCGTTCCGTTTTGCGTCTCCGAACACCGTTGCCTGTGGATCCAATACGCTCCAGCCCTTTTGCCCGGAGAACTCGAGTATCGCTCGGCCATCCAGGTCGCTCCTAACGCCATCCACAACCCGGCCCAGGAGGAGAGAGGGTACCACCATTTCGGTGTAATAGGCGACAGGCTGCACGTCTTGGAATAAGAAACTCTTGCCCTTCAGCTGGTCGAACGCAGGCATGGCGAGACCGGGGAAGCGATGTTCAAAGGTTTGGTCGTAGGAAAGCTCATCGAAAACCAGCCAAACGATTCGCGGTCCCTGCGCCGAACTCCCTGACATCGCTGCCCGATCGTCGCTGGACAGGGTGTGGGCGGACACAGGATCAACGGCCTTATGTCGCAATCCAAGGTACAGAAGCTCAGGCACAATCCACAGTGCGCTTAACCCCGCCAACGCGACCAAAATCGAAAGTCCTTTGGCCAATGCCTCGTAGGTGCGGGGTCGGAGCCTCCAAAGAGCTAACGCGGCCAACAGAATGAGAACCTGGGGAACCGCTGACTGCCAAAGCCGCGATGCTGGCCACGAAGTTGACGAATCAACATGCCGAATTTCAGCGACCAACCGCGCGGCGATCAGCCCCCAGATCAGGTTGCGATAAATGTTACCGCGCTTTTCAAAGTAAAAGAAAAACGCAACGGCCAATAAGCTGACAACAGCGAAATCAATCAATGCACCCCAGATGATGGGGCTGAGGGAATGGAAACTTCGGTAAAAGGCGGAACGATACGGGGAGAGGAGTGGCCACAAATACGGCAGCGTGACAATCACACCCACGCCGCATCCAGTCAGTATCGTTCCTGCCTTCATAAAACTCTCGACAAGACAGCGCCAAAGAAGCCCATTAACCCTGCCCGTGTAAATTAGTCGGGACAATCCGACGCCAACTGGATCTACTATAACCTTCGGGTTCCTTAATCTTACCGATCTCGGAAGCCAGAAGTTCACCCCTTATCTATATTCGAGCATTGAGCAGCTTCACGAAGACAGCAAACATTGAAGTTGGCCACCCAAGGGCGTGAGGAACAAGGAACGTTAACATCGGCTACGGGAAGATATCGAATTTGATGCCAGAGATCTCGGGAGAAACCGCCTCCCGAAACTCCTTTCAGTGCGCGCCCCAAGGCATCCACTGTTTTGCGTTGGTACTCCCACGACGTTCGCTCATTTGGGTGAGGCGGACACTGCCCGTTTTGTTTATGGACGTGTAGAATCCTGTGTCCCAGGGCCTGAGTATCGCCACGATGAGCATCCTGGATGCCCTTCGTGGCATCTCGGGATACAGCGGCGGAGAAGTGCGACCCTCACTTCGCAAGATTTGGCCCGGGCTTGGGAGCCTGTGCGCTGGAGGTGAGCATACGGTGGATGTGAAAACAGTACGGCACCTGTTCAGCGAAAGCTTCACCAAGTGGAGCGACGATGATGCGCCTAGCCTGGGCGCGGCCCTCGCGTTCTACACCATCCTATCGATGTCTCCGCTGGTGATCTTCGTGGTCGCGATCGTTTCCCTGGTCTTCAGCCGCTCGAGCGCCCAGGCTTTGCTCATGGCGCAGGTGCAGTCGCTCATCGGCGCCAGCGGCAGAGATGCGATCGCAATGATGCTGGCCAATGGTCAACGCCATTGGCATGGGCTTTTCTCCTCTTCCCTGGGGTTCCTCACCCTGATTTTTGGAGCTTCTGGCGTTTTTGGAGAGCTGCGCTCTGCTCTGAACAAAATATGGAAGGCGAAGCCCCGGGCGGCGTCGAGCCTGATGATTCTGGCCCGGGGGCGCCTGTTTTCGTTCGGCATGGTGGTCAGCGTAGGTTTCGTGCTGCTTGTTTCTCTCATCGCGAGCACGGGCTTGGCGGCCATGACGAAGTATTTCAGCGGCGTTTTGCCGTTTCCTGCCATTTTCTGGGAGGCACTGAATTTTCTGGTTTCGTTTGCCGGGGTGACTGTTTTGTTCGCGTTGATTTTGAAGTATGTTCCGGAGACGAAGATCGCGTGGGAAGACGTCCGATTGGGCGCTGTGTTCACCGCGCTGCTCTTTGTGCTGGGCAAGATGCTGCTTGCGCTGTATCTTGGGCGCGCCAGCCCGGGCTCGCCCTACGGAGCCGCAGGATCGGTGGTGGTGGTGGTGATTTGGGTGTACTACTCTGCCCAGATCTTTTATTTCGGCGCCGAATTGACCCATGTATACGCGATGTCGCGCCGCAAAACGGCGCAGGGAGAGGACTATCAATCCAATGTTGCGGCCTGAGCGCGACGCAGAGACCGTCGTCCTCACCGCAGCAGAGCAGAAAAGGTTCACCACCTTCAGCGCGAACTGTCCTCCAAGAATTTTGATTTCGCTTGTAGTTTGTGGCTGGAAAGCCCGGAAGGACATCTGCCAACAAGCATCGCCGAGGTCCTTCGACTCCGCGCCATAAGCCGTCCATTATGCGATAGATCTGTGCGGCGCTTCGCTCAGGATGACGGCTTTGTGAGAGGTTGAAAAAGCATCCGGTTAAGTGTGCAGAAAACACGAAGAGATCGAAAAAGTCAGAAGCTCTCAGGGGAGCAAACAACGTGGCCGATGCGTCTTAACGCGATCTTCAGCTCCTCAGCGGGGAAAAGTTTCGAGCTCCCTGGCCCGCATGCCTTATAATTTTCTCCCATCATGAGAGTTCAGCGGTTTTTCTGGCGGCGATTCGGCTGTGCGGCTCTCCTAGCGTGCGCCTCTGCCCTGCCGGTGCCGCAAGCCGAAGCCGCGCCGATCGCCGTCAGCACGCACACGCTGGCCAACGGCATGACGATTCTGGTGCAGGAAGATCCTTCCATCCCCAACATCGCCTGCTACACCTTCTATAAGGTGGGCTCGCGCAACGAGCACGAGGGTATCACCGGGTTGTCGCACTTCTTCGAGCACATGATGTTTAACGGCGCGCAGAAATACGGCAAAGGCGAATTCGACTCCGCGCTGGACAACGCCGGCGGCCACAACAACGCCTACACCACCCGGGACGACACCGTATACCAGGATTGGACACCGGATTCCGCGCTCGAGCTTGTCTTCGACCTCGAAGCCGACCGCATCCAAAACCTCGCCTTTCTCCCAGACGTCGTCAACTCCGAGCGTCAGGTCGTCTACTCCGAGCGCAGGCTCAGGACCGACAACAGTAACGAGGGCCGCCTGAGCGAGGCGCTCAACGCAGCCGCTTTTGAAAGCTCGCCCTACCACTGGCCCGTCGTCGGCTGGCCGTCAGACATCGAATCCTGGACCATCGACGACCTGAAGACCTACCACGCGATGGCGTACTCGCCCACCAACGCCACCGTGGTCGTTGTCGGCAACGTCAAAGCCGCGGACGTCTTCCGGCTCGCCGATCAGTACTTTGCACCGATTCCCGAACATGCGCCGCCGCCGCCGGTTCGCACCAAAGAAATGCCGCAGACCGGCGAACGCCGCGTCGTAGTCAACAAATTTGCGCAACTTCCATTGTTGCTGATCGGGTACCACACCGTCGCGGCAAAGGACCCGGACCTGTACCCGCTCATGGTGGCCAGGGCCATTCTCTCTGCCGGTCAAAGCTCGCGCCTCTATCGTGCACTGGTCGACACACAACTGGCGCTAGAGGTCGACAGCTCCCTCCGTCCCACCCTGGACCCGGGCCTTTTCACCCTTGAGGCCCAGCCGCGCCAGGGGGTCAAGCCGGAAGCGGTCGAGGCTGTCATCTACGCCGAGCTCGACAAGCTTAAGTCCACACCCATCTCCGAGCACGAGCTCACCAAGGCCAGGAATCAAATCATCACGCAGCACTTCCGCCAACTGGAGACCATCTCCGGCCGCGCCCAGGAGATCGGCGCCGCCCAGGTCTTCTTTGGCGATTGGCAGCACGTGAATCAGGAGGAGGAGCTGGTCAATGCCGTTACGGCCGCTGACGTCCAGCGGGTCATGCAGAAGTACTTCGCTCCCACCAACCGGACCGTCGCCACCCTCATTCCCGACACCACGCCTGAGCCCGCTCCCAAGGAGAAGCAGTGATGCCAAAGCGGCCTCGCCTGCGCGCCATTTTCTACGCCGCCGGCATCCTTCTCTCCTTCGCGCCGATCGCCACGGTCGCGCAAACAGCCGCCACCCACATCACCCCACCCCCTCCCAAGCCGTTCGTCCTCCCCTCGTACACGCGCGACGTCCTGCCCAATGGCCTCACGCTCCTCCTTCTTGAAAAGCACGAGACCCCGCTGGTCAGCGCCACGTTGCTTCTTCGCTCCGGCACCGTGGCCGATCCCAGGGGCAAGGAAGGTCTCGCCACCCTTACCTCCGAACTGCTGCGCCGCGGCGCCGGGACCCGCTCCGCTGAGGCCTTCTCGAACGAGGCCGACTTCATCGGCATGGAATATCGCACCTCTGCCGACCTCGATGCCACAACCGTCTCCGCCAACTTCCTCAAGAAGGACCAGGCTGCGGCACTCTCCCTGCTGACCGACGCGGTTCTACACCCCACCTTCCCCCAGGCCGAATTCGCCAAAACCCTCGGCCAGCAGCAGGATCAGGTGCGCGTCACCAAGGACGAGCCGCGTCAGTTGCTCGGCGTTTACTTCCGCGCGTTCCTCTACGGTCCAGAAAACCCGTATAGCCGCCCGCCCGCAGGCGACGAGATCTCCCTGCGCGGCATTACGCGCGACGACGTGACGGGTTTCTACGCGGCCAACTACACGCCCGCGAACGCCATCCTCGCGATCTGCGGAGACTTCGACAGTGCCACGATGAAGTCCGCCATCCAACAGGCGTTCGGCGCCTGGCAGGGCAAGGCTCCAGCCAGGATACCGCTGCCCCAGGCCAAACCCCAGACCGGCCGGCGGATTCTGCTGGTCGACAAGCCGGACGCAACCCAGACCTACTTTGCCATGGGCAATATCGGCATCGACGCCACCGATCCGAGCCGCGGTCCGATCCAGGTCGTCAATACCCTGTTCGGCGGCCGCTTCACCTCGCTCTTCAATACGGAGCTTCGCATCAAGAGCGGTTACAGTTACGGCGCCTTCTCCAGTTTTTCCCTGCTCCGCGCGCCCGGCCCCTTCACCATGATGACCTTCACCAAGAACGCCACGACCGGTCCGGCCCTGGACAAGACGATAGAGGTCCTCAACACGGCGCATACCACCGGCTTTACCGAGGACCAGCTCACCTCGGCCAAGAACACGATCGCCGGTGAGCTCCCACCGTCCCTTGAAACCTCGCAGCAGCTCGCCGACACCCTGGCGCGCAATGAGCTTTTCGGCATCAGCCGCGACCAGTTCAACGCAAATCTGATCGCTCTTCAGAAAACGTCTGTCACCGAACAAAAGCGTCTCCTGGAGCAGAACTTTCCCTCAGCCGGCAACCTGGTCATCGTCGTCGTCGGGAAGGCCTCCGAGATCCAGCCACTCATGTCGAAGTACGCCACCAACATCACGGTCCGCAAAATCAGCGACCCCGGCTATTAGTTTGCTTTGAAGAGGAGCAGGCAGGTCCTTCCACCACAGTTTCCTGCTGATGGGTGGTGCGGCGCCTATGACGGGGGAAAAAAATCCCCAGTCCGAAGACCAGGGATCTCCTAGGAGGCTACCGGCATATCTATACAGCGAGCAACGGTCATACCGTGCCGTGCCCACTTATCAGAACGAAATCGGCGCGGAAATTCCCTTCAGAGATGGCAAAAATCGCAAACGCCGGGCGCGCTGGACTGAGTTGGGCCGGTATCATGGCTTACACAATCCATTTTCACAAAGACTTGAGGCGCCTGCGAGATGACGCGCGTTGGGGGCGAGACCGCCTGGACTTCCATCGAAGAACTCTTTGAGCGCACGTTCGGGGCTCGCTCGGCCGCCGATCATTTCCCACTGCTGAAGAAGACTGAAAACGAACGGGCAGAGGTTAAGGGGTTTGTCGAGCGCGCCTTCCGCCTGATGGCGATCGCCAAGGTGGCGCCGGAAAATATCACACCCACGCTTGCCTGGATCCTGGGTGTGATGATTCCAGGTCTGCTACCCGGGGCCTGGGGGAATGTCGTGCCTCCGTTGACCTATGAAGACCGGCATCTCCTGATCAATCAGTA
Source organism: Acidobacteriaceae bacterium (assembly GCA_049522955.1). Taxonomy (GTDB): domain Bacteria; phylum Acidobacteriota; class Terriglobia; order Terriglobales; family Acidobacteriaceae; genus PALSA-350. The sequence goes on from JBEKNJ010000084.1 coordinate 23,023, forward strand.
CCTCGCGACTCATCCCTGGGGCGAGTTCCCGGACGGCAGCGTTCTGCTGGAAATGGGTTGCGGATTCCCGCCGCAAACCGCGGTCGATGCGGCACGCGACTTCCCGGGATGGCAGATCATTGGCGCCGACCTTCGCTTTGACCCCTACGTTGTTTATGACGCCGACGGCAACTATGCGTGTATGGATTCCGCGGGTGGCGTTCGCTATTTTCAACCCGGACCCTCTCGTCGCACAACCTTCCTGGCGCTTTACGAAGACCAGGCCGCAACCTTCCGCCGGTTCGGCGATTTGTTTACCGGACTTCGCGAAAAGTTGCCGGCCCCCAAAAACGGCGAATGCACAACCATTGAACACGAGGGCGCACGCCTGGTAGGCAATCCGATTCGAACCTATGAGCGCCAGAATTTAGCGTTAATGCAAGCCGGTCTGGGTGAAGAGGTTCCCTCCGCAAACATCATCCGGGTGTTTAACGTTCTGTTCTATTTTGACTCCGCCTTTCGCACCCGTGCCGAGCAGTGGGCGTTACGCACGCTCCACCCCGGAGGTCTCTTCGTGTGCGGTGCGGACGGCGCAAAGACTCTTGAGGCACGCTATTCCGTCTACCGCAAGGAACATGACAGCCTGGTGCGAAAAGAATTTGCCTTTAGTCTCGACTGTGTTCGACCCCCGACGGTATTACCAGTCTTCTGCCTGCACGATCAGGAGAAGGAAACGTTTGAGCTGGCTGAACTGGTTGGGGTTCTGCAATCCGACGACGAATTCCGTAGCGCCTATGACTTCCGGATGGACGAGCTGCTAGCAGAGAAGAAGATATTGGTTCGACAACCGGACGGCTTCCTCATGCCACCACCGGATCCGCTTGACCCTACACTTTGGATGATCGCCCATGAAGCCCTACACAGACAGGTAGCGGACGAAGGATTCGTCGATCGGGCTGTTTCTGTCTTACAACGTGCCGGCTATCATGCCTGGAAGAATTCAGTCGGCCATGTTGCCGTGGAACCAGCCAGCCTGTAAGCCCATTTATCTCCACGACATCGATTGCCGATTAGGCTTAAAATCTGACGAAACCACGACCCCGGCATACTTCTCCCCTGAAAGCGGCGGCACATGCTCGGACGGACTATCTCGCACTACGAGATCATCGAGAAGCTGGGCGAGGGCGGGATGGGCGTCGTCTACAAAGCCCGCGACGGACATCTCGGTCGCTTTGTCGCCATCAAGGTTCTGCCGCTAGAAAAAGTCGGCGACGCTGAGCGGAAGCGACGTTTTGTGCTCGAGGCAAAATCCGCCTCGGCGCTGAATCATCCCAACATCATCACCATTCACGATATAGCCAGCGACCATGGCGTCGAGTTTATCGTCATGGAGTTCGTGTCCGGCAAGGCATTGAACCAGCTGATTGCGCGTAAGGGTTTGCCGGTCGCTGAGGCATTGAAATATGCGGTGCAGATCGCCGACGCCCTGGCGACAGCCCATGCAGCGGGAATTATCCATCGCGACCTGAAGCCGGGAAACGTGATGGTGTGCGGCGCACCGGATCGTTCCGGTTCGGTCAAAGTTCTCGATTTCGGCTTGGCCAAGCTGACAGACAAGGGCGATAGCAGCGATCGGGAATTCACCGGCACCATGGATCCCGAGGACACGCCGTCGTCTGCCGAGGGCATCATTGTGGGGACTGTGTCGTATATGTCCCCGGAGCAGGCAGAAGGAAAGAAGGTGGATGCCCGGTCGGATATCTTCAGCTTCGGAGCGCTGCTGTATGAAATGGTGACGGGCCGAAGGGCATTTGAAGGTGACTCGAGATTGTCTACCCTGTCCGCGGTTTTGCGTGAAGAGCCGAAGCCGGCCAGCCAAATTGTGGAGGGGCTGCCGCGCGAGCTGGAGCGCATCATCGTACGCTGCCTGCGCAAAAACCCGGAGCGGCGTTTTCAAACCATGGCTGACCTCAGAGTCGCCCTGCAAGAACTGAAAGAGGAATCGGATTCCGGGACATTGCAAGTGACGCCGGCGGTGCAGCAGCAACCCGGGCGACAACGGGTCTGGGCCGCGGTGCTGCTGGCAGTCTTTGCCTTGGGTGCCGGCACGCTATGGTTTATGCGGTCTCCCAGCAAAACTCCGGAAGCCGCGTTCAACCCTATCCCGCTCACGACCTATCCCGGACACCTGGGGATGCCAAGCTTTTCGCCGGACGGGAACCAGGTTGCCTTTCACTGGAATGGTGAAAAGCAGGACAACTTTGACATATACGTCAAGATGATCGGCACCAATGGGCCGCCCCTGCGGCTGACAACCGACGCGGCGGTGGATCACTCTCCCGCGTGGTCCCCGGATGGGCGCTTCGTGGCATTCCTCCGGGTCCAACCCTCGGGGAAGGACGCGTTGCTGTTGATTCCAGCCATAGGCGGCCAGGAACGCAAGATTGCCGAGATTTCCGGCGAGGGTCGGCCTACGTGGTCGCCCGACGGCAACTGGCTGGCGATCAGTGAAAAAGATTCCGACTCAGATCGCTTTGCGCTCTATCTGATATCGGTCGACAGCGGTGAAAAGCGGAGGCTGACCTCTCCGCCGAAGCAATTCTTTGGCGATTCCGATCCTGCTTTTTCAGAAGATGGGCGCTCCCTTGCGTTCAGACGTAGCATCGACGCCCACTCGCCCGAGCTAAACGATCTCTACGTGCTCGCATTCTCCGATGGATGGAAGCCTGCGGGAGAACCAATACAAGTCACATTCGGAAATAAGGGCGTTCAGAATCCGGCATGGATCGCGGATGGGCGCGAGATTGTATACGCTTCCGGATCGATCGTTTCGAAGGGTCTGTGGAGGGTCTCGAGTTTCGCGCACGGCGCAGCACGAGGCGAACCGCAGCGCCTGCCATCTGTGGGCGACGACGCTTCTCAACCCGCGATTTCGGGTAGCAAGCACCGCCTCGTCTATGTACATCGTTCCAGCCATAACAGTATCTGGCGGCTGGCCCTTCCCAATCTGGAAGGTAAGAGGCAACAGCCACCCAATCAGGCCGCCTTGCTTATCTCTTCGACCCGGGACGATAACTCGGGTCAGATCTCCCCAGACGGAAAGAAAATCGCTTTCCAGTCGACCCGCTCTGGAAACACGGAAGTCTGGGTGTGCAATACGGATGGATCGAATGCCGTACAGATGACATCTTTTGGCGGTCCTGAGGTCACAACGCCGCGCTGGTCGCCGGACAGTAAGCGCGTTGCTTTCGACTCAAACGCCGCAGGAGAATACGACGTCTATGTGGTGGACGCCGACGGCGGGAAGCCGAAACGCATGACGACGAACCCCGCGAACGACGGCAACCCGAGCTGGTCGCCGGATGGCCAGTGGATTTACTTCGATTCCGCCCGAACAGGTAACCAGCAGGTGTGGAAGATGCCGGCAAACGGCGGTGAGGCGGTCCAGGTAACGAAAGATGGCGGCTATGCTCCGCGCGTGTCACCGGACGGCAAGTTCCTCTACTACACCAAGGCGCTGAATTCAACGAGCCTCTGGAGGGCCCCCATGGAGGGCGGTGAACCCTCCAAAGTTCTCGAAAACTTGAGTAACTACGAAAACGTATCGATCGTGAAGAGCGGCGTGTACTTCGCCCCTGCTGACGATGCGAGAGGTATTAGTTCATCCATCCAATTTCTGCGGTTCGACACGAACACCATAAGCGAAGTCACCACGTTTGAGAAAGGGTTCGTCTATGGGGTCTCGGTGTCGCCGGATGGTGCGTGGATCTTCTACAGCCCAGAGCTGCAATTCCGCAGCGAACTCATGCTCGTGGAAAACTTCCGCTAGAGAATGTCGCGCATTTTGAGGAATCCCAGGGTTGCAGCCATCAGCAGGACGAGCATGATTCCGAGTGCGGTGATGGCCGCTCCGTAGGAGTGACGGAGGGTTGTCTGGCCGCGCTCGAGTTGAGCCGGCTCTGTCTGTCCGTCGTTGGTTCGGACTGCCTGAGGAATCTCCATGGTTGCCGCGTCGACGCCGTGGCCTCCAGAGGGGCAATCGTCCCACCTGGGCAGGCCAGGCAGATAGCCGCAGTGGTGTTCC
>JBEKNJ010000085.1:0-20818 GCA_049522955.1 Acidobacteriaceae bacterium
CTGGTCTTTCGCGACCTGGTGGAGCGGGACCCCGCAATCAAGAGTCGCCTGCCCCAGTTGGACAAGACTTTTCAGATAGAGCGGCAGCTTGCGAACGTAGACGCAATCTTTGAGCGGGTTCTGGCGTGAATCTGACGGTTGCGCTGACTGGAGCCAGCGGGTCTATCTTCGGCCAGCGCCTGCTACGCGCGCTCGAGCGCGATCAGCGCGTCACCCACGTTAACTTCATCCCATCGGATAATTCTCTGCGAGTGATGGCAGAGGAATTGCACCTGAGCGGCCGCAACGACCTGGTGGCAAAACTCCTGGGTAAACCCTCCGCCAAGGTGCAGCAGCTCGCGGAGAATGATATCGGCGCAGGCCCGGCAAGCGGCAGCTACCCTTCGAATGGCATGATCATTCTGCCTTGCAGCATGGGCACGCTCGCAGGCATCGCCAATGGACTCGCCTCAAATCTGATCGAACGCGCCGCCGACGTAAGCCTCAAGGAGCGGCGCCCGCTGATCCTCTGCGTGCGCGAGACGCCCTTCAACAAGATCCATCTCAGAAACATGAGCCTGGCCGCCGACGCCGGAGCGGTCATCTTTCCCGTCATCCCCGCCTTCTACAATCGGCCCATGGACGCGGACGAGATGGCGGAGCAGTTCGTCTGCCGCGTGCTGGCGCACATCGGTTTACCACAACCGGAAGGCTATGTCTGGAAAGGTCCAGCGACGGATCCCCCCACGAATTACTGACCCGTAGACACGTTGTCGCTGCTGGGGATCTGCCGTATCGTCGCCATCCGGGCGGGTTGTGCATTCAGGAAATCCACCACACTCGGTCCGACCTGACTGACACACTGACCGGGGGCAAGGTGCCCGCAGCCCGCATACACATCGAGCTCAGACTGCAGGATTTCCTGATGGAGCTTATAGGCGACCGAGAGTGGAATTAGCCGGTCCTGCTCTCCCCAGCCGATCAGCACCGGCATGGTCAAAGCCCCCAGCTTTCCGTCGACCAGATCCTGTCCGGTAAGCATGGATTGAACACTGCGATGGACCACCCACCCGACGTGGTCGCCCTTGCGCAGCATCGCCATGGCAAGAAAGCGAGGCAGCGGCCGCGGGTGCGGTACCAGCAACTCCTCTAACGCCGCAAGATCGGTAGGCGAGGCGGGTTGAAAAATAGAAGGATCGAAACCCAGTTTAAAACGCAGGCCCGCGCTATCCAGCAAAACCAACCGGCGGATGCGCTCCGGCTGCTGCAAGGCAACCTTCATCGCAATCCATCCACCCATGGACCAGCCTGCCATATCCACTTGCTGTAGATGCTGGCTGTCCAAAAAGCCCTCGACCATCGCCGCCTGGTCGGAGATGGAGTACCCTGCGTCCCGGGGTTGCGCGGAATACCCATATCCCAACAAATCCAGGGCGTATACGCGGTGGCCGCCGTCGATGAGCTGGGGTATGAGGTTAGCCCAGTCAGAGCCCCGGCTGCCCAACCCGTGGACCAGCAAGAGAGGCCGGCCCGATCCACCCACCAGGTAATGCATTTTGTAGCCATTGACGGTTACATACTCGCTGCGGACGCCGTGCAGCCGCAGCCGGGCGTCGACCTGCCGGTCCACCAGCCACAACGGATTTCGCCACGCCAGAACGCCAAAACCCAGCGCCAGCAAAAGCATTGCGAACAAGGCAACGCGACCTACCCGACGGGCAAAGTCATCAGCGTCCGTCACCTTTTTTTCCACCCTCATGCGTTTCCTCACCTAATCATCGGGCAGATCGCCCGCGCCGCTCATAAACCTCGACTCAGGAACCTTCCGTGTCAATGGAACGATCCCTCGAGGGAAAAGGCCTTCTCGATCACCCGCACCGTGATTGGCGCCAAGTGATATTCGCCCAATTTCTCGTGTGCCACCCACCGCACCTCGTCGGCATCGCTGCCCTCACGCAGCCCACCACCGGTCACATGGCAAACAAAATCGATCAGCACATAGTGGTAGCGAATTCGCCCCGATGCCCCATCCAGCAGGATCTCATCCTGGGTAATCCTGTCCAGGACCTCGATAATGCCTGCCGGAACGACCACCAGGCCGGTCTCCTCCAGCACTTCCCGAACCACACCCTGCTGTAACGTCTCTCCCAATTCCACCGCGCCTCCGGGCAAAGACCACTCGCCCTTCAACGGCTCATTCCCGCGACGCACCAGCAGTACTTTCGTACCGTCGATCACCACGGCGCCCACCCCAACGATCGGCGCCTCTGGATACTCTCGACGCACGAAATGCTCCCGCTAAGGGCCTTGACCCTTAAGGTCTTCCTTTTTTAGCTGGCAGAGGGAAGTTTTGTTACAGCCTGATTAATATTACTCTGAAAGCTTGAGCGGCTTGCCATATTCTTCAGCAAAAACCGTGCGCGCCATACTAAAACGCTGGCCATGAAACTTGTCCGGGCCTTTCAGGTGCCCGATGCCCAGCAGCGCGACCACGGAGTAGCTGAGAGGAAGCTTGAGCACTTCGTGCACCTTGTCCTCTTCAAAGCCCTCCATAGGCGCCGTATCGTAGCCCAGCACCTCGGCCATCAGCAGCATATGGGTGAAAGCCAACATGACCTGGCGATTGAGCCACAGCGGCATGTTGGGGTGATTCGATAGATAGTTGGGGATGGTGGTTTTCGCCTGCTCGGCATAGTTTTCGGGCATACCGCTCAGGCGGCCCAGGCGCAACATTTCGTCCAGATCTCCGCTGCGCCATCCGTCTGCATCGCCGCAAGCCACTATCATGACCGAGGCCTCTTCCACTTTGGCTTGGTTGAAGCTTGCCGCGCGCAGCCTCTTTTTCTGCTCTGGAGTGCGCACCACGATAAACCGCCACGGTTGCAGATTGTAACCACTTGGTGACTGTAATCCGGCCTGCAGAATCTTCATCAGATCGGCGTCTGGGATCGGCGTCTCATCGAAGCTGGGAGAGGCCCTTCTCTCGGCAATCGCCCGAGAGAGCGTCTTCTCGTTCTCGTATGCCATTAGTGAATCTCGCTCATGGCCAGCTCATTGCCGAAGGGCCGTTCAGGCGGGGCTTCTGCGAAGACCCACAACCCGTGAAAACCCTCCCGCAACTCCGGGTGGGCGGCGAGTACAGCCTTCATCACTTCAAGGTTCCGAGCCCGGGTGGCTACCGGATCACCAACATTCGTCGTGGCATAGTGGATGACCAGATCGAGGCCGCCCAGGGAACCATCCGTGTGCAGGTTAGTGACCGAATAGGACTGGTTTCCGCCCGGAAGGGCCATGGGCTCCGCCCCGGGTAGACCCTGGGGTCTGGCCGCCGCCGCCTCCTGGTTCAATTTGTCGAGGTTTGCGCTGGTCATGAAATCGACCGGCGTCGCCAGGTAAGCCGCAGTCGTGTAATAGAAATAGGCGTTCCACTTCTGGTTTTTCTGGTCAAAAGCACGCGCTTTCGTCCAATACCAGACGCTGTCATGTCCCGCCACCAGGAGCGGTTTGATAAACAACCCGGCAAGTTGCCAGTCTGCGTTGTTCTGCAACAGGAAAGCCAGCTGCTGGGGCTTCTGTACCCCGGTGGCATGCACCAGAGTCAAGGCATATTTCCCCTTTGGAAGCTGCGGAATGGTGATGTCCACATGCACCGGCGAGGCTGCGACCCCGCAGAAAAAGGCCGTGTCCTCCACTTCCCCCTTCAAATCGGAAGCGTCCAGGGCATACAGCGCGTCTATGGTGATGGTGGCCCCGGTCAGCAGCGGAGCGGCCTGCTCGATGGTGCTTGCGATGGGATCAAATTGATCTCTTACCTTGGGAATGGTCAAGGCCTTCACCGCCGCGGTGTTCCCGCTTTGTACCGCGGACGCGAGTTTCCGCGCGGCATCCACCAACGCAGTACGCTGGGCTTCGGCCATCTGCCCCTGGGTGGTGCACGACACGGCAAGGATCCGGCCAGGCGCCAGCAGCGTTAACAAAGTAATCAAAAGTTCAAAGCGGTGGTGGGACCGAGGCATGCAAGTTAGACCATTGGGACGAATTACCAGAGAAGCCAACATTCGCTCTCTGGTGCGACCACTGCTAGTCTAGTACACAGAGGGCAGGAGGGGATGACTCGAGCAATCACGACTGGCGGATGGATGCTCCTGCTCCTGTCGATAATGCACGGGCCGGCCTTGTACGCGCAGGGCGAGAATCCTCGACTCCGCGGCTTAGCAAACCAGCAGGCTCCAGCGCCCGCTGCCCAACCGGCCGCTTCTCCGCAGGCGCAATCTACTCTTTCGCCGCCCCAGCAACCACCCCAGGCTGCGCCTTCGGTAGCGCCCTCGATGCTGCAGCAGCCGGCGCAAGAAGCGCAAATAGACTTCCGCAGCGACGTTCTCACCATTCGCGCCAATAACTCCAGCCTGGCCGCCATTTTGCGCCAGGTTGCGATCAGGAGCGGCATGAAGGTGGAAGGGCTGGGCGGCGACGAGCGCGTCTTTGGTAGCTTCGGCCCGGGCGCTCCGCGCGATGTACTCGCCGACTTGCTCGACGGAACTGCCTACAATCTGGTCTTGCTCGGGGACCTGAGCAACGGCGCGCCGCGAGAACTTATTCTCACTCCCGCCACGCGAGGCGGCGGTGCGGTTCAGTCGCCTGCGCCTCAAGTCAATCCTGACGAGGTGAGCAATGATCAGGAACCGGCGGAGGTGCCGACACCACCACAGCCCGAAGTGCCACCGCCCGGGACAACCCCGCCGCCCACGCCAGGGGTGAGGACTCCACAGCAATTGTTCGAGCAGCTGCAGCGCATGCGCACCGGTCAGCAGCAACCGCAGCAAGCGCCAGTACAGCAAGACTCACCGCAGCAGTGAGCACCGCGGTAGAACCATTCGCACAATCATCTTCGGGGGAGAGACGGGGGGAGCGACGGGAAAAGAATTTACAAGACAAACGGCAAAGGGGTGGACGCCAAGCCTAAACCCGCGCCACCTGAGTTTCGGCCTTTGAGCCGTGAGCCGGCGACAGCCTGGCGTGGAAACGCAAAACATCGAACAAGGTCTTGCAGCACATATAGCCCAGCATCACACCAAGCGCGAGGGCGGCGATCGCCGCACAAAAAACCATCAACATACTTACGTCGATTCCCATAGTGGCCCTTCAATCTGGAGTTTTGGATTACCCTTCGTGCGTCGTTTTGCGCACTCTTTTGACTCGTATTACCAGTGTGTCATTGTGACAGACAGCAGCGTTGCGTTGACCCTCGTTTCTATTGCCGAATAAGATACATGTAGCAGTTACTCGTGCCGCTTGCCCGTGGCCTTTATTCATCAGTACTTCATCGTTCTCTGAGCCTTCATGCCCATTACTCATATCACCGTGCGGGGAGCACGCCAGCACAATCTGCGCGACATCAACATCCGAATTCCCCGTAACACGCTTACCGTGGTCACTGGGCTCTCTGGATCAGGCAAGTCTTCGCTTGCTTTCGACACCATCTACGCCGAGGGCCAGCGACGCTACGTGGAAACGCTCTCTGCGTATGCCCGTCAATTCCTCGACCAGATCGAGCGGCCGGATGTCGACTCCATCGAAGGACTCAGCCCGGCAATCTCCATCGAACAAAAAACTACCAGCCGTAGTCCGCGATCGACTGTCGGCACGATCACGGAAATCTATGACTACCTCCGCCTCCTGTACGCATCGATCGGAGTACCTCACTGCCCCAAGTGCGGCAAACCTATTTCGCGTCAGTCCGCCGAGCAAATCGTGGAACGCATTCTTTCGCTCGCGCCCGGAGAACGCGTCATCATCTATGCGCCGATCGTCCGTGGCCGCAAGGGCGAGTTCAAGGACCTGCTCGACGAATTGGATCAGCAAGGCTTTCGCGCCCGCATTGACGGTGAGATGCGCGACCTCGCCGACTCCATTCACCTAGAACGCCACAAGAAACACACCATCGAAGCCGTCATCGATCGCGTTGTTCTCAAACCCGGGGTTGAGAAGCGCCTCGAAACCTCGGTGGCCAAAGCGCTGCAGATGGCCAACGGGCTCGTTCTTACCGCAGTTGCAGGCCAGGAGGAGCAGCTTTATTCGTCCTCGATGGCATGCCCAGACTGCGGACTCGACATCCCCAAGTTGGAGCCTCGAAGCTTTTCGTTCAATAGCACTTATGGCGCATGCCCCGAGTGTCATGGCCTGGGCAGCATCTATGACTTCGATCCCGCAAAGGTGATTACCGATTGGTCAAAGCCTCTGACCGACGGCGCTCTCGGCCCAGGCGGTGGGTCGCAGTATCTCAACCGCTTGCTGCAGCTGGCGGCGAAGCGCTACAAGATCGATCTGGCTAAGCCCTTCGAGGATCTTACGGAGAAGCAACAGAAGCTGTTGCTCTATGGGCCCGGCCGTGAGGAGGCGCCGCGCACCGGCTTCCACGGCGTCCTGGCGTGGCTACGCGACTCGCTCGAGGAGTCTAAGTCAGAGAGCTACCGCGATTGGCTGCTGAACTATATGTCCGCAACCATCTGCCCTGCATGCCAGGGTAAACGGCTGCGCCCTGAATCACTTGCGGTGAAAGTAGGCTCCTTGTCGATTGCCGATTTCACCGCGCTGCCGCTGCGCCGGGCGCTGGACGCGGCACGCACCATCGAGTTCTCTCGCCGTGAGGGACTGATCGCCGATCGGCTTCGCCGCGAAGTGGTCGAGCGGCTGGAGTTTCTCAATTCGGTCGGCCTCAGCTATCTGTCGCTCGATCGAAATGCCGCCTCCCTTTCCGGCGGCGAAGGACAGCGCATTCGCCTGGCCACGCAAATCGGTTCCCGTCTGCGCGGAGTTCTCTACGTGCTCGATGAGCCGTCGATCGGTTTGCACCAACGCGACAACCAGCGGCTCATCGAAGCCCTCAAATCTTTGCGTGACCTCGGTAACACGGTCCTGGTGGTCGAACACGATGAAGACACCATTCGCCATGCCGATTACGTAGTCGATCTCGGACCGGGCGCGGGCAAACTCGGTGGCCACGTGGTCGCTGCCGGGACCCCGCAGGAAATTATGGACAGCGACATTTCGCTTACCGGACGTTATCTTTCGGGCGAACTGCAAACCATCAGCCGCGACGCGCCGCGCCCGATCAACGGGAACTGGATCACGGTCGAAGGCGCGACCGGCCACAATCTGAAAAATTTAACGGTCCAATTTCCCCTGAATGTAATGACCGTAGTAACGGGTGTGTCGGGGTCGGGTAAGAGCACCCTGGTCAACGACACTCTTTATCGCGCCCTGGCCCGGGAACTCTACGGCTCGCGCGAATTGCCCGGACCGCACAAGACGATCGAGGGCTTCAAGAACATTGATAAAGCGGTCCGCATCGATCAGTCCCCTATCGGACGAACCCCGCGTTCCAACCCGGCCACGTACACCGGGGTCTTCACCGCCATCCGCGACCTTTTCGCCCGCCTTCCGGAGTCGCGGGAACGGGGCTACAAACCGGGCCGCTTTTCGTTCAATGTTTCCGGCGGCCGCTGCGAGGCCTGCCAGGGTGAGGGCCAGCGCCGCATCGAGATGAACTTTCTGCCCGATGTCTACGTGCTGTGCGAGGTCTGCAACGGACGCCGTTACAATCAGGAAACCCTGGCGGTAAAGTTCAATGGCTACTCCATCGCTGATCTGCTTGATCTGGCCATCGAGGACGCGCTGCCGGTGCTGATCGATATTCCCCAGGTGCGCCAGAAGCTGGAGACGCTGGTCGATGTGGGGCTTGGCTATATCCACCTGGGTCAGGCCGCGACCACCCTCTCCGGAGGGGAGGCCCAACGCATGAAGCTGGCTCGGGAACTCTCCAAGCGGCAAACCGGAAAAACGCTCTACCTGCTCGATGAGCCCACCACCGGGCTGCACTTCGACGACGTGCGCCGGCTGTTGGAGGTGCTGCACCGGCTGGCCGATCTGGGCAACACCGTGATCATCATCGAGCACAACCTCGATGTGATCCGCAGCGCGGACTGGATTCTCGACCTGGGACCCGAAGGGGGCGAAGGCGGGGGCAACCTGGTCGCGAAAGGCACCCCCGCCGATGTAGCTGCTACACTCGGCTCATACACCGGAGAATTTCTCCGACGCTATTTTCCTCCGCATGAGCTAAAGCCGTTCAAGGCATTGGCCTCCGGAGCCAATGGCAATCACGCCCCGCGCAGGCGTGCGGCGAAATAGGAAATCGCCTCTTGACCGATGATCCGGAGATCCTGGCTTCACCCGAAGTGCCCAGCGAGCTGGAGCCGCTGCCGGCACCCCCTCGCCCTCGCCGGATCCCTAACTTTGGTCATACCGTTCTGTTCTTCACCGTCGCGATCATCGTCCTTTTGCTGACCAGTGTTTCCGTTTTCGCTCTCGCTATGGGATTGCATTTGCTGGGGACAGAGACGCCGGAGCAGTTGCTCCGCGAACCGCGCCTGCTGATCCCCAGCATGGCCGCCAGTTACCTCATTGCCGGCGCCATCGTCTGGGCGATCTTCACTTACCTGTGGCAACAATCGTTCACCCAGGCCTTGCATTGGAACTTTGCTGCGGTACGCCGTCGCTGGGTCCCGCTCCTGGTGGGCGGCGTTGTGTTGAGCCTCGCGGTGCAGTTCCTTTCGAATTACCTCCCCATTCCCAAGACGCTGCCTATCGACGACTTCTTCCGTACTTCGGCCGATGTATGGCTGGTGGCTCTCTTCGGCACCTTTCTGGCCCCCGTGTTCGAAGAGCTTGCCTTTCGCGGCTTCCTGTTACCGTCGTTAGCCTCCGCCTATGACTGGTTGCGGGGCAACAAGCGCGACACGAAGGACGACCTGATCGTAGCTCCAGTCGTCAATAACAACGATCAGCGCTGGAGCGCTGCGGCCCTGGTTGTTTCCTGCGCCCTTACCAGCATCGCTTTCGCTTTGGTGCACGCCGATCAGCTGGCGCACGCCTGGGCTCCGCTGGCGGTACTATTCGGCGTCAGCCTGGTGCTTTGCGTGGTCCGCCTATGGACTCAATCCCTTGCCGCCAGTACCTTGATTCACGCCACCTATAACGCGACGATCTTCACTATCTTGTTTTTCGTCACCGGCGGCTTTCGCCATCTGGATAAAATCAAGTAATGACCCTTGCCCATCGTGAAGCCCTGCTCAAGATGTTGGCCCGTATTTCTTTCCGACTGGGCGATTTCAAGCTCTCTTCAGGCGCTACCAGCGATTACTACATCGACTGTCGAACCACCACTTTAACCGGGGAAGGTGGCCGCCTGACCGGCTTGGCGGTGCTCGATCTCATTCGTCAGCATGCGTTGCGGCCGCGAGCAGTGGGCGGCCTGACGCTCGGCGCAGACCCCATCGTTTGCAATGTAGCGGCGGCCAGCGCCTGGCATGCCCTGGAATCTCCGGGATCGACTGTGGTGGATGGTTTCCTCGTGCGGAAAGCAGAAAAGACTCACGGCACAGGCCGGCGTATCGAAGGCTTTCAGCAGACCGACGCGCCGGTGGTCATTGTGGATGACGTCTGCACCACCGGCGCTTCCACGGTAACTGCGATTGAGGCCGCGCGCGAGGCGGGGATGAGGGTTATCGGCGTGATATGCCTGGTGGAACGGGAGGACGCCAACGGCCGGCCAGCGGTCGAAGCCGCGGCGCAAGGAGCGCCGTTTTACCGCCTCTTCAGCGCTAATGACCTACGCGCCGAGCACGTGAGCCACTTCGCCCTGTAGCGTCCGTTGAGACCTGAAACGAAACAAGGAAGTCCCGTTACCTCTTCGCTTCGTATCAGCTCAGCTCTTTGCTTTGTATCAGGGCTTTTAGCCCCTGCGTGAGAACCCTGCGCTTAGCCGGACAATTTGGGAAACCCGAGGGGCGCACCGCAGATCCCTCCACTACGCTACGCTCCGGTCGGGATGACAATTCATCTTGGAAACTATACTTAGCGTTCCCAAACAAAATTGTCATCCCGACCGGAGCGTACCCGGATTTCCTGCCACGCTGCACTGGACAAGGCCACGTGTGCGCCCTTCCGTAAAGAAGGGCGCATGAAGTGCACCAACGCCATCAAGTTCCACAGGAAATCCGGGGTAGCGTAGTGGAGGGATCTGCGGTGCGCCCCTCGGGTTTCCCAAATTCTGGAGTTCTCACGCAGACTCTTTAGCCCCCGCGCATGCATACGCAGGGGCTAAACGGCACGACTAAAGTCATGCCCTGATACAAAACAAAGAGCTGTGAAAAGATGTGCGGTTTCTTCTGAAAAGAAGAGGTCGGCCGGAGCATCGACCGACCCCTTCGTCATCCAGCAGAACTGGACCTACCGCACCTCAGACACTGCGGTGCCGGTGACCCCTGCTGCGTTGGAAAGAATCTGCACTTCCACCCGCCGATTCTGGGCTCGCCCGGCTGCTGTACGGTTGGTCGCGACTTCCTGGTCCTTGCCAATGCCGATCAGGTAGAACTTGTGCGCCGGCACGTTGAACTTGGCCGCCAGATACTGCACCACGGCTTCCGCACGGCGCTGGCTCAACTGGTAGTTGTAGTCAGCGTTGCCCACCGAATCGGTTCCCCCGGTTACCTCGAGGATGTAGCTCTTGGCCGAGCCCAGCTGGGTCCCAAGTCCATCCAACTGTTCCTTATCGCTCTTCGTCAGGACGCTCTTGTCGAATGCGAAGGTCACCGATACGGAACCGATTTGCTTGTAATTGTCTAGATTTGCCACCACACTGGCGAGAGAATCGGCACGATTCACCGCTTCCTGTGCACCGGCCTGCGCCTGGTTGGCTGCCTGGGTTGCCGCAGTAGCGTTTTGCGTAGCCGTGTTGGCTGACTGCTGAGCCTGCTGAATTCCCGCCTGGGCGCGATCGTTGGTGCTTTGGATCGACCGGTTGTTGGCAGCGACTGCGTCGTCAAGCTCGTTAGTCTTTGTCACCAGCGGCGTGGTTTGGGTGCGCACATAGTTCTTCGTGGAGCAGCCGGCAGTGAAAAGTAAAGACACGGCCCCCAACAGGATAGCTGTGTGTTGCGACGTCTTAGCGATTCGGTTCATAAAAGACTCTGCTCCCTGTACTTGCGGCTCGGCCGCGTCTCTCTGGAACTACGGGCGCGATTTTGCCCATCTTGACGTATGTAGCACGATTGATGCCAAAATGCCTCAATCCCGTTACCAGTTTCCCTGCAATCACTTGCGCTGGAAAGTGTCCAACCAGGTGCAGTACAAAATGGTCAAAAAGGGAAACTTTTACCTGCCGGTGCGCAATCTATTGCCTGAACTAAACTTTAGTTAGGGACTATTCATGGATCTGCAAGAAAAGATGCGCACCCTGCCCACCCGGCCAGGGGTGTATCTGTACCGCAATGCCCAGGGCGAAGTTATTTACGTCGGAAAAGCCAAGAATCTTCGCTCCCGGGTACGCTCCTATCTCCTCGCTGAAGCCCAGGCCAACGCCAAGACCGGCTCGCTCATGCGCGAAGCCGTCGATGTGGACTACATCCTGGTAGAGAACGAGGGAGAGGCGCTGGCGCTGGAAAACAACCTCATCAAGCAGCGCAAGCCTCGTTTCAACATCCTGCTGCGCGACGACAAGACCTATCCCTATGTAAAGCTGACCCTCGCCGACCGCTACCCCAAGGTTTTTGTGACGCGCCGGCTGCGTAAGGACGGGAGTGCGTACTACGGACCGTTTTTCCCCGGCAATCTGGCGCATCGGGTGGTCGATCTGATTCATCGCAGCTTTTTGCTGCCCAGCTGCAAGGTCGACCTCTCGCGGTATCATCCGCGGCCCTGCTTGCAGTACTACATCAAGCGCTGTCTTGGTCCCTGTGTCGAGGCGCTCACTACGCCCGAGGAGTACCGGGAAGCCGTCCGCGACGCACAGATGTTTCTGGAAGGCCGGCAGACGGAACTGAGCAACTCGCTCGAGCAGCGCATGGAAACAGCGGCGGCCTCAGAGCAGTTCGAACTTGCTGCCCGGTATCGCGATCTTCTGATCACCATGAGCCAGGTGCAGGAGAGACAGCGCATGGCGACCACGGATGGCGACGACGCAGACGTTTACGGCTACCATCACGAGAACGGAATGCTGGCCGTCAACCTCTTCCATATGCGCGGCGGCAAGATCGTCGATCGCCGTGAATTTTTCTGGGAAGAGCTGCCCGAAGTTCCCGAACTGGACTCATCCGAAGCAAAAGCCGAAACCGGCTCCCAATCCTTTGGAGAAGCGTTCGACGCTTCCTTCTTTTTCTCCGCTCTGATGAAACAGCTCTATATCGACCAGCAGTACGTGCCCCGCACGGTGTATATCCCGGTTGATTTTGCCGATCGCGATACGCTGGAGGGTCTGCTGAGCGAGCGTGCCCAGCACAAGGTTGAAATATGTGTGCCCCGCCGCGGCGAAAAGCGTTCCCTGGTCGACCTCGCGGGGCAAAATGCCAAGCAGAGTTTTGATCAGCGATTCCGTGTGCTGCAACCCTCCCGCAAGGTGATCGAGGAAGCACTGCAGGATCTGTTGACTTTGCCGGAGCTGCCTAAGCGCATCGAGTGCTTCGATATCTCTCACATCCAGGGCGCAGAAACAGTCGCTTCCATGGTTGTTTGGGAGGACGGCGCCATGAAGAAATCCGACTACCGCAAATATCAGATCAAGACGGTCGACGGGGTGGATGATTTCGCGTCCATGCGAGAAGTCGTGGGAAGACGGTATCGCCGGGTGCAGGATGAGCAGAAAGCGATGCCCAGCCTGATCCTGATCGATGGCGGTCTGGGTCAGTTGCATGCCGCAGCCGAAGCCCTGGAGCTGCTCGGCATCACGACTCAACCTCTGGCCTCGATCGCCAAACGAGAGGAAATTATCTACGTCTACGGGCAAGAGGATGAGCCCATCGTGCTTGACCGCCGATCCCCGGTGCTGCACCTGGTGCAGAAGATTCGCGATGAGTCACACCGCTTCGCTGTCACCTACCACCGCAAGCGAAGGGAGATTCGCGACCGTGAGGCCAATCTGCTGACGATTCCCGGCGTGGGCCCGCAAACGCGCAATCGATTGGTTGCCCACTTTGGCAGCCTGCGTGGGATTCAGGATGCCAGCCTGCAGGCGCTAGCCTCCGTCGTTGCCCCTCACCTGGCTGCCGCAATCCATGGCTATTTCCATCCCGCGGACACATTGGCGTCTCCCCCAAGCCAGGCTGTGTAAGCACGGCTTCCTAACCGTCCCCGGAACTTTCACTGCATTCAAAAAGCGGTTTCCGTTGGATTGTGCCGGACGGCGAAACCATGTCTTCTGAAGCTGCCGATGAAATACCTCCGAGCTGCTGCCGTGCCCATATTGTTTGTAGCCACTCCGTCTGCGCAAGCCGATCGCACAGAGTCAGTCCTGCAATCAATGGGATTGAGCGTAACCCGTGCTGACAACATCTGCTTTGCCGAGGTTTACGCGGAAGCTCAGCACTTTGCAGGGGCGGTCTATGATCAGTCGCTGAGCGGCGAGGAGCAGGTCTCGCTGGCACGCGTGATGCGCATCCGCTGGCCCTGGATGCGAATCATACGATGGGTTTCGCCCGGCAATTCCCTTTTCGATGACACGCTCTTCGACTGCAGTGCCCTCTCCGAGTCGCAACTCGCCGCCTGCGTCGAGCATTCGCTCGGCGGCTGACGCTTTCCCGCATGCTAGACTCGCCTCAATTCTTTCCTGATCCTCCCTTAACCCACGGCTCACTGTGCGCGAAGCGACCCATTCCATACCGAGCACGTCGTCAGCACCGGACCTTCCCCGTGTGCTCGGAGTCTGGCATGCCACGGCCATTGTGGTTGGCACCATCATCGGAAGCGGCATCTTCCTTGTACCCCAGGAAATGATGCGTGCCGTCGGCTCCGCGCGGATGGTTTATCTAGCCTGGATCGTGGGTGGTCTCCTCACCCTCTTTGGCGCCATGACCTACGCGGAACTGGGGGCCATGATGCCGCGGGCGGGCGGGGAGTATGTATTTCTCCGCAACGCCTACGGCGATCTGCCCGCATTTCTTTATATGTGGACGTGGTTTGCGGTCGCCAAGCCGGCATCGATCGCCAGCATCACCACCGGCCTGGCCCGGGTCCTGGGGATATTCCCCGCGTTCGCCTGGCTCGATGGAGTGGCTCTGCGCGCTCCGTTGTTGATCAGCTGGTCGCAGATTTTCGCTATCGCTGCTTGTTGGCTGATCACAGGGCTGAACTACCTGGGCATCAAGAAGGCGGGAGACTTTCAGCTTTTCTTCACCTGGCTCAAGGTGGTCCTGGTTCTTATCATCACCGGCTTCTGTTTCGCCAGTTCCCGTGGAGGTGTGGCTAATTTCCACACCACCTTCCCGGGCGCGCAGGGTGGCATGGCTGGCTTCATGGTTGCCCTCATTGCTTCCCTATGGGCCTATGACGGCTGGAATGACCTCACCATGGTAGCCGGCGAAGTAAAGCGCCCGGAGCGGAGCCTGCCGATTGCGTTGATCGCGGGCGTGGGCGTTGTCGGCGTGCTTTACATGGGCACCAATGCGGCCATTCAGTACATCCTGCCCGCGGCGCAAATCGCGGTGTCCCCGCGTCCGGCGGTGATTGCCATGTCGGTTGTGTCCGGCCACTGGGGAGCGGCCCTGGTCTCGGCAGCCATGGCACTCAGCATCCTGGTCACGCTCAACGGAACCACTATGTCCGGCGCCCGCGTGCCCTTTGCCGCTGCGCGTGACCGGCTCTTCCCGGCGCGCATGGCCCACATTCATCCCCGCTTTCAAAGCCCTTCCACTTCTCTGGTGGCCCAAGGGTTATTGAGCACCCTCCTGTTGCTGCTGGTGGGGCGCTTTCAGCAGCTTTTTGAGCTTGCCATCTTTGCCGAGTGGCTCTTCTACCTGCTCACTACCACAACCATCTTTATTTACCGGCGTCGCATTCCAGCCGCGGAGCGTCCGTTCCGCAGCTGGGGATATCCTGTCCTGCCGGCACTCTTCATTCTGGCCGCGGCTGTATTGCTCTACTATTCGTTTGCCAGCAACCTGCGCAGCTCGCTGTTGGGAACGCTGATCATCCTCGCCGGCATTCCTCTTTACCTGTTCTTTCGTGGCAGGGAGTAGTAAGACCGCTCAGCTCTTTGTTTTGTATCAGGGCACGACTTTAGTCGTGCCGCCACGCGCTCAAAAATGACCAGGGCTAAAGCCCAATCGTTTCGGCACCTTTGCGGCACGACTAAACAGCTGCGGAAAAACTCAGTTCTTTGAAGGGTACGGGCTTCAGCCCGTACATAAACGATTGAAAACAGGTGCGGCTTTAGCCGCTGAGGGACGCATTTCTATCCGTCCCCCGACTTTTTCCGCAGCCTCTCGAGTCGTGCCCTGATACAAAACAAGCGCCGTAGTGGGGCCAACTGCGGCTACTCTTACGATCTCCGGCGCACGATCTCCTCGTAAAGCTGAATGTACTCCTTAGCCGGCTTGGTCCAGGAATAGTCACGCGCCATGCCGTTGCGCATCAGCTTCCGCCACTGTTCCTTATTTGCGAACGCGCCGAATGCAGAGCGCAGTGCATGCAAAAAGTCCTCTGGCCGATAGTCGTAAAAGCGAAAGCCGGTTCCCGTCTCCGCTTCTGCGGACCATTCCTGCACCGTGTCATCGAGCCCGCCCGTGGCCCGAACTACCGGGACCGTTCCGTACTTCATACCGTAGATTTGATTTAGCCCGCAAGGCTCCGATCGCGAAGGCATTAAGATCATGTCCGACCCCGCCTCGACTTTATGTGCCAGGGTTTCGTCATACGTAATAGCGACGGCTACCTTACCGGGAAACCGTTCCTTCCAACTGCGCAGCAGGTTCTCGTAATACGGTTCGCCGGTACCCAGCATCACCAGGAACATGTTTTCCTGCACCAGCTGATCGAAGGCCTGAGCCAGAAGATCAAGTCCCTTCTGCGTCGCCAGGCGTGAGACCATTCCCAGCACCGGGGTGTCGTCCGCCAGGTTGGAAACGCCGAACGCGTGCAGCAGATCCTTGCGGCAGGCCACCTTTCCTTCCAGCCGCTCCGGGCTGTAATGGGCCGCGATCTTGCTATCGGTCGCCGGATCCCACACCTGGTAATCAACCCCATTCAAAATGCCGTGAAGGTCCTGCGCCCGGGCGCGCAATACGCCGTCCAGGCCGTTGCCAAACTCCGGCGTCTGGATCTCCTGGGCGTACTTGCGGCTTACGGTGTTGATAGCGTCGGAATAGACAATACCGCCCTTCAAGAAATCAAAGGTTCCGTAAAACTCTGCCCGATCGACCGTGTACACATCCCACGGCAGCAGCAGCTTTTCAACTGTTTCCCGCGGAAACCAGCCCTGGCGGTCGGAGTTGTGGATGGTCAGGAGGCAGGCAACATTCTTCAGTGCTGGATCGAAGTAGTACACCGTTCGGAGAAGGATCGCGAGCACCCCGGCCGGCCAACCGTGGATATGGAAAACATCGGGGACACCCAATTGCTTGGTGCTGTCCAGCACCGCGCGGCAGAACAAGCCAAACCGCTCGGCGTTATCGGCATAATCCCCCGACGCCGTCTCATAGAGAAATTCGCGATCGAAAAGCTCCGGGCAGTCGATGAAATAAAACTGCACTCCCTCCGAAATTCCGCCATTCACTACCGTCACAAAACGGTTGTAGTAAGAAAAAGGAATCGTCAAACTACGAATCGCGACCTTGCGATCCTTCAAATGCTTCTGCACCTGCCGATAGAGCGGCACATACACGGTCACCTGGTGGCCTTGCCGCACCAGCTCCTTGGGCAGCGCCCCGACTACTTCCGCAACTCCGCCCGTCTTGACGTATGGAACGCACTCCGACGCGGCAAAAACGATATGCATGGCCTACACCTCTTCTTTGTTGCGAATCCGCTTCCGTATGATGCAGAGGAGGAATCGTCGCAAATGCGTAGTCTACCCCATGCACCGTAAGCCGAAGTTGGGTCAGAATTTTCTTGTCAGTCCTACGGCGCCGCGCGCGATCGTAGACGCGTTGGGAAATCTGAGCCAGGCCACGGTGCTGGAAATTGGCCCTGGCAGAGGAGTGCTTACCAGTCTGCTGGCGGCTCGCGCCAAAAGGCTCATCGCAGTCGAACTCGACCCGGCGCTGGCTGCGTCCCTGCAGGGTGGATCTGTAGAAGTGATTTGCCAGGACATTCTGCGATTCGACCTCACCCAGCTGGCTACCCAACTTGGCGTGCGGCTGCTGGTCATTGGCAATCTGCCGTACTACATCTCGTCCCCCATCCTGATGCATCTCTTCGCCCACAGCGCAGTGATTGACCGGGCGGTCCTGATGGCTCAGCGGGAAGTCGCAGAACGCATCGTGGCGCCTCCGGGTTCGAGCGCCTACGGCTTGCTATCGGCCACCACCCAAATGTACGCCACGGTGGAACAGCTCTTCACTTTGCCACCTGAGGCGTTTGCCCCGCCCCCCGAGGTCTACTCCACGGTCATTCGGCTCACCATGCATTCTCGATTCGAGGAACTGACGGTCGAGCCGGAGGGGTTCCTACGCTTTCTGCGCCAGATCTTCGCACTGAAGCGCAAGACCCTGGCAAACAACCTGCGCGCCTCGGGATACAGCCCTGCCGTTGTGGATGCAGCGTTCACGAAGTGTGCGGTGGACGCTCGAGTCAGGGCTGAAGCAGTGTCTCTCGAAGCCATGGCATGCCTGTTCAAAGCCGTCGCTGCCGACTAGAAGTCTCTCCTGAAAGAGAATGTTGGGGTGCCCCATATCTCGCTCGTTTTATGCGAGATGTGGGATACCGCTAACCTCGCCCTTCGCTGCTTATTGAGTGACAAAGCTCAGGGGGAGCGCCGTGGTATCCCATCGGTTCCGTTAACGGTGCAAATGCTTAACGGTGAGCCCCCGGAGCCGACACGTGAGGTGCCGGCGGCGGGGCCGAATAGTGCTGCGGTGGAGGAGGAGCCGAATAATGCGTCGTCGGCGTCGGCCGGGCCACGTAGGTCGATCGCTGGTTGTAAGACTGCGCGGGATATCCAACGTTCGGCTGCTGGTTGACCGCTTGAGGCGGTCTGCCATTCGGGCTCTCTACCGCACGCGGCGGATTGGCGCCCCACATGTACGTGCTATTGGTATTCACCCGCTGCCCTCCCGCGGGAGAGGTACCACCCAAAAACGCGCGCGATCCCGGTGCGGTGCCTCTGGCTGCGGTCAATGCCTGCGGGCGAACGTCGACTCGGCCGACCGGCGCAACCGTGCGTCCATTCAGGTTCAGCGCTTGCTGATGATCTGGCCTGGGAGCAAACCCGTGCTCGAAGGCCCATGGGCCCTTGGCAACCGGCCCTCGATCAACGGCCACCAGCTGCTGACCCCGCACTGAATAAATACCGCCAGGCGGACGGAGCGGCCGCACCGGCATCGTCCACCCCGGAGGATGATTTCGCACCACCACTACCGGAGACCATATACGGCCGCAACCACCACCCGGAGCCCAGCCCCAACCGAAGGAGTAGTAGTTCCAGGCGCCGCAATGGTAAGGGAGCCAGCCCCAGGGATAGCTTGATACCCAGGTGTAGCCAAAGGCGGGGTAGTAAGCCCAATAGCCGGCCCCATAAGGGTCCCAACCCGCTCCGACGCCGGCCGGAACCCATACATTTCCTTCGCCCTCGACTGGATACCAATTTCCGTCAGCATCCAGGTCATTCCAGTTTTCGTTCTGCGGATTCGCTGAGTCATCGCGCACCGGCGTCTGCTGCGACGCCTCCTGGGCTATTGCCTGATCCCGGTCCTGATTCCAGTTATCCCAGGAGTCACCATTGATGCCCTGCGCTACGGTGTACGGGGCCCCGCTGTTATCGCCCCCGGAGCGGATGCTCGAGTTTGCCGCCACGGCCACCCCGGGAATGCCATCTCCCTGGACCGCTACCGAGCCGGCGACGACGGCAACGTCCCATCCCGCATCCAGCCCCACACGCACAATCGAGTTCGCGGTCGGCTGCACACTCAGATTGGCGAGTTGCAGGGTGAAGGGAGGATGCCCGTCGCCTACGTTGAACTCGTAATAGCCCAAGCCCCCCACTTGCTGGAGCTGAACCTGATCCTGCCCCAGGTGATTGAACTGTAGGGAGCTGTTGGGCGTGAGTCGGGCCACGCTTCCATCGCCGAATTCAACTTCTACCTGACCGTCCCCGCCAGTCTGCAAGCGGGAGCCATCCAACACCGGCATGTTCATCACCGCTTGCTGGAAATTGGTATCTTGCCCGGCAAGCAGCTGCACCGAGCCTTGTACGAAGCTCACTCGCGCAACATTGGGTCCGGCATCCTGCGCGGGCGCGAGGGCCACCCCCAATCCCATCCAAAGCAGGCAAAGCATGATCACGGCAAAAACGTTCTTGATTTTCAGGTGCTGCATAATGGAGCACCTCCATTTCCTGGGAACTGCCCCTAATGACTTCAACAACTTTTTCGGCAATTAGTTCTTGACCATATAGACTCTGCCTGGCGGTCAATCGCTCTTTGCCGCCTCCAGCAGAGCCCGTGCGCGCCGCTGCACCCGCTGTAACACCGCCTCATCGCCGGCAAGGGTTTGCAGAATCGGGGCTATATTTTCCAGTTCAATCGCTCGCCCTTCGTGCACCATCTGGTCCAGAATTTCCATTTCTGAATCCAGGCTGAGGCGCCCGTGCTCATACTGGCGTTGCAACCTGCTACCCTCGTCCAGGGTTGAAGCCATGGCCTCAAACTGGTCTGTAAGCTTTTCAATCTGAGCGTTCTTGCTCCAATTGTAGACACAACTTCCTTTGCCTTCAGGGCCGGCGTACTCCAGGGTTTTGGTCCCCTGAAAAGCAACGTTCTTCCCCCCGTCATCACAGGGGAAAGCGAACAGCTTGCTCTTTCGCGCGGCCGCGAACATCGCCTCCCGCAGCGTTCTGGAGATGTGAATCGGCCGATCCTGAGGCTCTGATGACATGCTTTGGCCGTCGCTCTGGCCGCTCCCCTCCGAGCGAAAGTGGCCGGTGCCATCTTCCTCGACCGTCAGAACATATTTCTGCGGCTGCAACTTGGGGTTCTCGTAGGTAAAGCGAATCTGCGCCGTAGGCGTCACATCCGCGGTCAATGTCTTCGCGGTGAACAGCAGGGGCAACAGCGCCCAGGCAATGCTTCGCAGCGGATTCAACGGGGCCTCAAGCGCGGGATTCTGCCTGCAATAAAATCGTCTGTGCCGTATGCACATGGCAAATCGCGATGGCCAACGCGTCGGCGGCGTCGGCAGGTTCCGGCGCACGGTCGAGGTTCAGCAGGCGTGCCACCATGAACTGCACCTGCTCTTTTTGTGCCAATCCGTAGCCCACTACTGCCGATTTAATCGTAAGCGGAGCGTATTCCGCAACCGGAAGTCCTTGCATTGCCGCCGCCAGCAGAGCCACTCCACGGACGTGCCCTAATTTGAGCGCCGACTTCGCGTTCACGGAATAGAACACCCCTTCCACCGCCACCACGTCGGGGCGGTGCAGCTCCAGCAGCGCCGAAAGCTCGCTATAGATGTAGGCCAAACGCACCGGTAGAGCCTGATCCTTGGCCAGGTTGAGGCCGCCGGCGGCTACCGCAACCAGGCGTGTTTCACGCTGGCCGGACTCTACGTCGACGACCCCATACCCGGTGCAATTGGTGCCACAATCGATGCCGAAGACGCGCATGTGACCGAGTCTATCCCACGCCGGGCGGCGCTTGTAATAGTCACGTGGATGCTACTTCGAAAGGCCTTCGAGCGGAGAGCTGGCAGTGGCGTAAAGCTTTCTCGGCATCCGGCCGGAGAGGAAAGACTGCCGTCCCGCGAGTACCGCGTGCTGCATGGCTTCCGCCATGAGCACCGGCTTGGCTGCATGCGC
>JBEKNJ010000086.1:0-23101 GCA_049522955.1 Acidobacteriaceae bacterium
GATGCAGGTGAGTCAGGGCAGTATGCGGGCTGCGGAGGTGGAGGGGAAGCTCCACCGATGCTCCCGGTGTGACCGTTGTTTGCACTTCAATATCGTGACTGCCCCAATGGTCACCGGAGCGAGCCAACGGCATGCGGGTGTCGAGGCCGGAATAGGCAATCAGCAGGTCAGGAGGGCGAAGGATTTCCAGATAGGACGAGGAGCCAGGCGCCGAATGAATTGGATCTGGTACAACTGCGCGTGTCTTTGGCGGCGTGACAAGTGCGCCGCAGGCCGCTGCGGCGAGCCCAACGAATGTTCTTCTGGTGCTGTTTTTCTGGGACATGATCCTTGCTCTTTACGTGGTCGATCTCAACGGTATCTCGAACCTCCTGCCAGGGAGCAAAGTGCAGGCGCACATCGACGTTGAGTTCGACGATGGAGTTCTTATTAAACCTCAGCGATGGCAGCAATTGAAACTTTGAGGCCTGGAATGCGCGCTGGAAGCTTGGCGCCCTGACGTGCGGGGGGATTCGTGGGAAACCATCGCATCCACTCCTCGTTCATGCCCGCGAAATCATCTTCGTCCGCCAGAATGACCGTGGCGCTGGCGATCTTTTCCATGGATGACCCAGCCGCTTCTAAGATGGCGGCAATGTTGGTCAGGCACTGCTTTGTCTGCTCTTGAATGGTGGTCCCCTTGATTTGACCTGTCTCGGGGTCTGTTGGCGCTGTGCCCGAAACGAACACGAGACCCGCTGCCTTGACCGCCTGGCTATACGTCGGCGACGGCTTTGCTGCTTTGGATGTGAAGACGACTTGGCGCGCCATGATGACTCCGATCTTGCTCGTGTGCCTCAGAATACTATCCCGCCCACCTGATACCCATGCAAAGACCAGTCCTATTCGAGCGGGCTAGCTGCTGCCAAACGATTACCTGCGAGGTAATTGCTGCGCCTCGCGATTCATTCGATATTGAACTTGTAGATGTTCAGGATCGCCTGTCCTCTGCAAACCACAAGGAGAATCACATGCCGACCTATCCAATTCACACCATCGAATCCGCGCCAGAGAAGTCCAAGCAAGCGCTCGAACAGTTGCAGCAGGCTTTCGGCGTTCTTCCCAACATCGCTGCCGTAATTTCGAATTCGCCGAAACTCGTGACGTCTTTAGTTGGCGTATTTCAGCAGGTACACAGCAGCAGCCTTACTGAGCAGGAGATTCAAATTGTCCTGCTGACCGACGCAGTCGCCAACTCCTCCACGTACGCGGTGGCGTTCCATACGGCGCTGGCTGTCAAACAGGGAGTGAGCCCCGAAGAGACCGCAGCGATCCGTGCGCGGCTGGTGCCGAAGGACCCGCGATTTGGCGCACTTTCCACCCTGGCGAAGACGCTTATCGAGAAGCGGGGGCACCTGAGCGAACAGGAACTCGATGCATTTCTCGCCGCCGGCTTTACCAGGGAACAAATCCTGGAGGTGATCGCCGTAGTCGCGGCATCGACGATCACCAACTATGCTGGAACCATCGCCAATCCTCCACTGGAAGATCAATTCCAGCCATTCGCTTGGCGAGAATAACCGCGGAGTACCAGACCCGGCCGCGGTTTGGCTCTGTCGGCGCAGTCCGGTTTTGACCAGAGGGAGATCGCAATGGCAACACAATCTGCTTCCACAGTTCCTCAGCTCGGAGAGATGTTGCGCTACTGGAGACACGAGCGCGGCAAAAGCCAGCTCGACCTCTCGCTCGACACAGGCATTTCGCAGCGTCATCTCAGTTTTGTCGAGAGCGGGCGGAGCGCTCCCAGCCGGGATTTTCTTTCCATCGTGTCCGATGCCCTGAACATTCCGCTCCGCGAGCGGAATGTTCTGCTGCTGGCATCAGGCTACGCCCCGCTCTACAGCGAGCAGACCATGGACGCCGGGCAAATGGCGATCGTCACCCAGGCAGTCGACCGGATGCTGCAGCAACATGAGCCGCATCCCGCGCTGGTGCTGGACCGGTACTGGCATGTGATTCGAACCAATCAGGCTGCGCCGCGATTCTTCGGCTCATTTGTCGATCTGGAGGCGAGACCGAAGCCGCGTAACCTGCTCGACCTGATGTTTGATCCGGCGGGGATGCGGCCTTTTGTTGAGGACTGGGAAAACGTCGCAGCCGGCCTGCTGCAACGAGTTCGGCGGGAAGCGGTTGCGCAAGTGGTCGATACGAGACTTACAGAGTTGCTGGAGCGGCTACGTAAGTATCCGGGTGTTGCGGGATTGAAGCCGCCGACGGCGCCTCAGAGCCCTGTGCTGCCCATCACCTTTCGGCGAGGCGAGGAGCGCTTCTCGTACTTCTCGCTGATCACAACCGTCGGCACGCCACAGTGCATCACTGCGCAAGAACTGCGCGTGGAGTGCATGTTCCCGATTCATACCAACGGGAAAAACGCTTCTCCCAATTAGACTCCACAACCCAATTTAACGATCCTGAGCCGACTGTTCGCTTGTCCATAAAATCAAGCTGGAACTCCCCGGTCGTCTGTGCTTCGTCATTTAGGGGGCTTTCTTCCCTTCTGCCCCTGACATCTCCTTGTCACATGTTGCCGCATATCCATCTCCTGCATAGCGTTAGCGCCAAAACCAAATGTCAGGAAACTGTCATCTCGATGGGATTGCAATAGCCGTGAACCGGACGCATTTTGAGCGGCGAGGACACATCGCCTGTGAGACTCGCGTTCGCGTCGGCTACCCCGTTCGTCCTGGTCCTCAGCATTCATGCGCAAACCATGCGCGCTCACATCGCAATGGAGGAAAGGTCCGGGGTTCCGATCGTTCAGGTTTCCGTGAACGGTACAGGGCCTTATCCATTCGTTCTTGATACCGGGGCGAACGTCACCGTCATCAACCAGCGACTGCTTCGGAGCCTGAATATTCCCTGGGCCGGTTCCGTGACCATTGCCGCCTCATTGGGGGATAGTTCCCAGCAACGGACAGAATCGGCGACACTCGGCATAGCCGGACAATCAGTCGAACATGTCGAGATCAACACCCTTCAGGAAGGTCAACTCGGGGCGCTGGAAGGGCACGTCCAGGGGATCCTCGGGGAAAATTTTCTTAAATATTTCGACCTTCTGATCGACAACGATCACCATGCACTCACGCTCGATCGCACCCCAAACCTCGCAAACTCAGTCGAAGGCGAGCACCTGCCCCTCGCTCGCACGGGCACCTACCACTCCGTGGCCACCCCCGACAGAATTGTCGTTCCCTTACGACTCGCCCTTCTCGCGCGGCCTGTGTCCTTGCTTTTGGATAGCGGAACCAATACGGCGATGCTCTTTCCCGCGCAACAAGAGGCCGCACAAATAGCCTGGAGTTCCGGCCACGGCAACATCCACTCCCTCAACGCGAGCCAGAACTGTCACGTGGAACGAACGAACCTCGCCATCGGGAGCCAAACATTGCGGAACGTTGTGCTGGCGGCCTGCGAAGGCAGGACCCGGGATAAGACAGACACCGACGGCCTGCTGCCGACTGGCATTTTTCATCGGCTGTTCATTAGCCATCAGCGCGAGTATGTCATTGCCAATCCCCACCCAGTCGAGCGCGCCGGCCGTAAGGAACCCGAGAAAGGCTCGGCAGATATGCGTGCTGCCGGAGCCTCTATTGATTTAGAGTAAACCGGCATAGGGCAGAAGAGGGTTATGGGCAAAGTCCAATTCGGAGTCTTTGAACTGGACCGAAACGCTCTGGAATTGCGTAAACATGGCGTACCGATCCGGTTGGGCGAACAGCCACTCCAGCTTCTGGCAGCTCTCCTGGAACGACCAGGGCAGATTGTCACGCGCGACGAATTGCAGGAGCGCCTCTGGGGAAAAGAGACGTTCGTTGACTTTGAGCTTTCGCTCAACAAGGTGGTCAACCGGCTGCGCGAGGCACTCAACGACGAAGCCTCCAGACCACGGTATATCGAGACAATTCCACGCCGTGGATATCGATTCATCGCAGCGGTGACCGCTCACTCTCCTACGGAAGCTTCTTCAGCGATACTGAAAGACCCACCGCCCAAACC
Organism: Acidobacteriaceae bacterium; assembly: GCA_049522955.1. Taxonomy (GTDB): domain Bacteria; phylum Acidobacteriota; class Terriglobia; order Terriglobales; family Acidobacteriaceae; genus PALSA-350. The sequence continues at coordinate 4,036 of JBEKNJ010000086.1, forward strand.
TGAAATCACAGCAGGTGAGACTGGCGGAGCCATCGGGCCAGCGGAAATAAACGGCGTTTCGCCAGACTCCGCCAGGGCGAGAGCCCGTACCCTCATCGTCGTAGCCAGTATTGCGGCCGTACTTGTCCTTGCCGCGATGACTGCACTTTTGGCGCATCAGCCGAGGGCTCACACTTTACCGGATACCAAATTTGTCACGTCCGCTGCAAATTGCTGCGCGCGGCTCACGCGCGATGGCAAATTACTTGCGTATGTCTCGCCCGATGGTGGAGGGCCGCCGCACATCTGGGTGCAGCAAACCGCTGGAGGCGACGCGATCCAGGTAACCAAAGGACCTGATGGAGTCATCGGTCCGGATTTTTCTCCCGACGGCACCCACCTGGTATTTCTTTGCAAGCAAGGCATCTGCACAGCGCCGACTCTCTCCGGCGTCCAAAAACTTGTGCTCGAGTCAACCCACGCAGAGTATCCGGTTTACTCGCCCGATGGCTCAAGAATCCTCTACCTCGATGGAGCGGAAAAGACGGCAATGACTGTTTCTGTGGACGGCGGTGAGCCAAACTCCCTGGATCTGAATCGAGAGTATCTGGTCCATGGGCCGCCGATCTGGTCTCCCGATGGCGACCACATCCTGTTCTACGGAGTTCGCAAGCAGGAGACGGGCGGGCCGGAGGGCTGGTGGATCGCCCCGCTACCCGCGGGCGAGCTCAGGCCATTGCCTCTGCCGGACATGGAAAAAGTGGTGGACGACAAGAATATTGCCGCACGGGCCTGGCTGCGAAAGAAAGATGGCAGCGAATGGATCGTCTATACCGCGCAGGGAGCTGGAGTCTGGAAGATGTTCCGCATTCCGGTTTCCCGGCAGGGCGAAATCAAGGGAGCGGCGGAGCAAATCACGTTTGGCGCAGGCGAGATCGGCTATAGCGTTTCTGTTGCGGACGATGGCAAGGTCGCCTACCCGACGTTCGCTTCCCGGCAAACGACATTTGCCATTCCCATTGATAGCCGCGGTCAAAAATTGGGACCGGCTTCCGAGGTGCCGCTGACCCCGGGGACCGACAGCTATTCACCAACCATTTCCCGCGATGGTAGATGGTTGGCCTATGTAGAAGACACTCCGGGAAAATCCAACAACGTTGTGCTGACGGATCTCAAGAGCGGTAAGAACCACACTGTGGATGAGGCGAGCCGCCGCTCTAACTACGGCGTCGGCATTGCATCGGACGGATCGAAAGTCAGCTTTGAACAGGATTGTGGAAACCGGCGATGGCAATCGGGGGAACCCGTCAACTGTGGCTTCGTCGGTTCAGCCGACGGAGGAAGGCCGAAAAAAGTCTGCGAATCTTGTGTCCCCAGGGGCTTTTCCTCCGGTGACTCCGTTCTGCTGGTGCGCAAATACAATCCGATTCGCGATGACAAGCCACCCGGTTGGATCGCGGCTCTGAACCTGGCATCGGGGACCGAAAAGCAGGTGGTTGCGTCTCCAGGTAGTGCGATCGAATCTGCCTCCCTCTCCTGGGACGATCGCTGGATCATCTTTGCCAAGGAACTCACCCGGACTAAGGGGCAGATCATGATCGCGCCGGTCCGAGATGGTGCTGCGGGAAAGGAGCCCGAGTGGATCGCGGTCACGGACGGAACGCATAACGATGGCGGACCACAATTCTCACCGGATGGAAACACGGCCTATTTCATTTCCCAACGCGATGGCTATCACTGCATCTGGGCGCAACGGCTGGAGCCGGAGACCAAGCGGCCGCTTGGCGAAGCTTTCGGTTACGAGCACTTTCACGATGCTTCGCAGAAAGATCTTGACGGATTTTGGAGCGGAGACGGAGAGTTGAGTATCGCCCGGGATAAGATGATCGTCAGCCTGGTCCAATGGCACGTCGGCATCTGGATGACGCAAATCGAGTAGACTTGGTTCCCCCTGCAACCCCAAAGCAAGAATGACGGACACGGCTGCTTTGTCGATCTTCTCTTGCAACGTCATGTCTCGCAGGCTTTGCGCATTCGTGTTTCTTCTGGACGCATCGGGGCAGGCCCACACAAAGCCATCAAGGTTTACGGCCCGGAAAGCCAACCGTGCAGTAGCGTCCATCGACACACGAACAGTCGTCAGGAACTGACAACGGATCAGCTGCCCTAGCGGCTGATCCGTTTGGGACTGCCTCACAGCGTTCTCAAGAAGGTAATCAACTCCTCCTTCTGCGCGGGGCTCAAGTCTCTAAAACCTTGCGCGGCGTCGTGTGCTTCCCCATCGTGACGTTCGATTGCGTTGTGAAGAGACAGTGATCCCAGGTCGTGCATGAAGCGGGCTTTCATGCGCAAACCCCAGAGCGGCGCAGTCCTTAATTTGTTCGCAGTGTCCTGCGGCCCAACCTGGACGATTCCATCTCCAGTTCCGATGTCATGCAACAGGAAGTCGCTAAAAGGATGAATTATCTTGTCGCCCAGGGCTTCCGGAACCGTAAACATGCCGCCATCAATAACCGTCCCTACCGGAGCCGTGGTAATGGCTTCCATGTGGCAGACGTTACAACCAACCTGCCCGAACAGTCGTTGGCCTGCCAAAGCCGCGGGGGTTGCGGCCAGCGTGGTGTCGCGTGGCGGAACCATCGTTCCCCGCACAAACTGAGCAAAGTGGTCGATGTCCGCGAGGCCGAGTTCATCTGGCTGATCGTTAATGCCCGTCGTAGTGTTAAGAACTTGAGTCACTTCAGTGGGCCGCAACCGATTGGTGATCCCCATCTCATTGAGATAGGCGTCCGCAATAAATGAGAGCAAGCTGCTGTGCTGGTCCTTCCAACCGAAGCGTCCGACGCGGGTCAGTCCAGGAGCCTCAAAAATCGGAGCCTCCACAACTTCTCCATGAACTCTGCCTCCACTCAGATGTGGTTGTTCCGCTGCGATTGCGATCAGAGTATTGTCGTCAATGGCTTCCACAAATCCATCCCCCAGGGTATTGAGGGCAGCGCGTAACGTTCGAATGTTTTCCGTCGCGGGTATGGTCTCCTGGGCTTGCGGACCGATGGCGCGATCATCGACGATGGACCTGCCCGTAATCGTGTTTTTGCCATCGTTGATCAAGATCGTCGGGTTCACGAAATTGCCGTTTGCATCGTTGTGCCCTACGCGGAGCTCAGTGATCTGGCTGGCTGCTCCACTATTCGGATTCTGGTGGCAATTGACACAGGAAGTTGCGTTGTATACCGGTCCAAGACCAGCCGCGACGGTTTCGTTTTCTTCATAGACCTGCTGATCCCGAGCAAAGGTGTCTCCGGGCGGTTCAACGAGTCCATTGCTGATGCTTGCCGCACCGTTAAAGCTGGGTGTATTAAACCCGGCCGGCGCTTCAGTCGCTGAGTTGGCTGCGATTCCAGCGAGTCCAGTACCCAACGCGGCCAATGCCGCGAACAGGCTAGTACAAAGGAGAACCTTCCTCCGAGGGGGCATGAGCATGAGCGTTCCTCCAAAAAGATACGAGTCGCCTACGCGCGTGCGAGACGTAAGCTGGCTGATCGGTTGATCTCACATCCTCAAGCCGTGACGAATCATGGCCTGAGGAAAGAAGTCCCGTACCTTTTCAAACTGGTTTGCGCAAAGATTATTTCCACAGCGTGGAGAAAAAATGTTGGGAGGGCGCCTCCGGGCTCGACAGCGTCACGTCTCCACGCGCTCAAAGCACACGAGCATGTGATCCCCGATCGTCCGCAGAAGAGGCAGGTGCGAAATGCCGTTGTCTATTCGGCGCAGCAATCGGAGCACCCTGGAATATTTGCGGAAGACTGGCTCCAGGTACGATGGCGGAACTGCTATGCCGATTCCCGTGCAGGAGCGCATGATGAAAGATGGTGAAAACAACTTCCTGACTTCTCTCAAGCCCGGGTAGTGTATTTTCGTCGTGGAGTTGCCTACTTTCAGGGTAGCGATCCCAAAAGGCCGGCGGAATGCTTTGCGAAATTTGCCATGGAGCAGAAACCAGAGCGTTTCTGAGAGGCAGAACCGGGTGGAGAGGCAGATGATGACGGGGGCGCCCATGCTCACCATGGATGCCAGGTCACGAGCAGTCCGATTAAGGTCCGCAACAATATTTAGTCCAGAAAAGTTCGATAATACGCCGTCGAACAACGCACCAGGGCGAATCATCGTCAGATGCTCCGCCGGCGGAAGATCCAGCTGAACTGGAGTGTCGGGCTGCCCCTGATTCCGTCCCGCGTGGACCATTCCCTCTGCGGCGCCACTGGCGACATCGGAGACGCCCAACATGGCAAGAAAGATTTCCTCTTCCCTGGTGCTGCAATTGAGTATGAGGATTGTATCGCCGGGTCGAAAGGTGTCAGCCAGCACATCCCATACGGTTCCACGCTGGGCACCGATCCTCGAACGCGAAAACAGGTCGTCATACTTCCAGGCAAGACTGTCAAATGTCATGATTGTCTGGTCATCAGCTGCGGAGGTGGCGGTCAGGTTGCAAGCTCGCAGTCTGCCGCAGACGTGCCGGCCAGACGAGTCTCAATGCAGACCCCAGCCACCAGCGCCGCCCTGATCATCGGCCGGCCATGGAGGCGTCGCATCGCCTGGAAGAAGGTTGATTCAATCGCATTCTACTTTTTGAAGACCTGCGTCATGAGCTGCGCCTGAACCTGATTCAACTGCTTCAGCGTTGCCTCCAAGGTCTGCCGGTCTTCGTACGAAGCTTCGTTGCGGATGTCCTGGAGGCGAAAAGAGGTGCGCTGCATGAGCAATTCGGCATCCTTCAACCTCTTGCTGTCATCGGCAACCTCCATGTGGATCTTCTCTGCATACTGTTGCACCAGCTTGAGCGTCTCCGAAGCCTGTCCGGATTCGCCGGAATTGAACTGGCGGCCGGCCAGGTCTGTCATTTGGCTGACGAGCTTGGCGTAGAGAAAGCACTTGTCTTTGGGCTGAGCTTGATCCGCCTTGGCCTGAAGGGCGGCAAGTGCGGTTGGGCTGTCGTCCAGGCTCGAAGCGGAAGCATGGGCACAAATCAACAACAGGGTAGAGATGGCGACAGCCGCAGCCACAAACCAAAGCTCGTACTTCACAGACATGCTGCCTCATCGAGATGCAAATCTTCCAAACTGATGCGTGAAGTACGCCTTATGAGGGCGCGCAGTCGCGCAACAAGCTCTCGCGAACTGAATGGTACGGTCACGTAGTCGTCGGCACCGGCTTCCAGCAGAAGGACCTTCTCCGCAACTTCCGAGCTTGCGCCAAGAACTACAAGGGGCAGACTGGGAATCAAATTCGCAATTCTCTTGCAAAGATCAGACCCCGAAGATCCTGAGTGCTGTAGATTGACGATCACAGCCGAAGGCCGTGTCTGGCGAAGCATCTCCAGACCGGCCAGGCCATCTGGAACCAGATCGACCTCGTAGCCTTCCGAGCAGAAGAGCTCCCGCAGAGTCCTTTGGAAAGTACTATTGCCCTGTAGGATCAAAATTCGGTCCAGGGTGGGAGGTCGTCGTTCGGACATGGGATTGTTCGCGGTTGCTGCCAAAGTGGCCGTTTCCATGAGTCTTTTCGGTTTCTGCCGTTGATTTGCAGCTTTGTCACAGCAATTCTTCATCGAAGGTCTGTTCCTTTTCGTGTACCTACCGAGCTGGAAACGCAGTTTCTTCGTGGCGCGGAAGAAAGTCGTATTGACCGACGCTTCCGAAGCATTAAGAATCTCGCTCACGTTTCGCAGCTTAAGACCCTGGAAATACTTCAAATCAAAAACCATGCGCTCGCGCGGCGTAAGTCTTTCGAGAGCCCGGAGGATTTGCGCATTCAACTCCCGATCTAATAGTTGCTGCTCGGGCGTACCACCTGGTCTGTCGTCCGAGAGTTGGTCCAGGAATTCGTCATCGCTGACCTCTAGCCCGCCATTCTTTTTTCGGGCTTGATTCCTCCGCAGGTGATCGAGGCAGACGTTGGTGACAATGCGGTAAATCCAGGTAGCGAAAGAGCACTCGAACCGGAAGCCATCCAGCTTCTTGTAGACCCTTAGAAATGCCTCTTGATGGATGTCCTGAGCATCGCTCTCCGACCCAGTGAGCCGCAATGCGAGCCGTAGCACCGTTTGATCATACGTATGTACCAATTGCGCGAAAGCAGCCTGGTTGCCGCTTTGCGCCTGGCGAACCAAGGAACCATCCTGGATATAACTTATGCTCTCCATTGCCATCCTCCGAGGCACCTTAGGTTTCCTGTCGCGGATCTTCGACTGTCAGCCCTAAGAGAGCCCCAGCCCCTCAAGCGGGCCCGTTGGCGATGCCTCCGTGGCACCCCACATCGCAGTAAACTGCCCGGCACGCGTTTTATTCACGCCCGCTCTGAAAAAGTCGATCAGTGGAGAAATCGGTTGGAATAAAACCGCAGCCCACAAGTTCTGCACAGTGAGAGCGAGGGAAGGTTTGCAAAAACTCGAAATAGAGGAGCAGAAATGATCAGGATGCGGACGAGTAAGAGTAGCAGGAGAAAGACTGACTGGATTTTTTGTTTAGCAGCCTGGGTGATGACAGCTTTGATTAGTTTTCAGATGACGCCAACGGGAGTGGCCGCTGCACCGGCCGCGGCGGGAAAAGCCGAGGTCAAGATCGAAAGCTTCAACTTCTCGCCGGCAGCACTTACGGTGAAGGCAGGGACGGAGATCACCTGGACGAACGCCGATGACATCCCGCATACCGTGGTCAGCAACGGCCCCACCTTTAAATCCAAGGTGCTTGGTACCGGAGAGAAGTTCACGTTCACGGCCAGCAAGCCCGGCACCTACTCGTACTCCTGTTCGATTCATCCAAACATGACCGGCAAAGTGGTTGTCGAGTAGGCGACCAGATCTGGTAGATCCCCCTAATGATGGCCAACGTTTATGCCCTGTTTTATGGGACTTACTTAGTTCTTAAGAGGGCTGCCAACGAAGGCGTGTTGGGGCGGTGGCCCTGCGTAGGACGAGGCCTCGGCCAACTGAAGCGACGGATCGGACGTCGCTTCCTCCCCAAGGTGCAGGTTTGGGTACGGATTCAATCGGGCTTATCCAAGGGAATGTGGATGCACCTCCGCCTTCCTCGAGAAGCGCTCCTTTGGCGTGGAGAGCACGAACCCGAGGTGCAGAATGCGATTTTAGCTAAGGTTGGGCCGGGTGCGGTTGTCTATGATATCGGGGCCCATGTGGGGACGATGGCTCTCGGGACAGCTCTGCTTGTGGGCGACCTGGGCCTGGTCGTCGCTTTCGATGGTGACCCCGAAAACATCGCGCGGTTACAGGAACACTGTGCGCGGAATGGATTGGAGAATCGCCTGCGAGTGGTTCACGCTGCTGTATGGTCGCGTACCTCGATCGATGGGATCGGGTTCCGTCGTGGCGCAACCGCAAGGTCGCAGGGCGGCGTGCAGGCTGACGGAAACCGCCCCGTATTGGGGAGTGGTGAAGTAATCAACGTAACGGCAGTCAGGATCGACGATTTTATTGGCACCGGAGTACCTCCCCCACAATTGGTGAAGATCGACGTGGAGGGCGGTGAGTACGAAGTCCTGCGCGGGGGTAAGAAGCTTTTTGCAAAAGAGCGCCCGCTGGTCATCGCCGAAGTCCACCACCAACAGGCTGCGGAACAAATTACCAGCTGGCTGAGTGAATACCAATACCGCGCGCAGTGGAACGTACCAAAAGAACAATTTCCCCGGCATCTCTTTGCCTGGCCCGAAGAGACAGACGGAGAGGCCTGGATGCGGGCTAGCCGCACGAGATAGGTCTCTGCGTAGATCGGGAAAGGGACTTAGCAGCAAGACAGAGCGGGTGGGAAGGTCTTCCCGTGAAACCGCCCGAGTACAAGCCAGCTCATTATTACAAGCTGGCTTGTGCGTAGGCGCGCCGCGCTGGTGTTTTAAAGCGGAGGCGTATCTGGGGCCAACTAAATAGAGATCAGGTTTGCCGCGTGGCCGCATCAGCCTCTGCTGCAATCTGGTTAACTACATTAAGGAACTCCTTGGATTGGCCAAAGAAGAGCCCATCGGCGGTAAAGCTTGCGATCGTAGCCACGCCACCGCCGAACTTGTCGGTCAGAGGACGAATCACAGAGCAGTGAGGAAGACTGGGACTAATGAACTCGCACGGGACAGGAAAGATCAGGCTTGGTTGGACGAGTGCACCCAAGGGGCTGGCGAAAAAATCAGGGAACGTAAGCCCTGTGTCTGTGACGGGTGCGACGGGGGCCTGGACACCATTGCCTGCAAAATCGACCCATTCCAGGAAGTGGCAAATTTCGTCTCCGCCGATGCCGAAGATGATCTCAAGGACCTCCGCGCTCGAGGCTTTCTGCCCCATAGACGCGTAGAGGCTGGCGCCGCCTTGCTCGATGTATCCGAAGTGGAAGGCTGCAATGTTGGCGATCACCTGAATGTGGGCGGCGGAGCCATTGAGATCCGCATCGGTGATGGGGATAGCGGTGCGGTTTGTGATGGTAACGGCTTGCGGGTACGTGGCGCCAAAGTCCGGATTGGTGTTGCTGCGATAACGGATGAACCAGCTGGTGTCGACGTTGAGGTGCTGGAGGCAGGTGAGGCGGCCGATGTTGTCCGCGCCAGTTGCCGTGCTGCCTTGCAGGGTGCGGAACTCGTCGAGGTTGACCGGGCGTTCCCCTTTTGACTCCAGATATCCGTTGAGGAAGGTGGCGTGGCTGACTTCGTCAAGGGTATTGCTGGTGATGTATTGCGGGCCATCGGGATCGAGGTTCGAGAGGGCAGCCTGATAGCTGTTCAACGGTTCGTTGGGGGCTACTTCTCTAGGTGGATTATCGCCGATACCACCCAGTTCCGCATACTGTGTCCAAAGGTCCGCTTCGATGAGCTCGGCTGTAGCCAGCATACGCAGGATCGCAACATCTCCTTTGGTTAGACTGCTGCTTTGACCAAACGCCGGCTTGAGGCTACCTACCAAACCCGCGCCTACCGTGGCTGCACTCCCAGCCAGCATCCCAGTCTTTAGAAACGACCGGCGATTCACCGGACGATTGATCGAACCATCTGATTTCTGCATAGCACTCCTTTAAATCAGCTGTCAGTTTCGTTTTTGACTTCGCAGAGGGCAGCCCAGTGTACTCACCTTTCGCTGCTCGCCACACCGCTTACATGATTTTCCTCTCGAGTAGTTGGCACTCCGATCGGATTGGCAGTTACGTGCTTCCGCCTAATCATGAGAACTGGTAAGAGACGCTTTTATTCCATGGTCGCCGCAAATAGGTAGGGTTTGAAAGAAGCCGAGAGCCTCGGGAATATCTGGCGGAGAAGCTGACCTGCATTAACCGGACACGAGGTGACCGGGAGTCGAGAGACTGTTCGACACCGCGGCTTTGGGAAATTTCGGGGCAAACGCTCTCAGAAGATAATTTTGACAGGCGCTGGGAAGTCGAACCATCCCTGGAGGGATACGCACAATTGGCCTGATGGGCCCAAACCGCGTGCTGATGAGCTTATTCAGAGCAACTTTAAAACTGCCAGCCGGCCCTATTGATTCATCTCCCATGACGCCAGAGTCGTTGAGGCAGAAGATAGGTGAAACCAGCAAAGCTCTCCCAATGTGTAGAGGTGTCGGTTAAACCGTGATCGAAGCCGGCGTCGATCACCAAATTTTTCCGTACCGGGTACGATGCGGACCATAGATTCCCGACTGCATAGCCGCGCGTCAACGGTTGCGCGAAATGCCATACCTCGGCCGACACGGCAAACTTGCCGACGGGATGCGAGATAGAGAGCGTCTGGGCAAACTGCGCTCGCCGTACCTTGGTCTTATCGTCTTGCTGCTCCGTCATGAGGCCGTTCACATCGAAGTGAAAACCGCCCAGGTCGTCGCTCAACAGGATCGTCGCGCTCTGCACGAAGGTGCCGAGATCAAGCTCCGGCGCCGGGCTCGCATACAGCCGCCTCAGGTACTGGGCGGAGATCGTCGGCCGCTCGCCCTTGCCCGGCAGGACGACCGCCTGAACGCCCGCGAAGACTTCACCCGGCCGGTCGCCCGAGACCGCCGCGCCGGTACTGTGCGTGAACGGCTCGAACAGGGTCAGCAGTTCCACGCGCTTGTCGAGTGTCAGCTTGTACACTTGATTGATGCCCAGGCGCTTGGAGAACTCGGGCGAATCAGTCGCATACAAGCTGCCGTCCTCAAATTGCAGATAGCCCACCGGAGTCAGAGTTGCGGGGGTTGAGACCGTTGGCCTGGCGGGATTCGCCTCCGGCACATCGGGAAGGTTGGCCTGTGCTCGAAGCATGGTCGGCAAAAGCAGTGCTCCCAAGAGAACCAGGCGAACCCTGCTCATCGAGCAATGTCCGCACAATGTGAGGATGAGCAAGCAATAAAGTTGTCGAAGTGCCACAAATACTCGGTCCATGGAGTGACAGCGAGCAAAAGAGTGAGCAGGATGAGTACGCGACCTCCCACGGAAAACATCTGAGAATTCCCGTTCATCAGCGTTCCGCTCGTGGTCGAAGTCTGTTTCACTCACTCTCTCTCAATCTCAGGCCGGTTACAGCTTTCTGGATTTTCAGGATACAAATCCCGACAACCCCACACTCGTTGCCCAACACCTAATTGTTATCTTGCCTCAACGGCCGAATACCTCGACTCCCGATTACCCACCTTGACGAAGAGATGTCTGCCATCATCTCGAAGCTGGAGAGCTGCTCCAAGCTGTTGGTGATACAGCGAAGAGCTCCTGCTAAAAGCCTTGCTCCAGCCTAGCGTCGCTCTTTTCGCGATGCTGCCGGTCGCGCTGTTCACCGGCGTTAGAGAATAGAGGATCCCCTCCGACTTAACCATGTATTGCACCCGGTAAACATCATTGCAACCCGGTTCGGATCCGCCAGCGCAGTTGCTTCCGGAGGCCGGCACAGAGAGCGACACAAGGGTTCCTTCGTGATAGCCAACCGGCGCAATGTTCGCGGCGAAGGCTGCACTGGAAAACGCGAAAACACTCGCTATGAGGAGTTTCATTCAGGTACATCTCCCTTAAGCTCTCGTTGCTGATCCGTGCGGCTCCGGAGCTCTGATTCTGCAAGAGTGACGTTTCAACAATCATTCTCAGAATGTGTGCAATGTTCCGCACCTTATGAAAACTGCGCCGGCTGGTATTTATTCCCGTGTACGGGGTCGACGATCCGAAGGGAGAACCGCAGATCTCTCCACTGCGCTACTCCTCGGATTTCCCGTGGAGCTTGGTGCCGCTGGTGAACCTCATGCGTCTTTCCTTACGGAAAGGCGCACACGCGGATCGATCCAGCGCGCCGGAATAAATACCGCCCAGCCCAGTTCTCATAAGTGCGGAACATTGCAACGTTCTGAATGATTGTTGAAACGGATGGTAAGCTGCCACTCTTGCAGAAGCAAGCTCCAGCGCCGCACGGATCAGCAACTAAAACTTAGATTTTAAGAGGAGAACTTATGAAGAAGTATACAAGAATTCTAGTCGCAACCACATTCCTGCTTGGGCTGGGTGTGGCTGCAAATGCGGAAATACAACCCGTGATTGCTGTAACCATGCCCTTCGAGTTTGTGGCCGGTAAAACGACACTCCCCGCAGGCAAATATATCGTCAAGCGTATTTCGGATCAACCATTCGACGTACTGATGATCACCAGCTATGACAGAGGTACCAGTGTACTTGTGAATCCTGTCGCGATGGACAACGCTTCCACCTACAAGCCAACCGTGAAGTTCAACATAGTTGAAGATCGGCACTATCTCAGCGGGATTCAGACAGCAGATTATGTTTATAATTTCCGTGTATCCCGCCCGGTCACCCTGGCGGCCACCGCGAAACCACACGACACCGTCTCTGTCTCAGTAAGTGCCGGGGGCCACTAGATCGTCTGGCCGCTCTCTCCTGGGTTCCACCACACACTCTTGTATCCTCGTTTCGCAGCGGGGGTTATGCTGAATGGTGGTTTCTTGCATCAGATACGAGGATGCAAAACTACCATGCGCCTATTCATCATGAAGGCGTTCAAGCGCATCGGAGCAACCGCGAGAGCTTGCGCCAGCTCATTGAAGGCGTGCTGCATAACAGTCCACTATGCCCCTCTCCAACCAGGGAGGGGGTGGACCTCTGACGACGAGTGGTTGAAGGGTACAGATATGATGATCTTATAAGATCAGCAAGGAAATGAACCGATGAGCGACTTGGAGGTAATAGAGTGCTTTTTGGTTATTATCGTAATCCTGCCAGGAATTATAATAGGAATTCTATTCAACAAGAAATAATTGATTCCGGAAACGGCACCATAAAAGGTGGCAAAGTGCAACTTACGGTCCCACACCGCAAGCTAATGAGTCTAAGCCGGGTGATGGTGAAGCTAGTCCTTGTCCCAATGGGTCGGGCTGAGTGCACGGCCATTGTTTATGAAGCACTAACATGCCTGCAGGTCTTTGTGATAACTCGATAGGCTGCGGAGTGGAGATAGACTCTGCTTGCCTCATCATCAACGCATTCTCTTTGAAAGACTAGTTCTGAGCCGGTATCGCATCGGGGTTGGAACTGCTTCGGCCACTTACAAAACTGATAAAGGTATTGTGACGGAAATGAGTTGCGAAAAGATCTCGCGCGAGATACCTAACTACATCAAGGGCAAACACGGCACGGCGATGCGCGCCTCAATTGAGGAGCATCTTAAGGACTGCAAACACTGTACAGCAGCACTGGGTGGGACCGGCAATGTGGTGAGGTTAGCGACCGGTGCAGCAACCTTTGATTTACGTGCAGGGCACAGTAATCGCCTGGACGAGAAAGCCAGCCGGAAAAGAAAGCAGGAGCGACGAAGAACGAATCAGCGGACAGTCTTCTATGTGGACGATAATCCCAAGGCGCAGAGAATCCTGACGTTTGCTCTGGAATGGGTTGGATACAAGGTGATAACTTCCTGCAACGCTGAGGCGTTAGAACGGATGAAACAGACCTCGTCGGACCTGGTCCTGCTGGCATATCGAACGCCGCAAATGATCGGCTCCGAGCTGACTCGGGATATCAAGGAGCTCAATCCTGATATTCCAATCCTACTTATCTCCGGCCACAGGCTCTTGGCGCCGGAGGAACTGACCCATGTTAACGCCTATGTCGGCGGGGGTGCGACTCTTGACTCCCTGCTGGCTCAAGTGCGAGTTCTGTTGGCTCCGGCGTCGTATAAGTCATCGTGACCTCAGAAAACTTTCTACCTGGAGACGACGATGAGTCGCGGGCTGCGGTGCATGCAACATATGGTGCGGCCCGCTTCACTGAGTCGGCAGGAGTTTCTGCGCAGAGTTCAGCAATTCATGCTGCTTCCAGTTTGACCTGATGGACTGCACCGGGTTCATTTCCGCGAGTTCGCAAGGGTGTCTCGCAAACCAAAGCGCATCCCGGTGTGGAATAAATGACGGTCAATCCAGTTAGCAAACACAGTGCAAGTGCTTGCTAACGTCGAGTCCGCAAGAAAACAAATCGGCAGGAGAGGCGGCGCCTCATGCTGGTAAAGACGCCTTGCTCTCGCGAAAGCGAGCCGACCTCAGTTGTCCAAAACCTGCGGTGTCAGGTGCGGATGGGGTTCTTGTGGTCGTCAGACAGTAGAGGTATAGAAACCTATGTCACATATTTCAGATACTTTCAGCGGAATTGCCTTTGTTATACTGGCCGCTACCAACGTAGTGGTCATGCTGGAGGTCTCCCGGCCCTCGCGTAAGGTAACGGCGAGAAACCGCTTAATCGCGCTTCATAGAGTGAGCGGTTACTTATTTGTGATCCTGTTCTGCATCATGGCTTACAGTATGAGTCAGAAACTAACGGGCTCGGGGATAACAGGTGATCTACCTGCCTACCTGGTTCTGCACATTGTGCTTGTGTTCGTGCTTGTGCCTCTCCTTCTGCTGAAAATATTGGTCGCCCGCCGCTACAAGCAGAGCCAATCGTCGTTGAAGGTACTAGGGATAACGATCTTCGTGATTTCGTTCCTGCTCGTGGCCATCCCCGTGTTCTCAGAACTTCTTCGTTCTGCGGGCCCAGGAAGGTTCGGGTTATGGTTGACGACCCGCCTGGTTATTGCAGTGTGCCTGGTCCAGTGCGCCCTGGTTTTTAGAAAGAGGAAGCAGTTACGTACTTCCGTGGAGTCATCGCGTAATCCCGAGATTCCTGCGCCGGCGATCCCAGTCACCAATCACAAGAACGGAAATAGCCCAACGACTCTTCTGTTGGTAGAGACTGAGCAGCGAACGCACGATACCAGGACGTTGCGCTTCCAGATCCCAAGCGAAAAACGGTTTTGCGCCAGGCCAGGGCAGTTTCTGACGTTCCAGTGGATGGTTGATGGCCAACGAGTACCGCGGTCTTACACCATTTCCTCCTCACCGGTTCACGAGAACTATGTAGAGATCACGCCCAAGCGCATGGAAAATGGCTGCGTGTCTGTTTTTCTTAATGAGCAGGCGAAGCCGGGTCTGGTGGTGGAGGCAAGCGGGCCGTACGGCCAGTTTTACTTTGACGAGATACTCCACAAAAGCATAGTTCTCATTGCGGCGGGAAGCGGGATCACACCCATGATTTCGATGCTGTCGTATATGGAGGATCTCAAATTGGCTAATCCCGTCACGCTCCTATATTGTGTGCGCACCCGCGCAGACATCATTTTCCAGGACGACCTGGTGCGACTGGGAAGGTCTCTTCCCCACTTCACGTATGAGGTGTGCCTGTCGCGGCCGGATCCAAACTGGAAGGGGCACAGCGGGCGCCTTACTGAGGAAATTGTCTCTCAGCACATGACCGATCTGGATTCACCTACTTTCTTTCTCTGCGGTCCGAAAGGATTCATGGATAGCGCGCACCAGATTCTGTCGACTCTGGGCATAAACGAGGGCCGGATTCTTCAAGAGAGTTTTGGGGGAGGGGAACGGTCCAAAGAGCCTCGTCCGGGGGAGGCCCTCGGGATCGAGACCGTCGTGTTTATTCATTCGGGCAAAGTTTGTCAGGCTACCGCTGGGAGCACTCTGCTGGATCTGGCAGAGAAGAACGGAGTGCAGATACCGTATGGTTGCCGCCAGGGTCTATGCGGTGCGTGCGTCACGCGAGTCGTGAGCGGCACAGTTCAAATGGACGTCGAAGCCGGGTTGACGGCTGAGCAGAAGGATGCTGGATATGTGCTGCCATGTGTTAGCCGGGTCGAGGGAACGGTTGTGGTGGCGGCTTAAAGGCAGATCTCCCCGCCAGACTCCTCGACAATCTTCCTCGCGATCGCAAGGCCTAGTCCGCTGTCCCGATCATCCCGTCAACCCGATCCAGGAGCTTCTACCCTGGGACCTGGCCGCTTCATTCCAGACCTGACACAGGCTGCTTAGAGACACACAACAGGCGCCACCCAAAACAAGCGGACACCTGATGACACACACTAACTCACAGTCAAGAGGGGCTCAAAATACGCTTGCTAAAATCATGCTCTGCGACGTTGCCGGAGTTTCTGACTTGACCGCTCAGTTCACAGTGACAGCAACGGTTGTGGCCGCGGTCAGGGCGCCGCTGGAACCAGTCACCGTGACCATGTAGCTCCCAACCGTCGTGCCGGGATTGGCTGGCGTCGCGACGGGATTGGTTGGCGTCGTGACAGGATTAGCTGCCTTCTGTGCCCCGCCGCATCCCATGACTATCGTAGCGAACGCACCGAGCAGCAACAGACTCAGCAGAGTCTTTGTTCGACGACGGCGTAAGGGCAATCCGAAGAACAGGAACGCCGCAAGGGCGCTGCCTCCACCAAGCGCCAACATCGGGTTGCGCTGGTTGGGGAAAGCCGTCGCTACCTGGCCAGTGGCGTTTGACGAACTACTTGCTGCCGTGGTGTTGACAGTGAGCATCGCCGTTACGGTTGTTGTTCCGGTGATGGGGGGTGGCGCAGCGACGGAGCAGGTAGGCAGATCGACCGCAGTTGCTGGACCGGTTACGGTACAGGAGAGCGCCACCGAGCCCGTAAAACCACCGCTGGGCATGATCGTGATCGTCGAAGTCCCGCTGACGCCGGGTGTGGCGATGCTGACGGTCGTATTGGTAAGCGCGAAGCTCGGAGCGGGAGGGGGAGACTGCGATGATCGCAGTATTGGTCTCAGGCAGGACAGCTCCGCTCGAATCGACTGCATTCATGGACTCCGTGTATTGCCCAGGGGTTGTGCCTGGTTGTGTCTGGATAATGACCGTTGTGGTTGCCGGCGCATTCCCCGAGATAGTCACTGGCGGGATGGACGAGCAGGTGGGTACATCATTTGCGTTGACCGGAGAGTTGCTGGTGCCGCATTCCAGGGTCACACTTCCGGAGAAGCCGTTCGTGGGGGTAATCGTGAGAGTCGAAGTCCCGATGGCGCCGGCCACGATGGAAACTGCAGTACCACCCAGCGTGAGGCCCGGCGGAACGACAGTGAGGGACACATCGGCAGAGGTACTGCCACCATAGTTGACGTCGCCGGAATAGATCGCTTTGACGAGATGTGTGCCTACGCCTACCGGGGAAATATTGTTCACCGTTGCAATTGTCAGCGCTGTCTCTGCCAAAAGCGCAGTTGCTGAGCTATCTCGGGAATTGGCCACAACAAGATCTTCCTTGCCGTCTCCATTGAAGTCTGCTGCCGTGACTGATGTTGAGCCGGTGTCCGCCGCGGGGCTGGTTGCAGCCTTAAAAGTTCCATCGCCGTTGCCCAACAGAATCGTCACGTTGCTGCTGCCGGCGTTGGCTACCGCGAGGTCAGGAACGCCGTCTCCGTTGAAATCCCCGACCGCAAGCGAATTGGGCGCCATACCCGTTGCGGGGCTTGCTGCGGCGGTAAAGGTTCCATCGCCGTTGCCCAGCAGAATCGTCACATTGTTGCTGCCGGAGTTGGCCACGGCTAAATCCAGCTTGCCGTCTCCGTTGAAGTCTGCCGCGGCAATCGATGAGGGGCCGGCGCCCGTTGCCGGCATTGTATACACGAAAGAAAGACCCCCCTCATTATCCAGGAAGACGTTCACGCCATTCGCGCCGGAGTTTGTCACCGCCACGTCGGGTTGGCCATCTCCATTGAAGTCGCCCACGGCCATCGATTGGGAACCGGCGAACGGCAAGGGGGTCTCGGAGAACTGCGTAAAGGTTCCGTCTCCGTTACCGGACAGAATCAGGAGTAAGTTGTTGCATGGCGCCTCATTGCCGCTGCAGGTCTCGACTAGATCCAGCTTGCCGTCTCCGTTGAAGTCTTCTGCAGCGATGGCATTGGACGTAACCGTATTGTTGTCGTTTTCTAAAATCCCACCCGCGTTGGTGAAGGTTCCATCCCCGTTGCCCAAAAGCACCTCAGAAGTGCCCTCATCGAAGGCAGGCGCCACGGCCAGATCGGGAATGCCATCTCCGTTGAAATCTCCCACCGCAATAGCGCCCGGCGAGTCAGCCGAAGGACTGGGCGCTGCTGTGAATGTGCCGCCCCCGTTTCCCAGGAGCACGGAGATGCCGCTTCCGAGTATGACCAGGTCCGGGATTCCGTCGCCATTGAAGTCAGCGGTCAAGACAGTGTTACCGCTGTTCTGTGAGGCGACAGACAAAAGTGAGGAACCCGCGAAGCCGGCGCCCGTTTCACTCGTCAACGCCGCCGTCCCCAGGACTGCATTCCCGTTGTTTGCATCCACAAACGACACCATGCCCGTCGGCAAAGTATTTCCGTTGCCCGGCACGGTCGCCGTTAATGAGAAGCTGTTTGGGACCCCGCTGGCTTCGAGGTACGTCGTTGTGGCCAGTTGCCCCGTGCCCTGCGAGGCCGTCACTGTGAGCGACGATGCGGTCGAAGCACTGGGCCCAAGGCCGGCCGGCTCGGCAAGAACCGCCTTGTAGCTGTAACTCCCAGCCCCAGGGCGGAATTTCAGCGTCGCCGTACCGTTGGCGGTCAACTGCGCCGTGCCCAACAGATGGATGTCGGTGCAGAACTTGGCCGTCGCATCGCAGAAGTTGACCTGGCCCGGCGTGACCGGAGTGCTGCCAGTGACCACGCTTCCAGGTGCAACTGTCGTCACGGCGTTTCCGCCGGAGGTGACGGACAGCGTTGTTATCGTGGGGGCGGGCGCTGCCCATGCAGGCAGCAGTCCAACACCCTGGCCGAAAGAGACTACCGCAATGAAACACCACAAAGGGCGCAAGAGGGCCAGCAGCTCCCCGCCTCCAATCAACGTTCGCTGAAAACGCATGGATGATCCCTCTTGAACCAGACAGATGTCGATGTACTCGTTAACTAAGTTTGCGCAGATTTATTCCAGGCATTCCTGCTGATTTTTCAGGAGTGTGCGCAAGAATTCGTGGAATCCAAGCCTGGAAGCTCCGAACAATGCAAATGCACATGAACCAAGCCGCTGCTGCGGCTTCGTTCATATCGGCCAGTGTTCAAGAATGTCGCCGAGAATGGAATCTCAACTGTCGACACCAGGCCTTAGCGCTCATTGAGCGCGTCTTGGAGACGATCGCAATGATTAGTCCTCGAAAACACCCTAGGGTCTAGGAATGCCATTGCCATCGGTTGGGTCTGGCTCTGATTGGCGCCTATTTTGTGGGCCGCGCGATGCAGAGCATGCTATTTGGTGTGCGGCTCTCGACTTCTCCGGCTTCAGCGGACTAGCGCTCATCCTGCTGGCCTCTGCGCTGCTGGCCTGCTTGTAGGTCACGGAAAAAGGGAGCCAAGTCTCCTGCTACCGCTGCCGGTTCCTCGGCGGGTGCGAAGTGCCCTCCACGCGGAAAGACAGTCCATCGCCGAATGTTGTATACGCGTTCCAAATACGGGCGCGGTGGCTCTCCCTCAGAAACGGTTTGATGAGCGAAGACACCAAATGCCGTGGGCGTACCGACGTAGGCGCGCTCTACCGGAAACCAGCGATTGTCCCAGTAGTCACGCATCGACGATGTGATAGTCTGCGTGACCCAGTAGAGGGTTAGCGTGGCACAGAGGAAGTCATCGGGCGGAGTGGAATCGCTCCAAGAGTGCCACTTCTCGCCAACATATGCAGCCAGCCCCGCAGGAGAGTCGTTGAGTCCGTAGCCGACTGTCTGCGGCTTGGTG
>JBEKNJ010000087.1:0-19874 GCA_049522955.1 Acidobacteriaceae bacterium
GTGAAAAAGAACACGGGCGGTGCGCCTAACCTTTCTATAGTAAAAGTACAGACAACTCCGGTCAATGCGACGCTCGGTTCTGCCCTTTCCGGACACCTTCAATGCCTCCGACCCCAAACGCCAGTTTGCCGGGTTTCCGGGCGATGACGGACGCGGTTGGTGAGTTTCGCCCTTAGGAAATCGAAATCGGAATTAGGATTGCGTTGCAATCCTCGGGGAATCTCCAACCGTGCATCACCACGAACGCAGACGATTAATCAGCGAATTTGATATTTTCGTATTCTGATGAAACAGGTTGAAGTCGTTGCTAATTATCGGGATCTTTGCGGTGAGGGCCCTCTTTGGCATCAGCGGGAGCAAGCTCTCTACTGGACAGACATCACAGGAAAACGACTCTACCGCTGGACATACCCTGATTCCAAACACCAGATCATTCATCAGGGATTGGAAGTCAGCGGAATCGCACTGCATGAGTCTGGGAAATTTGTAATCGTCAATAGTGGCGGCGTCTGGATCTGGGACCTGCAAAACGATCCAATACTGATCGTCGACACAATCGAAAATAAAAGGTGTGCCCTGAACGATTGCATTGTCGACCCTGAGGGGAGGATTTTCAGCGGATCCTGTTTTTACGACGCCGCAAAGGATAACTACGCACGGGGATACCTCTTTCGCATCGATGCGGACGGGTCCGGGCACGTAGTCGATGAAGGCATCAGCCTCGCGAACGGACTTGGTTTCTCACCGGATCGGTCGACCTTGTACTTCGCCGACTCTGCAGAAAGAGTGATCTTCGCCTACGACTACCGCCCTTCGGATGGCAGCCTGCGCAATCGGCGACGATTTGTCAGCGTGCCCAGCCACGAAGGCCTACCTGACGGACTCACCGTCGATGCCGAGGGTTACATCTGGTGCGCGCACTGGTTCGGGGGATGCGTTGTTCGGTACGATCCAGACGGGAAAGAAGAACAGAGAATCAGCGTACCGGCCGCCCAGAGCTCTTCGGTCGCGTTTGGTGGACCCGATCTAAGCGACATTTTCATCACCTCGGCCGCTCTTGATGACTCTCTGCCACTGGCGCCGCCTGGATATTTTCCGACTGCACAAAGAACCGGTGGCGCTCTGTATCGGCTGAATCTAGGAATTCAGGGCCGGCCCGAGTATAGAGCCCGCGTCCGGAAACCCTGACAGGGTCGAGAAGGACGATGCACGCAGGCCGCATGGTTCATCATACAGGTATGATATGCTGCATCCATCGCGTTGTGGGGACAGCTGCAAAAGCAACGGCTGGCTTGACGCTCAACAGACGGCCATTTTTTCCGTGAGGAGTTTGCGTGCGAATACCTAAGGCTCTGCAGGCTCGATGGTTTTGGTGCTGTATGTTCTGTCTCGCCTGCTATGTGCCATGGATCTTTTTCTCCAAGCTCGGCGGTAACGAAATTCCCCCCCGAACCATGCAGTACTTATTTAATTGGGGCGGTTTACCCGTAGGTGTTCTGTTCCTCGCATTACGTCGTTTTCGCCTGGAGAACAACTTCAGAGGGATCAGTTATGGGCTGATCGTTGGCCTCCTCTCCGCCTTGGGACAACTCGCATTATTCGGCGCCTATCACGGCTCGGCCAATACGTCTGTCGTGACCGTGATCACATCGCTCTTTCCACTGGTAACCGTCATTCTCGCGGTTATCTTTCTCCGTGAGCGGTTGACGCGGACGCAAGTTGCGGGCATTGGTTTCGCCATCGTGGCCATTGCTATATTTTCCTTTTGACGGAGAAAACGTCTGCATATCTCCTGGCTTTGGTTCGCGCTCGGCGTCCTCGTCACCTGGGGTGTGTTGGGGATATTCCAAAAGCTTTCTACCAATCACATTTCTGCTGAGTCGGTGATGATCTTATTGATCATCGGTTCCTTCGCTATCCAACCGTTTGTCTTGCCAAAGCAGCCGTTATCTTCTTACTCGCACCGGGCGATCCTATTTGGCTTGCTGAGTGGGTTGCTCAGCAACCTGGGATCGTGGGGCCTCTTCGAAGCCATGAAACTCGGTGGGTCGGCTTCCATCGTTACCGTGCTTTGCGCCTTGTACCCACTCCCCGTAGTTCTGCTCGCTCCTCTGGTGCTGCATGAAAGGATTTCCTGGCTGCAGTCCATCGGTGTCGCTTGTGGCCTTACGGCTATCGTTCTCATCTCTCTCCCTGCCGGCAACGATGCGGGCCTGGAAGCTCAACAATCGTGAATGCTCCCAGAAGGCGAAAGAAAGCAAAAATCCGGTCGGACAGGTTCGCCGCCGTATAGCAGGTTCCCAGCGGGTTGTCCTGGAGCACTCCCTCGGGCAAGCGGTATGATAAGCTGAAACGATTGAGGCTATGTCTTTGGTACGTGAACTCACTCCAGGCAATGTTTCCGCTGCGCCCCGCGAAAGCCTTTCCACCCAAACACTTGACCAACTCATTGGCTGGTTAAAGGATGGCACTTTCAAAGCGGGCGGCAAGCTCCCTTCGCAGAACGAACTGGTCGAGTACTTCGGGGTTAGCCGCACCGGGATTCGCGAAGCTCTGCAAATGATGGCGGTGCTAAACCTGATCGAAATCAAACCTGGTTTAGGCTGCTTCGTGAAGCGTGTCTCGCCGGAGTACATCATTCACGCCGACGTGTTGTCGATTCTTCTCGACAAGGAATCTGTGATGGAAGTAATCGAGGCGCGCAAGCTGGTGGAATCCGGCATCGCAGCTTTGGCCGCGGAACGTGCACTTCCTGAAGACTACTGGAGAATGGAAGACGTTCTCATCGCAATCGACCGGTCCATCCAGAAAAATGAAAGTATTGCCGTTATCTCCACTGAATTTCATTGTGCCCTCGCCGAGGCGAGCCACAACGCGGTTCTGGCAAAGCTGGTTCGTTCTTTTACTCAGTTGATGGCCAAGGCCGGCCAGCTATTGGAAGACAGTATTGAGGACCTGGGTAAATTCAAACGCCACGAATTGAAATCTCATCAAGAGCTATTCCACGTAATCAAGCAGCGCGATCCGGAAAAGTCGCGTAAAGCGATGATCGATCACATCACCTATTCCGAAAAGCTGATCGTAGGCGCCCTGAAACGCGCCGAGAAGCTTGAAAGTGCAGCGCTCGAAGCCAGCGACGCCACTGTCTGACGCAGCACGCTAATGAAGCGTGTAGACGAAGGTGCTAACCGGGCTGTGAGTTTGCGCGTTCAACGCCAGGAAGTGCTTCATGGCAGCATCTCCCTCGCTCTTCTTGCCAGCTCTATCCAGTGCCCTGGCCAGCCGGTACCAGGCTTCGCGCATGTCCGGACTGAGCGTGACTGCTCGTTGGGCATGGGCGATTACCTGCGGCCAATCCTCCAACTCGGCATAGACCTTGGCGGTGGTAAGCTGGGTATCTGCGGATTCCCGCCCAAGCGCCAGGCTTCGATTAAGCAGCAGGAGCGCCGCTTTTGGATCGCCCTGCCGGTCCTTCTCGCGTCCCACAATCAAGAGCGCAACTGGATCTTGCGGATGGCTCGCCAGGTAATGGTCGGCGTCTTTTGCCAATTCGCTATCCGATCGCGCATTTCCCTCGGCAAGAATGCTGCGAAGGTACAAAGGCAAATCGCTGTCAGGGAAGTCTTGCGAAGCCATCAGGAGCGTGCGATGCGCGTCCTCAACCCTGCCGCCCCCGTACAAAGCGGCTACCAGCGCTAGGCGCAGCCGAACAGAGTTGGGAATATTACGCACAGCAGCATCGCCTACAAGAACGGCCGCGTCATAGTTCTTGTGTCGTAGGAGTTCGGAGAGATAGCTGAAACAGTAGTCATCATTTTGCGGTTCTAATGCGACGGCTCGTTCCCACGCTCGGACGGCGTCAAGTGGGCGGTTTGCCGCTTCATAAACCTCGCCCAACAGATCCTCCACCTCACCGTTGTCAGTCGTCTGTTTGAGTGTTTCCAGTTCTATTCGCGCATCGTCGAGACGCCCTTCGCGCATCAACGCAAGCGCAAGGTTGTAGCCCGTGTCTATTGAATTCGGTTCCAACTGGAGCGCTTTTCGCAGGTTGATCACCGCGTCGGCATAATCTCCGGCGCTGCCCTGGAAGGCTCCCAGAGTGCGATACGTCTCAGCAGTCTGAGGCGATAAGCGCTCAACCTGCGCCGAAGCTAAACGTGCGGAGGCAAAATCTTTGTTCGCAAGGTATGCCTGTAAGAGAAAAGACCAGCTTGTAACATCCCGCGGCTGCAGTGATACAGACTCACGAAGCTGAGTGATGGCCTGCTTCCACTTTTGCTGGTGACAAAGAACAATCCCCCAATTGCTACGCGCAGTCGCGTTGCCTGGATCGCGTTCAATGGCATCGCCGAACTGCTCGGCCGCCCGGTCGAACTCGCCCTGGCTGGCCAAAACCCTTCCCGTATCGACGTAGACTGCCGGATCGTTCGGCCGTAAATCGCGCGCCTTATCAAACTGCTTGAGAGCTTCGACGGGACGTCCCTCTTCCTGGAACACAATTCCCAGAAGAAGATGGGCTTGAAAGTCCCCATCGTTGGCCGTTAGCGCCTCTTGCAATGTTGTCTCCGCGCTGGGGAGGTTCCCTTGTTGAATCTGCTGCTGGACCCCGGCATAATCGGGCCCACTTGCCGGAAAAGCCGAGTGACTGCCCAGTAGCACAATCGCGATGCATGCCCGAGCGCTCAGCCTCATGCGGTATGATAGGTGTGTTACTATCCACAATGCAAATTGTCGTACGCTTCCCCGGGCCCCTGACTTTCGCGAAAGAAGCAGCTAACGGAAGGCGAATTTCGCCTCCTCTGACTGCCGGGGCGTGAGTGATGTGACCGGATCATCATCGTTCACAAAGAGCGAGTTCCTTTCCCGGATCGAGAAACTTCGAGCGGGCATGCGCCGGCATCGCCTGGATGCCATTCTCCTTGGCACCGGCATGAATTTGCAGTACTTCAGTGGCTTTCCTTCGCCGCAGAGAAATGTTGCGCGTCCTTTCTTTCTTCTGATTCCCATCATCCGCGATCCCATACTGCTATGCCATACCGGCCTGGCTGACGAAGGCCGGAGGCTATCGGTGATTGAAGACGTGAGGGCGTATGAGGGTTTATCGCAAGCTCCGGTCAGGATGGTCAGCAGCCTCTTGACGGAAGTAAGCGCGCACGCCGGCCGCATCGGAATGGAACTCGGCTTCGAACAAACCCTCGACATCTCGGTGCTGGAGTTCGATCGATTGCGCAGTTCCCTTCCCGCGGCCGAGTTGACCGATGCCGCCGATCTTCTCTGGAGTTTGCGCACGATCAAATCCGAGGCCGAGATCGCCAGCGTTCGCACGGCTTGCCAGATCGTAGAGGAGTCGTACAGCCATACTTTCAAATCAGCCCACGCGGGTATGCGTGAACGGGAGATCTATCAAGCCATGCTGGACGGCCTGTCCGATCGGGGCAGAGATACCTTTCTCGCCATCACCTCTGGATCGGGCAACTACGACCTGGTGAGTAAGCCTCCTGAGGAAAGGTTGGTCCAGCAAGGAGACCTGGTCTGGATGGACGCCGGTTGCCGTGTAGCCGGATATTGGTCCGACTATTCCCGCGCCGCCGTAATGGGAGAGCCCTCAGCCCTGCAGACACAGGCACAAGAAGCGATCCACGAGATCACCATGGCGGCCGTGCAACAAGTTCGGCCCGGCCTGCGTTGCTCGCAAATTGCACAGTTCTGTCTCGACCGTCTGACTGGCTTGCCTTTTCCAATTAGTTCCTCGATTGCCTTGCGGGCAGGACGTATCGGACATGGCATCGGGCTGAACATGACAGAGCCCCCGCACCTTTCGTTACAGGACGAGACCCTGCTTCAGCCCGGCATGATTGTCAGCGTCGAGCCTGGCGTTGCGACCGAGTACGGAACCTTCCATGTCGAAGAAAATGTAGTGGTGCGAGAGCACGGCTGCGAACTGCTCTCCACCGCGCCTCGTCAGCTCGTACCCATCGTTTAGCTCGGAATTTCCACGGCGATTTCCCTTGTATGCCCGGTATGATGTGTTACATTCTAGTTTCTGCAACGCAATCCAATCGGGAAAGGCCAGGTGTATGACGAGACTAATTGCCATCTCTTCAGCGGTGTTCTCGCTGCTGATTGCTTGTTCTTCGCCTCTCGGTGCCCAGGTCGATACGGGGACCATCACCGGCATTGTTTCCGACACCTCGGGTGCCGTCCTGCCACGAGCCACCGTAGTTTTAAAAAATGAAGGCACCGGCGAAGTAAGGAACGGCACCACCAATGAGCACGGCGAGTTCGTCTTTACACCGGTGCAGGTGGGGAAATATGACATCACGGTCGATGCACCTGGATTTCAGAGCCAGGTACGCGCCGGCCTGGAGCTTCAGGTTCAGCAACGCCTGAATGTACTCATTCCCTTGACGGTGGGTACCTCGACAGAAAAGGTCGTGGTCACCGGTGCAGAGCCTGTTCTGCAAACGGAGGATTCCTCTGTCGGACAGGTCATCGACACGCAATTGGTTTCTCAACTGCCTCTTAATGGCAGGAATGTGTACCAGCTCATCACGCTTACTCCGGGCGTCGCCATCGATCCTGCCGGACGCGCCGCGATCAGCGGGCAGACCTCGCAAAACCAGTACTATGCGCTCGATGGCGCAGACAATAATAACTATCAGGGTGGATTCGCCTCCGGCCAGGCATACGCGGTCAGTCCTTCGCCGGATGCGATTGAGGAATTCAAAGTACAGTCCAACAACTACTCTGCTGAGTTCGGCCAATCTGCCGGCGGCATCGTAAATGTAATTACCAAGAGTGGTACCAATAAGTTTCACGGGTCACTCTATGAGTTCTTCCGCAATAACAACCTGGATGGCCGGAACTTCTTCGCGCAAAGCAGGCCTCGCTATCAACAGAACCAATTTGGCGGCAGTTTGGGCGGCCCGGTTATCATCCCAAAAGTATTTAACGGCCGCGACAAGGTGTTCTTCTTCGCCGACGACGAACAATTTTTGTCGAATAAAGGAACTACCGAAAATGTGACACTGCCCAGCGCCGCCTGGCGCACCGGCGATCTTAGCAGCCAGCTCACAGGCCAGACATATACAGACCCCTGCACTGGAGCGACCTATGACGACGGCCAGTTGTTTGACCCAACAACCACTCGCTTAGTGAACTGCGTAAACGGGGGCACTGGCTATGTCCGCAATCCGATTGCTTACGGCGGCCAGGCAAACGTGCTCAATCCCGCGTCGATTTCGCCCGTCGCGTTGGCGACGCTGGCCATCATCCCGAAACCCAACGCCGGTACCTTCAATTACATCTCGAATCCGATCAACAAGCTCAACTACAACCGTGGCGACCTGCGCATCGACTATCAAATCCGCGAGCAGGATCACATGTTCGCGCGTTACAGCATCACAGCCCAGCCCTCGACAGGTGTCCCCAACTTCCCTGGGCCAGCCAGCCAGGGTACCCATGTAAACCAGTCGCAACAGGGCATCACTGTAGCGGAAACTCATGTCTTCTCCCAGACCCTGGTGAACGAAGCTCGGTTTGGCTGGTCAAGGAACATAACCAATTCCAACCTGCAGGGAACCGCGCTCAATGCAAGCACCCTGGGATACGGCGGCATTCCCTACCAAGCGGGCGTCTTGGGCGGCCTACCCACGATTACTTTCTCCGATGTGGGCGGATTTGGCGCCTCCGGCTATCAGCCTGCTCTCTATGATGCGCGAGACGAACATATCAGCGATACGCTTAGCATGATCCGAGGACAACACGCTTTCAAGTTTGGCGGTTCCATCAATCACTACAACTGGTTCCAATTCCAATCTCCCGATGGAATGGGTGCGTATACCTTTAGCGGCGCTCAAACCAGCAGTCTTACCGCGTCAGGTTTAAGCGGCGCGTCCACTGGATCCGGATTTGCGCAATTTCTTTTTGGCCTTCCAGACGTTTCCGGGCTTAGCAATAGCATCCTCGGAAACAACATACGAACTACGGGAGCAGTATTTGTTCAGGATGACTGGAAAGTAACGCCAAAGCTGACAGTCAATCTCGGCATGCGTTGGGAGTTCGGGACAGCACTCAGCGAGGCACAAAACAGGGTGGCCGGGATCGATCTAACCAATGGAAAGTTTGAAATTCCAAAATCGAGAGAGGCCCTGGCTCCCACTCTGCCCGCTGGCATTCCGGTCGAATACGTAAACAGCAACACGCTCATGGAGCCTACGCAGAGGAACTTCGGTCCCCGTGTTGGGCTTGCCTACCAACTCGATCGCAAAACTGTAATCCGCGCGGCCGGAGGAATTTTTTATGCAAATCCCTTCGTTGCCGGCACGGCAGGATATCCACTGAACGCGCCCTTCGCCGTTACTTCGGCAGTGGATACTCCTGCTACTGGTCCATACGACCCTTCCACCGGACAACCAGTCGTCTCCGTGACGAACATTGCAACGGGCTTTCCAAGCGACTTTCTACAGCACTATAGCGGGTCTACCGTCCAATTGTTTTTGAGCCTCCCGAAACCGAAAATGCCGACCACGAACAACTGGAACATGGCGGTGCAGCGGGAATTTTTCGGTGGTACTACTTTGGAAGTGGCCTACGCCGGCTCGACTTCCGCGCACGTGATCGCAGG
The DNA here is from genome assembly GCA_049522955.1 of Acidobacteriaceae bacterium. Lineage (GTDB taxonomy): Bacteria > Acidobacteriota > Terriglobia > Terriglobales > Acidobacteriaceae > PALSA-350. Next base: position 8,627 of record JBEKNJ010000087.1, read on the forward strand.
CGTCGATGTCAACCAGCCGTACCCCACAGCGGATTCCAATAGCCCTCCGACATCGCGACGACCCTACCCTAACCTGGGAAATTTACTTTTGGACGGTAGCATAGCGAACGGAAACTACAACTCCCTCCAGGCAAAGTTACAAAAACAGTACTCCAAAGGGCTTACGCTTTTGGCCGTCTATACCTGGTCGCACTCGCTCGACAACGCTCCCTCCCAGGGCACTCTGGGGACGGGAGGGGCCAGCGGCGACTACTATGACTTTTATCGCAATGCGCGTGATCTGAGTGCGGACCGGGGCAATTCTTTCTTCGATATCCGGCATCGGTTCGTCTTTAGTTACCTTTACGATCTACCGTTCGGCCGGGAGCAGAAGTTCGGAAAGACCTGGGCTGGCTGGTTGAATGAGGCGTTGGGTGGGTGGCAGATCGGAGGAATTACTCAGTTCCAGACCGGCTTCCACTACACCGCGATCAGCTATAACGATCCTGCGAACTCAAGTATCTACGATTATTTCGGGGGAGCCTTTCCTGACTTGATCGGCAACCCCAAGGATTTCTCGTACGGACAAGATCAGCAGGCGGCAGAAGGGTGTCCCACGGGGCACCAGTCGCTGCAATGTTTTGTTAATCCGGCCGCGTTCGCCTATCCGGCCCCTGGAAACTTTGGCAACGAGGGGCGCAACGTACTAGTGGGACCGGACTACTTTACCTGGGATTTTTCTACCTTTAAGCAGTTTCCCATTCGCGAGCAGACGCACCTGGAGTTTCGCGGCGAGTTTTTCAATTTCACGAACCACTCAAATTTCGCCTTACCTAACAACGTGTTCGGCAATACGAATTTTGGCCAGATAACGGCTACCAATAGCAATCCCCGGGATATTCAGCTTGCGCTGCGGCTCGTCTTCTGACCACCTGGCAATTGGGGGCAGCTGAACATGGTGAAGCTAAAACGCAGGTCGTTTCTCCAGCTTCTTTCCTCTTCGACTCTCTATGCTTTTTCAGGACGGGCCGGTGCTCAGGTAATGACGCCGGCTCGCCCATCTGAATCGCAGGCGTCGATGCACGCGATCACCCCTAAAGAGATCGACGACCCGCTTCCAAACCCATTTATGGGCTTCGGCATTTGGGTCGCTCCGCGTCAACTCGGTTACACCAAGCCGGACTACTCCATCGCCTCCAACACAACCGAGTTTGGCGACGATGCTTCTTTGTTCAGCTGGGCGATGGTCGATTGGGACTGGGCTCATCTTGAACCGAAGGAGAACGAGTATGACTGGGCCGCACTGCACACTGCCATTGAATACTGGGCCGCGCGCGGAAAGCAGTTTATCGTTCGCCTCTGGGTGACCTCCGACCCAGGATGGAAGACAGATGCCAGCCCTATCTCGGTCATCCCTCAGTGGCTGTGGGAAAAGGGACTTAAATATCTGGAGTACCAGGTTTCGGGTACGAATGATATTTCGAATCCTATGAAGCAACGCCAACCAGACTACCTGGATCCTTCCTATGAGGAAATCTACCTTCCCGCGCTCAAGCGGCTATTGGAAGCGTTCGCCAGTCGTTATGACAAGCCAGCCACACCCGTCATCTTTATGCAGGTGGTGGGCTACGGAGACTGGGTAGATTTTGCAGCCTGGTTCTTGAAGTTTCGTTGGCCGGACGAGGAGGTCAAGAACCTCTTTTTCGCGCGGTTGGCCAACCTCTTCGGAGACACTTTCCGACATATCCAGCTACTACAAACCTACATGGGAGATTGGGATAAATCGAGCGACTGGTCGATGGAAAGATTTCTCAGCGATCAGGCTCTCGATCTTTCCATAAGCAAGGGCACTGGACTGATGGATACCGGGTTTATTGTGGCCCGGGGTACCACTCCGTGGACTCGACGGATGGTTGAAAGATATTGGCAAACACTTCCCTTTGCCGGCGAAGGGTGGGCTTATGAAGAGATCAAAGACGTTGGCACTTACGGAACGATCGAAGAAAACGTCGCCGTTGTGCTGCAGTATCATACTAATTTCTATCATTTTTATAGTTATGCCCAAAGCTACAAGCGCATGATCCGAGACGATCAAGCAGTTATCGAGAAGGCACTACAAAGTGGGGGCCTGGGCTATCGCCTGGTTCTCGCGTCGGCTAGCTGGCCAAAAGAGCTGCCCGCAGGGCACCTTTTGCTGATCAACCAGGAGTGGATCAATCGCAATGTTGGGAGGCTCTACATTCATCACCCACTCAAGGTATGTTTACTCGATGCGCAGGGAGACGAAAAGTTCAGCGCGTTGGACTGGGATATCGATGTTACGAAATGGGTAAAAGGCGAGAGATATCCACGCACCAGCGTGATCCAGTTGCCGCCGAAGCTGGCGCCGGGCGATTATGAAATCCGTATCGCGTTGGCTGATTCGACCGGCAAACCCAGTATCAAGTTAGCAATGGAAGGTCTCGACTCCACCGGCAAGTACAAATTAGGCGGCATTCGCATTCTCCCGGCAAAGTCTTAGCGCACCTCCGCGGCTTAGGACGCTCTGTCTCAGCGTGATTGCTCCACTGGTACACGGTGTTCTCGCACAAACGCGTCGGAAATTTGCAGGCCCAAGCCTGGTCCTACGGGCGGTAGGAAATACGCGCGGCTGTCGTGCCAGCTTCCGAAGAGTTCGGTGCACACCTGGGGGTTCGTGTCACCCTCTTCAAGAATAAGAAAGTTGGGTAGAGAAGCTGCCAGGTGAAGGTGGGCTGCAAGGCACACCGGCCCGTTTGCGTTGTGAGGCGCGACCGGAATGAAGTGGCTATCCGCGGTGGCTGCAATCTTGCGAAACTCGCTGATTCCGCCAACATGCGCGGCGTCCGGTTGAAAGACGCGGATCGCCCCGCGCTCCAGATATTCCTGGGCAACCAGGCGCGAGATCAGCCGCTCACCGGCCGCGATGGGAATGTGAGTGGAGTTTTGAATCTGCAGCATGGCGTCTACATTTTCCGGAGGAACCGGCTCTTCCAGGAAGAAAGGATCATAGGGCTCAAGCAGCCTCGTGATGCGGCCCGCCGTGGCCAGGTTGAACTTCGCATGGGCCTCCACGCAAATATCAAAGGTCGGGCCGCCTTCGCGAATACCCCGTATAAGCTCAGCAACCTCATACAGCGTTTTGGTTGTTGCTTCCAGATTGATGTTGTAGGCATACGGCTCAAAAAAGGGATCGAACTTGCCCGCCGTAGCGCCTTCCGCGATGAGTTCCCTGGTACGCTTCGCATAAGCCTCTGCCGTGCGCGGAACGTTGCCCCAGCGATAACTCGTATAAATTCTGATCTGATCGTTGACCTTGCCTCCCAGCAGCTTGTACACCGGAACGCCGAGTTGCTGACCGACAATATCCCAGAGCGCGATGTCAATCGCCGACATAGCCGACTGAACGTGACTCCCGTGCATTTCATTGCGGCTTCGGTAAATAGTGTTCCAGATTTTTTCGATATCCCAGGCGCTCGCCCCCACCACCGCGTCCCTGTCCATTTGAATCTCGGTCGCGACGGTGGCCACCTTAGGCCAGTTGGTACCTTCGCCCCAGCCCACGATTCCCTCTTCGGTCTCAATGCGAACCATAAGGTAATCCTGGGGATACGAGCTGAGGTCTTCGTTACGTGCGGGCAAACGCAGGACGACCGGCTCAACCTTGCGAATCTTGAGCTCAGCTTTGTCGCTCCCGCGCGCCTGGGCCAGTATCGAATTGCCGGCCATGCCCGTCCACGAACTGACGGCGCTCAGACCTCGCCCAACACTGACCGAGCCACCTAATAGACCCGCAGCAACGGTCTGAAGAAAATCACGCCTATCCATGAATAGTCCTCCGAATCAGTTCTTCCATTCGCCAAGCCTCTTTGCGGCTTATTCGACTCCAAGTTCGGCCATCATCCGTCGATACTCGACCGCTACGGCATCAGGTCCCTTAATGTGGAGCTCGAGGGAAAGATCGAGCGGCAATTCTTCCGGGCGTTGATTCTCCAGGATCACTTGGTCCTGGAGCATGATCTTTTCGTCAAGAGCATGACGCTTCTGCTGCTCGTCGGGCGGCAGTTCGAAATTTCGGATCACGTAAAGATAGCTCGTACTCTTCCGCGCTGAGTGCGGAGTGACGGTGAAGAAGGATGCTTCAAGAGCGCCATCCTGACGCTCCTTCCTTTGGTGAATCGTGAATGGCCTGAACATTCGGTATACGCGTGCATGGGGAACAGGATGCATCGGGTTCGGCTTATCGGTAAAACCGAAACGCAGTTCCTCGGGAAGACGCTCGACCTCCACAGGAATCGTCTCAGGGTGATCGCGATCTCCGAGAATCCCTTCATGCACCCAGGGAAAATGGGCCTGGTCGACAAAGTTCTCGATGGAGCGCGCGGCACTGCAGTTCCAGGTGAATGGCCCGACGAAATCGATATAGTGATCGGGAGCGTCGAACTCAGGACACTCTGGAATAGGCGCCCTTGGGTTTTGCTCCAGGCAAACCCAGACCAGGCCGAAACGCTCCGTGCAGCTGTACGCCGGTACGCGTGCCTTGGCGGGAATTGGACGGCCCGGGGTTGCCGGGATCTTTACACATACACCGGAGCAGTCATAGTTCCACCCGTGGTAAGCGCACACAATCCGGTCGCCGTCGATCCATCCGAGTGATAGGGGCGTGCCCCTATGAATGCACAGATCCTGAAGACAAACAACAGCGCCGCTCACGCGAAATAAGGCGATACGTTCATTGAGCAGTTGCAGCGCAACCGGCTTGTCGGTGACGCTCCGGCTAAGGGCAACCGGGTGCCAGTAAGAACGTAGAACCGGCTGGAGCTCTGATTCCGTTGGCATGTTACCTTTCGTACCTCTTGATTAATCGCATCTTGCGCCGTCATCCTATTACGCGCTCGACCGGCAACACTAACTGGCTTCCGGTTTCGCATTCGATTATCTGCAACACTTTTCCATCGCAGTGCACCGACGCCACTCCTCGATAGTCACCCGGAATGGCGAGAGTGAAACTGAAGAACGATTTGCTTAGGCTGGACCGGGCATCAAGCCATTCGAAGGTCGGAGTATTCAGCAGGCAGGATTGAGCGACCAGCGCCTTGAGCGAACCATCGATGGGGGTGGTGCTAAATTCCATTCCTCGAGCGGTTCGGCGTTGATCATGATTCTCCCAAACATTCAGCCAGGGAAACTCTCGCGCCGAAAATACCTGCCCATACAGTGAACCCAATCGGGGGTTCCAAGCAGCAACCGAGGCATAGCCTTCCGCAGATTCAACCTTGAACGCGTTAACGAGGTCGGAATGAGTCTGTTTGCTAAAACGCCTTAGGTCACAGCGAATCTGACCGAATCCGGTAGGCCAGTCGAAGGTTTCGCGGCGGTCGGAATAGGTTCGGAAGCCCTTTCCCACGGTGGCAAAGAAGCCTGTATCTTCCGCGCTAAGGAAAGGCGCCCCCAACGTCACGTGTTCACACCAGGCGAACGGGCGATCGAGCGGCGTGAGATTCTCGGCGACTGTGTCGAAGTAGACGATGGGACCGGAACAATGAAGAGTACGTTCCACGCGGAGACCCAATTCCGGTAATCGTGCCTCGATGGTTAAGCGGTCTGGCTCATAAGCCAGCGCCCTCCAGCGAACGGCATTCACCTCTCCGTGACAGGTCATTCCTGCCCGATACTCCGCTTCCGATGGATTACCCCAATACGGCAGACAAAGGTTATGACCGAGTACTCCGGACATGAGCCGCGATTCACAGTTGTTGCCGTAGAGGGCAGCATGCAGCATCGGATCGTACTGGTCAGGATCTATGGTGGGGCAATCCTGTATCCAGAGAGGATTAACGCCGGTGGGCTTCCACGTCATCTCCGCGGTGTGACCACCGCACTCCATCACCGAGACGAGAATTTTCTCTGACTCGATCCGCCATGCAGGTCGATTATGAAAACTCGCCATGGGCCGTCCGGTGGGCTGCTTCACGCCGTCTCCCAAAATATCTGCAGCAATCGATCGTTCGGCTGAACGGAAGCGAGCCTGCGTAAAATGGCGACAATACCGGAACGAGGAGCGTGCAGGGTCTGGATGACAAGGCCGTCGAGGCCGCTTATAGTGCCGACGTGCTGTCCCGCAACGACAGCGTCTCCTGGCTCGACAGTGCTTCGAAATAAGCCCGCGTGCTCTGCAAATAAGTCGGAGTGGTCCACCACGATAGGCGCCTGTATCGGCTGACTATGAAATTCCACCAGGCCAAAGTGCGCGAGAAAACGGAGGATTGTCTCATGATAAAAAGCTTGCCCTTCTGGCGTGATGGTGCCGTTGCCCCCTACTTCGGTCTCGACGATCGGAATACCATGAGGCAGCACGGCGTTGCCCAACACGCCATCGGGCCAATGATAGGGGTGCAGATAGCGAAAGCCCAGAACGCGGGCTGCTTCACGGCTGGCATTCATGGCAGGCGTGTCCCCCAATGCGTATTCCGCGTACGGCAGCAGAGATGCTTCCTTGCTCCAGCCGTGAAGAGAGAGAATGCAATGGGAGACCAGGGCAAACTCACCTAGCAGAAGATGAGCAAGCTGCTCTGTGGGGCCGCCCGCAGCGCTACCAGGGAAAGAGCGGTTGAGATCCCCGTTATCTGCCGGATGACGGCGCGAAGCGGCTGCAAAGGCAGCCGGATTGGCTACCGGAACAAAAATGACGGCGCCCTTGACCGTGCACGGATCGAGTTCCGACGATAAATCCTGGATGGCGGCTGGACCTTCGTATTCATCCCCGTGCGCGCCCGCGATGACCAATGCGACAGGTGTGGGTACCGCGCCGACGACCACGGTAAAGGGAATTTTTGAGAGCCCGTCAGAAGTAGTGAGAACAAGCGAATGGCGACGGCACCTTACCAGCTCCTCAAGCTGCCATTGCGAACTCATCTTCAGCTCCGCTCCTGTTTCGTCTTACAAAGTGTCGTAGATGAAAGGCATGATCGCGTCGGTGTAACCACCCGCCGCCATTTCCCCTCCATCGATCACCAATACCGTCCCGGTCATAAAACGGCTCGCGTCCGATGCGAGATAAATCGTCGTTCCTACAATCTCATCCGGCTCTCCTCCACGTCCGAGCGGAATCTTGTCCAGAATGGGCTTCATGAATTGCTGCGAGGCAAGCAGACCTGCATTGAGCGGAGTGTTGAAGAAGCCCGGTGCGATGGCATTGACGCGAATCTTGTATTTGGCCCATTCGACTGCCATGACCCGCGTCATCTGTGCGATGGCCCCTTTGCTGGCGCAGTAGGCAAGCGCCGTCGGAGAAGCGATGAACGAGAGCACCGATGCCGTGTTGATAATGCAACCGCACCCTTGTTCGCGCATGACATTAGCCGCTTCCCGAGCGCAGAGCAGCACTCCCTTGGCGTTGACATTCATCACGCTATCCCAACCTGCTTCGGTTTCATCCTCCGCGGCTGCTCCGCCGCCAATTGCAGCGTTGCAGACCATCACATCCAGACGCCCAAAGCGAGAGACGGCTTGCTGGATCAGCACTTTTACCTGGTCATGGCGGGAAACATCCGCATGAAAGAAGTCAACTCCGTTTGCCGGTTGCACGACCGGATCCTGAATATCGCTGGCCAGCACCTTAGCCCCCGCACCGGCAAGGCCCTGGGCCATCGCTGCGCCCAGGCCCCGCGCTGCGCCGGTGACCACTGCTACTTTTCCTGACAGATCGAAGAGCCGTGCCGTTGTTTCGTTCATGCGATTTACCAGATGTCTCAGGGTCCAATCATACCCATCATATATGCATCGAACATTGCTCATTGCAACGGATTGTCGTTTATCCACAGCAGCGAATTAAATCCATGGCAAAAGGTATTTACGGAAGGATTGACCCGCTGATCCAACTGGTATGATATGTTCTTTGCTATCACAACCGGGAGGCAAACGTGAGGAGATCTTATATAGAAAAGTGGTTCCATGCCGTTTTTCTTCCACTCGTCTTGATGGCAGGGTGTCCCTTGTCCTTCGGTCAGGCAGATGATCTTCCGCCTGAGGTGGTGGTGCACCCGGAAGAGATTGGCGGCCCGATTCCGAATCCATATATGGGTGTCGGACTCTGGGTTGGTCCCCGCTATTACGGGATGAATCCGGAGAAGCAATATTCTATGGCCGACCTCACCAGCGGATTCGGAGATGATGCTCCGTTGTTCAACTGGGTGCTGGTCGACTGGGACTGGGCAAGCCTTGAGCCGCATGAAGGTCAGTTCGACTGGCAGGAATTCGACACCGTTGCCCAATATTGGACCAAGCGCGGAAAACAGCTCGTGGTTCGGCTTTGGGTCACCGACGATGCGGGCTGGAACGGTAACCCGGGCCTGCCTGTGCTGCCGCAATGGCTCTGGGACAAGGGTTTGAAGAGCCACGAGTACGTCGGAAACGGCGGTCGAAAAATGCTTGAACCGGCGTACACGGATCCTTCTTTCAACTCTGTCTATTTGCCCGAGTTGCGCAAACTAGAGCACGCTTTTGCAGAACGCTATGACAAACCGGACACCTCGGTCATCTTTTTGCAGGCCACGGGATATGGTCAGTGGGTGGATTGGGCATCCTGGTATTCCAAGGTTCAGTTCCCCAGCATGAAGGACAAACATGACACTCTGGCAAGCGTGATGCAGACATGGATTGACAACTTTCACCACATTCCCCTGATGGAGATGGCGGCGACTGATTGGGATCGGCAGCGCTACCTGACGCTTGATCAACTGCTCTATGCCAAAGCGTTGGATGTAGCTGAGGCAAATAACTTCGGCTTTATCTGGACCGGCTTTATTGATGGCCTGAGCGGCAAGTACGACCGCGTAACCATGGAGCGCTTCTGGCCCCAGCACCCCATTTTCGCTGAAGGCAACTGGAGCTATGACGAAATGAAGGATCAGCGTACCCACGGAACTGTAGATGAGAATGTCGCAGGAGCCGTAGATTGGCATTCCAACTTCTTTCACCTCTACTTCGGCCCAGACCTCTACAAACGTGCCATGCGAGAGGACCAACCAGCTTTGAAGCGCGCGCTCGGGCCAGGTGGTCTTGGATATCGGCTGGTTCCGACCTCGGTCAGCTGGCCTGTGCAGTTGCCAGCAGGGCACCTGCTGGTGGTGCACCAGAACTGGGTGAACCGTAATGCAGGACGTCTCTACATCCCGCAGCCTCTCAAGCTTTTTTTGACCAACAGCGACGGGAAGGATGTTTTCAGCGAGGCAGATCAGGGCTTCACGGAAGCCGGCTGGGTGGCCGGCAGATCTTATCCCATGATGAGCGTTTTTCACTTACCCCTCACCATCCCGCCGGGCAAGTATGATATCCGGATCGCGTTGGTGGACACGTCGGGGAAGCCGAGCATTCGGCTGGGGATTGCCGGTGAAGATAGGGAACACCGCTACAAACTGGGAGAAATACAGATTCTCCCCTCCGATGCTCCTAAAGTGTGTTTGACCAATTATTGCTAGTGGCCATGCATCCTTAGGTGACACAGTCATGCTACTGATTTGGTGGTGAGACGCGCGGCCTTCTAACATTTCGTTGCCTTGACGTTCTGAGATCGAATCCAGCGAAGCCCGTGACATAGCACACAGGTATGATAGGCTTGCAATGGGAATTTCGCGCCGGTCTCCCCCTTCTTGCGCGGCCGCGTGAGTATTAGCAACAGATGGAGATGCTTGGAGCACGGAATGAAAATCACTAAAGTGGAGACCCACGTTTTACTCGTCCCTGACTATGATTCCGCTGCTTGCTCCTCGGCGCAGGATGACATTGTCGTCATCATTCATACGGACGAAGGCATCAGCGGCATTGGTGAAACGGACACCAATCCGTGGGTCGCCGAGGCCATGATCCACGCTCGCGGAACCCATAGTCTCGGCCGTGGACTGGAGGAGATGCTACTCGGAGAGAATCCGCTGAACGTCGAAGCCATCGCGGAGAAGCTCTACACAGGCAGCATCATGACCGGACGCCGGGGGCTTGGCATCTGCGCGATGGGTGCAATCGACATGGCACTGTGGGATCTGCGGGGCAAGATCCTCGGGCTGCCGTGCTGGCAGACCCTGGGCGGAGCAAGAAAGACCCATGTCGACGCCTATGCTTCGCTACTGCCGGTGGGCGGCACGCCAGAGGCATTCCTGAGTGGCTTGATCGGGAAGATCAAGGAGGCCAAGCACCTTGGGTTTCGCGCGGCAAAGATTGAGGCGGGAATTAAAGGTCCATATAGCCATATGGGACTTCAGGCCAACGACGAACTGGTAGTCGAAGTAACGGCCGCGTGCCGCGAAGCGGTCGGCCCTGACTTCGTTCTCATGGTCGATGCGGTCTACAACTGGACTAATGCCAAGGAGGCCCTGCGTATAATCACGCGCCTCGAGCCATACGACATCTATTTTGTCGAGACGCCGCTGCAGGTGGATGATCTTGATGGTTATGCCTTCCTGCAGGAGCATTCACCGATCCGTATCGCTGCCGGTGAGCTACAGAACACTCGATTCGAGTTCCTCGATCTTCTGGATCGCGCCAAGGTCGACGTGGTGCAACCTGACATCGGCCGCGTGGGGGGATTGACCGAAGCACGGCGGATCTGCGACATGGCTGCAGACCGCGGACGGCTGGTCGTTCCTCACTGTTGGAAAACCGGCATCGGCATAGCCGCCTCAGCTCATCTCTGTTTTGCCAACGCACATTGCCCCTACATCGAGTTCCTACCAGCGGCGCTCTCAGAATCAGCTTTGCGTCGCGAGTTGATCATAGATGATCTGGAGTTAGTCGATGGACGAATTGCGTTGCCGAACAAGCCTGGACTGGGAATAGAACTCAACGAGGACGCGCTGGAGCGCTTTCGGGCAGATCGCGTCGTCGCAGAGTTGGCCCGCTGAATAAAGACCATTTTTCCTTCATACTGAATAGTCCGCGGTCGCGACCGGGCTCAGCGAAGTGGCTCTCACGCCCACTCGATCTTTTCGAAGATTGCCCTCAGGCGTCTTCCCTTCCGGAGATGAAGGCTTTCGACGAAGCTTATCCGGCCGTCCAGATGTTGCCGAAAATGTGGGTGACCCTCGAGGTTCTGAGTTTCCGGGCCATGGCGGACGCAGTTGGTGAGAATCGCCCTTAGCAAATCGAAATCGGATCGCCGCACATTGAGATGTTGGTTGATCACCAGCCCTGCGAGATGCTGGCGCACGGAGGGTCGCATGATGCCCGTTTTGCGGTGCTGGACGGCAAAGCCTTCCTC
>JBEKNJ010000088.1:0-23943 GCA_049522955.1 Acidobacteriaceae bacterium
GTGCAGCCTTCAATCGCCAGATGCTCCACCTTTGACCGGAAGTCAGAGCACGCTCGCTTGCCCAGCAAGCGCAGCGTAACCACCGGATCGGCATTCGAGACCACCACCGGAGCGGAGAGGCGTTCCCCACCCTGCAGCAGAACCCCTTCGCCGGGCAGTATCTCTGCGACGGCAACGCCCGCGGCCACCACCGCCCCAGCCTCTCTCGCCGCGTCGCAAAAGTAGAACGAGACCATCCCCATGCCGCCCCGAACGTACCCCCACATGCCTGGGATCCCGCCCAGCCGCCCCGAGGAGTGGTGATAACGGATAGAGGCGGTGCCCGCATCGAACGGGCTGGCCTTGGTGCCAATGACCCCCTGGCCAAGATACGCAGATTGCAACCGAGGGTCATCCAGATAACGTTCCACGAACTCCGCCATCGACCAATGAAAGAGCACTTGGCGGGCTTCCTCGTCTTCTCCGAGCCGAGCGTCGATTTCCTCCTGTGAGGGCGCGTCGCCGATCCAAACGTCGCCACTACCGGCCGGCCGCAATGCATCGCGCAGCCGCCGAATCACCGCGGTCATGGCTTTCCAGCCATTCACATCGTTGGGAGCAAAGCGCCGGATCTCGGCTTCGCAGGCGTCATCATCGTCCCAGAGCTGCACGCTGGTCCCGTCGAGAAACGGCACGAAGAGACCGTTCGACGCGGGGGTCCAATGAAAGCCACGGTCAACCAGGTTTAGCTCATCGACTACCAGCGGATGGAGAAGTCCGGCCAGATAGGCGCACGGCGACATCCGCACGCCCGGGAAGGGTTCTTCGATCGTACAAGCGCCGCCCACGCGTGCCCGGCTCTCGAGCACCAGGACGCGCTTGCCGGCGCGTGCCAGGTAGGCAGCGCAAGCGAGGCCGTTGTGACCCGCACCGACGATGATGACGTCCCACTTTTGGGACGCCAGTTGAGAGATGGGCTCTGGGAGGCCGACCTCGCCGAGTACGGCAGCGGTGGGCGAGGTCGTGTGGCGTGGTGCCGGGACACTCATGCTCTACCCCGCAGCCGATTGAGGACTCGGCGATTGCGTTTCGATGGTTTCCCTGCACTCAATATTTCGAACCTCGGCATCGCCTTACGTTCTTCCGCCACCCGCGCGCGCAATGCACGGCTCGCGTCTGTTTCACGATACAGCGTCTGCGCCACTGCCGCGGGTCCTCGCACCTCGCTCAGGAGCAGCACCTCCACCTCAAAGTCACCACCCTCGGTCTTCACTTGTAACATGTCGCCCACGCGAACGGGTCGCGCGCTCTTGGCTAGCTGTCCATGCGAGATCACGCGCCCCAGTTCGCATGCCTTTGCCGCCAACGCGCGCGTCTTGAAAAACCGTGCCGCCCAGAGCCACTTGTCCATCCGCACATCGGTCATGCTTTATTCTCTACCGGCTGAGCATATTGCGAAGACAATCATCGGTGTTGCTAGATCGAAAGTCTCCTGGGCCGTTCCTCATGCAGTTCGTGATGCAGTTCATCGACCTTGTCCACAGCTTTTTCCAACGCCTTTCTCCCAGTAGAAGTGATGTTGTAAATCCTGCGTCTGCGTCCGGTTAGGTTTTTCAATTCGGATTTCAGCAGCCCGCTACGTTCCATCCCATGCAGGAGCGGATAAAGTGTTCCCGGCCCAATCCGATAACCATGATGCCGCAGTTCCTCCATCATGGCGAGTCCGAAGATCGGCTCGTGTGAAGCATGAATGAGCACGTGGATTCGGATGAGACCGTTAAAGAGGTCCCGCTGATGTCTTGACTCGGCCAAGGGAAACCTCTTACCGAGAGACCTTATCATAGTATCGAAATTCGATGGTATGATCTCTTACAGTTGTAAGAGATGCCCTGATTGGGAATAGTGGCTCGGAACCATGCGGACTGCCGTTTCAACCTTCCTGAGCGCGGTGGGTTCACTCCTCATCGTGGTTCCGATCGCGCAGCTAAGGTGTTCCGCTCAAGCGATCCAGACGGCCGGATCCAGCGCCCTAACGCTCGATCAGGTCATCGCGGCCGCGGACGCCCGCTATCCTGCAATCCAGGCGGCACTAGCTCAGCAAAAGGCGGCCCAGGGAGCCATTGCGGTAGCTAAAACCGCCTATCTCCCACGTGCCGATTTGCTCTGGCAGACCAACCGTGCCACAGCAAACAATATCCTCGGCCTCGTGCTGCCTCAGGCCGTGGTTCCCAGTGTCACCGGACCCGTGCTGCCGTCCGACTCGACGCGCAGTGCGTGGAACGGTGCCGGCGGGGCGCTGCTGAGCTGGCAACCGTTCGATTTTGGTGCCCGCGGGGCAAAGGTCGAAGCCGCCCGTCAGGGCAGCGAGGCAGCAAACCAAGCAGCATCCCTTACCAGGCTTGAGGTCAGTGCAAACGCGGGGAGTGCCTTTCTCGATCTCGCCGCGGCCACGCAACTCGTAACCGTAGCGCAAGCGAATGTCCGGCGTTATGAGTCCTTCGATAGGGCAGTCCACGTTCTGGTTGAGAACACTCTCCGTCCAGGCGCCGATGCTTCGCAGGCCGACGCGCAACTTGCTCTCGCGCGCAATCAGCTTATTCAGGCACAAACCCAGGAATCCCTAAGGCAATCGGCCCTGGCCGAGTACCTTCAAATCACCCAAGCCCAGGTGAAAATCGATGCCTCGCAGGTTTTCACGTCGCTCCCCGGTTCGGACCTTGCTTCCACCACGGCCATGAACCACCCGGCGGTGCTCGAAGAGCACGCGCTTGGCTTGCAACAGGAGGCCCAGAAGCGTCTTCTCGATCGCAGCTACGTCCCGGTCTTCAGTACCGCGGGCACGGTTTTCGGGCGCGGTGCGGGAACCAGCGCGACCGGCGCCTTCCCCGGCGGCACTGCGGGCCTCGCACCGGACGTTTTGAACTGGGGCGCGGGTGTTCAGGTTTCCTTCGCTGCTTTTGATTTCTTCAACCTGCGTGACCAGCGGAGAGTTCAGGAAGCGATTGTGCAGGCGGAACACGCTCGCTATGACCAATCGGTCAGTGACGTGACGGCTGCTCTCGAACGTGCTCAGGCTACGCTTGCTGGGGCACGGCAGCTGGCGGCAAACACCCCCATCGAATTAGCCGCTGCCCAGGCAAGCGAACAGCAGCAACAAGTTCGCTACCGGTCTGAACTGGCTACCGTTGTCGATGTCGAGGCGGCGGAAGGGGTATTAGCCCAGGCTGAAGCGGACGATGCGATTGCCCGCCTTGGGGTGTGGCGGGCAGAACTCGGGGTAGCGGCTGCGCAAGGCGACCTGCAGCCGTTTCTACAGTTGCTGCAGCGTCAGGGAAAAGGGGAATAGCCATCCATGTGGCTCATTCGCACCGCTCTCCGGCGCCCGATTACGATCATCGTTCTGGTGATCGCGCTTGCTTTGTCGTCGGTGCTCGCGATCTTGCGCACACGGGTCGATATTTTTCCCAACCTGGATCTTCCCGTCATCTATGTAGCGCAGCCATACGGAGGCTTGAGTCCCCAGCAGATGGAAGGCTTCATCTCGTACTACTACGAGTATCACTTCCTCTACATCAACGGCATTGAGAGTGTGGAGGCGAAGTCGATTCAGGGTACCGGTCTTCTTCGCCTCACTTTCCATCCCGGAACGAACATGAGTGATGCGCTCGCTCAGACCATCTCTTATGTAAATCGGGCACGCGCGTTCATGCCTCCCGGAACCGTTTCTCCGTTTGTCATCCGCTACGACGCCGGAACCCTGCCAGTGGGATACATGGTCTTTTCCAGTCCGACGCGCACGCTCGCCGAGATTCAGGATCTCGCCCTGAATCGTGTTAGGCCGGTTTTTGCAACCCTCCCAGGAGTGTCTTCTCCTCCACCCTTCGGAGGAAACCAGCGAACGATCGTCATCAATGTCGATCCGCAAAAGATGCAGGCCTATGGCCTGTCTCCTGACAAGATCGTCCAGGCATTGACCAGTGGCAACAGCATCCAGCCGGCCGGCAACGCTGATATCGGGACGACCAACACATTGGTCGCGACGGACTCTACCGTGACCCGGATCGATGATCTCCTCAACATTCCGCTTAAGCTGGGCCCGGGGGCTTCGGTGTTTATCCGGGATGTAGGTACTGTATCGGACTCCTCTGATCTGCTTGCCGGTTACGCCTTACTCAACGGAAACCGAACCATCTACATTCCTGTCACCAAGAGACCGGATGCTTCCACCCTTACCGTGGTGCAGGAGGTCAGGCAGAACCTGGCTCGTTTTCAGTCGCTGGTTCCGGAAGATATCAAGATCACCTATGAGTTCGATCAATCTCGCTACGTTCGCAGTGCGCTCATGTCAGTGCTACGCGAGGCCATCATCGGGGCGTTGCTTACCGGTCTGACCCACTTTCTCTTCCTGCGCGATTGGCGTTCTTCCTTGATCGTCGTCATCACTATCCCTTTAGCTCTTTTGACAGCCATGGTTCTGCTCAGGCTCACAGGACAGACGATCAACATCATGACGCTCGGTGGGCTGGCGCTGGCCGTCGGTGTTCTCGTCGATGAGGCGACAGTACTGCTCGAGAACATTCATGTTCACCTCAACCACGCAGAAAGCACCGCTCGTGCAGTGCTTCTCGCGAGTCGCGAAGTGGCGATTCCTCGTCTGCTGGCCATGCTGTGTGTGATGGCTGTCTTCATCCCCTCGTTTTTCATGACCGGCGTGGCGCAATCTCTCTTTCTGCCCTTGTCGGTTGCCGTTGGTTTCGCTATGGGCGCTTCGTATCTGCTATCCAGCTCACTGGTTCCTGTTCTTGCGAACTGGATGTTGAAGCCAAAATCCTCACCGCAAGCAGAGAGCAGTCACCCCGAGGGCAGATTTGATCGCTTCCGCCGCCGCTTCGAGAGTCTCCTTCAGCGTGCCATGAGGGTGCCCGTGGTCCTTCTCGGTGCATACTTCATCATCGCCGTTTTGGTGCTCCTGTTTGTGACCCCCCACCTTGCCGAAGAGATTTTCCCTTCTGCCGCATCAACCCAGTTCCGGCTTCGCATGGATGCACCCGATGGAACCCGCGTGGCGGTCACAGAAGATTTGGTTAAACGAGTGCTTGCCTCTATTCGCGAGGTCGCGGGCGACAAGAACCTCGATATGAGTTTGGGATATGTCGGTACACAAGGATCTTCGTATCCCATCAATGCCGTGTTTCTATGGACCAGTGGACCTCAACAGGCAATCATCAACGTCGGTCTGAAACAGGAAAGCTCACTCAAGCTGGCTGAACTGGAAGAGCAGCTCCGGAAAAAGCTGCCGCAGCAATTCCCCCAAGCCCACTTCTCCTTTGATCCTGGCGATCTCATCAGCCAGATTCTTAACTTCGGTTCTCCCTCACTGGCGGAAGTGGCGGTCACAGGCCCCCAGTATGCGGATGTAGCCAGCTACGCTGAGCGCGTCCGTCAGAAGCTCGCTGCCGTTGCACAACTTCGAGACCTTGAGTATGAGGAGCCACAGCACTACCCGGTGGTTGACATCCAGGTGAACCGCGTCATGGCTGGGCAACTGGGAGCCACTGCCGACGCTGTAGGTTCTGCTATCGTCACCGCGACCGCCTCGAGCCGCTTCGTCGCGCCAAGTTACTGGCGCGATCCCACGTCGGGAGTCAGCTACCAGGTGCAGGTTCAGGTTCCTCAGCCGAAGATGACGTCCCTTGCAGACATCGGCAATATTCCCGTGAGCAGTGCAACCGGCGCACCGCCCCTTGTACATCAGCTTGCGGACCTCCGGTCCAGCACAGTCCCGGGCGAACTCGATCGGCTGAATGGGCAGTGGATGCTCATTCTCTCCGCCAACCTGGCCGGGCAAGATCTTCGTCTTGCGAACAAAGCAATCCAGCAGGCGCTGGCAGATGCCGGCGCGCCTCCTCGTGGAGTGACCGCCGTGATTCGGGGACAGGTAAATGCCCTCCAGCAGATCTTTGGCGAGCTTGCCATTGGGCTTGTCGCTGCAATCGGCGTCATCCTTCTGCTCCTGACAGCAAACTTCCAGTCATGGAAGCTCGCACTCATCGTTCTCTCAACCGCACCAGCGGTCCTTGCAGGATCAGTGCTGATGTTGCTGATGACTGGAACCACTCTGAATCTGGAAAGCTTCATGGGTACGATCATGGCGATTGGCGTGGCGGTCGCCAACGCCATCCTGCTGGTCACGTTTGCTGAGCAAAATCGTCTTAGAGGCGCATCCGCCTTTGAAGCGGCCCGCGCAGCTGCTGTCGAACGACTTCGTCCAGTGCTGATGACGAGCGTGGCCATGATTGCGGGCATGATACCAATGGCGCTCGCCATCGGGCAGGGAAGCGAAGAAACCGCACCTCTGGCGCGTGCGGTCATCGGCGGCCTTTCTGTCGCTACGGTCGCAACACTCTTTTTCCTTCCCATGATCTTTGCCCTGGTACAGCGCAATGCTTCCATTTACTCGCCCTCGCTCGACCCGGAAGATCCGGAGAGCAAGTGGTTTGAACCAGCCTCGGAGGTTGCGCGATGAAACGTTTGCTGCTTGTTGCTGCATGGACGGTGATCGCTGCAGGATGCAGTCAGACGCCGTCGGAAAGGGGCGGGAGTTCGACAGCCGCAGCGGCGTCGAATGCACCCGCGACGGTGACCACATCTCGTGTGATGTCGAAGAAGTTGCAGACAACGGTTACGCTCCCCGCGCAGCTCACGCCTTATGAGCAGGTGGACATCTATCCGAAGGTGACGGGCTTTGTGCAAACCGTGACCGTGGATCGCGGCTCCCGCGTCCGGCGGGGACAACTCCTGGTTCGTCTCACTGCCCCCGAGATAGTAAGCCAACGTTCGCAAGCCGAGGCTGCTGTGCGTGCCGCCCAGTCTCAGCTCGCGACTGCTCAGGCCAGGCTCACATCCGACAACGGAACTTATCTTCACATGGTTGCGGCCTCAAAGACGCCCGGTGTTCTTGCCGAGAATGATGTTGTGGTTGCCGGTCAGGTCGTCTCTGCCGATAAGGGTCTGGTGGATGCTGCGGAACAGAACATCGCAGCCGCGCGCGATGCCCTCCACAGTGTGACCCAGACGGAATCCTATCTGACGATCACCGCTCCATTCGAGGGCGTGGTCACTACCCGCAACCTGCACCCTGGGGCATTGATAGGGCCAGCATCCGGCGCGGGTGGAACCGAACCGATTTTGCAGATTGTAGATGAGACGCGGCTGCGGCTGGTCGTACCCATCCCAGAAGCCCAGCTTGGCGAGATGAAGATTGGCCAACTCGTATCCTTCACTGTTCCCGCCTATCCTGGACAGCGCTTCAGGGCTCCCATTCGACGCACCTCTGGCCAGGTTGACGAAAAATCTCGTACCATGCCGGTTGAACTTGACGTGGAGAACCGCGATAGCCGGCTCTCACCCGGAAGCTTCACCACCGTTTCATGGCCGCTCGAACGCAGCCATCCAACCCTTTTCGTTCCTGCCTCAGCTGTGACCAGCGATCAGCAGCACACCTTCGTGATTAGAGTTCGGGACGGTAAGGCCGAATGGGTAACCGTTCAAACCGGGCAAACTGTGAACGGAGAGATAGAAGTATTTGGTGAATTGGCAGCGGATGATCAAGTGGTGAAAACAGCCTCTGATGCCATTCATTCAGGCGATACAGTGCGCGTACAAGCCACAACTTCCCCGGCCGTCGAGTAAAGTGCATAGCCAGGGCTTGGCTCGGCAGTGATTAACCGCTACTGCCCGCTTCAACAACTTCGTAGGGCCGCATCATCTCGTTGTCCTCGTGTTCGAGAATGTGGCAATGCCACACGTAGCGGCCGGTGAAGCCCTCGAAAGGAACAATGATCCGCGTGATCAGGCCCGGGTCGGCGCGGACCGTGTCCTTCCAGCCGGCCTCCGTAGCGGCGGGAAGAATCGCCGGCCCGGTGAAACGGACCGTTCCCTTATCCTGAAATTCGTACTTGTCGAACGGCCGGCGGTCGAGTATTTGAAACCGGACCAGGTGCAGATGGATCGGGTGAGCGTCTTCTGTAAGATTAACCAGTTCCCAGATCTCCGTCGTGTTGAGCACCGGCTTCTCGGTAACCGGCATGTGCCATGGCATATTGTTCAGCAGCATGCCCATCGATTGCTGAACTGGATCCATACGCTCATCGAGAGTGAGACGGCGCGTTTTCACCGCGCTACTCTCAGGGATTCGTGAAAAAGACCGCAATGCGGGAGGAAGAGAAGAAGGATCGGGTGTGCTCTTCGCCGCGACTCGAAACTGCATGATCTCGAACGCGTCGCTGCGCAGCAGAATATTCTCTCCTGCATGAGGCGCGAAATCGAAAATCAAATCAATCCGCTCGGCTGGAGCCATCACCACCCGCTGTGCGGCAACAGGCGAGGGCAGAAACCCCTGTTCTGTGCCAATCTGCTGGAAGGTAAGTAACTTGCCCAGCGAGAAGCGATAAAAGCGTCCGTTGGAGCCGTTCATCAGACGCAAGCGATACTTGCGCGGTTCCACCTCCAGGTAAGGAAAGAGTTTGCCGTTGACCAGGATGGCATTGCCAAAGACTTCGGGAACCCACGGCGCCGCTACCTTGTCGGAGACGGGATATTCGAGCTGGCCGTCTGGGAGAAGAAAGCGATCGTAGACCAGTAAGGGTATCTCGTATTTCCCTTTGGGAAGCTTCAACGCGTCTTCCGCCTCGTCGCGTATGAAATACATGCCCTGCAATCCCGCGTAAATATTCAGTCGATTGATGCCCATCGTGTGATCGTGGTAGAAGAGCATCGCCGCATCCTGCCGATTGGGATAGTGGAAGGTGGCAGACTTGCCCGGGACATACCAATGCTCGGGGTAGCCATCGCTGCCGGGTGGCGTCTTGCCGCCATGAAGATGAATCACACTGCGGACCTCAGGCAGGGTTTTCTCCGCGCCACGCAGAGTATGGTCGATAGGCAAAAAGTGGCGCTGTGGCAGCTCATTGACCCATTCCACAATCAATCCCTGGTTGCTTCGGGTTTCGAAGCTGGGCCCTGGAGAAGATGACCCGAAGCCCCACATCCGCGTGGCGGGAAGGTCTCTGTGGACCTTGCTTTCGATCGGCCGCATCGCCATGCGGTAGTAGGGAAGCTTGATCGATGCATCATCCGGGCTGGGCCGCGTCCCGCTGGGCTGCGCGATCTGCGGGATGGGCAGCGGATCGACGTAAGGACTGAGTTTGTCGGGATCGAGAGTCGTCAGCGGTGGTTGGGGGAATGACAACTTGCTGATGGACATTCCGGCGGCCAATACTCCGGTTCGCTCCAGAAACCTGCGGCGACTAATCAAATTAAAGCCTCACTGCAAAGCACCATAAATCAAGCGGGCAAAGGGACGAAGCCCTTTGCCCGGTTAAACAAACACCAAATGCAGTCTCTATCGGTTCGTGTCTGTTACTTGCTGACCAATCCCGTGGACGTGTCAAGTATCAGGGGCGTGGTGTCAGGGTTCTTGAAATCAAACAGCGTGTTCAGGCGTCCGGCAAGATTGTCAAAAGAGCCCGTGATACGTTGACCACCCAACCAGTTGTCCTCGACAAACCGCAGAATCGAACTCTGGTCAGTGACCGTGTGATCGACGTAGTTTTGCTTGGCGTAGGGTGAGATCACCAGCAGAGGAAGACGTGGACCATATCCGCAACGCCCTTGGGCGTGTTGGATGGTGACACCCGCAAGGGCGCCATCTCCAGTCCCGCATTGACCGGGAGCGGTGAGCGCATCCATGGTGGTGGCGGATTGGTTCACGATCGGACCCATCTGGTGGTCGTACCAGCCATCAGAATCGTCGTAGGCGATGACCACAGCAGTATTCGCCCAGTCCTTCTGCTGCTGCAGGAAATTGATAACAGTTACCACGAATGTCTGCTCGTCCAGCGGATCGGAGTAGCCGGCGTGGCCGTCCTGGTAGCCCGGCGCCTTCAGGTAGCTGACTGCGGGGAAATTGCCGGCTTTGACGGCGTCAAAGAAGTCGTGCGTATCGTACTGGTGGTTTGCGGGGTCGCCGCTGATGCCGACCGTGCTCGGGGAAGTGGGCCGGGTGTGCTTCAGGTTTTGCGTAGAAGTGTAGTACTGGAAGGGCTGATGATGCGGAATGTAATCCGCTTTAGCCGTTAGAGTCACCGTGGAGGTGGTGCTCCGGCTGCAGCCGGTGGTGCCGTTCGCATTCTTGACCGTCAGATCGAAACCGCCTTGGAAGAAGCCCCAGCTGATGCCGGCGGCATTGAGCAGGTCACCGATGTTCGTTCCGCTCATTGCCACCTGCGCCCCGGTGGTGGTGGAGCAAACGTCCCCAACCGGGTCGGCGTCGCTTACCAGCGTATATCCGCCGCCGCCGTCTGAGATCACATCGCCGGTGGCGTTTATCTGGTCGCTCACGCCGTTGAGCTGGCCGGAGATCAGGTTCAGGGCGCCGTCAGTCGAGGGACCAAAGTTGGTGTCGTAGGAGTTGTCACTCATGGCGAACCGCTGCGCATAGTTCCAGAGGGCGGTCACGGTGTTGCCGTCGTAGTAGCCCATCACCAGCCCGGATGTCGGCTGGCCATTAGGGGGAGGACCGGGCGTGCCCGTGTATTTGGGGAACGAATCCATCAACCCGCCGTGAAACGCCTGCTGTTCCGGCGTGTAGTCGTGATCCTGATCGTTGGTTGCGGCTTGGGTACGATCGAGGCGGAATGGGTTGGTCGCCCCATTTCCGTTGAGGGCATTCAAGGCGTTCGGATTGTTGTAGAGCAAACCATCTGTATAACCATTCACCGAGGGAGTTCCGGGTTTGGCGATAAAGCGCGGCTGTCCGGCTGGATTCAGTGCCTTTGGATAGGTGCCAAAGTAGTGGTCGAACGAGATATTTTCCTGAAAGATGACGACCAGGTGCTTGATTGGTGTGCTGGTCCCTGATTGAGCCTCCGCAACCATTGGGTTGACAAGTGACCCGGCAAACATCAGTGACGCTAACGACGTGGCGACGAGCTTCTGCATCAGTGCTCCCTTCGAGGCCGGCTTCACGACCGCCATTCAGGATTAATGGCGCATTGTTAAAGACCGGTGATAAGGGAGTAACAAGATGTTAAATTCGGTCTCCGTGCCTCGTAACGAGCAAGATATCAAGGCGCAGCAAGCTTAGCGTAGCGCAGTGGAGGGACCTGCTGTTTTCCTCATCCAACAAAACCGGAACCTGCCTTGAAAACCACTCCCCTACGACGCGAGAGAAACAGACGGAGCGCAGAGATGCGTGTCGCTGTCCTTGTCGGTGGGATCCGGTTCGGCCAAGGTGTATCCAAGCTCAAATAAAAATCGAATGCAATCCTGGCGAACCGTGGGGAATTCGGGCAGCCACTGGTGGGTCTCGACCGAGAGCGTAGGATGCCGGCGCTTCAGTAGGCTCTGCGCGCCTTCCAAAATCTTCAACTCTGCGCCCTCGGCGTCGATCTTGATGTAGTCTGGCTCCGGCAGCACGCCGCAATCAATCTCGTGATCCAGGCTGACCGTCCGCACCGCTAAACTGCCCTGAGCAGAGAGGTGCCCGGCAACCGCGCTGCTGGCACAATCAAAATGCGAGACCCCGTCGAAGTTGGAAACCGCCGCCTCGACCACAGTGACATTGGCCAGATGATTCATGGCGATGTGCTTCTTGATGTTTGCGACGTTCTTGGGGGCCGGTTCAAAAGCAAAAACGCGGCCGCACGGACCAACCATCGTCGCGGCGTAAAGCGTGTGATACCCCGCTTGCGCGCCGATGTCGAAGCAAACACTTCCCGGGTTAAGGTAGTGCTTCATCAAATTGGACTCCGCCCGATCATAGGTTCCCAGCCAACACCGATGGATGCTCGATCCCACGATCCACCGCTTACCTTGAAGCGGCCCTCGAACCACCGGAACCTTAAGACTGGCAGGGATGAAGTGGAGAGGCGCACGCAGTAGGCGCTTAATGGGGCTATTGTTGGGCATGGCCGACAGACGGTCGATTACGGAACCCGCGTCCAATCTCATTGGGGGCTACCTTTTTAAAGTTTTGGAGGATAAGGAACTCTACGTCCTCTTTTGGGCCCAAAGAGAACACGCCATTCGGATCCTGCCGAAACCAACCTTAAAGATCGGTTTCAGGCAGGAGAATAGCGTGAGGTAGGAAGCGGGTCAAGCGAAATTCGTACGGCGAGAATTAACGGGCCGACGGAGTGCTAAGACGGAACCCGCGAAGCCCGGTGAGTTGTAGCAGAGTGAGCCAGGCGAATTTTGGGTTATTGAGCAGGTAGCGGCGCCACAAGCGCCTGGGTTCCTTGATGAGCCGGTACAGCCACTGCAATCCGGACCTTTTCATCCAATCCGGAGCTTCGTCGAGATTTCCGCTCAGCAGATCGAAGGCGGCGCCCACCCCTACCATCAGTTTGACTGGCATGCGCTCGTAATACGAGGAGATGAACCGCTCTTGCTTCGGCGTGCTCAGGCCGCACCACAACACATCCGCCTGGGAGGTTTCCAGCTGGGATCGAAGGTCGTTCTCCTCCTCCGAGTTGAGCGGACGGAACGGCGGAGTGTACGTACCTACGATTTGCAGTCCCGGGAAACGCCGGGTCAGTTCTGCCTGCAATTCCTCTGCCACCCCCGGTTTGCCGCCATACAGAAAGTGCTTATATCCCTTGGCTACGGAACGTTCGCAAAGATTAGCCATGTAGTCGGGACCGTAGACACGGTTCATGTCCTTGAACCCATGAATGCGGCCAAGCCACACAGTGGGCATCCCATCTGGGGTAGTCAGGAACGAGCGATTGAGAATATCCCGAAACGCCTCGTCCGACTGCGCTTCCATGATTCCATGGACTCCGGTCACGCACACGTAGCCTTTCTCTCCCCGATCTAACAGAGACTCGCTCTGGCGAAGGGCAGCCTCCATGTTCACCGCGCTCACGCCGACGCCAAGAATATTTACCCGGGTCTGCTCGGAAGATGGGGGTACGACGCCTTCACCCATATAGTGATCAGCCATTGAACGCAAGAGAGAGCCTCCGCCTGACTTTACAATTTTCTAGTCGGTCAAACCAGAAGTATACTTCGCGTCACAACGCTGGAGTGGTTGGTCTCACGAAGTTGTTTTTTGGGGTAACGCGGGCCCGGTTACCCACCGTGCTGCATCGTTGTAAATCCATGAGAGTGGGCGAGTTACGCCCGCGCTATTTAAGGCCTGTCATTGATTGGATCGTTCGCGTTACCGGCAATGTCGAAGTCCTGCTTGGCGGGGTCGACATTTGGAGCGAGCGGACCGCTGGGACCAATTTTGCTGGTGGTCGAGACGCTCTGCTTCCCCGACACCGCGAGAACGCCGACCGCGTCGACTACCGTGGCCGTAACGGTGTGCGCCCCACTGGGTAGACCTCCGGCGCCAAAACTCAGGTTGTACGGTCCCCCACCCATCACTGCGCTCACGTAGTGGCCGTCAACGGCAAACACCACTCCCTGCATTCCGTATTCGACCGTGGTCACGGTAGCCGTGGCGCTCAGGGTGCCGCCTGAGTTTGTCACCGGTCCTAAAGAAATCGACAATGAACCGAGCCCGGCAGGACAACTACCACCGATCCTATTGCGCCGATAGGTGACCGTGGTCGGGCCATTCGAATCGCCAAAATACGGATTTTTGGCGCGCGAGGGGGTAATGATGCAAGCGTAATTATCCTGCATGTACCCGCCCACGGTGCCGCTGAATCCATACCCCGCGAGCGGCCATTGAGCCATGATCGTGTTGTTATAGATGTTCATGTTCTGGGCGCCCACTTCGAGGCCGATGCCAACGTTTTGAGCGTCGTTTTTAACGCCCTTAAGCAAATTGTTGTACCAGACCACGCCCCTCGCCGGGATGGGGGTGTAGCTCTTGCTGCCGGGCTGGATGGCTTGGCTTAAGGGCGCGGAAAAGCCGAAGGTACCGGCTTCGGGGTACGGACCGCCGGCATTCAGGTCGTAGTTGTCGTAGACCAGGAAGTTGGCCATCCCCGCGTTGTACGTCAGGTTTCCGCATCCATTTCCCGTGTTGATCTCCATGAACATCCGATGATGAGAGTCGGAGAAATTGTGGTGGATCAGGATGTTTTCGGCCTGGTATTGCTGTCCCTGGCAGGCTTTGATGTTTTGGTAGTCATTAAGGAAGGTGTTGTGATCAATGGAATAATTTGTACCCCCATAGAACCAGATGGCCGCGCGGGCTGCATCGCCGTCTGGTTCGTACTGATCGTTGTAGGTCTTACCCGCAGCGTTGTATCCATGGTCGTACGGAATGATGTTTGAGAAGGTATTGTGTCGAATAACTACGTTACTCGAGCCGCCCCCGATGAAGATGCCGCCATTCGATCGGAAGTTGTTAGGACCATAGGTCATGTTCTCAAAAGTGTTGTAAGTAAATGTCAGGTTAGTTATCACCTGGCTTAGCGCCTGGGGTGAATCGCCACCTTCCCCGTAAGCCTGTATGCCCCCGCCGTTGAAGATGCACCCGGTGGTAGCCGAACCGCCTATGGCCGTGTTCGCCTTTAGATCCGCAAAAATGTCAGTGCCATTGTTTGGGCCGACGAGCGAAACTCCCGGCTGGCATTTGACCCTTACGCCGGGAACCTTGAAGCGAACGGTCGACGCTATGAAGTAGGTGCCAGGGGATGGAAACACCACCGTGTCTCCGCTGGCCATTGCCCTCAGCCCTCGCTGGATAGCGGCCGAGTCGTCGCTCTTTCCGTTACCCGTCGCGTGCCAATCCGTTTTGGCATTCCAGGTACGAGCGCAGGCAGGGAGCGAGAGACAAACGATTAGAAATGCAAGACCCGTTCTCAGAGCGTGTTCCCCCACTGGTTTTTATCCGCTTGGTGGTCAGCAGATCCTGAGTATCCCATATCTCGCTCGTCTTTCGCGAGAGGTGGGACATCGTGCTAGACCTGCAGACTTTGGACCGTTGGAGTTCTCAGACCAGCTCTGCGACATGAGCAGGCGCCGGTTCCTCGGCGTGGTAAACCGGGTCGGTTTGCAGGAACATCGGACCAATGAGAAGTCCCAGAACCAAATATAAGGGTATGGCAGCTTGAGGCGTTTCAATCAGGTTGCCGAAGAATGCTCCGATCAAGGAATAGAGAAAATAGATTAGACCGAAGCTCACTCCGGTGACTCTGTAAGTCTGCCAAAGCAGAAGAAGAAGACGCACTGCCAGCCAGCTGAAGATTGCAAACCCCACCAGACCCGAATAGGCATAGGTAAAATAAAAAACGCTGTGGGGGGACCGGGTGCCCTCCTTCTCCACCTCCCGGCCCGCAAGTCTAGCCAGAGGATAGCCGTAGCCTAAACCGAAGGCCATCGTCTTGGGGTCCCTGGAGACCTCGCCTCGAATCGCTGCCCACCAATGCTCTCTCCAATAGACGGTTCCATAGTAAAACCGAGCGTTGGCAGCACCGCCTCCGGCGTCCGCTGCCAATTCTG
This sequence comes from Acidobacteriaceae bacterium, assembly GCA_049522955.1. Classification (GTDB taxonomy): domain Bacteria; phylum Acidobacteriota; class Terriglobia; order Terriglobales; family Acidobacteriaceae; genus PALSA-350. Next base: position 15,445 of record JBEKNJ010000088.1, read on the forward strand.
GACTGATCGCGCCTGCCATGCGCGCTATGGTCCCGCGGGCCGAAAGTTCGCCGCCCCGTCCTGGGATGGGCGGAAGTTTGAGATCCACCAACGCAGCGATGACTAATACACCCGCGATGCACCCTAGAATTGCAAGAAGGCGGCCCATTCTATGAGAGAGTTTGCCCCAGACCAGCAAGCACAATCCCAACCCTAACCAATCCGCTCGCTCCTGGTTGGCGATCGTCAAACAGACGAGTACCACAATGGGGAGCCAGAATGTAGCAAGATAGGGCTCCATGGTAAGCAGTCCCAGCAACGGAACTGTTCCTGAGCCGGCAGTAGCTAGTATGTCCAGGCCCGTGCCGGGTAGTACCCCGGTCAACGTGAACTTCAGCTTGCTAAGAAACAGGAAGTAGATAGGCGTGTAAATCAAAGTGAGCCACGCCATGAACCGAATATACTTTCGGACCGTCCCCGGGTGGCGATAACCAACCCAGATCCCGAGAAACAGATAAAAAGGACATATATTGAAGACTAAAATCTGGAGCGCGGTGAAAACAGAATAACCGAGTAAAACGCCGTGAATTACCTGAGCGATTCCATAGGTCATGGAAACCAGGAGGGCCCAGGCCACTCCATTCAAAGGGTCGCGACGCCGGGTCAGAGCGAAGTACCAACGATCCCAGAGAACTCGCGGACTGAAGAGGAACGCGGCACCCACCGCGAGCCCGATATATGCGGAGACCTTGCCGAGAAACAGAGAGCCCCACAAGTAAGACACAGCCAGCTTGGACCAGTTGTCAAGGTCAAGGAACTTCTTCAGCATTGGCTTTTACCGGGCAAGGGCTTCAATGCCCACAGGCCTTCACCAGCGTGCAGGCGGAACGAGTCAGGAAGTCTGGTATACAGCCCTTGCCGCAATGTCGCTCCAAAAACTTTCTGCAAGTTCGGGCACATGTTTATCGAGAGACCTTTTCTGTAAGAAGCAACCGTACCCTGCTGTCCGAGATCCGGCCTGCGGCTGCCTGTCAGCGACTTTACTATGGTGAGAACCTTCACGCCCATTGCCATCTGTTGACCCAGGAAACCAGACTCGTCTTGATCAATAACGAAAACGAATTCAAATGAGAAAGGCCGCGATTCAAACGAGCATGCCTAACGCAACCCTTTTCGAAGCTACCCTCTTTTGCCAACGCGGTGACATTCGCTGGAACTGAGGTCTCCGCGAGGAAAGGGACGATGAACATCAAGACGCGTTGCTCCGGACAATTTTCACCTTCTTGCCCTTATACGCACGATAGACGAGATTTTATGGAGAGACTGTAACCCAAAGGTGGGTTGGCTCTAAACAGAAGTGTATTGAGAAAGCATAAGCACTTCAACCTCATCCTGGGGTTCGCCAACCGACCTCCACATCGGCTCACGAGACCCGAACCCAGCCCAGGCTAACCATATTGTCAATGCTCGGAACGGCAGTCAAGCCGCAACAGATCGTCGAGCACCCATCAGCGGCTGTTTGCATCCCTAGCGGTCCGCAGCCGGCCAGGATACCGCCGAGGCTCCTCTTCTAAGTCTATGACTATAAGACAGTTTATCGTCGCATGGGCTTCAGGCCCCTACGTGTGAACTACTTCTTCCCAATTGAGTCCCGAAGGGACGTGCTGAGAGTAGCCCAGGACGTAGTCCTGGGAAGAGATCGAGAGACAGGCCAGTCCCGCAGGGACGGCTGAAAACTTGGCTGCGGTGTTCAGCCGTCCCTGCGGGACTGCCCAGCTTGCTTATCATTACCCAGGACTATGTCCTGGGCTACTTTCAGACGTCCCTTCGGGACTAAGGGCAGGGTTCTCACGCAGACTTTTCAGGCCGTTCGCAGCCAGGTGCTGGCCGGAAAGTGGCCGGCTTTGGACAGCGTCAGTCCTTCGTCGTTGGGTGCTGGACGGTAATCCGTCAGCACCTTCTGCATCTGCTCCGGATAGTCGTAATGGAGTGCTGACTCACAAGTCAAAACGGTCAGTTTTGGATTGTTGATCAGCAGCGCCATAAGCATGGCTGTTTCTTGCCACCACCAGGGCCGGGTGAACACCGTACGAGGGTATGCGTAGGGCAGGTAAATGTCGTGGACGTGGATGAAGACTCCCGGGGCGAGCCGAGGAATGATTTCGAGATAAATTCGCAATACGTCGGAGCCGATTTTCACCGCGTGGCTGGAATCGATAAACAATAGATCCCCGCTGGAAAGCCGGTCAAACACGGAGAGCGACACTTGCTGGCAAAGCTGCGGAATCAACTCGATTTCTGCTCGGCCCCGTAGTTTTTCGTTGGGAAATGGCTCCACGCATGTAATTTTAGAAAAAGACTTTCCGTCGCGCTGGTTCAAACGCGCGGCCTCGAGCATGCACAGGGTGGAAACACCGCTTCCGATTTCAATCACTTGCCCGGGCGCGAACCGGCGCATAAAGCAATGCAGCACCTGGCTCTCAATCTCACCAAATCCAGGACCCGATCCAGTGAGCGCTCGGTAGCTCTCAAGCCCTGCCACTTCGGAGTAATAAGGTTCGCACACGTCCTTCAGCCATGCGAACTGGGCCGGCAAATCCCATGCAATCCCGGTTAATGACGAGCGTCCGGTCCAGAGTGGCCGGTTATCTTCGAGCCAGGAACAATCTGGCACCGGGCTGTAGTAGTGTTTGGGCAACGCGTGGAGCCCCACCCGGTCAAGTCTGCGAAATGTCTTGAAAAGAAGGTCCTTAGTTCCCATGTGCCCGGTATCGCCCCTGTCATCGAGAATACCTTTCCTCGGACATAATACAGGTGCGCCTTTGGAACCATGGCCAGTGCTTCAACCCTCTTTTGTAGTCTTGACTGATCACCTCTCAGATGCTGTGCTCGAACTTTTTTCCGGCAGATCAAAAGCTGGGACCCAACGCAATGCCGACAGATGCCAATTTGTTCAGCCAAACCTGGTATTCGTTGTTCTCCATATCGAACGTGATCTGCCGAGCGGTTACGACCATGTTGGTGGAATAGTCTTCCGGCGAGGCAGGGAAGGACTGATCCTTGCGGTAGCCCTCCTGTGCACACGAGGATTTCCAGCAGGTCCAACCGACCAGGTTGTCGCGCATCGCATTGTTGTACATGCTTGCGCTCGCGACCCCGCCGTTAGCCAGCCCGACGTCTTGTGCGGCGATCTTCGTCCCATCGGCCAGCAAGCCGCTGGAGATGACACGATTGTTGGAGGCGATGTTGTCGTGCCCGGCGGCGAACTGAATACCGTAGCTTGTCGTTCCCACCACCTGGTTATCGTGAATGTTGTTGAAGGCGGGCACCTCTTGCGCGCTATCGCCGGCCTTGGCATCGGTCTTGATCCCACCGCCGGTGTAAGCATCTTTTGCTGCCTTATAAGGATAGGCACCCTGGATGTAGGTGTCGTGGATTTCGAGCGGCTGGTTGGCCGTTCCACCAGACCGGTAGATGTCGATGTTATCTCCGGCGAGGCTGCGGCCGGGATAATTGATGACTTCATTCCAGCCCACGTCGATGCCAGGCACGGATTGCACGCTATCGAACTGGATAAAGCGCGCCTGGGTTTGGTTGGCGCCTTCTCCGGGCAGATAGCCTCCGTTGCCGTCGCTGAGCAGGCCATTCATGTTGCGCGCCCGGTTGGAGCGAATCACGATGCACAATGACGCCGCCCTGTGCATTCTCAATGTAGTTGTTCTCTACATCGAGCCGCACCGGAGACGCAACCTCGAGGAAGACTCCGTTTGGCTGACCCTTGGCCGCCGCGTCGGTGGCCATACCCAAACTATTGCGGACGGTCAGATCGGTACCCGCGACGCTGGTCTTGATCAAACTCCCCGCACTGCGAATGTGTGAGTTCTCGATAATGACCGGCGCTGTTGTGGCCACTGTAACGGCCGGGGTATTGGCATCTGTGCTCTGCCAGTTTCCGGAGTAGGTGCCACCCTGGTTGATGACAATGGGACTGCTCCACTCCACGTCGCCGATGGCGCTGGCTGCAGAGACCGAAGCCTGTCGTCCCTGGTAGTTGCCGGAGATCACCGCCTGGCCGGTAGCGAGGCCCGCTAATGCGCCCGATGGATTTGCTGTAATGGTGCGCGCGTCCGACGACGTCCACCCAAATTCCGCGGTGATGTCCTTGACCGAACCATCGCTGAAGGTTGCGGTCGCCTTCAGTTGAGTCGTCTTCCCGATGCCAACGACTGCGTCAGAAGGACTGATGGCCACCGATTTCAACTCCGCGCTGGCGCCAGTGGCAGGTAATTCGGCTGCTGCAGCGGCGGAACTGGAGATTTTGTCGGCTGTGCTCGCGGTGGAGTGGGGCGTTACTGCAGGTCGCTGTATCGCCGCGGTCGATAGGTAGGTTGCGGTTACCACGCTGCTGGGCACGAAACCATAGCCGGCAGGATACGTTTTCGTGTTTGCTCCCGTCCCCCACATGCCGATCGCCTTCACCGTGGTTCCCGGGTTTACAGAGAACGGCGCGGTGTAGAGGGCGGAGTTCACGGTGGGTGTGTTCCCGTCCGTGGTGTAGTAGATCGAGGTGTTTCCCAGAGGTCCAAGACCGCTCGTACTACCCGCATCGGTGAGGGTCACCGTAATGGCGGAAGCATACGACCCGCTGGCCGGCGAGATGGTCGGGACTACGCTGGTCTGGGTCGCGCAATTAGCACCGGTCACATTCCCGCTACGGCTGGGCGGCGGTTTTACCCCGTATCCCTCGTCAGCGATGAAGTTGTTCGCCTTTGCCCAGTTTGGACCGCAGACATAGTTATTGTTGATTTCCCACGATCCTCCGCCATAGCCCCAGGCAATCCCGATCGCATTATTAACACCCTGTACCAAATTATTATCGTAATGCGCGCCCAAACCCCATGCCTCGATGCCGTACGCCACGTAGCTTCTAGGCGAAGTTACATTTTCAACCAGCACATTATTGGCTGCGACCATGCCCGGGGAAGTTCCACTGCCGCAGCAGGCCATCGAAACGTCAAAGCTCCCGAAGAAGGGGCTGTAAGCGTCGTGCTCGGTGTTGTATTGGAACACAATGTTCTTGCTTACCTGTGGTTGCTCTTCCCAGGGAATGCGGTGAATGTTACTGAAATCGTTGAACTGAGCCGTGACATTGCTATCGATCGTACCCAAGGGCGGCTCGCAGGGAGAGTTGGTGGCGTTATTGACGCAGAGAAGATGAACTCCTTCCTCCACGTGGTAGAAAGTATTGTTCTCAATGGTAAGTCCGTCAACCGTTGAGTCCACCAGGATTCCAGCGCATAACCCACCCTGGTCGACGTTTTCAGGGTCCATCGTATCGGTCGGCGTTAAGCACGAGTTTGCATCGCCAAAGTTGTTCCATGTGACGCTTGCGTTCGACAGCACTTGTGCGTTCGGGTTGGTCGGCGTTTCTGAGCCATCAAAATAGACACCAGTACTGTTTCCTTGGTTTGTGCCTCCGGGCAAATTGAAGAACTGGCAATGGGTAACGGTTATGTTGGAGGCGGTGGTGTGTACAAAAACTCCGCCAGTATTTTTGAACATCAGGTATTCGATCGTTGTGCCCCCGGTGCAGCCCCAGATGTCGAAGATATCGTCGGAGCCGCGGGCAAAGGTTGCGTTCAGGATTGCGGTTGCTGGAGTTGTGGCTGGCCCGGTCAGGGTCAGGTTCGCCGTGCACGGGATGGTCAAGGCCGCGCTTAGATTGTAGGTGCCGGCCGCGAACACCACAAGGGCGCAGCTCGGAGCCGAGTTGATTGCGCTTTGCAGCGTGCTCTGGCTCATGTTGCTATTCAGGTTGATGGTGGGACCTCCGCACCCCTTAGGACTGGAGGGTGGAGAACTGACGACGATCGAGTTGTGCGCCGTGACAGACGAATAGTTAGTGCTGTCGTTGGGAGAAAACACGGCCGTCAATGGTTGTGTACCCGCTGCCAGAACGACGCCCGCCGCCGGGCTGTAGGTGAACCTGCCCGCTACATTTGCCGTAGCATCCAATTGTGTCGCGCTGAGCGCCGTGCCTGACACAATCGTTGCCGGGGTAGGCCAGGTGACCGTGGGGTTGGCTTGCTTGACGGTAAGTTGCACCGAAGCAGTGGTTGCTGAATATTCTTTTGTATTCGTCGGCGTGAAGGTGACGTAAATCGTGTGCGTTCCAGCAATGAGGATGGTTCCGGCCGCCGGCGTGTAAGTGAACGTTCCGGGCACGTTTGTCGTGGCGCTCAATTGCGGACTGTTCAGGGTTGTTCCATAAGAGATGGTCGCCGGCGCATTCCAGGTGATGATGGGAACTCCTGTCGCACCTGAGGATGATGGGTTCACAACCACTGAGATGTGCGCCGTGACGGACGAATAGTCGGTGGCGTCCGTAGGAGAAAACACGGCTGTCAATTGCTGAGTGCCCGCCGCCAGAACGACGCCTGCAGTCGGGCTATAGGTGAATCGGCCCGGCACATTCGCGGCGGCATCTAGTTGTGTCACGCTGAGCGCGGTTCCTGATGCAATGGGGACCGGCGGGATCCAGGTGATGACCGGGTTGGCTTTGTTCACGGTGAGCTGCACAGAAACTGTCGCTGAGGAGGACGTTTTCGTGTCTGTCGGAGTGAAAGTGGCGGAAAGCGTCTGCGTTCCCGCTTTCGGTACTGTCCCGGCCGCCGGCGTGTAAACAAAGGTTCCCGGCACGTTGGCGGTGGCGCTCAATTGTTTGCTGCTCAACGCTATGCCATATGAGATTGCCGCCGGCACATTCCAGGTGATGACAGGAACATTAAGCGCTTGATTTGAGGACGCTGCATTGACCACGAGCGAGGTGTGCGCGATTGCCGACGAATAATCGGTGCGGTCGGCAGGAGAAAACACGGCCGTCAATTGCTGTGTTCCTGCCGCGAGAACCGCGCCCGCCGCTGGGCTGTAGACGAAGCTTCCCGGCACGTTCGCGGCCGCGTCCAACTGTGTCGCCCCTAGGGTAGTCCCTGCTGCCGCTGGGGCCGGAGTAGCCCAGACGATCACCGGAGCGGCCGGATCCACGGTGAATTTCACCGAAGCTGTCGTTGCGGAGTATGTTTTTGTGTCTGTCGGCGTGAAGGTGGCGGAAAGCGTCTGCGTTCCCGCTTTGAGCAAAGTGCCAACCGCCGGCGAGTAGCTGAAGGTTCCAGGTACGTTCCCCGTCGCATTCAATTGCGCACTGCTTAAGGTCGTGCCATATGAGATTGTCGCTGGCGCAATCCAGGTGATCAGAGGGATATTGAGTGCACTCGGAGCAGAGGCAGAGGTGATGGTGACCTGGGTCGATGCACTCAGGCCCGCGGAGGCATTCGTACCGGCCGCAGCGACATAAGCGGCCTGCACGGTCAGCGTGCCCGGCGCTTTCGCGGTAAGTGCTCCGTTGCTCACGGTCGCCAGGGTGGAGTTGGATATCGTCCATTGCGTGCCGGAGGTTACGTCCACGCTCGTGCCATCACTCAGATGTGTCAATGCTTTCAGAACTGCGGTGCCACCGGTATTTATGGTTGAAGGTGTCGCAGTGATCGTCAGAGAAGTGAGATTCTGGAACGACCCGCCACCGCATCCTGTCAAAAGGAACAAACCCCACAGGAACCCGAACCGCACCTGTGGCTTAGAGGGAATACGCATGAATCGCCTCGCCAACTTTTAGAAAATTCGAATCATCGCGGCTGGGAAAGAGGGCCATTTCAAGGCGCGAAAAGGCTTTCGTATCCTTGAGATACGTCCGTGCCGCCAGCTGGATTGACTAGTCCTTTTGTGTCACTATCCGCGTAGGTTGGGGGGGCAACAATCACACCGGTTAACTATTACCGAAGTTTTCTAAGGTCGTTGTAAGTTGTATCTCCCGGCTTTACCCTGCCCCTCCTGTACTCCATAAAGAAAAGCGCGGCTTTTCTTTTCAGAAAAGCCGCGCCCAAATGTGTTGCAGTTCGATAAAGCCTACAAGGGTTTCCTCAACCGCTTAAAACGACGGACCCACCGTGATTCCGGCTGCCGACATTTTATTCACCCATACCTGGTATTCGTTGTTCTCCATGTTGAGCGTGATCTGCCGAGAGGTTACGGCCGTGTTGGTGGAATAGTCTTCCGGCGAGGCAGGGAAGGACTGATCCTTGCGGTAGCCCTCCTGTGCACACGAGGATTTCCAGCAGGTCCAGCCGACCAGGTTGTCGCGCATCGCATTGTTGTACATGCTTGCGCTCGCGACCCCGCCGTTAGCCAGCCCGACGTCTTGTGCAGCGATTTTCGTCCCATCGGCCAGCAAGCCGCTGGAGATGACACGATTGTTGGAGGCGATGTTGTCGTGCCCGGCGGCGAACTGAATACCGTAGCTCGTCGTACCCACCACCTGGTTATCGTGAATGTTGTTGAAGGCGGGCACCTCTTGCGTGCTATCGCCGGCTTTGGCATCGGTCTTGATCCCACCGCCGGTGTAAACATCCTTTGCCGCCTTGTAAGGATAGGCACCCTGGATGTAGGTGTCGTGGATTTCGAGCG
>JBEKNJ010000089.1:0-27393 GCA_049522955.1 Acidobacteriaceae bacterium
AGTTGACTCCGGGACTGCACAGCGTTGGTATAGCGGAGGCACTACCGACCGGATCGTGACCAGAAAATTGCTGCGGCTCCGCGCGTTCATGAAGATTGAGGGACAAGAGGTTTACCGCGATCTTGCAGTACATGTCATGGAAGGGCAACAGGCCTCAGCGACTCATCCTCAGCGATCAGAGCAATCGTTCACTCTCGAGGGGAGCTGCTAAGCAGGGGGAAAAGCAGGGAAAAGCAGGACAGACGGAAATGGGAAAAGCAGGACATCCATGATAGGTAATCGTCAAGGGAAAACGGAGATTTCCCTTGACCTGGTGGAATGAGTTTCCCCAAGTGCTTTTCCGGAACTGGTTCAGAACTGTCCTCGATCCTTCGGGAGGGATGCGGGACAGACGAAATAACCCCCATCGAGAGAGCTCACCTGAATCCGTCACCGAGGAAGTCGGACGTAGAGCTTTCTGAATCGGGAGGTGAGGCTTCCTAGGGCTGCCTTTGCCACGCAAATTCCATCCGACTCCCCAGCTCAAAACAATGGGGGTTATTTCGTCTGTTTGAATGCATAGGCATGGAAAGGAAAAAGGGTTCTCCCCGAGACTACACTGCTGGAGAACCGGGAGACCTCCAGAACGTCTGCGCGAGCTGACCGGTCCGGGAAGTGAGATATCCAGGGTGAAACCCGGTGACAGACTGCACCGGGAGCCGACGGCTCACCGATGAATTCCAGGTAAATCCCCTTGACTTCCTCGATGCTCGAGATCAAAATGTTTGACACTCACACGTAGACCAGGATCTTTACCCGCAGGGATCTCCAGAAGGGAGGAGAATCCAATGAGCTTGTTCACGTCATTGGCATCGTTGTTTCTGTTCGTAGGGACTTCAATCACAGATTACAGCGGCACTTGGGTGGCGAACATCGAGAAATCACAACTTGGAACGCCCCCACCTAAGAGCTATGTGATGAAGGTCGAAAAAACTAGCCCAGCCGCGTTCCTCGTAACCATTGATCAGGTACGTGCCGACGGCACGGAAGGGCACCAGAAGTTTACTCGCACCTACGACGGCAAGGAGTACCCCGATCCGGAGGCTCCGAACAAGACAGAAACCTGCACCCAGGTTGATCCGCTTAATCGACATGTCGTAGGGAAGAACAATGGAAAGGTCACCTACGTGACAGATGCGAAGATGGCACCCGATCGAAAAACTATGACCACGCGCCAAACATATTTCTCTCCCGACGGACAAGTAAGGGAAGTTCGGGTATATGTGTTTCAGCGGCAATAGGGCGAGATGGCCGGCCAAGAGTACAGCGACAGCATACCCATCTCCCAGCCGACGATAGCCAGAATTTATGCGTCAGAATTTACGCGTCAGACAGAATTTACGCGTCAGACGAGGAGATGCGGGAGATGCGGGAACAACGCCGAGCAGACGCCGTCCACGAAGATTGAGTTAGAGTAAACCGGCCGGCCTCGAAACAGACGGTGAGATGTATTGGGAGCCGAAGCCCCCTTGCAAAGCCACAAAATACGCGAGGACCGGCCGGTGGATCGGACGGGAAGTTCACCAAGCGTAAACGGTTGTAAATACAAGTCCGGCTTAGCGTTTCATCATATGCCGGACCCTTTTCGGGGACGGGACGGGCAAACCCCCAATGCGTGGCGGTCAGATCTTGGCCCCTACAGGAATTGATTACATCGAATCTCTCGAAGCCACTCGCCCGATGGGTTGGTGATTGTTCCCTCCGTTCCGCGAAAAAGAGTCGGGATGTGCCAGCTCCGTCCGTCAACGAAACTCCTGATCTCCCCGAGGTCAAGCGGCCGGGGAGACAACTGCGCGCAGGCCAAAGACCTCTGGCATTATTGTCATTCTGTTCGATACGTGCTAACGTGTCCGTCGTTGGGCCAAGGGAACCTGTTGTGGAACGGGTAGAAAATGCGCAAGTCGCACCGGTGTCCCCTAATCGTTCTTTTCAGCCTCTGTATTTCAGGCTGCGCTGGCCACTTCGTGGTCAAGCCAACCACGCCTGACTCCGCCATTAGTGGCTTTCGATACTACCTGCCAGCACCCTATCTTCTTGTGACTAACACGAAGTTGGTGGAGGAGGGTCCCGCGACCTCGAAGCAGCAGCCAACGTCCTCCGGCGGATCACCCGAAAATGGCAGCACGCCCGACGGCTCTCATGCGAAGAGTGAGCAGATGGGTGGAACCTCGCCAAGTGCGCAATCCATAGCACCGGTTACCGTTGCACTCATTTGGCTACCCGACACTGAACGACCTTATTCCATAACCAGCAGCGGTGGGGCCATTGGCACATTTAAAGGCGGATTCCAGCTTACGAACGGCTGGATGTTAACGAACGTCAGCGAGGAGTCGGACGCAAAGGTCGCCGAGACGCTAACCGCTGTTTCGGGATTGATCGGCAGCGCACTGTCACCGGGCGCAGCGAAGCCGAAGTCTACCGAAGGCGAGACAACTCCCAGTCAGCCCTTCTTCTACCTGTTTAAGATTGACCTGTCCAAGCGCGAGCTGACCCGCATAGATACCTCCGCGTTGAATTCGACATTGTCTGGCGCTGTACACGCGGCATCAGACCCTCGAAAGTAGATATCATGCGACACAGGTTACAACTCCAGCTTGGCCGGTGGATAATCGCGGCAACGATAGGACTCACGGGTTGTACTTATGGTTTATGGCAACGGGCCTCTGGTCAAACGAAATCCGCAGACGATCAACTTAGCAAGTACACTTTTCAGGAACTTCGCCAAGCTCTCGACACTCGACACAATATGGCTCTATACCCGCACTCACCCGTAGGTATTGATAAGTTCACTGATCGTCAAATCGTAGATAACATCGTAGGGCGGCAAAAAGCAATCTATCCTCATGATCGTAGGCGGGACTACTATCAATTCAAAGTTCATCCGGATTATGAACGTAATTCCAATAGTGTGGCTGCCATAGTCGTACCACCCAACTTCACCTGGGAGCATGATATTTTTAGACTTCTCCCACTGACCCTTGCCGAGAGGGAACATGGTCTGTGTAAAGATCAGCCGTTTTTGGAGCAGGAGGCGGTTGCCAACTGTTCAGCGTTTGTCGTCGGGCCAGACACGATTGCAACAGCGCATCATTGCATAGGGAACGATTATAGGTCTTATAAAATAGTTTTTGGATACAGGATGGATAGCCCTACTCAGCTTCACGCTACACAAGATGTATACACGATAAAAGAGGTCGTTAAAGCCAACGATGAAGCCAACGCACTCGATGATTTTATTGTTCTCCGGACAGACAGAATCATGCAAGGTCACCCGCCGTTGCCGACACGCATCTCTGGTTCGATTCAAGAACACGATGGCGTATACATGTTGGGATTTCCTAGAGGGCTGCCTCTCAAATTGGCGGACGGAGCGTCAGTACTCGAAACAAAGGAGGGGTCTCACTTCTTCCGTGCGGATCTGGATGCGTTCTTCGGAAACTCCGGCTCACCCGTCTTCAACGCAAGCACCCAGATAGTAGAAGGTATATTGGTGCGGGGCGAAGAAGATTACGGCTACCTCCAGGACGAGAGCTGCAGGGTAGAATTAGTTTGCCCAAAGTTAAATGGTTGCGCTGGGGAAGATGTTACCGCGATCTCGGTTATCGCTGATAGTGTTCCACCTAAGGTCCCACCACACCCGCCAATAGTTGAAGTTGGCAACCAGGCTAAAACCGTTCCCCCCGGTCAGGGACAAAAGTCAGTCCACTTTGAGCCCGACTCGCCGGAGGCTGAAGAGTGGTGTTCGCATCAGCCGAACGGCATGACCTATACAGGCTCAGACGGTGCAACCCATAACTGCTTCGATCGATCACAAAAGTCAGCCTACTTCGAGCCTGACTCGCCAGAGGCTAAAGAGTGGTGTTCGCATCAGCCGTACGACATGACCTATACAGGCTCAGACGGTGCAACCCATAACTGTTTGTATCCATCACAAAAGTCAGCCTACTTCGAGCCTAACTCGCCAGAGGCTAAAGAGTGGTGTTCGCATCAGCCGAACGGCATGACCTATACGGGCTCGGACGGTGTAACCCACGATTGCGCAGTGCATCCATAAACGGTTTTTTCCAATGTTGCTACCTCCGTATCGCTCATTTCTCCTCGACGTCGCCCTCCAGCAAGTTTGTAGTGCACCCCAAAACTGAGACACGCGGCGCCGGAAAAAGTGAAGAAGTTTCGGTTCCAGACGAAATAACCCCCATCTTTCTGAGCTGAAGGATCGGCGAAATATCCGTGGCCAAGGCCACCCGAAGAGACCTCCCCTCCCGATTCAAACAACTCTAGATTAACCGGGCTTAATCTCTCCAAAACGAAAAATTCAACCATGCCAATGCATGCTTAGACCGTGTGTACCCCGCCTACGCTACGAGGGCGAGTTTCAGACCCGGGTTTCTTCGGCGGCCTCTTCTCTGAAGAACTCCACAGGGAGCGAATCAATGGCGCGTCTCGCTCGTGTAATCGCCGTTGGAGTCCCTCACCACATAACCCAGCGCGGCAACGCGAAGCGCTTCATCCTGGAAGACGAAGCCGATCGAAAAGTCTATCTCTATCTACTAAAGCAAAGCACGGAACAGCATGGGATAGCAATCATCGGCTACTGCGTGATGTCGAACCACGTTCATCTCGTCGCCGTTCCGCGGAAGGCCGATGGAATGGCACGCGCGCTGAAGGAGGCCCACGGCCGGTTTGCTTCCTACTGGAACGCGCTCCACCGGTCGACCGGGCATGTTTGGCAGGGCCGGTACTATTCCTGCCCTCTGGATGAACCCCACCTATGGGAAGCCTTGCGCTACACGGAACTCAATCCGGTACGCGCCTCCCTGGTGGCTGGAGCGGAGTGCTGGGACTGGTCAAGTGCAGGTGCGCATTGTGGTGCAGACTCGACAGCAGCGTGGCTGGCGATGCACCTGTGGCGTGGTCGATGGTCTGCTGTCACTTGGCGGGCATATCTGGATGCAGGCGTAACCGAGTCCCAACTGGCGGCCATTCGTCGTAGTACCTATACCGGCCGCCCACTGGGCTCACAGGAGTTCACTCGCGTCTTGGAAAAGGAAACCAAACGCCGCCTGGCGCCCCAAAAACCAGGACCCAAAAAGAAGGCCGACCAGAGTGAGAACCAGCAAAACTTTTCCTTTGGTGCTTAGCAGACCATCCGCCCTTGGTCGAGCCCACTCCGTCCGGATTTATTCGTCAGACGGGACTGGGACTTTGGAGACGAAGCCAGCGGCGCTTCCGACAAAGTTCCAGTCCCGTCCGACAACCAAACCCTGTCGCCTAAATCCAAACCAATCGTGAACTGTCTCTTGTCTTCGAGATGACTGTTTTCATCGGTGTTCTCCTTATTGCCGGATAGAACCGCACGGTCATGCGAAAACCATAGTCCTGCCGGCCAGCTTCACCCTTTTCATCCCATCTGTATTTGGTCATGACGGCCTATAGCGGGCAGTTATACTACGTGCGAGGCGTAGCCACGATGCATCTTGGGACCCTAAAGCGATCTACCGCCGGATGCATTGCCGCAATTGCATGGCTCGGACTCGCCTTCCAGTGCATTAGCACCTTCCAAATAAATCACTCCTTTCCTCTCACGCTCTGGATTGTCTTCGCATACTTCACCATTCTCACTAATATGCTCGTCGCCGTCGTTTTTACCGGACTCGCTGCAAGCCGAACTGAAATGCGGGCGCCTTGGATAGTCGCCGGCACCATGCTCTCCATCCTGCTCGTTGGCATCATCTACGCCCTCCTCCTTCACGGTAAAACGGAACTCACCGGCGGCTCCGCGGTTGCTAACGCGCTCTTACACATGGCCACCCCGGTTCTGGTTACCCTTTTCTGGATTGTTTTCACGCCCAAAGGCCAGCTTACGTGGTCACATCCACTCGTCTGGGCAATCTACCCGCTCGCTTACCTTGCTTACTCCTTGATCCGCGGAGTTCAAACTGGCAGGTATCCCTACCCATTCCTCGATCCCGGTCTCGTCGGTTGGCCACAAACCATGCTCAGTAATCTTGCTATCGCCGTTACCTTCCTTGTATGCAGCTATGGGCTCGTGGCCTTGGACCATCGTCTTGGTCTGAGATCTGTATCAAATCCAAAACCGTTCTAAACCCAACTGAAGTTTCGTGAACAGACGGAGCTGGCACTTTGCGTTCCGACCCTTTTCGGATCGAGTCAGGTTGGCAAAGAGAGCGGCGCCGCTGACAAATCCATGCGGAAGTGCCAGCGGCAGCGCGAATCAAGGTAGTTCATCCGGAAGTCAGTCGACGGTGATTCGTGACGCGGCGATTGTGCCGGTTGTCTCGGTCCCGGAGATGTAATCTCCATTCGTATCATAGACCTTGAAGTCGAAGTTGCCGGTGTAGGACATACCGTTTGAGGCGACGGTTTCGGTTTCGTTGATGATGAACGATCCGGTTGGATTCCCGTTGTCGTCATAAGTCCATCCGGTGTGATGGAGGCGGAAGGTTCGCGAACCAGTCTGCTTCCACACGCCAAAGCAAATGTTTCCGACGACCCCACGGTCGACATTTTCGAATTCCGTGCCGTCGCTGTGCCACTCTTTCAATGACACCGCGAAAGGCGCGTTGCTGGAGGTAGTGTAGGTAACATGCCAGAGGCCCACGATCGTATCCGGGCCTATGGCTCCATTGGTCTCAGCCATGGGATATTTGACGACGTTGTCTCTCACACCCGGTCCGCCGCAACCGGCGGCCTTTGCTGGAACGGTAGCGGTGGATACAAGGATGAGGAGACCGAGGAAAGCCAACGCCGCCCGAGAGAGCCGGTTCCGCAGACTTACCTTCAGCGCCGATGTTAAGGTGATCTCTGGCTTGTTTGTAAATTGATTCATGATGCTTGCTCCTTTTCTTACGGTTCCTTGTGCCCGGGGAGACTTAACCGCGATGAGCGGTGCCGCCACGGACAGAATCCTTATGCTCCTCATGGGAACTCCTTCAACTCATGAACTGGGTGTTCGATACGTTAAGCTCAGGCACTGCCTTCCGAATCAAGGGAAAGCTAGCACGGGCTTCTGTGAAAGCGTCCTGAGTTCGTTCTGAGGGCCTCCTCATCTGATCTGAGCGTGTAAACTGCTATGAAATGAGGAGAAGATGGGCGCCGTTAGTAATGGACGGCTGAAATTCGGCGAATTCGAGCTCGATCCCCAGTCTGAAGAACTCTTTCGCGATGGCCAGCCGGTAAAGATTCAGCCTCAACCATTACGCGTTCTGGCCATTTTGCTTGAGCGTCACGGCGAGATTGTGTCTCGGGAGCAACTCCGCGCTCACATCTGGGGCGATGCGACCTTTGTCGAATTCGACCAGGGACTCAACTATGCCATCCGGCAAATTCGGTTGGCCTTGCGCGACGAGGTTTCGCAACCCCGCTATATCGAGACGTTGCCCAAACAGGGCTATCGGTTCGTTGCAGCCATAGTCGATGCCGAGCCGAAATCTGCTGCCAAACCGGGTGCAGCGGACCGGCTTGCCACCCCGCTGAACCGAAGCCACCCGAAGCCTGAGCCAGTGCCGTCATCAGCTCGACCATACCGGCTGATTTGGTTTGCGCTGGCCGGCTGTGCTGCGGTCGTCCTGCTGGCTTTGGGCTGGTTCGTCATTCATCGCCGCCTCGCAACCGAATCCATCCGTTCCCTCGCTGTTATCCCACTTGATAATCTCTCCGGCGACCCCAACCAGGAGTACTTCGCCGACGGTATGACCGACGAGCTCACCACGATGCTCGCTAAGGATTCGACGCTTCGCATCACCTCCCGCACCTCCGCCATGCAATTTAAGGGAGTTCACAAGCCTCTAAAGGAAATTGCCCGTGCACTCAACGTCGAAGGGATCCTCGAGGGCTCCATCTCTCGGTCTGGCAATCAGGTCCATATGACCCTTCAACTCATCCGGGCCGACACGGATGCCCATCTTTGGGCCGAAAGCTACGACCGCAATCTCGACAATGTGGCTGCTCTTCCAGCCGAGGCTGCACGCGATATCGCAGCTCGCCTGCACGGTTCAGTTGCTTCCGCTACGACGGTCCGCTACGTCAATCCCGCCGCGCACGACGCTTACCTGCGCGGCCGTTTCCTTTGGTTCAGGGGGCAGAATGACGAAGCCGGAAAAGAATTCAGAAAGGCTGTCGAGTTGCAGCCGGACTATGCCCTCGCTTGGACAGGCTTATCGAGCTACTACGGAGTAGGCATTGGCGACGGCGGAATGAGTCCTGTTCAAACCATGGCGCAAGCAGAAGCCGCCGCCCGGAAAGCCGTCGAGCTCGACGATCAACTCGCGGAGGGACACTTGGTTCTGGGAGCGGCCATCTTTACATATCAATGGGACTTTGCCCGCGGTCTCGAAGAAGTGTCGCGTGCGATTGAACTCGACCCAAAACTCACACAAGCCATCCACATGCGCGCCAGGTTTCTCAGCGTGTTGGGCCGGCACCAGGAGGCCATTCAGACCCAGAAAACTGCGAGCGAAATCGATCCCTTCCAGAGACCATGGGCCATGGTCACCCTCCTGGATGAGGCGCGCCAGTATGATGCCGCCCTGACGGAAGCCCGCGAGAAGCTGGAAGCAGATCCCGGGATAGACATGTATTACCTCATCGCCCTGGCCTATCGAGGCAAAGACATGCCCAGGGAATGGGCGCAGGCGTATGAGAAGCAGTTGCAAGTTGGAGGCCACCCGGCTTCTGCCGCCGCTGTTCAACGCGCCTTCCAGCGCGGGGGAAAAAAGGAAGTTATTCATTGGCAGTTGGATCAACTCCAGGGCAAGTCCAAAACCAGCTACGTCTCCCCCGTTGATTTGGCCCTGCTTTACGCTCAGCTCGGCGATCGAGAAAAAACCCTGTCATTTCTTGAACAGGGTTTTCGTGAACACTCGCCGCTTTTGCTCTGGATTCAATTGGATCCGGCTTACGACTTCCTTCATGCCGATGAACGCTATCGCTCGATCATCAAACGGGTTGGACTCCCCCCATCCTTTTAAACTTGGGCGCTGATTGTTATCCCGCAAAGCTAGGAGATTAAGGGGACGGGACGGAAATACCCCCGACGGCAGTGCTCGCATGGTGAGCTTTATCTTGCGGACACAAAAAACTCCAATCATCGCTGACCGGAGCCTGGTTTGAAGTATGGCCGTGTCGTAATTTCGGGTAAACGTTCCGTCTTCCCCGCATCTTCCCCGCATCTCCCTTGACGGGTGACTGCGGCCGCTTCGGGAGCTGACTCATGGATAAGAATAAGGCTGGAAATGACGCGCAATTTCATAGAGCGCTATCAAAACGATAAAGACCAATACCCAGAACCGAATTGTCTTGATCCGCGGACTCATAGCCCACAATCGTACGCGGCCCGTCCAGTGGCTGCCAGTCTCGCTGGGTTGCGAGATGCGTGACAGACGAAATAACCCCCCCCCGAATGAACTGGGAGATGCGTGACAGACACTCAGAAGCCGGGAGGGAGGCCGTTCAGGTCGTGAAAGAACGACTGCACATCGGCATAATAGTATGGCCTGAAGGCCCCGTAGACTGCTTGCCCCTTCGGCATCCATGCCACCAAAGCATCGAGCAGCGTTTTGCAGGTCGCCTCATCAAGGTCCCGGCGCACAATGACCACCGGAGGCTTGCAGCCGTCAAGCTGGCCTATGATTTTGGTATTCTGCGCATTGTCGGGAGAACCACTCCATATATCCTCAAGGACCATGGTTGCGCGGACTTTGTTTGAGGTAACGGCGTCGATCTGTCCTTGCCAGGCCGGGACCGGCACCATCTTCAAAAACTCATCGAGCCTCTTTCCCTGTTTTCCGAGAAGGATAGCCGGCGCGAAATAGCTCGAGGTGCAGGACTTGTTGACGTATCCATACTGGGAGCCGAAGAGATCTCCAAGACCGTTCGCCGCATCGTCCTTCCGAACCACCAGCAAGCTGCGTTGATTCGGTTCGCCGGAGACCTTCGACGTCGCGATCGCTAAACCGCGATAGTAGGGGTCTTCCTTACCAAGCAATCGATGAAATTCCGCAGTGGGAATGTACGCAATGTCGGCCTTGTGGCTGGCAAGCATCTCGTCTATATGGACCAGGTCGGTGGAGCGCTCCGCACTTATCCCCGCGCCAGACAAAATCCCTTTCCACGCCTTCTCCTCCGTGGAAAGCCCAAGATTTTCGTCTAATACGAACGTCATGCAGCGGCGGACTAGACTCTTCTCTACTTCGGTCCGTGAGGGCATGGAATCTCCTTCGAAGCTTGATTGAGTCAACCAGGCAAAGCGGCAATTTGAATATTAAGCCTAACGCGGGCCGAAATTTGCTCAGCCCATCGCCGTATCCCATAAACTTCCCGTCCGTCCCCAGGCTTTCTAATGCGAGCAGGAAGAGAACACACCATAAGAAGAGTCTGATTCCGCCTTCATTAAAATGCCTCCGACAGATGCGTTCGCTCAGGAACTTTTCGTCGCCAGAATCCTTTCAAATTTTCGGAGTTGGCTTTCATGCCCCATAACAGCTCTCTCGGTCCACATCTCGTCATGCATCGGATCGAATGTCAACACCATGCGCACATGCTTTCCATCAGGATGAAACTCAACCAGGGTCGAAACATCGTAGGCCTCAACATCTGGAATGAAATCCGCAACATGGATGTACCCAATGCGTTTGAGTGCTGCAACGTCTGTGTAGGCGATCAGTCCTGGAGTTGTCAGAGGCATGCCTGCGCTTTTCATGAACGCCACCTGGTCAGGACCCGTTGCCGTCATCGCATAACGCAATTCGCCACCCGGTTGAAGATCGAGTTTTAGCACTTCCGTAGTGAAGCCCTCTGGCCCCCACCATGATTCGATCCCTTCCTTTGTCGCCCACAAGTCCCAGACATCTTCGATCGAGGACTCATAGGTTCGTTCCATGGTGATACGGCGTGTTTCTTTGGTCCTGGTCATTTGGGAGATTCCTTCTGTAAATGTTGTTTTTGTTTCTGCTTTTTATTGAGTGCACGGGCAAACTTGTTGAGCCGTTGCTCCCAGACACTCCGATAGTTGGCGACCCAGACGTCGAGTTCCTGAAACGGCTCCGGTCGAAGGGAATAGAAGCGCTTCTGCCCCTCTGGGCGGACATTCAGAAAACCCGCCTCATGCAATATCCGCAAATGCCTCGACACACCGGACTGATGAATTTCAACCTTATCTACTAGATCGTTGACGGCCTGCTCGCCCTCACGGAGCGTTTCGACGATACGTAAGCGAACAGGGTCAGCCAGAACTTGGAAGATCTCAGAATGCATGTTGATATATATACAGCATAACGCATATAGTGGCAACACCGATCAGGAGACCCCCCCAACGCTAAAAACTTTTTGAAAAGTGAATGCGAAATTGGTAGGTTGCGTGAAGATCCAGATGAGCGAGCCGTTCCTTCGCCTCATCCACAGTGGGACGATGTGGGGCAGACTAAACAATCGCCATCTGCGCTTTTGTTTCCGTTCATTGGGGGTTGTTTCGTCAGTCCCGCATCTCCTCGAAATCCAAATTCCCGCGAAGCACCTGCACAGCGCGCAGTAATGGTTACCAAAGAATTGTGGATCCGCTCT
This sequence comes from Acidobacteriaceae bacterium, assembly GCA_049522955.1. Classification (GTDB taxonomy): domain Bacteria; phylum Acidobacteriota; class Terriglobia; order Terriglobales; family Acidobacteriaceae; genus PALSA-350. Next base: position 11,620 of record JBEKNJ010000089.1, read on the forward strand.
CGACGAGTTTCCAAAACCGTACTACTGTGGGACTAGCAACTACACGTCAGCGCCGTCTTTACCACGACTGCCCTGTTTGGCCTTGCACCCATGCGCTCTACCCGTGCATCCGCCGCCCACCACCGCGAAAGCATCAGCGCTTGTGCCAGCCTGATGTCCGGTGTAGCAAGCCGTAATGTGATATCGAAGTGACGGATTACGCCTGTCCGCAGCATTCCGCCTGCGGAGAGCAAGAATCACCCGTGTCCAAACAGGGTGCGCCCAGTGCGTCCTCTTGATAAAGCAGTTTTGACAATTCGAGAAACACCACTCCACGGACACCAGCCCGAGGCCTGACCAACCTCGCTTCCGCAGCCTGAAAACCGGCCACCCACCGAGAGGCAAGATGCCCAAATTAATTACTTGGACATCTTGGCCACCTTCAAGAAACAAAGGACTTGTTTGGCCACCTTGCTCTTATTTGGTCACCTTGCCCTTACTCATTTGGTCACCTTGCCCAATCGCTCCCGACACCAGAGAAAGTCGAAAAACGCGAAACCTAACCTCTCCTGCGCGACGCCGATTCGCTCAAGGGGACTTAGTTCGCTTACTTCGCTTTCTTCGCACATCTTCTACAGGCAACACCGTCCCCTTATCTTCCGTCTGTCCCAGGACGCCCGGGGGAAAGGGGGACCGCCTGAACTGCACGATTTTCCGTCAGGACTAAACGAATTCGACTTTCGTGGATAGGCGGACGAAACTCCCACGAAACCCCGCTGCCTTTTGCTGATACGCTGTCGAGACACAGGAGACAGCGATCCAGCCCAACAACCCTTCGAACGATGCGAACGAACGCTCAGCTATCCGTAAGGCGAGTTGGCGCATCCTCCCGCTGCTCGGCCTCGGCTACCTGGTCGCGTATGTAGATCGCGCCAACATCAGCTTCGCCGCAACCCAGATGAACCGCGACCTGCACTTCAGTGCCACGGTCTACGGTTTGGGCGCAGGGTTGTTTTTTCTCAGCTACGCGTTGTTCGAAGTGCCCTCGAATCTTCTGCTGGTGCGGTTCGGGGCGCGCCCGTGGCTCGCGCGGATCATGATCAGTTGGGGTTTGCTGGCAGCTTCCATGATGTTTGTCCGCACCCCGGCTCAATTCTGCATACTCCGCTTCCTTTTAGGTTTTGCCGAGGCTGGATTCTTCCCCGGCGTGGTGTTCTACACGGCCCAATGGTTTCCCATGGCGCAGCGAGGCCGCGCCGTGAGCCGTTTCTATGCTTCCGCACCCATCAGCGTAATCATCATGGGGATGGTGTCCGGCCCGCTGCTTAAGCTCGATGGGATAGGTGGCCTGCGCGGATGGCATTGGCTTTTCCTGCTCGAAGGGCTGCCTGCGGTGCTGGTTGGCTTGCTGGTCCTGATGTTTCTTCCAGACATCCCAGCCTCAGCACCTTGGCTCAATGCACAGGAGAAGGACTGGTTAGCAGGCGCGCTCGCCGCGGATGAAGCCCGGCTTGGCGATCCCGGCCACCACAACCTGCGCAAGGCGCTGCGCAATCCCGTGGTCATCCAACTCGGCGTGATCGGCGCATTGGGAATCGGTTCTTTCTATGCACTGAACCTGTCCGCACCCACGCTGTTAATGGCGGGCACGGGATGGGACATCATTCGTGTCGGCTATCTGACCAGCGTCGCCGGGGTGTTGGGCGCGGTGGGCATGCTATTCACGGGTTTCCTGTCTGACAAACTTGGAAGCCGCTTTGGTGTTCTCATCGCAGCTGCACTGCTGATGGCCGCGGGATGCGCAATGGTGGCCTTCGCGGTATCGCCGGTAACCTTGATCGCCGGATACCTGCTGTTCATGCTCGCATGGACCAGCGTCACCAACAGCCAGGTTCTGCTCTGGGCGGACTTGTTGCCGCGCAAAAACCTGGCCGTAGGATGCGCGGCCATCAACGCCATGAACTTCGTCGGCGGCTTTGTTGGTCCGTATCTTTGGGGCTGGGCAAAGGATGCTACTGGCAACTACACGCTCGCACTCACGGTGATGTGCGCGGCGATGCTGACGGCGGCTGCCATGGTGGTCGCGTTACGCGCGAGTACCAGGCGCCGTCAAGCGCTCGCTCTCGCGCGGGTGAGCGCATAACCAGGGCCTTTCTTCATCTGCGTTCGGCTTGACTTCCTGACCCGTTAGATCGTCAATCACCTTCACGTCCCTATGACCCAAGATTAAGGGGACGAACGGAAATACCCCTGACGGCAGTGCTCGCATGGTGAGCTTTATCTTAGGACGCAGATCGGGGCATTTCCGCCCCCCCGCCCGTCTCCGCCTGCCCGGGAGCAGCGTGTCCGTCTTTTTTCGCCTTTGTTCTCAGAGGTGATTTCCCATGAGATTACGAATGCTTGAATCCGTGGCCGGAGTGAACAAAATGCAGCTGCGCGGCGGTCGGATTTACATGGAGCCATACGCGTTTGATGCCGGCGTTACCTACGAGTTGGCGCCTGATTGTGCGCAGAAGCTTATGTCCAGTGGCAAGGCCGTCTCTTTTGAAGAGGCGCCTTTGCCTGCACCCACGCCAGCGCGAATGGTCCCGTTCGGATCTTCTTTGATGAGGCCACGTGGCGAAGAGCGGATCGAGGCCCACTTGCTGTCCTGAGGTTTCATGGGTCCCTTTTCAAGAAGGGCCGGTGAAAAGAAGGGCCGGTGACAGACAGGACGCTTACCTGCCATTACCTACGAACGAGGAAGCGTTCCGTCTGGAAGCCGTGAAGAAATCGGCAAGACGCACCCAGTAAGGAACTGTCGCCGACGCACTGATATGGTTAGACGGCCAAGACGGCCTCGTTAACATTAGGGGAAATCCCCTCCGCCCCCGAAAAGGGCCTTGCAACGAAAGGACTACCGGCATGATCGAGTATAGGAAAACCAGCTTTCAGCGGGTCATCGGTCTCATGGCCTGGTTCGCCATCCCACTTCTATCCGCTACCGGCGCAGGGCAGGATCAGCAGCCGCAGCAGGGCGGCGTATGCACCTTGCGTAATGTGGGGCAATCAACACCCGATATCACCATCCCGATTCAAGTCGATCAGCAGACTTTTGAGCTGCATCAGGCGGAAGCGGGACGCAATTGGGTCAATTGGGATCCTTTCTTTTTGGCGCTCGGTCAACAAACAGTCAACCAATGGGCACAGGTGCGTGCACTGCAGAACCAGTCCGGTTACGCAGACCTCATCTTCGATGTAAACAAAGATTTACAGACTTATCCCGTCTGTTATGGTGCATACAATCCGGCGGTTGACTCGATCGTGCGGAGTCTCAGGCCCCAGCCCTTTCCCCGCGGTTCGCAACTTTACGCGGTCGCGGTCAAATACCAGTTCACTATGTTCGTAGCCCCAGGCAGGGGTTCTGGCCGACCCGCCAGGTGGCGCGTTTACCATCACGGCGAGTTTAACGGTAAATTGTATGAGGATACTGAACATCCTATGTGGATATACGCGCAGACTCGCTAGGAGCGTTGACCGTGCCCCATACAGCTGAAGTTTGGTTGTCGAAGTTTGGTTGTTAGAACTGGACTGGAACTTTGTCAGAAACGCCGCAGAAACTTCTGCCAAGGTAAACGAACCTTGAGCCTGATGGGGACATACGAAGAGTACCCCAATGAATCAAGCATCCCACGTACGGACCGTTGTCTTCTTGACGCGGTACGTTTCGTCTGTCCCCGCCCGAGCCCACGAAGACATCGCCTTACTTCGGGCCGGCGAGGCCGATCAAGTTGCCTTCGGGATCGCTGAAGTGGCCAACGACCAGGCCTCCCCCGGGCTTACTCTCGGGGCCCATCAAGCGCTTCCCTCCGAGGCTCTCGGCCTTTTCGAGCGCGGCTTCAACATCAGGAACCCCAACGTAAAAGAGCGCATGGCTTTGATAGCCCGCGCCTCCGCCGACGCCACCGGGAATGCCTGTCCCGTCACTGGTCGTGTTGCGGTTCACAAAGCCGTAATTTCCGCTCTGCGAAACAGCCTCCGAGACCGGGCCGCTCGTGTCGAACTCCCATCCGAAAAGATCGTTGTAGTAGGTTCGCAGATTGGCCGGATCTCTCCCAATGACTTCAAAGTGCAAAACTGGTTGCCCCATCGTTGGTCCCTCCAAACGCTCGCAAATCTCATGATGGACTCATCATCCAGCGATTCGAGTTGCGTTTAAGCGGCTTCCACTACCGACAAAATATTCCCTGCCGGATCCTTGAACCATGCGATGGTTGGCCCATTCCCGCGAGAAATTCCGCGCGCGTCCGTCTTCAGGCTCGGTTCGTTATAGACCTCAAATCGCACGCCGCGTCGGCTCAATTCCTCGACAGCTTCTTCTACGCTTTCTACCGGAAAATTTAGAACCGTGAAAGTGGCCGGCTCGTGATTAGGTTTCGGGTACATCAGGGCTTTGGTGTCACCCGAAAGTGGCACAACCAATGTACCTTCCGGACCGCTGGAAAGGTCCAGCCCGAGTGTCTTGCAATAGAATTCCTTCGCCTTCGGAATATCGTTCACCGAGAAACTGCTGAATGCCTTCTTCGTGTTGAGCATGGTCAACTCCTAAAGCTTTGACGTTCTAGCTTTGATGCTCAACTAGCTTTCGCGGTTGTGGAGTGCGAGGCTACAAATCATGAGGAAGCTTGTAAGTGGCAGGCAATCTGGGCGATTCGTGGATTAGTAATGGCAAACGCCGATGGGATTTATTCGTCAAACGGGACTGGGACTTTGGAGACGCAGCCGGCGGCGTTTCGACAAAGTTCCATCCCCGTCTGACAACCTCAAAAACCAGTGCCAGCTTCGTCTGGCCTCAAGTTTGCGAATTCACGACTTATGGAACCCGCAGAAAACCGTGATAGACATAGTTCGCGTCAATGTAGTATCCCGTGATGCTTCCCCAGTCGTTAAGGTTGACAAAGTACATCTCCAGGGAGCCTGGACCATCAAATGTCGTAAACTGGCCCACCGGACTGCGCAGATAGCCGTGTAAGTTATCGTCCGTGCCGATGTAGATTCCCGTGATAGCGCCCAGATCATTGAGACTGACAGGACAATCCGAGGGACAGCCCGTGCCCTCGTAAGCCTCGCTGCCTGCGGCCGGAACGTCGAACTTCGTGAACTTGCCCTGGGGACTGCGCAGGTACCCGTGATACACGTTGTTTGTGTCCGTGTAGGTTCCCGCGATCGCCCCCCATTGATTAAGCCCTGGAGCACAACCGGGGCAGCCCGTGCCCTGGTTGAGACCCGTGCCCGCGCCCGGAGCTTCGAACGTCGTCAACTGTCCGCCGGGAGGGCGCACCAGAGCGTGGTGCACAAAGTTGCCGCTATTGTCTGAGTAGCCTCCCGCGATCGTTTGCAAAATATTCACGGCTAACGCCCCGGTTCCGTAACAACCTGCGTTGGGATTGCTATCGCACGCGCCTGGACCTACATACGTCACAAACTTCCCATCGGGAGTACGCGCAAACGCGTGGAACAGAAGATTCGCGTCTGTGTAGTACCCGACAACCGTCCCCTCGAGATTAATCGCGATAGGAATGGTCCCATAACCGCCCGCCCCTGGAACGTCGATCGTGATAAATTTCCCCTCTGGGCTGCGCAGGAAGCCGTGATCGAAGCTCTTTGCATCCGCATAGGATCCCGTGACCACCCCCAGGTCATTAATCGCTGACGGAGAGGTCCCGTTGTAGGAGCCTTTGGTCGTATCCGCGCCGGGCGCCTGGAACGCGGTGTATTTGCCGTCAGGGGTGCGCAGAAATCCATAGTTCACATCGTTTACGTCGATGTAGGATCCCGTGATCACTCCTGAGTTATTAATGCTCATAGCATACGTGCCGTTAAAGTCGCCTGCGGTTGTGTCTGCGCCGGGAGCATCGAGAGAGATAATTTGCGAGCTTGTTTTCTGCGCACAGAGGTGCATCGGGGCGGCTAGTGCGCACAACAGGGTTACCGAGGTTAAGCGCATCTTTGTCGTGAGCTTCATATCGTTTCTCCTTGTGAATTTTCCGTGTATGCCCGCGGCGTGGCTTCGCCCAATCGTTGAAAGCCATCGCACGGGGAATGCTCCAGGCCTCGCAATAAACGGGTGCAACGATTAATGACGACCCACCTCGACTACGTCAAGGCCATTCATCGCTTTTTATTGCGGAGCATTTTCCTCAAGCGAAAGCTTCCAGCCCTTCCGTACCTCGACAGGACACTGCCCATTTGGGGTAAAAGGCATTTCGCCGGCGAAATCCTTCGGTCGATAACCAACCTATTTTTGGAGATACCTATCCCTCAGCCTAAGGGGGACACAGCCTAAGGGGGACAAGCCTAAGGGGGACAGACGAAAAGTACCCCAATGAATCAAGCATCCCACGTACGGACCGTTGTCTTCTTGACGGGGTACGTTTCGTCTGTCCCCGCCGTGCCCCCGAATTCGTGTAAAATCCCTGCACCCACGACAAATCGCCGTCTGGCTGCGTGCATGGTACTGTTTTTGTTCTTTGCCCTGGCAATGGCACAACAGACCGATAAGCAAGCAGCCCAGGTGATGGGACCGGCCGTCGACCCCGCGTACATGGACCTTTCTGTGAAGCCAGGTGATGATTTCCATGCCTATTGCTGCGGGACATGGGAGAAGAACACGGCGATTCCCCCGGACCGCGGCGAAGTGAGCCCAGGCACACCCGTGTTCGATAGGCAAGACAGAAAGCTGGCCGACCTGATTGAGGAAGCGGGGAAGAAGGGAACTACCCCCACGGAACACAGCCGCAGAGTGTTCGATCTGTACCACTCGTTCATGAACGAAGCGGCGATCGAGGCTCGTGGGACGAAGCCGCTGGCGGCGCCCCTGAAAGCGATCGCCGACATCCGCAATCGCAAACAGCTGGCGCGCGCTCTCGGCGAAACCCTCAGGGCCGACGAGGACGCACTCAACGTCACCAACTTCCACAGTCCTAATCTTTTTGGACTATGGGTGGCGCTGGGGTTTGAGGATACATCGCATTACACTGCGTACCTGATGCAAGGTGGCCTTGCGCTGCCGGACCGCGAGTATTACCTCTCGCAGTCGGATGCGATGAAAGAGACTCGCCTGAAGTATCGGGCGCATATCGCAACGATGATGAAACTCGCGGGCTTTGACGATGTGGACAGCCGCGTGGATCGGATCCTCACGCTGGAGCATGCCATTGCCGAGAAGCATGCGACCCTGGCCGAAGATAACGATGTGAAGAAAGCCAACAACCCCTGGAAGGCATCGGAGTTCGCGTCGAAGGCACCGGGGTTGGATTGGGTGGAGTATTTTTCCGCCGCCGGGCTGAGCAAGCAAGGGGAATTTATCGTTTGGCAGCCGAGCGCGGTGATCGCAGAGTCGGCCCTGGTAGCGGGGGCCTCGTTGGAAAGCTGGAAAGACTGGCTGGCCTATCACCTCATCAATGAATGCGCCCCGTATCTTCCCAAAGCGTTCGCCGAGGAGGATTTCGCCTTATACGGGAAAACACTTTTTGGAGCGAACGAACAGTTCCCACGGTGGCGGCGGGGCTTACGACTGGTAAACGCTGAACTCGGCGATGACCTTGGGCAGATCTATGTGAAGCGTTACTTTGCGCCCGAGGTCAAGGCGCAGGTGCAGGAACTCGTAACCAACCTGCTCGTGGTGTACCGCAAGCGCATTCAGGCCGTGCGCTGGATGACGCCTTCGACCAAGGCCGAAGCACTCAGGAAGCTGGATACGCTCTATGTGGGCGTGGGCTATGCAGAGAGTTGGCGCGACTATGTGGGTTTCGAGGTTAAGCCTGACGATGTGGTTGGCAATGTACTGCGTGGCGAGCTGTGGGAGTATCAGCATCAGCGGGCGCGCCTCGGTCGGCCCGTGGACAAGAAAGAGTGGGTGATGACGCCGCAGACCAACAACGCGGTGAACCTGCCTCTGAACAATTCTCTGAACTTTCCCGCAGCGGGTCTGCAGCCGCCAGTGTTTGACCCCAAGGCGCCGGCGGCGGCGAATTATGGCTCGCTCGGCGCGACGATCGGCCATGAGATCAGCCACGCGTTCGATAACGAAGGCAGCGCCTTCGATGCCGAGGGCCGTTTGCGGAACTGGTGGACTCCGGAAGATTTTGCGCACTTTGACGCGGAGACCGTCAAGCTGGTGGCGCAATACGATGCGTATAAGCCGTTTCCCGACCTCTCCTTGAATGGCAAGCAGACGCTGGCCGAAAATCTTGCCGACGTGGCCGGGCTATCGGCAGCCTACGACGCGTACGCAGCGTCACTCCAGGGTCAAGCAGCAGCGGCGCAGGGCAGGTTTACCGGAGACCAGGAGTTCTTTCTTGCGTATGCGCAATCGTGGGCGGATAAAATGCGCGATGCCGCGCTGCGTGAGGAAGTTCTCACAGACACGCACTCACCGGCTCAGTATCGGGCGCTCGCCGTGCGCAACCTGAATAAGTGGTACGAGGCGTTCGATGTCAAGCCGGGAGACAAGTTATATCTGGAGCCTGGAGATCGCGTTCTGATCTGGTGAGAGGTTTGTCTTCTGCACTCAGCCTCGGGACGTTTTCGGGCGTTTTCGGGGACGGGACGGGACAATCACCAAACCCATCGGGCGAGTAGCTCCGAGAGATCCGAGGTAATCAATTCTCGTAGCGGTTGGGATCTGACCGACACGCACTAGAGGTTAGCCCGTCCGTCCCCGAAAAGGATCCGAGTTCTTTCCGTCCCCGAGTTCTCCGCAATTCGCCCCCTTCCATAGCCTTTGAGCTATTCTTACTCCCATCAAAGGAGCCTGGTTATGGATGGGTTCTTCAACGCCTCTCTCGGTGGGTTACTGGGCAGCAGCATTGCTACAGCTATAGTGGGGGCTTTCTTCCTACGGCGCAACAAGACTGTCGAATCCGAAATTAAAGCCAGGTTTGACGAGAGATTTAAGGTCTTTGAGTCCCAGAGACTATGGAGACAGCAGGCGCTTTCTGAGCTTCTCGGACCGCTCCAGATGCAGTTTGAGCGCACAAAACGCGCATTTGACCGATGGGAACGGAAGAATCTCTATCTCGAAGCCAAAGTGGTTCGGGAGGGAAACCTAACGATTCGTGACCTGCTTCTGACAAAGGGGCACCTGATCCGTCCCGACCTTATCCCGGACGCGGTACAGCTAGTAGAGCACTACGATGCATGGCTTGAGGCGTTTGATCGCGCCAGGGTCGAAAAGGAACTTGAGGAGCAGCCCGACTTCGTATTCGTGGGACCCGACGGCTATCCTTTTCCTAAAACTGCGGAAGCCCGCTTCAAAGAGGAATTCCGCGACGTTCAGTCTAAACTTTACAACGTCTGAGTCTAGGCACTTCAACGGCGACAACCGGTGACGACAACCAAGTGACGACCACCGCTTCTCGTCACCGCTTCTCAAATCTCCCATGCCAAAGCGGCGGAGCATTTAGGTTCCGCCGCTTCTTGTATTGTGCGCCGCCTGATTCAGCAGCTACGGTTAGCGGTGGTCGCCGCCGCCATGGGATTCACCGCCGGCGCCTTGAGATCGGCCAGCAGGCGCCGCTGCGGCGTGGGGGGCGGCAGCCCGCGGTGCTGCCGTGTGGGAGGCGGCATGCGATGCGCCACCCTTTGGTGCGGCCGTGCGGGGGGCGGCGTGGTAGGCGCTGCCACGAGCTGCGACGGCATGGGAATTAGCTGTGGAGGCTCTCCCGTTTGACCTGCTATTACTGTTGGCACGTACCACCGATGGCCTGGCTGCAGGTCCACGATTGGCTGCAAAACCAGTTCCACCGTTATACCTTCCACCGCCGGCAGAGCTGAAGCGATGACTACCCCAGCCGTGGTTATAGCCCCAGCCAGCCCATGGGCCCATGCCAAGGAAGATGCCGTTGTAGAAATAACCCGGTCCGTAAAAACCAACGGGTGCGCAGGCGTAGGGGGAATAGTTGTAATAGCCGTAGGAACAGATGGGTGGAGCACCTATGTTGATGGAAACTTGCGCGTTAATCTTTGGCACCAGGGCCAAGGATCCGAGCAACGCTGTAGCACCGAGTAGAACCTTTAGTCCGCGCATATGTGACCCCCTTAAGGTGTCTGCGGCTTTGGAATTGCGTGAGATAGAGAGCTACCGTGAACAATTCAGCAGCAGCGGCTACCACAAGGATGTTAGATTGGTTCCGCGAATCCTCCCCACTAAGCCTGAGCTGTTATCTACCTAGCCCTACGTTATTCACTATAGCGATGTGGATCACCCCGGTCTGAGCAATATGAAACACGTTTTGTGTTGGCAATGCGATCAATGTCTGGCGACCCCACCCGGTGTTGTAGGCGAAGACGACTGATCCATAGATCTGATGTCTCCATGACGGTAGGAACGCTGCCAGCGTCCTTTGTGCGTAACGTTACTGGCGCTTTTCCCGAGTTTTCCAGTGGGGTGCCACCCCGGCTGTTGCTGTGTGTGTCGACTCGAAGTCACGCATGGAGTCAGCAACCCGGAATGAGTTTGATTGAAGAAGAGGGAATAGTAGTACAGCCGTCGCCAGTCTGTACGGGATATAAAAGAGTTGACGAGAAACCGGTTACTAGATTTACTCTTTCAGCACTTCTACTTGATCAGCTTCAGCGGCCGGGATAGTTTGCCGTATGGTGGCCACGACATACTCTGACGGGGGCTAATACATGCCAATGCCGATATTGACGCTAACCCACGGGATCCCTATCTGGTTCCTTCTCTTAAGCTTGTTTTTGCCAAGGCTTTCGTTATTTATCGGATGGATCCACATGTGGTGGTTTTTTGTCCCTCAGCCCTGGGCTGCGGTGTTGTGGGCTTGTCTTCCTCGGGTGCTGGTCTTGATCTTTATTCATGCGCATCAGGGGTTCGACTTGTGGTTCTGGATACACCTGGTCACGGCCATCCTGGTGTGGGGTGGATCCGGGGCTTCTCACAACAATAGACGAGTGCGGAGAAGGCGTACCTGAGGAGAATGCGTCGACACGATACCTATTAGCCGTCCAGAGTGTTCCTTGCTGCAATAGGTATGCTGTCGCCGCATTAAGCCCCAGACTGATGATGCCCGGACAGAAGCAGAATCAAGATTGCCGTGCAAAGACTCTATGACGTTCTGGAAGGCAGCACGCCACGAGGCTCTATTTGGCGGTGCAAGGATGGTTCTGTCTGATCGAAGTAGCCAAGCTCAGTGCTCGGTCCTGACTGATCAGCTCGGGATGCAGAACCATATAAGCGAGGTATTCCTTCGTGAGCGTCCCCACTCTTACGCCCTTCACGCAAAGCCCCTGGGTCAGCGCTGCTGCATCTCGAAACCCCTGAATGTACGAAACGCAAGCGATATCGAATCGAGTCGTTTCGTCGTTCGGCGCAGGCGTGCGAGTTTCGTGCAATTGAACGCTGATTTGACAGGCATGGATCAGAAATGGATTGGAGGCTGCGGGATCCGTTCTGCCGCTTTGAGCAGTCTGTAAAAGGGCGAGCGCGAAAAGAGAGACGATCATGTTCAGGATTTTCTCAGATCAAGAGCCGCTGTGCGAGTTGGCTTCCATACAGCGAAGGACTGAAATGGGGCCCGTTAGAACAAAGGCGAACAAAGGCGGGACAGCCGAGACGTACCCATCAAGAAAAGGCTTTGCGCAACGTGGAGTTTTGTCGTCAGAAGAGCCGTGATCAGGTTAGACTCGAAAAAATCATGAGGCCGCTGCACTGGATTATCGCTATTTCGGTGTTTTGGTCGTCCGTTGTGTTCGCGGACGGAAATGAGCATTGGACCTTGCGATATGAAGTTCAGGGGCGGATCTCCGGACTGTGGAATCACGCAAAGTATGTCCGAATCTCCGAACGCGACGGTGAGAACGCGCCCTGGAGGACGACCAGTGAGTTCATCGAAATCACGCAACCGCAACGCGCGTATCCGAAATCTAGCCAGCCCACTGGGGCACCCTCTCCGGTTGCGGCATGTGAATTTCTCACCCGCGTTATTCCGGTGGATGGAAACATTCGACGCGATATCCCCGGCGAAGGGTGGGTGATCCCGCTTTGGGACCGGTTGCATCCAGACGCAGGGCCGCAGATCCGCGTCCTTTCAAGGGACGGAACATGGACGAATATGCAACAAAAAGGCGCTCTATCGTTCTTCACTTCCACTCGGCTAAAGACCCCACCGGATGAATGGCCGCCAGTGCGCGATGTCGACTTTCCCGCAGAAGAGACACTCCCATAGGAGTTTCAGGACAGAGAGCGCCCCTATCCGCATAAAGGGTTGCGTTGCTCTATCCTGTCCTCGAGGATCCTAATGAAGCCGTTGCTTTTTGCTCTTTGTACGGCGTTTACATTTTGCAGTCTAAGCGCACAGCAGCCTGTGTGGCAGCCGTCGCCGGGACATACGCAGATACCGATATGGCCGCGAGCCGCTCCAGATCCGCAGCCTGTACGGGGGCCGGAGAACATGGAGACGTCGGGAAACGATTTTCTTCCTGGCGGCCGACCGGCAGTCGGAGTGAACAACGTGACACGGCCGACGATCACAGTCTATTCGCCAATGGGCAAGAATACCGGCGTAGCGGTGGTCGTGTTTCCCGGCGGGGGTTATCAGACGCTTGCCATTGATCTTGAAGGCTCCGAAGTCTGTGACTGGCTGACGCCAAGAGGAATCACGTGTGTGCTCTTGAAGTACCGCGTGACGGATGTGGGTCCGTATCCGAAATCGGGACCGTATCCGGAATCACCTATGGCACTGGAAGATGCACAGAGGGCCATGGGGCTGGTACGCTTTCACGCAGCGGAGTGGCACATCGATCCGCACAAGATTGGCGTACTCGGATTTTCTTCAGGCGGCCATTTGTCGGCAGCAATCAGTACGCACTACGCCAGGCGTTTGTATCCGGCGGTCGATGGGGCCGACAAAGAGAGCTGCCGACCAGACTTTGCGGTGCCTATTTATCCCGGTCATCTGTCGTTGGCTGCCGCTCAATGGGACGCTACCCGAGGTACTAAAAAGTTCGCGGTCCCTCATGCGGCGAACGCCGACAGACAGCTTTCGCTAAATCCAGAGATCCCCGTGACCCCCCGGACGCCGCCGACATTCCTGCTGCAGAACGAGGATGACCACGTAGACAACGTAGACGACGCGCTTGCTTACTACATTGCGCTGAAGAACGCCGGTGTTCCCGTGGAGATGCATTTGTATGCTCAGGGAGGGCACGCGTTCGGATTGCGGCGAACGAAATTTCCAGCGACGGCATGGCCTGACTTGGTGGAAACATGGCTCAGTACGATTGGGATGGTTTCGCAGTAGTCGTGGCGAAAAGAGGGAGAGCTTGAGGCGAGTTCGAAAGGCGGTGGAAACCCTTAAATCTCAATGAGGCTTAAAAAAAACTACGAGCAGAGAGAAATACGCGATGGACAGAACGCCGCCGCCCGCGAACTTCCACCACTTCCGGGTCTCCGCGTTGAAGCGTAAGACCGCCAGAATCGTAGTGAAGATAAGAATGAAATGCCCGACTCCGCCTAGCGTTACCGTCATGGGCACGAGCTGCTCTGCGTGCCCAGTGCGGAGCGACAACCAAAAGGCTACCGCGCCCGCTTGTATGAGGTGCGTGATGAAAAGACTCATCCCGTTCCAAACGATCGCAATAGCGAAACCAGCCCCATATCCCCATGCGCTGTTTCTGCGCGCAAGAACAACGACAGCAACGTAGATCAGCGCCTGGAAGGAGTGAAGAATGCGCAGGTCGGGAACAAGAACCGCCGATAGGAGTAGCGCAGAAAGGAAAAGTGCCGCTCCTATGTATATCCACACCTGTATCGAACGGAGACCAAAGGGGAAAGCTTCGCTCATGTGCATTGATCTCACTTACGATCACGCTGGCTGATTTGTTCCCCAGCTTCGTAATATCAGGCCGAGTCCCTAGGCCTTTTCGGACGATTAAGGGGACGGCTTCGCTCGGAGGGGGCGGAGGGGACAGACGAAAAGTACCCCAATGAATTAAGCACGCTACGTTACGCAGCGTCCCGTGCTTGATGGGGTTTTCCGTGTGTCCCGGCAGAGTTCCAGTGCATTTTGCCCATTTCTTCACAGCTTCCTGACAACCAAACTCCAGCGAGAACGTGGCCGCACCTTTCCTGACCACACCCAGCATCCACTTGTCCGAATAGCCGTTTTACGGCAACATGCCGAAGGATCGTTCCGAATAGTTCAATGAGCGTTAAGGCCTGGAGGCAACAGCTGAAGTTTTGCCAACAGAGCGCTTCCAAACGCGGGGGCCACGACTGATCCAATAGCCCGGATGCATGCTCCGTGCTATTGCCTTCTGAATACCAGCTTCTCAGCGATGCGCTGGCCGTTTTCCAACGTGCCTGTGGTGGTCCGCGTCATCTGCTGCCCATCGGTGGAGACCACCCACCGATCCTTTTCAGCCAGTTGATTGTCGCGCCGGTAGATCGAATCCACCGTGTGAGGTTCGACGAGCTGAAGCGTCACGGTATCGTTGCGGGAGTTCCTGAGATCGTACGGTTTGCCGTCAAATCGGGCTTCATAACTGAAGTCGCCCGAAAAGCGGACACCATCGATTCCAGTAGCCTCGATCCTGAGCATCAACCCCTGCCGCAAACGAGTCTTGCTGAGATCCTCCGTCCACTCGCCGGCAAATCGGTCGACGTGGGCCTTACTGCCCCCGCTCCGCGTCCAGACGGTGATTCGGTCGGCATGACCGATGCTCGCAATCGTGGTCGTCAGCTCGTTCCCGTCACTGGAAAGCTTTTGCCGAACCGTCGCCAGGAGAGCTCCATCCTTCATTTCCTTGATCTCGGCCTGGTTCTTGTCGATCTTGCGCAGCTCCACCTGATTGAACGCTGGATTGGCCGGAACGGCCATAGGGTGCCCGTCCGATTTCACCGTGAATTCGAAGTGTGTTTCGCCCGACATGACGACATGCACTCGATCGAGCTGAGAGGTGATAGTGAGTTTATTAGGAGGATCCAGAGTAGACTGCGCCGACATAAGCGTCCAGGAGCCAACGCGAGGATCTTTCGCTCCAACATTCGCGGCAGCTCCAAGTGGAACGGCGAGAACGAGTGCGAGCAACGCGAATGTGCGGATGGGGCCTCCTAAAGGGCCTATGCGGACGGATTTTAGTGTAGCCCGTCACACAGAGAATCGCCGGAGGAGAGTATCAATCTCTCTCAACCGACGGCGATTTGGTATGAAATCATGAGTCTCATGCATGTGCGCCGTTTTTGGTTGGCCGGTGTAGTCCTTGCTGCCGTTGTTGCGCTTCTACCATTCTCTTTCAACGCCGAGCGCCATCTGGAGACGGCAACCCGCGTCGAAGGGAGCCAGGCGGAGACCGTCCAGCAGGAGCTGGGCAGTCGTTTTCATTCGCCTTTCGTGGACCGCGTGGTCCTGGTGGTTGAGGGTCTCCCCTCTGTGGATTCGGATGAGGGTTCGCAAGTGTTAGCAACCATTGTGGCGAATCTGAAAGAGGAACCGGGCGTAACCGCTGTTGTGTCCTACCTGGATTTACGCGATCCGATTTTCCTGGGGCGGAAGGGGACGGAGAGCGCCGGGCTAAACCGGCACATTGTAGGGGATGAGAGAGCCCTACAGAAAAGGAGAAGCGACTCCATTCTGGCCTCGAGTCTTGCACTGTTGCTCGCGAGGGTGATAGTTGAAGCGTAGACAGAGGAACTGGCGGGCGGGCCATTGAGCTGCGAAACGAACAATCCGAGTGCCGACCCTTTTCTGTCAGCGGGAAGGCAACACCGGCGAACCGCGTTAATTCGCGAGCGGC
>JBEKNJ010000090.1:0-17974 GCA_049522955.1 Acidobacteriaceae bacterium
TTACGGTTGGCTACACCGGGCGTCAGGCTGGCAAGCGCTGAGGCTTTCGCGGTGGTGGGCGGCAGATGCACGGGTAGAGCGCATGGGTGCAAGGCCAAACAGGGCAGTCGTGGTAAAGACTGCGCTGACGTGTGGTTCTTACTCCCACAGTAGTACGGTTTTGGGATCTCGTCCAGAGCGGGGGAAGATTTATTTGGTAACCATGTCTGCGCGCTATTAGGTGCTTCGAGGGAATTGGGTATGCTGTCGCCACAGTAGGGCTCGGGTTTCCCCCGGGAACTCCGGACCTCCATCTCCCCTTCTGGAGCAACATTAACTGTGCTTAATGTTGCTGCCCGGCCTGCAACTTGCGGGGCCGCAGACCAATCCGAAAGGCTCGATGAGTGACTTGGTCTGCTTTCAACACTCGAGAACGACCGGTGCGGATTGCTTCCGACAAGCGGATTTCTGAGGATCTCGCATTAAGCCTCGCCGGCTGGCGGAACCGCATCTCCTCCACCGAAGCTACGGAACAGAGCCACGACGCGCTCGCAGGCATCCGGCGCATAGAACATCTCCGTGTTCGCCATTGTGTCCGCCGTCATGGATCGCATGCGGGAGAACATCTCCGCCTCGTACGCCGCGATTGCATCACCAGGCGCGTCTTTGCTGAGGAAAAACTTTGACAAGACCAGAGCGTCGAGCATCGCCATGTTCACGCCTTCGCCTGCATAAGGCGGCATCACGTGCGCTGCATCCCCAATCAGCGTGGCGTTTGGCTTCGGCGTCCAAGGCTGATCCATCGGGCAAACAAGTAGCGGACGCCAGACCATCGAGACGGCCTCCCTGAAGAGCGGTTCCCATAGGTCACTCCACCCTTTGAAGTTGGCGTGGAACCATCTCACTCGCTCGTCCGGACCGCTTGCCTCTTCGAGGCTTTGCCTGGCCGCGGCATCATTGGTCTTCAATCCCGCGTACAGCAGCACACTGCCGTCTGGCTTCGTTCCCATGCCGATCGTCCGTTCGCCTCCCAAAGCGATCAGCGCCGAACCACCGAGAAGTTCCCACAACTCAGGTATCGCGCGCTTTCCCGCAGGAACGAGGGCCTCTACGAGCGCAACTCCGACATACTGCGGCCGAATAGGAGTGACCAGCTCACGCAAGCGAGAGTTTGCTCCGTCGCTGCCAATGGCGATATCAGCCACTGACGTCTGTCCGTTCGCAAATCGTAATAAGATCTGCTCGCCCTGAGCCTCTGATGATTCCAGCTTGCAGCCCCACTGCACGGTGCCGGGCTGAAGCGAGTCAACCAGAAGATCGCGCAATGGACCGCGCTCGATCTCTGGACGTTTCCCGGGACCCGACATCCGGCGAGGATGATCGTGAAGAACCGTCCCATTGGCATCGGTAAGGCGAAGGTTATCGAGATCTGATCGATGGTTGGCCCAGAACGCTTCCATCAGGCCAGCGGCTTCCAGCGCCGCCAGTCCAGACTCTTCGTGGAGGTCCAATGCGCTGCCTTGGACCCGCGCATTGCGGCTCTGGTCACGCTCATACACTGCCACCTTCGCGCCGCTTTGCTGGAGCAGTCGCGCCAGCGTGAGCCCGCCTGGCCCCCCACCGACGATGGCGACCTTCTTTCCGTTAATGGCGCTCATACTTGCTTTGGGATCCTCCACTCGAATTCAAGAGCCGCAGCACTCGATACATTCTAAAGCGTGCACTCGGCACATCCGATCCGACGAACTGCGTCAGCATAACGATCCGGGAAATCATTATCCCTAACCTGCATCTGCCGGGGATCTAATAAGGAAACCGGTCTTCATCGCCCACGACTGGCACTTGTTCAAGGTCCTTACGAAAACGCCTCTCGTCACCGAGTGATGGCAAAAGTGGGACAGGCGGAGATTGCTCTAACTGAAGCCGTTGTCTTTGGCATTAGTCGAACGCGTTTGCATTAGGGTCATTTCCGTCGGCCCTGGTTTCCTCATTCGTCCGGCTTAACTCGAACCCCTCTTCGGTAGAGTCTCGCATCCCTGCCAAAGCAGTCAGCCGTTACCGCCATCCCAGCTCACTGACCTCTGCGCTCACTCAGGCGATCCAAACCCCATAGAACAGACATTCGTTGCCCGCTGCACCAGCGGCTTCCTTCAAACCGCTCTATCCGACCTGCTCCGCGCCAGCCTCACCTCACTGCCCCCAGCTGTTCTTGCGGAGCAGCTCCGATATGGTACTGACGTTATTCGGCAACCTGCCGAGATTGCGTGAATCGGTTAATGCGCACATTGGCCTGGAGTCAGTCATTGACATCGACTGTGGCGCTGTAGCCTGCTCGGATCAACGAACTCTCCCCTGAGAGGAAGCAAGACCGAAAAGATAAGTCCTCCGCTCTCGTCGAGCGACATGCAGACTTATCCAGTGAGAGCAAGCCAAGGGTTCAAAGCTGAGAGATCGATTACCCGGTTGACCCGTCGGTTCAACTCACCCTATCCTCGATCCCGCGTAACCTTGGCCCCCCAAGAGAGGTATTCTTGTCCGACGATCCGCTGGAAACCCGAGCGCCTGCGTCCGCCCCGGCTGGCTTAGTGAGCGAGCCGAACAGGTCTCTTCCCGATTACATTGGCCGATATCGCATCTTGCGACTTCTCGGTGAAGGCGGCATGGGCGCCGTGTATGAAGCCGAACAGGAGCAGCCGCGTCGGCTGGTCGCGCTCAAGGTCATCCGAGCCGGCTGGACCAGCCGCGATCTGATCCGGCGCTCCCAGCAGGAGTCGCAGGTTCTGGCTCGGCTCCATCATCCCAACATCGCGCAAATTTACGAAGCGGGAACCGCCGACACATCCTTCGGTGTGCAACCGTACTTCGCCATGGAACTGATCCACGACCTGCGACTGGACCGGTACGCCGACAGTCACAAGCTCAGCACTCGCCAGCGCCTCGACCTGATGATCGCCGTTTGCCAGGCGGTCGAGCACGCGCATCAGTGCGGCATCGTTCATCGCGACCTCAAACCCGGCAATATCCTGGTCGATGAAACCGGCCAGCCGAAAGTCCTTGATTTCGGACTGGCTCGCGCCACCGACTCCGATGCCCAGGCGACCCGGCAGACGGACATGGGTCAGATACTCGGCACACTTGCTTACATGAGCCCCGAGCAGGTGCTTGCTGATCCGCTGGCGATCGATAGACGCAGCGACGTCTATGCCCTCGGCGTCATTCTCTACGAGCTCCTCGCGCATCGGATGCCGTATACGCTTCCGAATCTGCTCCATGAAGCGATTGAAACGATCCGCCTCTCTGAGCCGGTGAAGCTGAGCAGCGTTGACCGCAGATATCGCGGCGACATCGAGACCATCGTTGCCAAAGCACTCGAGAAGGATAAGGAACGGCGCTATCAGTCCAGCGCCGAGATGGCGAACGACCTTCGCCGCTATCTCAATCACGAGCCGATCATCGCGCGCCCGGCCAGCACGGGTTATCAGCTCGCCAAGTTTGCGCGCAGACACAAGGCCCTGGTGACCGGCCTGTCGGCAGTGTTCCTGGTTGTGGTCGCAGGCATCCTCGTCAGCACATGGCAGGCCGTCCGCGCGCGGCGTGAGCAACGCGAAGCCGAGCGCCAGTCGGCGATTGCTCAGGCCGTAAACGACTTTTTACAGAAAGATCTGCTGTCACAGGCCGCCGCCTACAACCAGTCCAAACCTGATCCCGACTTGAAGGTCCGCACCGCACTCGATCGTGCAGCGCAGAAGATTGGCGGGAAATTTGAAGGCCGGCCCGAGGTAGAAGCTGCGATCCGCCAGACGCTCGGCGAAACCTACCTGCAACTGGGACTGCTGGCCGAGGCGGGGCCGCAACTGGACGCGGCGCCGGCATTAAGCCCTCATGCGCCGGGTGATGAGAATCCGAAAACCCTTTCCATCCTCGCCGACATGGGAAAACTGGCGTTCGTGCAAGGCAAGTACGTCCAGGCCGCAGGCATTCTTGAGAAAGTCGTTGACGCCAGCCGCAGGGTGTCGGGCGCGGAGCATCCCGACACCCTCTCCTCCATGAGGCGGCTGGCCGCCGTTTATCAAGTGGAGGGCAAGTACGCCCAAGCCGAGGCGCTTGATCAGACAGTTGTAAACATTCGGCGCCGTGTTTTCGGACTGGAGAACACCGACACCCTGGTCGCGATGGACCTCCTGGCCATCGACTATGGGTACCAAGGCAAGTACGCGCAGTCCGCGGCGCTCATCGAGCAAGTTCTGGAAGTGCGGCGGCGGCTGTCGGGACCGGACAACCTCGACACGCTCGCGTCCATGAATAATCTCGCGATTGACTATAGACACGAAGGCAAGTACGCACAGGCCGAGGCGATCTACGAACAGGAGATCGGGATTCAGCGCCGCCTGCTGGGCCCGGAACATCCGGACACGCTCAGTACGATGAGCAATTTGGCCTTGGTTTATTTTGCTCAAGCCAAGTACGTCCAGGCTGAGGAGCTCAATAAGACAGTGCTCGAAACCCGGCGACGGGTTCTCGGTCCGGAACATCCCAAAACTGTCGGGTCAATGAGCTATCTCGCGATGTCCTATGAAGGCGAGGGCAAGTTTGCGCAGGCTGAGGAGCTCAACCAGGCAAGTATGAAATTCCGGCTCCGAGTTCTGGGCGCGGCACATCCCGAAACGCTCCAGTCGATGACCAATCTCGCCTCCGATTATGACCATGAAGGCAAGTTTGCGCAGGCTTAGGAATTGGTTCAACAGGGACTCAGGACTGCTCCGGATAATGCGGGCCTGCTCGCCGAATATGCCTGGATCCTCATGACCACGAAAGACCATCGCGCACGCCGGCCAAGAGAGGCGCTGGACTTAGCACGCCGATCTGTCAAATTATCGCCCGAGGAAGTCGAATTGCTCGACACGTTGGGCCTGGCTGAGCTGCGCAACCGATTGTGGGATGACGCAATCGCCACACTCAACAAGTCCATTGCAAAAAGGAATGGATCGCAGTTATACGACTTTTTGTTTCTGGCGATGGCCTATCATGGCCGAGGCGACAACGCGGAAGCCGGGAAAAACTACGCTCGAGGCGCGGAATTGGCGCGCACGGGTGGAACCGCAGATCCGGAGTTGAGGATGCTTTGGGCAGAGGTCGCCACAGACCTCGGCAAGCCGGCCCCAAAGCTGCCGCCAGTCGGAAGGGCCGAAGCTCGCTAGGGAGAAGCTATCGCTGAAACACATCATCACCAACCACTCGATTCGGATCCGGAGCACTTGGACGGATAGTCGTTAGCCTTGATCGGAAATGCCTCGGGGCAGGATTTTGAGGGAGTTGGGGATGCTCCGAGGCATTTTCGATAAGGAGACTAGAAGGAAGGCGGCGGCAGTGGTGGCCGCTGCTATGGAGCCGAGTGCGAGACAGGGCTTAGGAAGAGCAGCGAAGGGGCCGCTGACACGAGCAGAAAGAGTGTGCTCAGGGAGGTGGGCACCGGCCGGAGGACCAGTTTCGCGATCAGTAAGAGGATGGTAAGCGGTGATTGAGTCGCCATTTTCCCCGTAAGGCGCAGATCGGCGAAGCCGTGGCAGGGCACGTTGCTAAGCGATAGCGATGGCGATGAGATCAGGAAGAGTCGGGCAGTCTGCATCGGAAGGCCAGTTGTTGCGAGGTAAGGTTGGGCCCGATGTGCATGTTGGCTCCGCAACGCGGGCAGCGCCAGGTAGCTACCTGGGAACTCGCGATGGGAGAATCGGGCTGCGGTGGGCTTTTCAGGTGAAGGCGAGCGAGTGCGAGCAAGGCCGTACGGTGGGCACTGGCGAGATAGCCGAAGTGGCGGATGCGGACGAAGCCTCGGGGCAGGACGTGCTGGCAAAAGCGGCGCAGGAACTCGGTTGCGGTGAGAGTCATGATGCGTTGCTTGTTGCCGTGGGCATAGTCTCTCCATCGGAAGGTCACGTTGTGACCATCGAAGCTAAGCAGACGCTGGTTGCTGATGGCCACGCGGTGGGTGTAACGGCCAAGGTAACGAAGCACTCGTTCGGGCTGCCCAAAAGCGGGCTTGGCAAAGACGACCCAGTCCTCGCGTAACAAACTGCGCATGAGGGTGGAGTCAAGGCCGGGAATATGCTGGCGTGGGACTCGTTGAAGGAGATCGAGGAACTTACCGCGGAACACGCGGCTGAGGACCTTCACCGGCAGAAAAAAGGGATGCCTCGGGTGAACCCAGTGGGAGTAGGTTGGATCGAAACCGCCGGCAGGAACGACGCAGTGGAGATGAGGATGTAAGCGCAGATTCTGTCCCCACGTGTGCAGGATGGCGAGGAAGCCAATTTTTGCTCCGAGGTGCCTGGGGTTGGCGGCAACCTCGAGCATGGTCTGAGCGGTGGCGCGGAAGAGAAGATCGTAAAGCAACCGCGGGTGCCGCTGACAGAGCGGGTTCAACTGGTGGGGTAAGGTAAAGACGACGTGGAAGTACGGAACGCTGAGTAGGTCCTGTTCGCGGCGTGCGAGCCAACGGTGGCGCGCCTGCGCCTGGCATTTGGGACAGTGTCGGTTGCGACAGGAGTTATAAGAGATGGCCTGATGCTCACAACCTGAGCAGGTGTCCAGATGGCCTCCGAGAGAGGCCGTGCGGCATGAGGTGATGGCCCGCAACACGCTGAGCCGCTGATAGCCAAGCCAGGAGTGGTTCTCCTCCCGGAAGCGGTCACCCTGGATTCGAAGGATGTCAGCCACTTCAACAGCAGGCCGCATCATCTTTTAGGACGGTGATAGCTGCGGCCTGCCTGGCTGACACTGGAGAGTTGCAAACTCTCCAGTGGGTTGACTACGGTCCGTAAATGTCTCTGTGACAGATGGAGGTATTTGGCTGTGGTCTCCAGGTCTCCATGGCCGAGTAGAACCTGAATGGTACGCAGGTCGGTCCCTGCTTCCAGTAAATGCGTGGCCCAGCTGTGGCGCAAAGTGTGAGGCGTTACATGCTTGGTGATATGCGCGTGGGCGGCAGCTTCTTTACAGGCGTACCAAACGGTCTTGTCCGATATGGGCCTATCCTGATCATGTCGTCCGATGCTGCTGGGGAACAGATAGATCCCCGGCTTCTTCCAGCGCCAATACTCACGCAGGGTCTCCAGCAGGGCCGGGCTGAGTGGTAGATCGCGACTGGCTCCGCCCTTGCCGCGTTCCACACGGATCATCATGCGCCGGCTGTCGATATCGCGCACCTTGAGCATCGATACTTCTGTCCGCCGCATGCCCGTGCCGTAGAGTGTCATCAGCAAGGCGCGCTGCATAAGGTTGCCGGCGGCATCGATGAGCCGGGCGACCTCTTCCAGACTCAGCACCGTCGGCAACCGCCGATGGGATTTCGGATACGGTAACTCTTCCCGGAAGTCACGTCGCTTGAGTGTGCGAACGAAGAAGAAGCGAAGCGCCGCAACGCGAGCTACCACGCTTCCCACTGCCAGCTTGCGCTCGACCAGTAGATAGGCCTGGTAGCTTCTGAGATCATCCGGACCTAACTTGTCTGGCGATTTTCCAAAGTGTACGGCGAACTGCTCGACTGCATGCAGATACGCTCGCGTCGTGCCCTCGGAGTAGTTGCGCCGCTGGAGTTCTTCCAGCATCCTCTTGCGTAAATGGGTCACAGGAACCTCCTTCCTTGTGACCCAACCTTACCTTAGCTACCACCGCCGGCTGCTCCACGCCAAGGCAGTGTCCGCCGCGCCAGCGGCTTCGTTCTAGTCGGCTATCCGGACAGTAGGCCGTTCGGCAGTTACGTCGAGTTCCCATGAAAACGGGATTACACGGTGCGCCCGAAGCCGGCATCAATGAACTGATGGCGCGCATGAAGAAGATAACCGCGACGCCACTCTCGTCGTCCCCTAATCTCGTCTATCTCCCCCTATCTCCCGTCCCCTTATCTGCGACGCGGATCGTAACCTCCGCCGTGCGGGACTTTCCCGCGTCGTCCACCGCGCGCGCAGCGAGGGTGTAAGTCCCCGGAGTTAGGTCGGCGAAGGTGTATTCGAAAGGCTCCTGGCGGGCGACGAACAGCACCTTCTCTCCGATCGAAAACTCCACCCGGTCGATTTTTCCATCCGGATCGGTCGCCTTTACCAGCGCCGCCACCGGCATGGTGTACTCCTGATCGAGCGGCAGCGGCCGTACAAATCGCACGTTGGGAGGAATGTCGCCGTTGTTCGATTGCGCGTAGAACCATTCCCTCAACCCCGGAATCTGCTGCGTCTTCTCCTGCACTCCGCCATGGTCGGTGTTGGCAAAGATAGTGAACCGCGGGTTCACTCCCGTTACCCATGTCGCGGCTCCTTGCGGATCTCCGTTGGCCGCGCGAATCCGCGCCACAACGGTCGAGAGTTGCTCCAGCCGGTTGGCCTCATCGTTAATGCCGATCGTGGCCCAGATCGGAGTATTCTTGAGCACTTCCGGATCGAGGTCCCGTCCGGCGAGTGCCTCCGGGTTCGCGGCGGCGAAGAAACCAGGCCGCTGCTGCAGATAATTCCACGTTCCCGCGCCTCCCAGAGAGAAACCCATCAGGTAGATGCGCTGCTGGTCGATGGGAAACTCCTGGAGCAGCCCGTCGATCAGCTCGAAGACCGCCTGGCGGCGTGCTTCGCTGGTCCAGCCGCCGATACCTCCCACCGGCGCCAGCAGGAAGGTGGGCTCCTGCTGCACGTCCTTGTCGTATTCGTGCCACCATCGCAGGCCGCTTTCCTGCAGGATCCTTTCGTGAGTGACGCACTCTTCGCACCTGCCATGCAGGTAGACGGCCAGCGGGTACTTGCGGCCCGGCTCCAGATTCCGCGGCACATAGACCACGTATTTCAGGGTCTCGCCCCCGGAACTTGTGCGTTCGCGAAATTGATACTCCGGCAGTTGGGGACTGGTCTGAGACCAAGCCGGGCCGCTGACCAAGCCGGTCAGCCATGCCAGCAAGAGGAAAGGCGCAAAGAGACGAAGACTCGCCGTGCCGAACCCTCTCCATCGCGGATTTATAGAGGCCATGGTCTTCTCCATTTCGGAACCCTCTCCATTCCAGTTCAAGGTATCCCGAGGACGGTCATCTCGTTTCACCGTTTTTAGGTGGAAGTTCTAACGGACATCCAGGGACTACATTACCAACGAGTGCTTTGGGCGCCCCCTGGGAGGCGCGGAGTTCGTCCGTACCCTTGAAAGCGAAACGAAACGATTGCTGGCCCCACAAAAGCGTGGTCCAAAAACGATGGCGCACGGGGAGGAACGCCAAGGCACATTGGATTTCCGCGCCTAGGCCATTTCATCTGCAGACTTCACTGACGGCCGATTTCGTTGGGAGTTTCGTCCGGTCCCCTTATCTCCCCCTTATCTCCTGAACTGCAGTCCCCTCAAGCCTGGCATCGAAACCGGCATTGCCGCAACCTGCTGAGAAAAGCTGGACTTTGCGGAAAATGCCAGCGAAGAACAAACGCCCTGCCAGAGGAACGAACGCCGATTCATACATGCCATAGTAGATCAAGAAAAGCTGGTGACAGATAGAACGTTTACCTGCAATCACGTAAAAACGCGGAAACGTTCTGTCTGTCACCAGCTTT
Organism: Acidobacteriaceae bacterium; assembly: GCA_049522955.1. Taxonomy (GTDB): domain Bacteria; phylum Acidobacteriota; class Terriglobia; order Terriglobales; family Acidobacteriaceae; genus PALSA-350. The sequence goes on from JBEKNJ010000090.1 coordinate 9,549, forward strand.
AGTCTCACCAGCTTTATCACCAGCTTTAGTCACCAGCTTTAGTCTCACCAGCTTTAGTCACCAGCTTTTAAATATGTGCTCAAAGCTACGGAAGCGCGTTCAATTGCCTCGCGGATCAGCTGCAATCGCTTAGTTGGTCCACGGTTTCCGCGCGCGAAGATGGCTCATCCTTACCGAGCCAGGGAAAACGGTCTTCGAGCAGCGCCAGAACCATTTCGACAAAGCTTTGGGGTTGGGTTTCGTTGTTGTCCATCAAGGCTCCCGCGTGCAAGCGAGCATGCACCCGAGTTGCGTCCTTTTCCAGAACTCGACTCGTCGGGCATCCGTTCTCCGCCATGTGGACTACATGACAAGAGTCGATGGATTCTCTGTGTTTTCAAGGCTCGGGCATAACCAGCTCAACTCCGAGGCATGAGCAAAGCTCTCGCGGAGTAGTTTGGCCTGCCCTTCGGCAGTTAGCGTGGTTTTTTTAAAGGCTTGCGTCACTGCTTCTGCTACAGAGGCGTCAGCCCGCAACGCCCTCAACAGCAGGAACGTTTCTCGTGCGATCCGGCGATAGTACACCGAATCCTCGAAGCGATGAACGGCAAGGTAAACGCGCTGCCGCTTCATTGCAGGGAGTGTCATCCGAGTACACATTCCACGCTGAGTCGCCGCACTGCTTACAATGCCGGTCTCAGGCGTTCCTTTTTTTACCGCAAGCACGAGAGTGTCCACCGGATAGCTCAGTTCAAGCAGCTGAAGATGGGGTTGCAGGAGAAGCCTTGAGTCTGGCCCGACCGAGCCGGCATATTCAGCCGTAACTGGGTCCAAATGTTTCCCATCAAAGGCTTCGACGTACGCCCACTCAAGCCTCGCAACATCGACCGCGAGACGGTGACGCCTTCCGGTGAACCCGGGATGCGCATCGAGGAATGCCGGGATCGTCGAACCGAGATCCCGCAGGGTCCAGGACATGGAAGGGTTCTCAGCGAGGTAGGCCAGGATCAACGCGTCGAACCGCTTCGGCCCCAGTAAAGCATTGAGGGTTGGGAAATCCTCGGAAACCGCACTGATGAGGCGGAACCAGTACTGACGGTTGTAGATCTCCAGGCGCTCGAAGGAGGAGAGGCGCGGGTTCGGTGCAATGTAGCTCGTCGCGATCTCCTCTGTCGATCCACCATTCTCGGTGGTCTTCTGCATCTCGTAATCCGAAGTCAATGGCCTACGGACATCTTCGGCCATACGCCGCTGTAATTCGAGCAGGGTCATAGGTACGCCTCCTTGGCCAGCGGAAATTCCTGCGGAATAGGGGATTCTCCCCCGAGAAGAAAGCGGTTGGCCTTGAGCGCCTCGGCATGCACCTCTTCGAAAGAGGGGATATTATCATCCCACTCAAGCAGTGTGGCGGTTGGACCGCAACGCTCAATGGCGCGCTCGTAGAGCTTCCAGACGGGATCGAGGACCGGGTGATCGTGCGTATCGAGGATGTACTTCTCGAACTTCGAGTGGCCTGCGATATGGATCTGTGCAACACGTTCCGCAGGGATGCTGTTAACGTACACCATTGGGTCGAAATCGTGGTTCTGAGAAGAGACATAGATATTGTTGACGTCAAGAAGAATCCCGCAATCGGCCGCATGAACGACCTCACTTAGGAACTCCCACTCGGTCATCTCCGAGTCGTGGTACTCGGCATAGCTGCTGACGTTCTCCACGGCTACAGGAATCTCAAGGTAATCCTGAACCATGCACACGCGTTCAGCAGTAGTACGGATGGCTTCAAACGTGTAAGGAAGAGGAAGGAGATCATGCGTGTAGCGGCCGTCCACGCTGCCCCAGCAAAGATGGTCGGACAGCCAAGGGGTCTTCGTCCGCTTCGTCAGTTCCTTGATCCGCCTTAGATGGTCACGGTTCAATGGCTGCGCACTGCCAAAGTACATGGATACGCCATGTTGAACGACTCGATATTGATCGAGAGTCTGGTCAAGAATTCTCAGTGGCCGCCCCCCATCGACCATGTAGTTCTCCGAGATAATCTCGAACCAATCGACTATCGGTTTCTTTGAGAAGATGTGGTCATAATGCGGCACTCTCAGACCGATGCCGACGCCATAGTCGGTATATCCATTGAAACGATTGGCTGGCATGTATGCTCCGCGGACGATGATCAAGAAGAAGTAGGAGGTCTGTGAGGAGCCTGACCTCCTACGCGGGGTTGAGGTTAGCTCTTGGGGGGCGTGGAGCCGTCTGTCGCGCAAGCGCCTTGTCCCTTGCAGGAATTCTTCCCCCGATGCGCCTTGTCGCCGCCGCCCTGGCCTTTGCAATCGTTTTGTCCCTTGCAGGAGTGCTTGGGAAGCTCCTTCTCCGAGGCAACCATCACACCGGCGACTGCCGAGGAGCTTCCGGTTGCTTGCGATTGGCCGGAAATGGGTTGGGCGTTGACGCGCGCGGTCGTGCCGCCGAGGAGGCCGGCGAAAGCGGCGGCCAGAGCGAGGTTGCTTACTGTAGTGGTTTTCATGAAGAGCTCCTTTTTTCGGTTGGTCCAGGCGGTGTGACTGGAAGTTGAGTTTGACCCGCTATAGCTGGCCGGAAACTGGTGTCGAGGTTCTCTTTCCCTGCCGCATGTTTGAGGCTTGAACGAACGGTTGGTTACAACCCACCTTGTAAATTCAGAGAGGCGCAGCTAAACACGTAACCGCGCTGATCCCGAGGAGCGTAAACGAAAGAGCAAGTAAGGAACGAAGCTGCATGGATCTGCCTCTAACTGAACGTTTCTTATCTGACATAGCGACCCTCAAACGGTTACAGAGGTGATTTTCGAAGATGAGACTGTAACCGAACTGAGCCGTAGGCCCTCTAACGATGAGAAAAGAGGTCCTCGCACTGAGGAGCGAGGCGCCATACCAAGGAAGAAATCATGAGTCAGCTTCTATATGCCTATCGCCGAATCATTTCAGTATTCTCCTCACTGCAGTCTGCCATGCTGCTGGCCGTCAGGCTCTATTGGGGATTTCAGTTTGCCCAGACAGGCTGGGGCAAGCTTCACAACCTGCCCAGGATCACGGCATTTTTCGCGAGCCTCAACATTCCATTTCCAGGCTTCAACGCTCCTTTCATCGCTACGCTGGAGTTCACGGGCGGCATCCTACTTATGCTTGGATTGTTCTCGCGTCCGATCGCATTTCTTCTCGCCTGCAATATGTTCGCGGCCTACTGGACAGCCGATCACGAGGCACTCGTCTCGATTTTTTCCGATCCAGGTAAGTTCTACGTTGCTGACCCGTACACGTTCCTGTTTGCCTCGCTCATGGTTCTGATCCTTGGTGCCGGTCTATATTCGGTTGATACTCTCGTCGCCAGATATCTAAGGCGTCGAAGTAACGCGTGCCTGGGGGGCTGCGTGCCCCAGACCGACAAAAGAATAGGTGCCGAGTTCCTGGCTCGATGAGGCGCTAGCCGGTTACTCTGGGCCGCATGTCCCCCTATGGCGGTTTTTGGGCGCCTCCCGCCAGTGGTTCGTTCTTATCACGTGTTTCGCTGCATTCATCATCGGTGAACCCGAACCGCGGGGGTCGCTCATGTCGCGCCTGCGACGTTGTTGCAACAATGCCTTGGGGGGACATTGGTGTAACCAAATTCACTTCCGATTCTCTAACGATTCAAGGCGGCAGTGCCGTATCCGGCTCAGCCCTCTACCAAAAAGACACTCATATCTCGAGGAAGGTGAGTACAGCCCGGCAACCATGGAACGGCACACCTCAACTCGAACCGAAGCCGAAATGATTGCCGCCATTTTGGCTGGGGATACGCAGCTTTACCACGAATTGATCCATCCCCACGAGCGATGCGTGTATTTAATGGCCTTGTCTCTTATGAAGAACGAGGCGGATGCGGAGGATATCGCACAGGAGGCTTTCCTGAAGGCCTTTCGTAACCTATCCACATTTAGGGCGGAATCCAGGTTCGGCACCTGGCTCATCAGCATTACACTCAATGAGGCGAGAGGCCGGCTTCGGCGACAGACGATCGTTCGCATGGAATCGCTTGACGATGCTCCCGATGGCGGAGGAGTTGTCTCTCCGGCTTTGCTGCGGGACTGGCGCGAAATTCCTTCGGAAGTTGTGGAGCGGCAGGAGATTCGTCAGATGCTTCAGGAAGCAGTTATCAGCCTCCCCACAATTTATCGCGAGGTCTTTCAACTCCGCGATGTCGAGGACCTCGACGTCAAGGAAACCGCAGAAGCGCTCGGCATCAGTGTACCGTCTGTTAAAGTGCGACTTCATCGGGCACGCATGATGTTGCAGAAGCAACTTAGTCCACTCTTGAAGAGTGTCAACCCAAATGCAAAGAGGAGGTGGCTCCCATGGTTATAGAATGCAAACACGTTTGGGGTTACATCTCCGGCTATCTGGATGCTGCATTGCCCGAAGACATTCGACTGGATGTTCAAAAGCATCTCGAGCACTGCGAGATCTGCTCTGCCATTCTGGATTCTACTCGCAACATCATCATCCTCACCGCGGATGAACGCGTGTTTAAGCTCCCGGTTGGCTTCAGCGAACGCCTGCATGCGCGCATCGACCTGGAATTGCAAGGAACCGGACGCGGCTAGAGTGCTACAAAAATGAGCCGATCAGGTTGCGGTGCGCGAGAATCTCAGCTACAACCAGCAGGAGAGTCAGAATAGAGAGCACGATTTGAATCGTTTCCGACCGGCGTTCTTTGGCAGTGACTGGCTGCACTCTCCATTGCGACGCGGGTCGTGCTCGCAGGGATCGTATTCTCCACACGACATAAAGATTCAGAACGGACCCAAAAACCGCGATAACCATCATCGGAATGCGGATTTTGTCAGTATGAATGGAAAATATAAATCCGGGAATGAAAGAGGCAGCCGCCAATGACCCGAATCCAATCAGCAAGCGAAGGCCGCTGACAGCTATCACCGCAGAACAAGCACTCTGCAACAAAATAAAAAGCACACTCGTCAGACTGATGAGCCAGGAACCCTGCCTCGGTCTTCTTAGTGCAGGTACCCGCGTGTGCTCTGTCACGATACTCATATCCTCTCCTCAGAGTTTATCCGCCCCTTCGCTAGACGCGCCAGGAGGAGCGAGGTTACAACCGAGATCACAAAATCGGCGATGCGCCAGTTGTAACCTTTTCTCTTCCCCTCAATCATATGAGGGCTCTCGCTCAATCAAGCCGATGCTCTGAAGATTGAGACCAGGGCCAGCAATGGACCGAAGAGGGCCAGAGAAAGTATCTCCGGTCCACACCACGTGCACCAATAAATTGGGAGAAGACATGGATCTTTTTGCAATATCAGCCACACTGGAAGCTCGACCGGGTAAAGAAGGTGAAGTCGAAGAATTCCTGAAATCCGCGCAATCATTGGTTATGGAAGAAGCAGGAACGACGACATGGTTTGCCTTTCGCATCGGACAGGCCACGTTCGGTATCTTCGACACATTCGCCAATGAAGCAGGACTGCAAGCGCATCTGAACGGCGCGATTGCCAAGTCACTCTTCGCCAAAGCTGAAGAATTATTTGCTAAATCACCGCAGATTCAGCAGGTAGAGATCTTTGCGGCCAAGCCGCTCTAGGTCGTTCGGACGATCACCACAGCGCATCCGATCGCGCCCCGTCTTCAAGATCATCGGAGTGATGAAACAGAATTCATGCACCAGCCTGTAACCTTTCCTCCCGTGGCCTCTCGAATGGCTGCGCACAAAGCGGATTTAGCCCAGCGCTGCCTTCGCAGACAGCGTCTGGACCTTTTTTGAGCGCAAATCATCACCCTTCCAAGGAGTAGAAAATGTTGAAAGCAATTCGTGGCCTGTTGACCCTAGCGCTCAGCGTTGGAGCAATTACCTCAACCATGTATGCCGCTGAGAACGTCGCCGGTTCCTCTTCAACCGTCTTCGTCATGACGAATGACACTGTCAAAAACGAGGTGCTCGCCTATAAGCGTCAACGGGATGGTAGTTTCGCTTCGAGGGGGAGCTTTGCCACTGGTGGCCGCGGAAGCGGAGGTACCACTGATCCATTGCAGTCGCAAGGTTCGCTCACTCTCAGCGGTAATCACAACCTGCTGTTCGCTATCAACGCAGGCAGCGGCACCATCTCCAGCTTCCATATCCTCGGCGGTCTGCCCATCCTCGTCGATCAGGAGACCACTGGCGGCGCCTTCCCCGTCGCGGTCGCAGAACACAACGGCACAGTCTACGTCCTCAATGCGGGCGGAAATGGAGCCATCGTAGCCTTCCGCGCCGATGGGCTCGGTCACCTTTCCCAGATTCCCAACTCCACCGCGCATCTCACTGCCACAAACTCTGGCGGCTCTTCCATCTCCGTCAGCCCGAACGGCCGGACACTCGTCGTCATCGAAAAGGCTCCCGAAAACATCGACACATTTCCCATCAACCCAGACGGAACCCTTGGGACAGTGGTCACCAATCACAGCGTAACCGCCGGTATCTTTGCTACCGTCTTCACACCGGGTGGCCAGCTGATCGTCTCTGAAGACCAGCCTGACGGAACGGACGTTTCCAGTATCTCCGCCTACACCATCAACGCCAACGGCACCATTACCGCGATCAGCCAGAGCATTCCTTCTTTTGGTGACGGTAACTGCTGGAACGCCATCACTCCGAATGGCAAGTTCGTCTACGCTGACAACTCCGCCACTTCCACGATCGCTGGCTTTTCTGTCGGCTCCAACGGTGCCCTCACTCCGATCGGCGGAACGATTGTCGCTTCCTACCCCGCAGGCACTACTAATCTCGATATTGTCGTCAGCGGCGACGGCAACTACCTCTACACGCTCAACTCCGGCACAGGTTCTGTCGGCATCTACAGCATCAATTCCGATGGCACCCTCAGCAACCCAGGTGACATCGAAGGCTTACCAAAGACCGTAGGCTTCAACGGTATCGCTGCACTGTGATTGCAATGGGCTTAGGCTCGTTGGCGGCCCACGCAGGTAAGTTCCCTTGCCTGCGTCGGCTGCCTCTCCTCAACGAGCGCCTCCCTCGATATTTCTATAGCGCTGAGGAAGAATCATGTATCCGGACTGACAGAATCGAGTCCCGGAGTACAGGCGTTTTCGTTTACCTTCGGATGATTACCCGAGCGTGCAACATCTGGCTAAGACCGGTTCCTTGATTACTTGATAGCGTCAAGCGGCACTTCAACAGCCGTACTCAGCTCACCCCCATAGAGTAGTCCAGAGTTTTTATCACTATCGTGTCACGGAGGAAATGATGGTTGCGATTGAGGTGGAATATCAAGGAGAGCTGCATTGCCATGCTGTGCATGGTCCGTCTGAATGCACGCTCAATACGGATGCTCCGAAGGACAACCAGGGCCGCGGTGAGAGCTTTGCACCAACCGATCTGGTAGGGATGGCGCTCGGTAGCTGTATTCTTACGACGATGGGCATCCTGGCACGCACCCTCGACGTCGACATGTCTGGAGCGAAAGCTTCCGTCGAGAAAGAGATGACGAGTGCTCCGCCCAGGTTGATTCGTTGTCTTACGGTGGTCCTGTCTATGCCGCATGGGATCTCTTTAGAAAATCAGCGGAAATTAGAGCGAGCGGCACATACATGCGCAGTGCATAAGAGTTTGCATCCTGACATTGAAATACCAATCGAGTTCATCTGGGAATAATGATTGACCGATAAAGCCTCGGTCCTTTGGCGACTGTGTAGCATTCGTCTGACCCGAACCGGGGCACAATGTAGAACACACAAAATAATCGTCGGCAACAATCCCAGCCGAGTTGGTCTGAGTTGTACCTGTTTGGATCGAGCTTAGGAAGACTTAATGTATTAGGGTGTGGGCGGAGGAGGCCAAACGCCGAGCTGGGCCATCATGCCAAAAGTATCCATAATGACAGACGACAAGTACCCCATAAGTGAATCAAACGACATTGGAGGAATTGGGGACGGCCTGGGAGGAATTGGGGACGGCCTGATCTGCGCAATTCTCCTCCGCGACGTAAAGAAATCACGCAGGTCAGGCTGTCCCTCTTCTCGTCGCTCTTCTCGTCGCTCTTCTCATCGTCCCCTCTTCTCGTCCGCCTTTGTTCCCCTCTTCTCGTCCCGTCCTTCAGTCCGCAGCAATCTCTGTGGGTTGTGGTGCGGGGATCGGTCTGCCCCACCACCACCGCGAGAGCAGATAGCAGACGGGCCCGCCGGCAGCGACAAGCAATCCGAACAGCAACGCCGGCATATGGGCTACCTGTTCGGACCGGGATGCATAAGCGGCGTACACGAGCAGTGCCACCGGACAGAGGCTAACCACCCACACGCCGAGCATGCCGCCGGGAATACGAAAGGGCCGCACCATCTCCGGTTGCTTGATGCGCAGCGCGATGAGCGCTGCAAACTCGAGCACCAGGCTGGCGCCATACAAGATCAGATCGATGGAGATGAGCC
>JBEKNJ010000091.1:0-16939 GCA_049522955.1 Acidobacteriaceae bacterium
GCCCCTTACCCTTCTAAAGCCCCTTACCCTTCTAATGCCCTTACACTTCTAATGCCCTAGACCTCTAATGCCCTGGACTTCTAATGCCCTAGACTTCTAATGCCCTAGACTTCTAATGCCCTAGACTTCTAATGCCCTGGACTTTAGTTCCTTAGGGGTTTGCCGGTTTTTAGGGTGAAGGCGATGCGCTCCTGGGTTTTGCGTTCTCCGCAGAGGGACAGAAATGCCTGGCGCTCGAGGTCAAGGAGATATTGCTCGGTGACGATGGTACCGCCAGGGATGGCACCTCCACATAGGATGTTGGCGACGTGGTTGGCAACCTTCTGGTCGTGGTCGCTGATGTAATCGGCCTGGCGCATCAGGTGGACTCCGAGTTTCAGGGTCGCCAGGGCTGATTCACCGGCAGCCGGGACTTCGCGCGGGGCTGGAGGCGCATAGCCTGCGCTGGCTAAGGTGAGAGCAGCCTGCTTCGCATCATTTGCCAGACGATCGCGATGGGCAGTGATGTGGTCAAAGGCACTCAGATAGCCGAGCAGGCGGGCTTCGGCTGCCGAGGTCGAGACCTTTGCCATGGCGATCACTTCGAAGTTGCGCTTGAGGGCGTCGAAATATTCCGTCGAGCCAGCGAGGCGCGCGGTGGCGTCGCGGCCGGTGGCGGAGAGAACGCTTACCGCAGAATCCACCGCGCGCAGAACCATTTCCTTCGTACCACCCCCGGCAGGGACTACGCCGACGCCGGTTTCGACCAATCCCATGTAGAGCTCGGCATGGGGCTGACGGCAGGCGGCATGGAGAGCAATCTCCGCCCCTCCACCCAGGCAAAGGCCGAAAGGCGCTACCACCACCGGCCGGGGGCAGAATTTGATGGCTGCGGTCATGCGCTGAAAAGCGCGCACGGCAAAGTCCAGATCATCCCACTCCCCTTCCTGAATAAAGAGCAGGACCTGGAAGAGGTTTGCACCGACGGAGAAGTTGGCTGCATCGCCGGAAATGACAAAGCCCTGGAAGTCGCGAACAGCGTCACTGGCCGGGTTAAGGACCTGGGTGACCAGACGGGTGATGTCTTCACCGACCGCGTCTTTCTTGGAATGCAACTCGATGGCGGCGATTCCGTCGCCCAGGTCTACCAGCGAGGCGCCAGCATTGCCTTTGACGATGCCGTGGGACTTGCGAAAGTCCGCGATGCTGGCGACGCCGGATGGGTGGAGGACCGGGATGAAACCGTGCGTGGCTGGGTCAAATACTTCTTTGCCGCTATCGCGGTACCATGCGGGCGCCACCTTGGGATCTACGCCTACCGCATCCCACATTTCAAAGGGACCCATTTCCCAGTTGAAGCCGGTGCGCATGGCACGGTCGATACTCGCCGGCTCGGCGGCAATCTCCGGCAGGCAGGCGGCCGTGTAGGTGAACAGGCGATTCAGCAGCTGGTGTTGGAAGGCGGCTGCTTTGTCTTTCTGGACGTTGCCGGCCATGAGCAGACGGAGACGCTCGGGCAAGGAATCGGCGTTTTTTGCCAATTCGAGGGAGGGAAACTTTGGCCGAGTTGCCGGACGGTAGGTGACGGTTTGCCAGTCGAGGGCAAGGCGGACCTCGTTGCCTTCCGCGTCCTTCTCCTTCTTATAGAAGCCCTGGCCGGTTTTGTCGCCGAGCCAGCGGCGCTCGAGCATGGTCTGCACGAAAGGGGGCAGGTGAAGAGCTTCGCCGGCATGCGATTGGGAAAAATTCGAGACGACATGGGCCAGGATGTCTAGGCCTACCATGTCGGACAACCGGAAGATGCCGGTGCGTGGCCAACCGAGGGCGCTTCCGGTGAGGACATCCACCTCTTCCACGGTGAGGCCTTGCTCCTGCATCAGCTCGATGGCCTGGGTCATGACGTAGACGCCTATGCGATTGGCAATGAAATTTGGGGTGTCGCGAGCGTACACCACGGTCTTGCCCAGACGACGATCGGCGAAGTCGGCGATGGCGGCCACGGCTGCAGGGTCGGTCTCTGGCGTGGAGATGACCTCGAGCAGCCTCATGTAGCGCGGAGGGTTAAAAAAGTGGGTGCCGAACCAGGAGCGGCGGAGGTCAGAGGGCAGTTGTCCAGCAATGCTGGCTACCGGCAGCCCGCTGGTGTTGGTGGTGAGAATGGCTCCAGGCTTGAGGAACGGGGTGATTTTCGCGAGAAGTTCCTGCTTGATGGCCAGGTTCTCAGTGACCGCTTCGATCACCCAATCGCATTTGGACAGACGGGCCAGATCGTGATCAAAGGTTCCGGGCTGGATCAGCTTGATGTTGGCTGGGTCGTAGAAGGCTGCTGGCTTGGCGCGACTGAGGCCTTCGAGGGCGGCACCGGCAACTCCCCCCTTGGCTGGGTCTCCGGTTAGGTCGAGGAGCACGACGGGGATGCCGGCGTTGGCCAGATGGGCCGCTATGCGGACTCCCATGGTTCCGGCACCCAACACGGCGGCGTGCTGGATCATCCCGGGACGGGGCGGGACTGGGGAAGGATCAGACGAGGCGCGTTGCAGGGGAGAAGCAGGCGCTGTGGTCATGTTCTCTTTTGCTCCTGCTTCAACGTTACGCCTCGGAACTGGATGGTGAAAATGGTGGGGTGAATATGGGGTAAAACGTGGATCGGTCGGTACCGAGGTTGCAAACGGTGTTGGTGGTTTGAACCTATATCCTTGGCGTGGGTAACGAAGAGGTGAGGGGGCGAGAGCTGTGGTATCCCACATCTCGCGAAAAACGAGCGAGATACCCCGAATTTCCTGTACGCTGCGCCAGACAAGACTGCGTGTGCGCCTTTCTATAAGGCAAGGCGCATGAAGTTCGCGGAACCCACGAGGCTCCACAGGAAATCGGGGGGTATGGGGCACCCCTTGCTCTGTTGCCGGGATAGACTCATGAGTTGAATTTTTGGTTTAGGTTTTGAGTGCAAGTTTATGTATTGAGGGGGATTGACGATGCAGTTCGCTATCGTGATTATGGCTGCAGGAAAGGGTACGCGGCTGAAGAGCAAGCGCCCGAAGGTTCTGCATGAGGTGGGGGGTAAACCCCTGATTCGGCACGTGGTGGATGCGGCCCGGCAGATCGTTCCTCCGGAAGATATCTACGTGATCGTTGGCCATGAGGCTGGCCTGGTGAAGGACTCCGTCTCCGCCCTAGGGGTGCAGTTCATCATGCAGGCGGAGCAAAAGGGCACGGGCCATGCCATGCAGACGGCACGCCAGGCGACGCAGGGATACGAGGATGTGATTGTGCTGTATGGGGATGTGCCACTCATCCGGCCCGAAACGATTCGCAGGTTACGCGATTTCCATCTGGAACGGCGGGCGGCTATGACGGTGCTGACAGCGGCTCCGAAGGACCTGCAGGGCTATGGCCGAGTGGTTCGCAAATCAAGTAGTTCTGATGAGATACAGGAGATTGTTGAACCAAAAGCTTTAAAGCCAGAACACGCTCGGGCTACGGAAATCAACGCGGGGATCTATGCCTTTGCCACCAAGGCGCTGTTCGCCCATATCGACAGCCTGGGCACGGACAACGCACACGGTGAGTTCTACCTGACGGACATGGCCGCCATCCTGGTTTCCGCCGGCGAACGGGTGTTGGCGCTGAAGGCCGAGGACCCGGACGAGGTGCTGGGGGCAAATACGATTGTGGAGATGATGGCCATCGATGGCAAAATGCGGCTGCTTACCGCGAATCGGCTGATGGCCGAGGGGGTGACGATCTTCCGGCCTGAGACCACGGTGATCGATTCCGGAGTGACGGTAGGCGCGGATACAGTGATTGAACCTTTTGTACAACTGCTGGGCGAAACCAAGGTAGGGAAAGAGTGCCGAATTCGTTCCTACTCGGTATTGGAACACGCTACGGTGGGCAACCAGGTTGTGGTTCGCCAAGGGTGCATCGTCACCGAGTCACGGGTGGACGATGGCGCGCTACTGGGGCCCTATGCGCATATTCGGCCGGAGAGCGAGATCGGCGCGGGCGCGCATGTGGGCAATTTTGTGGAGACCAAGAAGGTCCGCTTAGGCAAAGGCTCCAAGGCAAACCACCTGACGTACCTGGGGGACGCAGAGATCGGGGAAGGTGTGAATGTTGGAGCCGGGGTGATCACCTGCAACTATGACGGGATCAGTAAGCGGAAGACGATCATCGGGAATGATGTTTTTGTAGGCAGCGACTCGACCCTGGTGGCACCGCTGACGGTGGCCAATGGCGCGTACATTGCTGCTGGATCGTGCATCACGGAAGATGTGCCGGAGGATTCGCTGGCCCTGGGACGAGCGAGGCAGACGATTAAAGAGGGCTGGGTTACGGCACGGCGGAATAAGAAGAAGTAGGGCCTTAGGGAGCCGACAGAAACAGCAGGTCCCTCCACTTCGCTTTGCTCCGGTCGGGATGACACTTCCGTTCGAGGGTTGCGTTTGGTAGGGAAAATTCGGGAGATCCGAGGGGCGCACAGCAGATCCCTCCACTTCGCTACGCTCCGGTCGGGATGACAAAGGGGAGGGCGGCGCTTCCACGAGCATTTGGCGAATGGATTGAAGGAAACACAGGTCCCTCCGCTGCGCTGCGGTTTGGATAACAATTCTATTTTTGTTTGATCAGGCGGCTTCGGTCCTGACCTGCTCGGCCAGGGCTTGACGGAGGCGAATGCGCGCGGAAAAGAGGGTGCGCTGCACCTTCGCTTCAGGAATGTCGAGCAGACGGCTGATCATGGCCGGAGCATAGCCTTCCACATCGCGCAGCAGGAAAAGCAGGCGCTCGCTGGCAGGCAAATTGCTTACGGCTGCCTCGAGAACGGAGCGGTGAACATTGCGGTTGCTCAACCCGAGCCCCGCGGCCGGGACGGCCGGAGTCTCTTCCTGGTGCAGTGCGAATTTTTCGCTCAGCTGGTGCACGAGGGCGGAATCGACGGCGAACCCGTCGGGCCGGTCGTGTTGCTGAAAGACACGCACGAAGGTGGAGGCGAGAATTTCTTCTGCTTCCAGTTCGTTGGCGGTCATGTAAAAAGCGAGGGAGAAGATGCGATGGCGGTGGCTTTCGTAGACGTCCCGCTGCTGCTGCTCGCAGGACTGCTTGGCCGCCTGAGAGACCACCAGATTCGATTCTGCAGCAAACTCGCGTTCAAAGTTGAACAAAGCTACCCCGATTAAGTGAATTCAAAGCCTCAAGGAGTGGCACCGGGTTTCGGTCTGTCCTGATCATGTGAGAACGCGTAGGGAAGGACCAAGGGCAGTATAACAGTTTGCTCCAGGGGGGTGTCTGGGGGCAGAAGAATTCATACCATAGGTATCTGTTGCGGATAGACTCAGCATGAGAGACTCACACTCTGCGGGAGAAAATGGTGCAGCGGCGCACAATCGTTTGTTTAGCGTAACCGTCGATGCGCACTATGCCTCCCGGCAGCACTGAGTCCGCTGGTTTCCAGGTACTCAGATGCGATAAGAGTGACTGAGGAAGGGAGCATTCCGGGGAAACCGGCTGCCCGGCAAGTATGGAAACGGTAGAGAGCCCAGCACGCGTCCTGGTAGTCGATGACCAAAGGCAATCCCGCGCGGACATCGACGGCATGCTTGAAAAAACGGAGTACTCTACCGTGTTGTCCAGCGGTGTCGCCGAGGCTATCGCGCGTATCGAGCAAGACCCCCCCTATGACCTGGTGCTTTCCGATCTGACGATCGCCGGCCGGGACGGCCATGGCTTGATCGGCCGACTGCGCCAGACATTGCCAGAGACTCCGTTGGTACTGATGACGCCCGGCCGGGACGAAGGAGCGGCGTTGGTTGCGGTACGGCAGGGGGCCTATGACTACCTGGTAAAGCCGTTTGAAAAGGAGCAGTTGGTAGCCACAGTCAAGCGGGCGGTGGACTATCGCCGCCTGCTGCAGCAGAACGCCATGTACCGGCAAGACCTGGAGCAGTTGGTAAGCGCCCGGACCGGGATGCTACACCAGGCAATCAGTGACCTAGAGAGATCGTACGACATCACTCTGGAAGCGCTGGGCGATGCACTGGACTTGAAAGATGCAGAGACGGAAGGCCACTCCAAACGGGTGACCGCTTTTACGATCGCGCTGGCCCGGGGGGCGGGGATTCCTCCGCAGCAGATACCCGTAGTGGCCCGCGGTGCGTTTCTGCACGACATCGGAAAAATGGCGATTCCTGACGCGATTTTGCTCAAGCCCAGCAAGTTGCAAGCGGACGAGCAAAAAGTGATGCGGGAACACTGTGCGCGCGGCTATCAAATGCTGCGCAAGATTCCCTTTCTGCAGGAGGCGGCAGAGATTGTGTACGCCCATCAGGAACACTACGATGGCAGCGGCTATCCACGCGGATTGAAAGGGGAGCAGATTCCGTTAGGGGCAAGAATTTTTGCGGTCGCCGATACCCTGGACGCCATCACATCAGACCGGCCTTACCGAAAGGGGACCACTTTTGCGGCGGCGCGGCTGGAGATCAAGCGCTGCTCGGGAACGCAGTTCGACCCCAAGGTGGTGGCTGTCTATCTCAGCTTGCCGGATCAGCTGTGGGAGGATTTGCGGGCGGAGATTACCATGCAGGCGAAGAAACTTACACCACAACTCCAACTTGAGCCTAAGGGGCCGAAGTTACGCAATCCGTTCAGTTAACTATATAGGTGTGCCGATGAGTGTTTTGAGCGCGGAAATGGTGCAGGAAAGCCTGGGTTCGCTGCCTGCGTGGAAGCTGGAGGGCAAGGAGATCGTCCGCCACTACGAGTTTGCTGATTTTGCGGCGGCGATGGTCTTCGTCAACCAGGTGGCGGAGAAGGCCGAGGCGGCCGGACATCACCCGGACATCGATATCCGGTACAACAAGGTGCGGCTGGCGTTGGTCTCCCACGACAAGGGCGGCCTTACCAAGCGGGATATGTCGATGGCTAAAACGATTGACTCGATTTCATGATGGCGGAAACGGGCGGTCCGCTCTGTTGAAAAACATTTCCAGGAGAGGTCCGCGGAACTGCAGATCCCTCCACTACGCTCCGCTCCGGTCGGGATGACAAGGTGGAGGATAGCGCTTCCATCCAGGTTTGATGATGCGGAGGGTGAACAGCAGGTCCCTCCACTTCGCTTCGCTACGGTCGGGATGACACTTCTGTTCGAAACGGACAAACAACGAGGAGAAGCAAAGTTTCATCCCTGGTGCTCGCAGGCCCGTGGCCGCTACGGTCGGGATGACACTTCTGTTCGAAACGGACAAAGAACGAGGAGAAGCAAGTTTCATCCTTGGTGCTCGCAGGCCCGTGGCTGCTGCGGTCGGGATGACACTTCTGTGAGGAACCTGGTGCGGCCTTCAGGGCTCGTCTTCTGTGGGCGGGGTTTGCTGGCGCATTTTGGCCAGGGTTCTGCGATCCCAAATGGCAACGGCTATGCCGCCGAGGGCAGCCGAGGTGGCTAGTAAAAGGCCGGTTCGCCAGAGATTTCGCGGGTCGGACGCCGGCTGCGTGCTGTCTACCAGCACCGGACCGGATCTGAAACTTGCAAATGTTCGTATGGGCACAGATTTCCTGGTCGCTTGCGAAACTTAATTTTTAGAAGTGCGTCTATGTTTTCGAGGGATGTGGTAGAGCCCGAAAAATACAGGAATTGGGATTTAAAAAGTTAAAAAATGCGTTTTTTTACGAAAATCGGTATTTACAACTAGAAGTTGGGCGAAAGCATCTGCTAATATGAGTTCAGTCGTGGTTGAGGAAATTGCTCCCACGGCGCGGTTTTAAGTACAAGTTGCGTCACTGGCCTCCCGGCACGGACAATTTACCGTTCGTGCCGCCTTTTTTTTGCTCCCGCGCTCTGCAATCCGTGTTGCAATCCTGTTGCCGAACCGGCTGCTTGGCGATTTCCCTGCCCGTCGCGCTAAACTATGGTTTCTCAAGGAGGAGGAATGCGGCGAATCCTGGTATGCCTGGCCGTCGGGATGTTGACGGTAGCGTCTTACGCGCAATGGATCACCGACCAGGACGTTCCGGCTTACCACCCGGTAGCGCCAGCTCACGGAACCAAGTTGCCCCCGCTGCTCGCCGGCAAACAGCTGACCGGCCCCATGTTCCAGTATCCGTGGCAAAAGGCGGTATATGAAGATGCAGCCAAGGTGCCGAACGTGCTCTACCAGCTGCCTTGCTACTGCCGCTGCGATCGAAATATGGGGCACACCAGCCTGCATAGCTGCTTTGAAGGATTGCACGGTGCGGAGTGCAGTACATGCGCCAAAGAGGGGTACTACGCCTACCAGATGTCGCTCAAAGGTAAGACAGTGAAAGAAATTCGCGAAGGCGTGATTCGCAAGGACTTTGAAAGCATCGACCTGAATTCAATTGGGATGTAAGCCATATAATGAAGAGAAGGGGGCGTCACGGTTTCGACGGGATCGATTAGGTTGAGAGGCATGCCGGGGTGTGAGCACCCGTAATCGCTTGCAAAAACAATAATTGCTAACAACAACCTAGCACTTGCTGCTTAATTAAATAAGTAGCCGTTCTCCGTGGCTTCGCCTGTGGGTTGCGGAAGAACGTCGCACAGCAGGCTGGTCCCTGAGACCCGGTCCGAGCCGCAGGGATGAGATCATCGGACTAGCGTTACGCGCATCTTGTCGGTTCTGAGCGCGTCGCGCGAAATCTCCGGAACTCGACTACGCATGGAGTCTCTCTGCTGACATGGATTTCGGACGCGGGTTCGACTCCCGCCGCCTCCACCATATTTAAACTGCCGATTGTTTCCGGGCTTTGTTGAGTACCCGGCGAAGATTGTTTCCTACGATCAGGTCCTCTCCATCCTGGAGGGTCATGGAAATAATTTGTAAGTGGTTGGCTTTTGGCCGGGGCTCTCTCCCACTTACTGCGGGGACCAGACTTGGGTTGTTGTTGGTCAGAACTTCGATACGAGGCTCGCCTGCGCGTAGCTGCTCGGCACATTGATCGATGGTTAAACCGAACTTCTGCTCGTCCCACTGGACGGTGAGTGTCGGATAGCTGTTACCAGTCTTGGGAATGGTGATGTCGGTGGTGACACCCGGCACGGTTCCCACAAGCTTCGCAATGCGCTCTACGCGAGATGTCCACTCTTTATTCAGAGCTTCCGAATCAGCCTGCGCCCAGTATTCGACGCCGGCAAGAATTCCCATGACTTCTTCCTTGCCCACCTTCATGGCGCGGCATACAGAGCCTTCCCAGGGGCAGGTGTTGGCGAGGGCTGCCGTGATGAGGTCCTGGCGGCCGAGCAGTATCCCGGAACACTGCGGGCCACGGAAGCCCTTTCCTCCACTAAAGCAATAGAGGTCGACGCCCATCTTGGCGAAGCGGGTGAAGTTGTCAAAGGGAGGAATACCAGCGGCGGCGTCGAGCAACACGGGCACGCCCGCAGGCTTGCTGATCTTCAGTACCTCGGGTACGCGTTCGTCTTTCCAGGTGGTGTAAATCATGGCGGTCTGCGAGGTGATTGCTGACTTCAGATCAGCGACGGTGGGCGCGATCACGAGTTTAGCGCCGCATAGACGAATGGCGTTGTCAAAGGCGCTTCGGCCGCCAAGCATGACAACCTCTCCCTTCAATCCAGTGGTGTCGGGGAGTTGCCATACATTCTTTGGATCGCAGCCTGCGATACACCCCGCGGTCGCCACGGCGATCGCTCCCGCTGAGCCGGAAGTGACCATGCCTGATTCCGCGCCGGAAATTTTGGCTAAATAGCGGCCGGCGGCTACTTGTAGTTCGAACATGTCGACAAAATGGTGCGAGGCTTCTTCTGTAGCTTTTCGCACTTCGGGAAGCTCGAGCGAACCGCTCAGGTAAGTCCATGTCCCCCGAGCATTGATGAAAGATCTGACGCCAAGAACCCGCGAATATATATTCCCGCTGGCCGCCTTTTTGGTCGCCGCGGCCACCGTGTTTGCGAGACTGCGTGAGCCGATGGTGGCAAATAGCGGAGCCGCGGCTAACAGTTTGAGGAAGGATCGGCGATCGCTTTGGGCTGCGGTGATGTTTCGCTCAAGTGACATTGTTTCCTCTCGAACCTCATATCAAGGTGTTGGCTGTTTCACGGCGATAAAGGAAATTTGTTCCCCCGTCGTCGTTTTCATGTCGAAGCTGTTCTGCAGAAGAGTCTGAGCGGGGAAACTCCCCTTGAAGAATGTGCCATAAAGGGGCACGACTTGATCGGTATATTGCATCTCCCGCAGATAGATCGTCGCCTGCACGACGTCGGGAAAGTCCAGGTCTGCGCCCTGTAGATCGTCCAACAGGTTTCGCATCGTCTGGCGCAATTGCAAAGTCACATCCTGAGTAACGATCCCCTGGTCCGGGATGAAGCCGCTCTTGCCCGACATGTAATAGGTATCCCAATAAATCACGCCTGGGCTTGCCGTCGGGCTAGGTTTCATATTCCTAATCTGGATTGACTTGCGTTTCGATAGATCGGACCCTGCAATGGCGGTGAAGACGATATGGCTGTTGTTGGGAAGGCTTGCCACCTGGATCGTGCCCCGCCCCGGAGTATTACCAAACTCAAAGTAAGACGCATAGATTTTGTTCATCACGCTGGCGCTGGGGGCCTGTGCCTGGCCATTGTGACCGATCGGCCCGGGCGGGTTTGTCCCTGGCGCATTCGCCTCTGCGCTGCTTAGGTATGGGTTTACCCACACAACGTTGGCCATGCTCATGTTTGCCGTTTTCAAAATAGTTGCTAGATTGTCGAGGGCCTGCTTCACCTCGGTCCCGTAGTCTTCCGAGATCTTCCCTGTGACGCGATCGGCCCCATCCTGGGCCGACATGTAGAGCACTTCACCGGCTTGAATTCCCGCAGGATCGATGTGATCTCCCTTGGGCCATCCCGGCGGCTGGATCACCTTCCGCTGGAGGGTATTGGCGGCCGCGATGCAGCTGATCTGGACCTTCTCTCCCTGGGGAAGATTTGCGACCACCAGCACGGTGCGCGCGGGAGGATGATTACCGATCAACTTCCAATAGACCTCGTTCATCGCAGCGATGTCCTGCAAACTGGTCACATACACATGCATCCAGACGACGGAGCCAAAATCCATTCCGGCGGCGCGCAGCACACCCTGCACATTGCCCAATGATT
This sequence comes from Acidobacteriaceae bacterium, assembly GCA_049522955.1. Lineage (GTDB taxonomy): Bacteria > Acidobacteriota > Terriglobia > Terriglobales > Acidobacteriaceae > PALSA-350. Next base: position 11,093 of record JBEKNJ010000091.1, read on the forward strand.
GGCTCACCTCCTGCGGGAAGTTCTTCGGAAGGCTGCCATCGCTGCTCCGCCCATTCTGCCCTGCGACATAAAGCGTGTCACCTGCCAGCATGCCCGCACTCGACATGGAAGCCGCTTTTCGGTCTTCTACGTTGATGACCTTGAGCACGCCCCCCTTCTGGGCCAGCAACTCCGAGCCGCAGGAGATAGCGAATAGACATGACAACATGATCAAAGCGCGCCTGGGGTAGTGGTTCATGCCTTCTCCTTGGATAAATATTTGGCTGGCAATATTCCGGAATGGTTTCGCGCGAGAGTTAGCGTGTTGCTAGGGCCAGATAGGGGCTTTATTTCAGATTGAAACAAAGTATAGCCAAGATTTTACATACCTATGAGATGCTGTCAATGAAAAGTCATTGCACCGACTCGATAGGGACTACCGATGATATCCCGACTCTTCCCTCCCCCGCTGTTGACGGTCTTATCTTTCGCGCTGTTGCACCTAGTCGCCGCTGCGCAAGTTCCGGCCACGCCCGCACCGGAACCACCGACCGCTCCCACTCCGACACCACAAGTTACGTCTCGCGCACCGGTACCTGACAAACCGTTTGAGCTGCACGCGCTCGACCCGGAGTTCTGGAAGGTGTTTCGTAAGGACGTCAAGCTCGAAACAATGGGCACCGGTTTCGCCTTCACGGAAGGACCCGTCTGGGACCGGAGCAATTTTTTGTGGTTGAGCGATGAAAAGGGAAATAAGATCGACAAGCTCTATCCGGACGGTCATATTGAAACAGCAATTTCAGTGATCGATCCGGACGGCAGCACCTACGATCGACAGCATCGCCTGTGGAGTACGTCGAGCGGTCTGCGCGCAGTCATCGAGCTTTCCCCGGATGGCAAAAGCTTCGAGGTCATCGCGGACCATTATCAAGGCAAGAAGCTTAATACCCCGAACGACATCGTCCTCGGACCGGACGGCGCGATCTATTTCACCGACCCAATTATCGATTTGCGGGCTGACCAACAGCAGGAGCAGCCACAATCCATTTACCGTATGGGTGCCGACCACTCATTAACGCTGCTGACGCGGGAGTTGTTAGCGCCGAATGGATTGGCGTTTTCGCCCGACGGGAAATATCTGTACGTGGACGACGATAAAACTAGGGAAATACGCCGCTATGACTTCCACAAGGACGGGACCATCTCCGGCAGCATGGTTTTCGGCACAATGATCGATCCCGGAAGCCGCGGGAATCCCGACGGAATGAGGGTCGACAAACATGGCCGGCTCTTCGTCTCCGGGCCTAACGGTATCTGGGTCTATAACCGCGACGGGAAGCATATTGGGACCGTGCAGATGCCGCACAGCATGGCCAACCTTGCCTGGGGCGGACGTGATTATTCCAAGCTATACATCACCGCCGGCAAGACTGTGTATATCCTGCAGACGAAGACGCATGGGTTTATACCGTACGAAAGTAAGAAGTAAATGCTGCCCCTTGGCCGCACCGTTTAGTCCGAAGGACGTTTGAAGATTCGGCTTCGGTGTTCAGCCGTCCCTCGCGGGACTGTTCAGCTTGTTTATCATTACCCAGGACTATCGTCCTGGGCTACTTTCAGACGTCCCTACGGAACTAAGTGCGGAGTTCTCACGCAAATACTTTAGCCTGGATTTTCGAGGCCAGCGCTAAAGCGCATGATCAGAGTCGATTCTTTTCCGCAACGCTGAAGCGTTGCTCCCCCCTGATGAAGCAGGGGGCTCCCACCAAACAGGGTGACGGTTCAATCAGGGTGTCATTCCACTGGCTTGGACCCAGAAGCTCTCGGTCCATTTCTGGCCGGCAGGCAATATTTGTAACTCCGCATACTTGCCTCGGCGCGCTAGATTGACTCCATCGATGATCGCGGCCAAGGGCTCGAAGCAAATGAATTCCTGGGTCAGGTTGGGGGAGGGCGGTAGATAGATGGTGGCGACCTGGTATTTCGGTCCGAATAAAATCTCTGCCTTCATGCCACCCGCTTCGACGGAGAAATGGGCGCGGCCGTCCGCATCGCGTTCCAGGCCGGTAAAGCCGTCGTCTAGATTTTGCCCGCGCAAAGGTAATGGATTAGGTAGGTCAAGTGGCCGCATTTCACCTGTCGGAACTTTCGTTTCATCGGCCACGACATGGAGCCGTGCCGAGAGATGCGCGGTCCACTCGTCGCGCGGAATGCCGGGAATCTGAAAGAAAGGATGAAATCCGATGATTACCGGCATTGGATCCGCACTTAGATTCGTAATGGTTGTTTTCACTTCGAGGACGCCATCGGCCAGACTGTAGGTCACCTCGTATTCCTGGGCGAACGGCCATTGCGCCATCAGATCCGGATACTTCCAGAATTGAAACCGGCTGGTCAAATGAGCGGATCGGCTGTCGGCCGCCAACTCCGTTATTTCCCAGAGAGGCGAATTAAGGAGAAACCCGTGACCCGGCATGACGCCTCGGACGTTGCCTAGACTCATATTGAATCCATATCGCTTGCCGTTGGCCCAAAAGGCTTGTTCGTCCAACAGGTCGGCCCACGGCGCGAGAAATGGAATGCCGCTCATTTTTGGTTTCTTCACAAACTCGGAAAGGTCGTCGAAGGGGAAGTACAGAATGTTTTTCCCGTGCACCTTCATCTGGTAGACGAGATTGCCCACAGAGGGCACGACGGAGATTTCCACTGCGTTCTTCGCGTCGCTCAGGCGAACGATAGGGACGCCGTGATCCGACGTTTTCTCAGCCGTGTAGTTCTGGGCAAAGGCGGTCGTCGCCAGCAATAACCAGCACAGCGCGAGGATTTCAGCCAAAGCTCCTTGCATCACTTAGCGCTGTGCCGCGCCGCTACGGCCCATAATGGGCCATACGTCCACGATCTTGTCGCCCTGGGCGATATAGTAGCGATCGAAGGCGTTGGTGCTCTGGTCCAGGTTGGTGCAGTAAATCTCCAACCGGTCGCCCAGCTTCGGCGCGTGGTCCCCGTCCTTCCAGGTCAGGGCACCATATTCTGCTCCCTGAACTCCTACCTGAAGCCACGGCATCCCCTTCACCTCGTCGGTCTTCTTGGCGAGCGCCTTGTTGCCGTAATCCGTGGTTATGATGTTCGGATGGTGCTGACTATCAACAGTAGTCAGGATGGTCAACGCTGGTTGCCAATCGGTATATCTGGTCATGTTTCCATCTTGCCCACCGACGATGAAGTATTCGGTGTCCATGAAGACATAGGTGCCGGCTTCCAGTTCCGTCAATCCAGTTTCGCAATCGATGTTGTAAGTGCCGGTGGAGCCACCGGACATGATGTTTACAGGCAATCCGGATTTGAGCGCCAAGTCTTTGCTTTCGCGCGCACCAGCCAGCACTTCCATGGATTTCTTTTTTCGTTCCTCGAAGCCCTTGGTATGCGCCGCGCCTCCAGAGTAGGCCATGAATCCTTCAAACTGCATGTGCTTACAGGACGATACCTTCTGTGCCAGTTCGACCGCAGGCTTTCCGCCGTCAATGCCTTGCCTGTTCATTCCGGCGAATACCGACACGGCGATTCTCAGCTTTGTCTTGTGAGCGTCCGCGGCTTCGTCCAGCCAATCCACCACCTGTGCATCATCGGTCACGAGCATGAAGGTGGGATCCTTCTTAGAGAGCGCTACGGCCCGCTGGATGTTATTGACGCCAACGGGCTGCTTGGTCCAGAGAACGCCCTTAATCCCCGCTCCGGAGAAGAGCTCCGCCTCGGCGATGGTGGCACAAGTGAGCCCGACCGCTCCGGCAGCTACCTGATGTTTGGCAACGTCGACGCTCTTGTGGACCTTGACGTGGGGTCTTACATTGACGCCGGTGGCCTTGGCCGTCTCTGCCATGTGCTTCACGTTGGCATTGAACATGTCCAGATCTACGACCATGCACGGTGTCGGCAGGATGTCCTTGGTCATGTCGCGGAAATCTTTTCTGGCAATCCGCGCTTCGAATTCGTTGATGGGATAGGGCGAGGAAGATGTTGTGCCGGCTTGGCTCGGTGCTAGCGACAGGACACTCATGGCAGCTCCGGCGGATAGGAATTCGCGACGTGTTGGCATCTTATTCTCCTGCGGTAATATTGATCCGTTTTGATTGCCATACCGAGTGTTTATTTCGGTCTTCCAGAGAAATCACTCACGCAGATTGTTTACGAGCCTTTTCAAGAACCTGGCGCAGGCGATTGCCCACGATGAGCTCCTCGCCTGGCTGCAGGGTCAGGGAGAGGATGCGCAGGTGATTTGTACGGCCCGACTTGGGGTTGCCTGACTCGGTGAGGCCCGCTCGCGCAAGAACACCGCTGGGATTGTTGCTGGTCGACACGTCAATCCGCGGTTCGCCCTCACGCAGTTGCTGGTCGCATTGAGCCACGGTCAAGCCAAACTTCTGTTCGTCCCACGATACCGCAAGGGTGGGGAAACTGTCCTCCTCCTCCGACGGCGGGGTGGTGATGGTTGCCTGGACTCCTGGTACTGTCTCCACTAACTTTGCGATGCGCTCCATCTGGCGCTGCCAGACTTTGTCGATCGCCGCAATGTCGGCCTTAGACCAGTAGTCGATGGCCGCGAGGACGCCCATGATTTCTTCCTTACCGACCTTCATCGGCCGGCATATAGAACCTTCCCAAGGATTGGTGTTGTATAGGGCTGCATCGATCAGATCCTTGCGGCCCAACAACACGCCGGAGACTTGTGGACCACGCATGCCCTTTCCACCGCTGAAGCAAAAGAGATCGACGCCCGTCTTCGCCATGCGCGTGAAATTCGAGAATGGGGGGATGGCCGAAGCCTGGTCCACCATGACAGGGACGCCGGCGGGCTTGGTGATCTTGAGGATGCTCTGGACGACGTCGGTTTCCCCCATGGTGGTGTAGACCATGGCGGTCTGGGGTGTAAGGGCCGCGGAGAGATCGTTCACTGTGGGGGCGACGATCAGTTTGGCTCCGGTGAGCCGGATGCAGCTGTCCCAGGGGGTGCGGCCGCCAAGGATGATGACCTCCCCTTTCATGCCGGTGGTGTCGGGCAACTGATAGATGTTTTTGGGATCGGATCCGGCGATGCAGCCTGCAGTGGCGGACGCTATCGCGCCAGCGGAGCCAGAGGTGACCATTCCGGATTCGGCGCCGGAGAGTTTAGCGAGGTAACGGCCGGCGGCTGCCTGGAGCTCATAGAGGTCGACGAAGTAGTGGGAGGCTGCTTCAGCGGCCGCGCGCACTTCGGGTAACTCGAGCGAGGCAGTCAGATAAGTCCAGGGTCCTCGGCAATTGATCAGCGGCCGAACACCCAGCTGCGTGTAGATGTTGTCGGAAAAAGTTCCCTTGAGGGTGGCACCCCTGGTGGCAGTGGCTACAGTAGCCGCGAAGCTGCGTGCGCCGATGTTGGCAAAGAGAGGGGCCGCGACCAGCAGTTTGAGGAAGGATCGCCGGTCAGTCGAGTTAGGTTGAAGCTCCCGTTCAGACAACGTGAGGTACCCTCGAAACGTTTGCACATGTTGATGAAGCCGACCAGGTAAGGGTCAAACATAGTTAAGAAAAATATCTGTGTCAAGAGAAAATTCTCACGGCTTTAGTGTCTTATTTCTGGGTGGTCGCCGGATTGGAATTAGCCGTCAATGAGAAGTCTCAACCTGGTCTTCATCGGGATCGACTTGATCGAAGCCCGTCGTTCCCCGGGGAGTCGAGCGATGAAACGGCGGAGCTTTGAAGGGAGAGATGGGTATCCGACATCTCGCAACTTAAAAACGAAAAACATTTCCAGGAGAGGTCCGCGGAACTGCAGATCCCTCCACTTCGCTACGCTTCGGTCGGGATGACACCTCTGTTTGGAACGGACAAAAG
>JBEKNJ010000092.1:0-16397 GCA_049522955.1 Acidobacteriaceae bacterium
ACCGGAGGAGAGATCCTGCCGGTCGACGTGCCAGAAACCATCCATGGCAACCTCCTGTTAAGCGCAGACGATCTGGAAGCCTGTGACTGGCCCAGCGACCAGTTGAATGTCTTCGAGCGATTCCGCTGGATGCCGATGGCGGAGCAGATCGACCACAGCGTGTTTGTGTACCATGGCGATTTCCATGTGCTTGAAGCGGCGGCGTTGGGGGCAGTCCAAAAGTCGAAAATCCTGCTGAGGGAGAATAGGCCCGCAGAGGCTTTGGTTGCGGCAAAGAAGGCTGTCGCTTTGCAGCCGGAGAGTTTGCTGGCGCAGATGGCTTTGGGAGACGCCCAGACGGCATTAGGCGACAAAAACAGTGCACGAGTCGCCTATGAATTGGCGCTGGCGGCGGCGCATCGATTGGAAGCCTACGCCCAGCCGTTGTTTGTGCCGGATTTAGAGCAGAAGCTGCATCCTTGACATCGTCATAACATAAGCCGTGAAGTTTTCTTTACATCCGAAGTCGGTTTGCAAGGGGGTACAGTCTTCGCCAATTGCAATTCTGTCTTTTGAATCATCTGCAACGACAAAGAATGCGGATTGGAATCGAATACTGTGGCGGCGTCTGACGGAAACGAACAACGCGCCCGATTGCGCTTCGGTCGCAATTGGCCCTTTTCGGGGACGGACAGAACTTTCCTAATGTCAAAGAGACCTTCGTGACCATCGTTGGAACGGTTTGCCAAGCATCGGGAGGTGAATCGCTCTGTCCCTTTTTCTCTCCGTGGAGATAACGACCGTGGTCCTCTTGAGGCTTGACGAAGTCATTGCAGGGATCCCGTGAGGATCACGAAATTGGTTGTGCGGGTGCAATGGATACCGGCCGGCACCCAGGTATCGGCGGAGCGGACTAAACCGAAAACGCAAGTCAACCAATAGAAAGCTGGCGGCCATATGACACAGACTTCACAATTACTGACTCTTGGCAATGGCTCTCATGCCCTCGTAGCAGGTTCGGGCACTCCGGTCGTCCTGGTGCCCGGCTGGCCTGAATCGGCTAGGGCCTACGACGAGGTCCTCCCCTTCCTCGCGGCACGGCATCATGTACTCGCCGTGGACCCTCCCGGGCTGGGTGACTCTGTGGAGTCGACCCAAGGCTACGACACCGGCAGCATCAGCAGGCAGCTTGAAGATGCAGTCCGCTCCTTCATGCCGCAACCGATTCACCTCGTCGGCCATGATGTCGGAGCCTGGATTGCCTACGCCTGGGCCGCGCAATTTCCCGAGCGCATCCGCAGCCTGACGCTGCTCGATTCCGCTCTCCCAGGTCTGGCCCCACCGCAGAGCTTTCCTCTCCCGCCCGAGGTCAACGTAAAACTCTGGCAACTCTCCTTCAACACGTTGCCAGAGCTGCCAGAGGTACTCACCCAGGGCCGCGAGCGGGAGCTCTTCGAGTGGCTCATCCAGCACAAGGCTCAGTACCCGGAACGGATTACGCAAGCCAAGCGCGATCATTACGTGGAGTGCTACTCCAAGCCCGGCGCAATGAGTCGGGGTTTCGCCTACTACCGTAACGCCGCTAAGAGTTCGCTTCAAAATATCGAATTTGCCAAGACAAAACTGGAGATGCCAGTGCTTGCGCTCGGCGGACAAATTGCCATGGGAGATCGTTTACGTAAGTCGATGGAGCCGCTCGCAGTACACGTTGAAGGTGGCGCAATCGAGGATTGCGGCCACTATGTCATGGAGGAGCAACCTGAAGTGGTGTCAAGCCGTTTGCTCGACTTCTTCGAGCGCGTGGAGTCTGCCCAATCATGAAGACCTACCTGTTTTCTTTCCTGCTCGGGTGCGCCGTCGGTGTGCTCTACGGCCTGTGCCGCGTCAAGAGCCCCGCGCCGCCTATTGTCGCTCTGCTTGGGCTCCTCGGCATGGTACTGGGCGAGAGCGCCTACGCATGGATCAAGACGTTCGTTCGCTAAGCAGCAACCAGGAGGAGCTATGCAAATGGGGATCGTTTCCGCACGGCATGTAGATCACGTTGGTCTGGTGGTTCCGGATCTAGACGCTGCTATTCACTTCTTTGAACAGGCAGTCGGCGCTCGCCTGCTGTGGCGAGTCGGCCCCTTCGAAGAGACGCCTACAGGAGTTCCGATCGACAACGTAACCCTGGCCATGCTTCGGCTCGGACCGAACTTGAACTTGGAACTTCAGGTCTTTGTCGCAGATACTCAGCGCAAAGAATTGCCGAGCAATATCGACATCGGTGCAGGCCACATAGCGTTCTTCGTCAACGACATTCAGGCGGCCGCACAGTCCCTACGTGACAGCGGAGCGGAGTTGCTGAAGGGGCCGATCAAGGCCAAGGGTGACATCAAAAAAGGCGAAGAGATCTGGTACTTCAAGACGCCGTGGGGCGCCTTTATGGAGATCCTGTGGAGGCCGGATGAGCTCCCCTATGAGAACCACACTCCGTTCCGCCTTTACCAGCCCAACGATTCCTGGGCGGATGAAGGTTAGACCCGTTTCTTTTATAGAGAGGATTACCCTGTTCTTTCGGAAAGCTCGTCTGCCGGAACCAACTGTATTTCCGCGAGAAAGAGGATGCATGAAGCACTATTCAGATCGCAACTTTACGACGGGTACGAGCGGATTGATTGCCGTGGATAAAAAAGGCAATGAGGTTCTCTTTCTCGATCCAGAATCTTACAACGTGATTGTCTCGATCAAGGGCTTCGCTCTGCGGGTTCATGAACTACTGATTTCTGAAGATCATACCCGTGCATTCGTTCCGATTTACGGTGAGGGCATACATGGTAATAATCCGAACCCCGGCCACCTGATTGCTGTCATCGACCTCATTCAGAAACGCCACATCGCCGATTTCAGCGTTGCACCTTACGAGGCTCCACACGGTATGCGCTGGGGTTCCCGAGGGCAGCTCTACTGCATCTGCGAGAACAGCGGCGTGGTGGTTGAAATGAACCCTGACACCGGCGCGATTGTCCAAGTATTCGAAGTAGGCTCAAACAAAGGTCACCGTATCGAAGTATTGCCAGATGTGTCAAAGCTCTACGGCGAGACGGAGGAAGATGCCATCCTGGCTATTCTTGATCTGAGTTCTCAAACGGGACTGAAGAAGCTGGCCTTACCTAGTGAGTTGGACGGTCTGGGGATGTCTCCAGATGGCAGGACGATTCTGGTTGTGGATGCCGAGGCTCGCCGCCTATATGTGATCGACCCCACAACGGACAGCCTTCAAACGGTCATAACGCTTGAGCACCACAAAAAGGCCGCTCAAATTGTGAGATATAGCCCAAGTGGAGAGTTCATCGTTGTGACGAGCCATGAGGAGCCGCTCGGCACCATTCTGGATCGCAACCTGGAGAACCAGCAGAAGCTAAAGCTTGGAAAAGGCCCCATGGATATGGCCTTTCACCCGGACGGAGTCACCGTTCTAATTGCAAACCAGGACGATGGCACCATCACCGTCGTTAATCTGCGAAAGGCAGAGGTTGTGAAAACGGTTAAAGCTGGAACTGGTGTCGAGAGTTTGTCGTTCTACTAGACCACCGATAGGGAGGCTGTGCGATGACTGACTGGAAGCAATGTGCGCAAGCGCATGAGATGGAATTACCTCAATTCCGCTTTGCGAGCGGTGAGTCGAAGACTCTGAGGTTGCACTGCTGGACCCTTAGAGATCAGGTGACCAGAGATCAGGTGACAGACGAGACGTAAACCAAACGGAACAACGACAGATATATACATCACATCATGCGATTGTCATCCAATAGGGTAAGTCCCGTCTGGAAGCTGTGAAAAATTGCCCCAGGAGTTGTGCAGGCCGGTCCCGTGATTCAGTTTGAACATGGTGACAGAAACCTGGTGGACAGGTAGCTGTGAAAGATCGCGACCGGCCCCTCTCGCCGTTAAGTATGCCCACGGATTGACATCTTCGACCGTCTCGCGAACATTGGCTTTATTATGCAGCAGCGACAGTTACGTTAGCGATCTTGCGGCGTATGCTAAATAGCCGGATGATGTTGTAACTGAGGCACGCCCACCTAGCTTCCATGCCTGTTTTCTCTTGCCCTCGACAGCGAAATTGTCGAAGCCCACATCGCTCTTTAATCCAGGCGTGCGGGAACTCGGCGATCTGCGAGCGTTGGTGGTAGATGTTCTGTGCTTCCTCACTTTGCATCTTGGCTTTGAATGCGCTTGTTTGCGCAGACTCCTCGATGCGTGTGATGGAGCGTCTCCACTTCGGGGCTCGGCTTCTTCGAGGCACACTGAGCGCGATAAACGCAGGAAGCGCAAGCTGCCTTTGGCGCCTTGTACACATGCGTGCGCACCCCGTGTCCACGATCGAGCACCGCTTTGTGCACTAGTTGCTGTCCGGCAGGGCAGAGGTAAACGTCATTCTTCGCATCATAAGGAAAGGCACTGCTGATAAAAGCCCCGCTGCGTCCCTGAGCATCTGATTCTGTCGGTTTCCAGCTATCTTGCCACGAACCGTAGAAGTCGACGCCAGACTTTGCAGCGGCCTGCACAGCCGCATGGTTGGTATAGTCCCCATCGGCAATCAACTGCTTTGGCAGACTTCCCAGAGTCGCTTTACAGCGGTCAAGAGCCGGCTCTAGTTGACGATAGTCGATGGCGTCGGTGGTTGCCTCTACGTTCACCACGAACCCGTGGGTGGTGTCGGTCACCAATTGCACGTTGTAGCTGGGCACAGTGCCCCCTTCACCGTTACGCATCACATGAGCCTCGGCATCGGTGGTGGAGGCCCGCGCTACAAATGTCGTCTTATCCTCTTTCTTGTTCTTCTGCAGACGCTCCACTTCACGAAGCGCGCTTTCAAGGCGGGTTACGCGTTCTCGGGCTGCACGTTGTTTCGCAACCGCTTGACGCTTGGCCACTTTCTCTTCCTCTGCGGCTTGTTCGTTCATCTTCTCTAGTTGCGTTTGCGCTGCAGCCAAATGGGCTTCGATCTTCTCTTTACGCCGAAATGTGTTTCCACTGGCGTTGGCTTTGATCTTGGTGCCATCCAGCGTCACCCGTTCCATGGTGATCAAGCCTTCGGCACTCAGCACACCCACCACTTGAACGAACACACTGCCGAGCGCGTCCTTGTTATCAGAACGGAATCCGGACAGTGTTCGATGACTAATGGGCTGCAAACCACACAGCCACTGGAACGCAGGTTCAAACTCACATCGCCGCGCAATCTCACGCGCTGAGCTGATCCCTCGGCTGTACGCGTACAACCATAAGCTTATGAGCAACTGCGGAGCGGTGTGGTCTCGGCCAGCGCGCCCCTCAACAGCTGCAATTTTGGCAACATACAAACTTAGATCCAGGCGGCCGATCATCTCCCAGATCGACCGTGCGCTGTGGTCATCGTCGATCATTCTTTCTACATCCACGGTCCGAAAGACAGGCTGGGAGCGGTCTATCGATGAAAGGCGGGGGCGAGGGGAACCTGAAGGTGCGCTCACGCTTGTAGTCTAGCGGCGTTACAGATTCAAAAACAGCCCCTTGCTGTTGTCAATTTCTTCACACCTTCCTGTCACCGCACATTCCACCCCTGCTGCTGAAGGTAATACGCCGTTGCCCTGTCGATGCCGGCTGCCCGACTCGCGCTGCTTCTTTCGGCATAGATTATCTCCAGGGTTCCAAAGCGAATCGCGCCTTCCCCCGAGGCGTACCTCTGGATCGAAATTGGAAAGACTTCCGGTGCTTTGTGCATCCTTGCAGTAGAGGCAATCTGCACCGGCGATCCGTCGAGGGTGGGCACATGGTAAAGCAGTTCGGAAAGCGACATCCGAGCCAAGGGTTGCGCACTAGACGACTTTCGCATACTCTGCGCTTTCGTCAAAAATGGTCGTCGAAGTAAGCCGCGCCGGCTTCTACCGCTCCCTCGAGCAAGCTAAGCCCGAGCAGGCGGACTTGGGGACGAATGCGTCGACATGATACCTATTTCCGTCGGTTCTGGTTCGTGGTAAGTTTGCGCTCATGACGCATAAATTCGGCAGAGCTCTCCAGCGTTCCGAACACGCCAAAAACTAGATCCGAGCCGAGCCGTTTTACTCCCTCATTGCATTCCGATTCGAGTGCTATTTCTGGGCTCCTGCTGCCGCGAGACCGAGTAACCCGACATGATATCCAAGCCGGGTTTCAACATCGCCAGGCCCGTGAAAGCCTTCTTCAAACAGGGCGCGAAGTCTTCCCTGGGCTGCGGGCCGACCGAGAGAAGCGGTAAAGGCCTCCCACTCCGGTGCGATTTCAGCGTCGGAAGGCAGGCTATTCAAGTCAACCAGGCGCTTCGTGTCTGCGATTGCTTGCTTGTCAAACGATGCGATTCTAGTCGCCAGGGCGTTGACGAACGCGTCGAGTTGAGCGTCAGGCAACGAACGATTGACATAGCCATACAACTGAGCCAGATCGCCGTTGACATCGTCCGCACCTAAGAGCACTTCCAACGCTCTCCCACGGCCGATCAAACGTGGCAATCGGGCCATGGGCCCGCCCCCTGGAACCAACCCGGCCCCAACTTCCCATTGCGAGAGAATCGCCTTTTCCCGACTGGCAAAGCGCATATCGCTGGCCAGGGCAAGTTCACTGCCGACCCCGGTTGCGCGCCCCCGTATCGATGCGATGGAAACAACGGACGCACGACTCAATCTCACAAGCATGGCAGGTAAGGCCTGCAAGCCGGTCGGCCCCACAGGGTATTTGGCAGACTCCTCGGCCTTTGCCAGAAAGTCATAGTGAGTAAGAAAAAATCCATCAATCGCACTGTCAAAAACTACAACCTTAACTCGATCGTCGGATTCAAGTGATGACACAACTTCTTCGAGTTGCGGAATGTTCGCCGGTCCGAAGATATTCAGCGGCGGAATGTCGAACGTAACCCTCCAAAATGCCTCGGAGTGACGAACCAGCCGTATCTTCTCTTCGTTGCTTGCGTTGCTCATATATCCCTCCTGCTCTCCATGGAACAACAAGCGCAGAACAACGACAATTAGACGATGGTATCGGGGATACGTTGGTATATGCGTGTGATCGCACACACTAGTACGAAGTTGACCGCTACTTTCGTCCAATAGAAGACCCCCCACCCAGGGCTTAATCTCAACATTAGATTGGAACTGAACGGGTCGAGTGGTGCCGCCGCTAGCTGAGTTGCGAACCGTCGGGGTTTTTCGGAGGAACACGCAAGCGGCCATTGCGCGGGACTGTGGGCACTGTCGAATAACGACTGGAGATTGTCATAACAAAGTACAGCATCGCTGGCCGCCAACCCGATCGCGGGTGTGCCGGCCTCCATTCCAGCCATCACCAAGGGAGCGTCGGATACGGTCTCCTGAGCCTCGCGAGCGAATATATCCGCTTCAACGCGGTCGCTCCTGGAGTTGTTGACACTCATCTTCACGAGCAGACCGAAAAGACTCTATGAGGACTGGCCGTAGGTGCTCCCGGTATTTACGCTGTTGTGTGCCGTTGGCTATCGGGCTTCGATCCGCTCAGAGCGTAGAACAAGATGTACAGATAGCAGATAAGGGGAAGTACGAAGGCGTGGTGAAGTCCTACATGGTCAGCAATGACTCCCTGAATTACCGGGAGAATCGCACCGCCCACGATGGCCATATTCAGGATGCCGGATCCGCTTCCGCTCAAAGGACCGAGCTCTGCTTCTCCCAAACTAAAAATGGTAGGGAACATAATCGAGTTGAAGAACCCGACGGCGAGGATGGTCCACATTGCCATGTGACCGCTCCAAAGCATTGAGGCCATAAGCAATGCGGCGGCCACAATCGCACTAAGAGCAAGTAGATAGCCGGGCCTGAAACGCTGCAGAAGTCCTGCGCCAACAAACCGCCCGACCATGGCGCCGCCCCAGTAGAACGAGACAAAACCTGCCGCAGTCTTGGCGGAGAGACCCGCAATTTCGGGCAAGCCAAAATAATTCACCAGAAAGCTGCCGATGGAGACCTCTGCACCTACGTAGGCGAAAATCCCAATCGCGCCGTAGAGCAGACTGGGATGTCTCCAGATCGAATCATTTACCTTGTTTCCAGCGCGAGATGTTCCGGTTTCGATTTGTGGCAACTTCGAAGTGCCGATCAACACCGCCAGAAACAGCAGTGCAATGCCAATCACGGTATACGGCATCTTGACCGAGGCGGCCTGTTGTATGCGGTACGCATGCAATGCCTGGGGGGTGAGATTGCGTAGCCGTTCGATCGCCAACGGCGCTGCGCTCAGGATAAGAAATCCCCCTAGCTTCGGAGCGATAGTCGTACCTAGCGAGTTGAAAGCCTGGGTCAGATCCAGCCGGCTCGATGCTGTTTCTGGCTTGCCCAGCATGACCACATAGGGGTTCGCCGAAACCTGCAGACCAGTTATCCCCGCAGCGAGGACAAGAAGTGCTGTCAAAAAGAGCGGGTACGAAACAACCGATGCGGCAGGAATGAACAGAAATGCTCCAACAGCCATGGTCAACAGGCCGAGCACCATCGCCGTTTTGTAGCCGATCGTATTCACGATCTTTGACCAGGGCACAGAGAATAAGAAGTAGGCGGAAAAAAACGCGAACTGGATCAACATAGCCCGTGCATAACTGAGATCGAAGATCGACTTCAGGTGGGGTACCAGTATGTCATTCAAGCAGGTCAGAAACCCCCACATGAAGAACAAACTCGTGACGATGGCCAGAGGCCGTGAGTAATTCGCTATCGCGGGAGCGCCTGGAGTGCTCTGGACGTCGTCAGATCTGGTTGTAACCTGCTGAGTTCCCATACTTCTTCACCTTAAATTCCCGCGTGTGTCTTTTGCGGGTAAGCACCGCTTCCCGAGGAAACGATTTTGGATCAAAGAATCTCAGCCCTTAGAAGATAATTCGCATTCTCGCGCTGAGAAGGGTTGTTGTGTAAGCTCTGGTTGCGTATGTAGGATGGATGGAAACCTCTACATCCGGCCCAACCTCGACACTTTGCGTCAGACGAAGGCGATAAAACGACTCAAATATGCTCTCGTGGTGCTTGGCGGGGGCGTTCGGTTCACTGTAATTCAAGGCGGCGCCGAACATATCTCCCCGGCGTCCGAATGGATGAACCTGAGCCAGCCCGAGTCCGTATTCATTCTTAATGGCCGTTCCGGTCTTGGTCGCGAAGCTGAATCTTCCAAATGGCGTCCAACCATCCGTCAATTCATGGTCGAACTCAAAGCCGCCCCCATATCCACTTCCGCGGTCCTTGGTATCGTCTCGCCACATGCCGGCGCGATAAAGCTTATACTTTTCACCCGGTGAACCTGAGGACCAGCCCACTTCAGCACCTTCCGCGTATTTACGATCGACCAGTGTTTCGATATTTCTCTGCTGTGCTCCCTCCGTATCAACGGCGACAGCGTGGACGAAAACATGCTTCGTAGCCTGGAATTCAACCGCGCCGCCACCGGCGTAAGTCCCATCCGAGGCAACGGAAAGATTGCCGTCGTTTGCCCCATTCAAAAACTGTGTGCGCTCGTCATTGTTGAACATGCTGAGGGTCACGTATTCGTTGGGGTGTATCTTGCCCACATAGAAGGAAATCCGCTTCCTGAGGAAATCCTGCCGCCAATAGAGGATGTTCAACGTGATTGGCTCCTGCGGGCCTCCACCCTGGAGGCAGTTGAGATAGAGCCCTGAGCCAAGTTGATCGCTCAGGTTGAACTGCTGACTCATGCCAATGTTGGTTCCCGAACGAACCAACAGGCTGATGGATCCCGCGGTGCTTTCATGATCGTACACAGTCCATGCCCCAGTGAAATCAAGGCGTCCGCTGGGTTGATCGTGCCGGACGCCTTCCGGCGTTATGGTTGCGTACTGGTTGAGGAAGGTATAAGTCGCGCCAAACTTCAACCGTAGAGAGTGAATGCTGTGGTCTACGAGCATGTCGATTGGCCGCAGGATCGGGGCCACGGGATCCGGTTTTATAAGTGGATCCCCGGGTATCTTCGACAATGCAATTGCGTCCGCATCGAGCTCCTGTTTGAGTTCATCCGGGTGGGTGTTCCCGATAGTCGACAGCGCGCTCTGGACTGGTGCGCTCGCTTGATCGGCGGGCATAGCGCTTACACTGCTGCTTTGACCGAAGGCCAACAGGCTGGATGCAAGAAGAAGCAAGAGCAATTCGATTCTTGCGTTTCTCCTCTCGCGATTCTCAATACCTCGATCCGCAAAGCCATTGGCGCGGTGGACGATGCCAAAACCGGAAGAGGCGCTTGTAATGAGAGCTTTACCCTTTGAGTACGGAGTCATGTGTATCCCCCGATTTCGTGATCAGCGCAATGATCTGAACGCCGGGCCCCTATCGAAATGTCCGGGGAGGACCGCCCCGCAAGGGGCGCTCTGCTCGGACACGCAACTAGAGATGCGTTTGGGGTAGCGATGGTCTCGTATGCAATATGAGACGAAGGTATTGATCGATACCTTCGTACTGAAGTGATCGGCCAGGGTCACAGCAAAGATGGGGACGGATCGCAGCGTGCGCTGGAGGCCTACGTCGTCTTTTGTCGGCGACCAGAGTTTCCAACGCCACGCTCATATCTGGGAATGCGTTCTTTGAGGGCCCGCCGCTTCCAGTCTGCTATCAAAGGCTGTGGCCGTCACGCGCTTCCGTCAGGCACCTCAGGTCCGCTGTACTCTAATACCATAAAGCTCGCGCCACGAAACCCGCGTCTGTCACCGCACATTCGTCTGTCACCGCACATTCCACCCCTGCTGCTGAAGGTAATACGCCGTTGCCCTGTCGTTGCCGGCTGCCCGACCCGCGCTGCTTCTTTCGGCATAGATTATCTCCAGGGTTCCAAAGCGAATCGCGCCTTCTCCCGAGGCCTACCTCTGGATCGAAATTGGAAAGACTTCCGGTGCTTTGTGCATCCTTGCAGTAGAGGCAATCTGCACCGGCGATCCGTCGAGGGTGGGCACATGGTAAAGCAGTTCGGAAAGTGACATCCGAGCCAAGGGTTGCGCAGTAGAGGACTTTCGCATACTCTGCTTCGCTTTTGTCAAAAATGGTCGTCGAAGGCAGAGACCTCAGCCTCTTTGAGCAACTCCGTCCGGTATTTCGGAGCCAGCGCCATAATTTGTTTTATGAACTCGGCCTGCTCAGTTTGATCGAGCTTCGGCGGCGCCGTGGTTCGCGTCGCGACAGGCGTTCCGACTGCTGCGAAAAACTCCTCCTGCCCTGCAGGCGAGCAGATGCAGAGCAGCCGCGTAGCGTTGGAAGAAGTATTGTGAAAACGATGAGGCGCGTTGGCGGGAATGTTGATGGTGTCTCCGGCCTTTACAATCGATTTCTGACCACGGAACGTAGCCTCCATTTCGCCCTCCAAAATAATAAAAGTCTCCTCGAAGTCGTGGCGATGTGGGGGCGGCCCACCTCCAGGTGGAATGTGCATATCAATCTCGCAGAATCTTCCCGCTGTTTCAGCTCCGGTGACGGTGATGGTGTAGGTGTCTCCGACCAAACCAATGTGAGGAAGAGTTTTTTCCTGATCTATCTGAGCAAACGTCAGATTTCGCTTCAGGTCGTCGGCGGGAAGGGGGGGATACTGAGATGTCGGTTCGTCCATTTTGGTTCTCCTTTGATTTGGTGTGGCCTGTTCTTGGCCGGTTTTGCCGAACAGGTTAGAAGCAAATGCCTTCGCGCCGCCGAGCGCAGCCGAATAGGCGACTGCCACCTTGATGGCAACGCGCCGATTGACGGTTTTTGTCATTTCGATACCAGGTCGGCGACGGTCAGAAGCCTCACCTGTTCGACAACCGCATCTGGGCACTCTTCAGGAATGAAATGACCGCAGGATGGAATCACTTTGCTCTGAACGTTGCTTGCAACCATCGAGACAAACTTTCCGACCAGCGCTCCAAGACTCTTTTCACCGCCCAATGCCACAACGGGGATTTTCACCTTGTTGTCGGTCAGCCGAGCTGTTTGCGAAATGGTTTCAAACGCGGCTCGGTAGAGACCCAGCGCTCCCAATACTCCCTCTTTCCCGGTGAAGGTTCGCAGGTACTCGTCTATGGACTCGGGCGGGATGGCGTCATGGACCCCGACGTGAGGTCCTTCGTAGAACCAGTTGAGAAATTCTCGCTCTTTTCCAACCATGAGGATTTCAGGGACGCCAGGTGCCAAAGGAATCACCCACCACCACATACTTCCCTGAGCCATCGCATCAGGCGTGTAAACGATGATTTTCTCCAATATCGTTTGCAACATGACAGGGACTTCGATGTAAACAAGTCCGCTGACTTCTTCCGGATACTCTGAGGCCCAGAGCAGCGCCGGCGGTGCACCCATGTCATGGGCGGCAATCGTAAGAGGACGGCCCGCTCCAAAGCCGATTGTGCGAATCAGTAGACGAAACTCCTCCGCGAGCGCGAGGCCATCATAGCCTTTGGTTCCCGCAGGCTTGTCCGAATCCCCGTAGCCACGCATATCAGGCACCAGCACTCTATAGCCAGCTTCGACCAGGAGCGGCATCACCTTATGCCATGAATAACTCGTTCCCAGAAAGCCATGCCAGAGCAGTATTGGAGGCCCGCTGGGGTCACCCCCCAACCAATAGTGAATTGTCACGCCACCCACCAGGGCAGTTGCGCTTTCAAAGTGCTCGATTGTTTTTATAGAAGCTCGCATTTCCTTACTCCTTCAAACCTGCAGAGGTGTTGAGGGCCGGGTTGAACGTCTCATTAGCCTGGGCGACCGTTAGCCAACATGACCGGAAGTAGTAGGTTCCTTGACCGTCAGGCTTATCCTCTTTCTTCACTTGAAGCAATCTGAATGCAGTTGGTTAGATGTACGATTTGCCTCTCGAACAACTGCAGCTACATGCAAAGCGCTATTGCCCTGCGGCAACTCATACATGATTCGCGAATGTTGCCGCATCGTAAGCCTGAGCCGGTGACTTGCGTGCATCTCAGAACCAGGGCATTGCCCAAGGCGGCTTTTGCGTGGGACCGAACCGGCTTTTGATACACACCTGCGCCGGGCGGGCGCATAGGGAAGTTCTTCGGTCGGAAGCCCGGAGGCCGTCGTTCAGTAATCTCTATGGGGCAGCAACGGAACCTACCTCAAAATCAAGCTTGCGACCTTGGGCTGACAAAGCATTCGGAAGCCGTCGTATGCTCCAGCCTCGGATCTTTGTCCGTTCCGATGTACTCACTCAAAAACTCCAGGACCTTGTTGATTTTCGGTGTCAGAGCGTGTGGACTACAGTACAAAGCGACAAGGGGGATAGGAGGAGGGGCCCAATCCGGTAAAACATGGACGAGGATATCCCGCAATGCTGGAGTTTTCGCCATCCAAAGCGGCAGCACCGTAATCCCAACGCCGTCCTTTGCTAGTTGTCTGGAGACAGCCGGATCTCCCGTCGTGACGTGAAAGGTCACAGGCGGAATCATCGTGGTTTGGTCGCTTGTTAGTTCCCACCTGTTGATTCCCACGCAGCGATGATTGACTAGTTCGAGCGGACTCTTCGGATGCCCGTATTCTCGCAAATACTCTTCGGAGGCAAACAGACCCCGCTTTGCGCATGGGTAAGAGCGAATCATTCGGGAGGAATCGTTAGGCGGCGAAACCATGAAGATCATGTCGACGTCGAGACGCGGCAAGGGAACATGCGTGGGAATGTAATCCTGAAGATCGATCTTCAGGTCGGGAAAAGCATTGACCAACTTTCCCATCATCGGCGTCAACAGATGGCGAACCATCGCTCCAGGGCATGCAATTCTGATCACCCCTGTGGGATTAAGGCGATGTCTGTCCAACTGTTCGTTACCGTCGCTGAGCGCCCGCAAAGAGTGCCTGCAAGCTTCAAGGTATTCAGTCCCGGGATCGGTCAAAACGAAGCCCTTGGAGCTGCGATTGATCAGCAGCATTTGAAGACGTTGTTCAAGACGAGTGAGGGAGCGGCTAACGGTGGAAGTGGGAACTCCGAGTTCTTTTGCGGCACCACTCAAAGTGCCGGCCTCAGCGGCAGCAACGAACATCACAACGTCATTGGCATCATACTTGAGTATCAAAATGCCTTTCCCGATGCTCGGCAGGAGCTGCGTGAGCCGCTAAATCAGGGATTTAAAGGTACTGATACAGAAGAAAGTGCAGATCATAGCCTAACTAACGGACTGACCTGCCGACGCCTCGCACTCTGTGAATTGGTCGCAAGCAGCACTATACAAATTGAGTCCTGATTGCCATCTGTGATGCGCCACTGAGTCACCGCATGAGAGAACATCAATGCCCTTCCCATGCGCCATTTACCAGACACCCAAACGTAACAGCCGATCTCAAAAGAAATCTGTGCTGTTTTGCTCATGTCGGCGTAGCCCGGGCGAGACCCAACTCACGGTGAACCGTTCGGTGCGAGTCTGGCTCGCAAGCGAAACTGGGCCTTCGTGATGAAGGAGATCATTTGGGCGCTGATTTCTCTATATTGCATACAGGCAAACGTGTTTTGCAATTTTGGCTCATCTTCTCGGCCGCAATTAGGCATCTCTAGTAATAGCTTCCGACTGTGTAGGGCAGCCAGAATACAGGAGAAATGCTATGAAAGTTTTAGCGATAGGTGGCGCGGGGCACGTTGGTTCCGAGGTTGTGAAGGAACTCTTGAAACGCAAGGCAGAAGTCGATGTCCTGGTTCGCAAAGAGGGCACGAAGGTGTCTGAGGGTGCTAATGCTGTCGTTGGCGATCTCCTCGATCCAGTTTTCTTGGAGAAAGCTCTAGACGGGATAGACAAGATGTATTTGCTCAACGCCGTCATCCCCGATGAACTCACGCAGGCTCTCATCGCCTACGACCTTGCTAAGAGGGTTAAACTGAAGCACATCGTTTATCACTCAGTCTTCCGGGTCGATCACTTCAAAGATGTGCCGCACTTCGCCTCGAAGTTCGCCCTGGAAAGCGCTCTTCACACGTTTGACCTTCCGTTCACGATCATCCGTCCAAACTACTTCAACCAAAATGACATTGGACTCAAAGACCCGTTAACGAAGGCTGGGATTTACCCGATGCCTTTAGGACCGGTCGGAGTATCCACGGTGGACCTTCGGGACATTGCCGAGGCAACCGCAATTGCCTTGACGACAGCAGGACATGAGGGTAAAACCTACAACCTGAATGGCCCCGATATCGTGAGCGGCCTGGGCGCAGCCGCGATCTGGTCTGAGGTTCTCGGCAAGGAGATCAGGTATGCCGGCCATGACATGGACGCATTTGAAAGGCAGATGCGCGAGAAATCTCCCGTCTGGTCCGCCTTCGATATACGAATGATGTTTCAAGGGTACATCGAGCGCGGCTTCGTTGCAGGCGATGGCGATGTAGAGATGCTGACAGGACTGCTTGGGCATGCACCTCGGCGATACATAGATTTTGCCCGCGAGGCAGCTGACGTATGGCAAAACAAACTCGTAGCATCCGGCTTTTCTACGGCTGCTTAGTGCTCTTTTGAGGGTCGTCCAACCTCACCACGTAGAAAATGACAAACCTGGTGACGAGAAACCTTGACAAACCTGGCGACCCGTCGCCAGGTTTTGTCCTGCGATGACTTCCGTCATCGTTTTGAGTGACTACGCAAGCGACGCTATCGCTTTTGCGCCAAGTGCCTGCATCACCCGCGAGGAACTGCAAGAGCAGATCTGGGGAAATACGTTCGTTGACTTCGATCAGTCGCTGAATAAAGCGGTAAATCGGGTACAAGAAGCATTGAACGATAATGCTGGCACTCCGCAGTATGTGGAAACGGGTCCCGCGACGGGGATACCGATTTATCGCTCCGGTAGTGGCCAGCCCTCAAACGGAAGCGCAGGGCCCGATCGTATGAGTGAGCTCAGACCCGGCTCCAGTGCTTGCGCAACCCACATATCATCGATCACGGTCCCGGATTGTTTTGCTCACCGCACTGACAACGGTGATCGTGCTCGCCGCTACCGGCATCCCGGCCAGCTATTTCTGCGATCGCTGCAGAGCCGGCGAGAAACTGGCGGCGGTTCATCGCAGCACCATCCTGGACTTCGACAATAGAGTGCCGGCCTCGGCTTTCTAGTATCCAGCCGGTGAACTCGGGAACCATCACCAAAAGATCGTACCCATCCAAAACGCGCCTTAGACCAGAATCGAGCGGTCCCAGGTGTCGCCCAGTCGGGCCGCATCGAGTCGGCTCGCTGAGTCCTGATTTTTCAAAACAATGTGACTGGCTGGGAAGTTTCTGCGAAGGGCTCAGTCTTCGCCAATTGCAATTCTGTCTTTTGAATTATCTGCAACCACAAAGAATCCGGATCGGAATTGAATACTGTGGCGGCGTCTGACGGAAAAACGAACCACGCGCCCGATTGCGCTTCGGTCCGCAATTGATCTTGCGTCCATCCCGCATATCC
>JBEKNJ010000093.1:0-15460 GCA_049522955.1 Acidobacteriaceae bacterium
AGAAACGCCGTTTCTCGCAAAACCAGGTTGACGATATAGACCTTGGACGCCCCCAATGACTTCAGAATACCGATCTCACGGGTTCGTTCCAGAACCGCCGTGTACATCGCCTGAAAGATAACAATAAACCCAACAATGACCGCGATCCCGATCACCACGTGCAGCGCATTGTTGAAGGCAGGCAGGTGGTCCGGGGTCATTTGCGAGAGTGATTCCGCCAGCGTCTGCACCTGATATTGAGACATCCCGGGCCGGGCTAGGATCTCCTGCTCGATAAGCTTTTCGTTCTTAGGGTCATCGCTTCTCACGAAAATGAGCGAGGCGTTGTCCTCTGACCCGATCAGTGCGCCCAAGGTCCGGATGGGTAGATACTTGCGCCCACCCTTGCCGTGCTCGACAATGCCGCAAATGCGGAATGGGTGGTTGAGCAGGGTGATCGTATCGCCTACAGCGTAGTGCTGGCCGGTACGAGCGAAGATATCGTCGACAATGACGTCGTTCGGGCCCTCGAACGGTCCTCCGGAGAGGAAGACAAACGGTCGCAATGCGTTGTAGCTCGCATAATCGATGCCCCAAATCGTCTCCACCGCAGCCGCGACGGACAATTGCTGAATCGCCGGTGAGGCCACAGCCACATGCGGGATCTGGCGCAAAACATCGGCCACCTTCGCCGGGATGGGGGCTCCACTGACCCCGGTCAGAATGGTCGCATTGGGGGGGCGGACGATCAGATCGGCACCAATGCCGGTCGTCGACCTGCGGGAACCCTCGATCTGGCCAACCATAATGCCGACGATGGAGAGGATCATCGCGACCTCGATCGCGACGGCCAGAATACTGATGGCTGACCTTAAAGGGCGGTGGAGCAGGTTGCCTATGACTAACCTATTCATGCTATTCGCCTGACTGAGCCGAGTGTAGCAAAATTGCAGCAACGGTCTGGTTCGGCAAGCGCCAGCGGCCGGAAATCTGCGTGCAGTAACTTAAACGATGCTGTAGTCCGCACAAACCAAAGGGCTACAGGATTTGCTTTTGACCTGTGCACAGAGCGGCCTTATGGTTGAAAATGTCGGTATACGTCCAGCCGGCGGGTGTAATGTATGGGGAAATTCGGCGATACATTGCGGCAGGAGCGGGAGTTCCGCGGGATCAGTCTGGACGCCATTACGCGGGTCACTAAGATCAGCAACCGCCACCTGGTAGCCCTCGAACAGGAGCACTTCGATGTTCTCCCGGGAGGGGTCTTTAATAAGAGCATGGTCCGGGAGTACGCCCGGGTCGTAGGGCTCGATCAGGAAGAATGGGTCGGACGCTATCTCTCCGCTCACCAGTCGACCGGGGCACTCGCCGACGAAGACGGCTGGATGCGTTTTGCCGAAAATGCCAGCAAAGCGCGCGGCGAATCCGGTGGGGGGAATCGCCCCGACCAGCGGTTGCGCTGGACCGGGATCGCGATCCTGCTGCTCCTGGTAGCCGGCCTGAGTTGGTTCGTTTGGAGCTATGTCCACAAAAAGACGTCGTTTCTAACGCCGCCCCAGGTGACCCGAACCACGGCAGCCGCGACCTTCCCCGGCGCCCGGATATACCACCTCGATGGTAGGATAGGCATGGGACTTTCGCCTGGCAGATCCCCTCTTTAATACGGTCTAACTAGGTTTAGTTGACGAGTCATAGCCGGTGAACCCCGCCCGGTGATAACAAACTGGAGGAAGCTGCTTTGCCACATCACGATAGATTTTTGTTTACGTCCGAGTCGGTCACTGAAGGGCACCCCGATAAAATCGCCGATCAGATTTCCGATGCCATCCTCGATGCTTGCCTGGCGCAGGATCCCTTCAGTCGCGTCGCGGCCGAAACTCTAACCGCTACCGGCCTGGTGGTCATTGCCGGCGAGATAACGACCAAGGCATACGTCGACTTCCAATCCCTGGTGCGCGGGGTAGTGGCTTCGATCGGCTACGACAACGCCCTCTACGGCTTCGACTCCAATACCTGCGCCGTCATCTCCAGCATCAATAAGCAGTCCGGCGACATCGCGATGGGCGTCGACACCGGCGGGGCGGGCGACCAGGGTATGATGTTCGGCTTCGCCACCAACGAAAACGCCGACCTGATGCCGACCCCGATCGCACTGGCCCACAAGCTAAGCCAAAAACTGACCGACGTGCGCAAGAGCGGACTGCTTTCCTACCTCCGGCCCGACGGCAAGAGCCAAGTGACCGTGGAGTACGACAAGGATATGAATCCGGTCCGGGTCGACGCCGTGGTTATTTCCACCCAACATTCCGAGACCATCTCTACCGAAGATCTTCGCGCCGACATCCTGAAGCATGTGATCCAGGCCACCCTGCCTTCCAAGCTGCTGGATGCCGACACCAAGTACCACATCAATCCCACTGGCCGTTTCGTGATCGGCGGTCCCATGGGAGATACCGGATTGACCGGACGGAAAATCATCGTAGACACCTACGGTGGCATGGGACGCCACGGCGGCGGCGCCTTCAGTGGCAAGGATCCGACAAAGGTCGATCGTTCGGCAGCTTACATGGCGCGCTATATTGCCAAGAACATCGTGGCCGCGGGCCTCGCCAAGCGCTGCGAAGTACAGTTGGCTTATGCCATCGGAGTCGCCGAGCCGGTCAGCGTGCTGGTTGAGACGTTTGGCACGGGGGCGGTGGATTCAGCGACCCTGCAGAAGCTGGTTCGCGAGAATTTCAAGCTGACGCCCAAAGGCATCATCGAAAGCCTCAATCTGCGCCGTCCGATCTATCGCAAGACGGCTGCATACGGCCACTTCGGGCGTGCCGATGCCGACTTCACCTGGGAAGCCACCGACAAAGCGCAGGCCCTGCGCGAGGCGGCTGGTCTCAAAGGGAAGCCGGAGTTGGTTTCCGCAGCAAAATAGAAATAATTCACCGGCAAGATACGGATAGCGTCGCGTTCTGCGTTGGGTCGATGATTGTGGCATGTCAAGCATTCAACAGCCCGATCTCAACCCAACCCAGGCGTGGCAGCAGGTCATGGCGCGGGACGCGAGCGCAGATTTCGTCTATGCCGTAGCCAGCACCGGGATCTTTTGCCGTCCCTCCTGTCCCAGCCGGCGGCCGACTCCAGCGAACGTGCGTTTCTTCTCAGATGCAGCCGGTGCGCTGATCGCGGGTTATCGCGCGTGTAAGCGGTGTGCTCCCCTCGGTGAGGCGCGCGAGGCAACGACCGTGACGCGGCTTTGCCGCTACCTGGCTGCTCATCGCGATCGTGCGGTGACCCTGGCCGATCTAGCCCGGCTGGCAAAGAGCAGCCCCTTCACTATCCAGCGCATGTTCACCCGGGTGCTGGGTATCAGCCCGCGCGCGTATCAGGCGCAATTGCGGACAAGCGAAATGCGTCGCAGCCTCTCCGAGCCTGGAGCCAGCGTCACCGGCGCGATCTATCAGGCCGGGTATGGATCCTCCAGCCGTTTCTACGAACGGGCGGCGGAAGATCTGGGCATGAGCCCCACACGTTTTCGCGAGCGGGGCTTGAACGAGACAATCCGCTTTGCGAGCGCGCCTTGTGAACTCGGATTGTTGCTCGTGGCAGCGACCGAGCGCGGGGTCTGCAGTGTCATGCTGGGCGACGAACCCAAAGCGCTGGAGCAGTTGTTGCGGGAGCAATTCAGCGCAGCAACGATCGTGCCCGATGCGAGTGGGATGGAGGATCAGGTGGCAGCTGTTCTTACCGCGATGACGGATCATCCCGCGGTGCAGGATATTCCTCTGGATGTGCGCGCCACTGCATTCCAGGCACGTGTGTGGCAGGCGCTGCGGCAGATTCCCCGCGGCCAGACACGCAGTTATGCCGAATTGGCAGAGGCCGTCGGACAACCGACCGCCGTGCGGGCGGTTGCCAGGGCTTGCGCCAGTAATCCAGTGGCGATCGCAGTGCCTTGCCACCGCGTTATCGGGAGCGACGGGTCGCTTACCGGCTACCGGTGGGGCGTAGAGCGCAAGAAAAGGTTGTTAGCGATGGAGGGAAAGAGGCTGCCCTAAGAGTGGCTTCGCGTTGTCCCTTCCAAGAATCGTGGGGTGCCCCATGTCTCTTGGAAGGGAAAAGAGAACCCGTTACTCAGGCCCCTTATTTCCAGTCGCCAGCACCGTTTGAAAAAACGGTGCTTCCGTCTCCTTGTGCACCACAGCAGTGTGCACATTCCCGAAGCCAGCCTTGCCCAGCATTAACTCCAGCTCCACTTCGCTGAAGCCTAGCCATACGTCGGCATATAACTCTCTGGCCTCGGCAAAGCGGTGCTGTACCAGGTCCAGGATTGCGACCCGCCCACCGGGTTTCAGAATGCGCCAAGCCTCCGCTACTGCACGCTCCGGGTGCATCGCGTGATGCAGAGACTGGCTGAACAACGCCAGGTCGACCGAGCCATCCGCAATCGGCACCGCTTCCAGATCTCCCTTGCGGTACTCGAGCGCCGGGACACCTTGCTTGCGCGCCAGGGCGCTTCCTAGCTCGACCATCCTGTCCGAATTGTCGACCGCGATCACTTGCTGCGCGCGCTGAGCCAGCAACAACGAGAAGGCTCCCTCGCCCGCTCCCAGGTCCGCGATCACCATCGGCGGCAATAGCAATAACAACGCCTCGGCGATGCTTTTCCAGGAACGGCCGGGAACATACTCGCGCCCCAACCGGCCCGCCATGTCATCGAAAAACGCGCGCGTCTTATCCTGCCGCTTACGCAGCACCAGATCCAGAGCGGCCTGATCGTGCTGGGCTTCGGGAAGCTCTTGCGGAGCCGCCTGCAGCACCGCAAGCAGACCGGGCAGCACCTCGCCATCAGACTTCGCGCTGTACCAGATGTTCTTGCCCGCGCGCCGGTCTTCCACCAGGCCCGCATGCTTCAGTTGCGCCAGGTGCGTCGAGATGGAGCTCTGCCCCATTCCCAGGATCTCCTGCAGCTCGGCCACAGACAGCTCCTCGCGAGCCAAAAGTAACAACATGCGCAGGCGATTAATGTCACCCAACACCCGCAAAGACTTTACGATTGACCCGGTGGGCATTACCGACTATTGTATCAATATATTTCGATGTATCGATGTGAGGGTATAAACATGTCACCAGCTACGATCGACCGCACTGCCGCCGCTCCTTCTTACAAGGTGGCTGACCTTTCTCTGGCCGACTGGGGTCGCAAAGAGATTTCGATTGCCGAGCACGAGATGCCCGGACTGATGTCCATTCGCCGCAAGTATGCCGCGGCCAAGCCCCTGGCCGGTGTGCGCGTTACCGGCTCGTTGCACATGACCATTCAGACCGCGGTGCTGATCGAAACCCTGGTGGAACTGGGCGCCAGTGTCCGCTGGGCGAGCTGCAACATCTTTTCCACCCAGGACCACGCGGCGGCAGCGATTGCCGCGGCCGGCGTTCCGGTGTTCGCCTGGAAGGGCGAGTCGCTCGAAGAATATTGGTGGTGCACCGCCCAGGCACTGGATCATGGCGAAGGCAAGGGACCGCAGCTGGTAGTGGACGATGGCGGCGATGTGACCCTGCTCATCCACAAGGGCTATGAACTGGAAAACGGTGACGGCTGGGTCAATACCCCGTCTTCCAACCACGAAGAACAGGTCATCAAGGACCTGCTGAAGAAGATTCACGCAGAGGATCCCAAGCACTGGCACGAGGTCGCAAAGAACTGGCGCGGCGTGTCAGAAGAGACCACGACCGGAGTTCACCGGCTGTACAAGATGAAGGAACAGGGCAAGCTGCTGGTTCCGGCGATCAACGTCAACGATTCCGTCACCAAGTCGAAGTTCGACAATCTCTATGGCTGCCGTGAGTCGCTGGCGGACGGCATCAAGCGGGCGACCGATGTGATGGTGGCCGGCAAGGTTGCCGTCATCTGCGGTTATGGTGACGTAGGCAAGGGCTCGGCCCACTCTCTGCGCGGTATGGGTGCGCGGGTTGTGGTTACCGAGATCGACCCGATCAACGCCCTGCAAGCGGCGATGGAAGGCTTCGAAGTCACCACCGTGGAGGACACCCTGGGCCGCGGCGATATTTACGTAACCTGCACAGGCAACGTAGACGTACTGACGTTCGAGCACCTGTCGCAGATGAAGGATCAGGCCATCGTGTGCAACATCGGCCACTTCGATAACGAGATCCAGATTGACCGTCTGAACACTGCACCAGGGGTAGAGAAAGTGAACGTCAAGCCCCAGGTGGACCAGTACAACTTTGCCGCAGCCAAAGGCAAACCAGCGCACACCATCTACGTGCTGGCCGAAGGACGCCTGGTCAATCTGGGCTGCGCCACTGGTCATCCCAGCTTTGTGATGAGCAACAGCTTCGCCAACCAGACGCTGGCTCAGCTCGACCTGTGGAAGAACAAGGACACGTACAAGGTAGACGTTTACACCCTCCCCAAGAAACTCGACGAGGAAGTAGCGCGCCTGCACCTGGAAAAGATCGGCGTGAAGCTCACTACGTTGAGCCCGGCGCAGGCAGACTACCTGGGTGTGGCGCCGGAAGGCCCGTACAAACCAGAAACCTACCGCTACTAGGCAAAATAAGTACAATCGAAGGGCCCTGGTCGAACCGGCTGGGGCCCTTCTCTTTTGTCTGAAATCTCTTTCACATTTTCGAACGTCTTATGAGCATGAAGCAACAAGTCCTGATCATTGGCTGCCTGCTGATCCTCAGCTCTCCTGTGCTGGCCCAGACCCATCCGCCGGTGGAAGTGATAAAGTCCACCACGATAGATGCTTCGGTACTCAAGGCGCGCAAGGGCTCCTATTCCTTCAAGATCGATAGCGGAGACTGGAACGACACCGGCGTCGAGGTCGCCCCCGGCGACCACCTGAGCTTCACCGCCACCGGGAACCTGGCCCTGGCCGACGGACGATCCGCTCCACCCGACGGCCTGACCCGCGGCTGGAAAGACCTGATCCGCCAGTATCCGCTCAACTCCGCCAACAGCGGTGCTCTCATCGGCCGTATCGGGAATGAAGCTGCGGCCGTTCCCTTCCTCATTGGCGCCAGCAAAGATATGGATGTTTCCGCCACGGGCCATCTCTACCTGCGATTGAACCTCACTTCCGATCTCAGCGGAACGGGAGACATGGACGTCAAGATGAAGCTGTCAGCACAAACCGCGCAGAAGAATATCTCGGCGCCGGATCTGGCTCACCTTCTGTCACCGCAACTGTTCGCTGACGTTCCCCGCCGGGTGGGCGATCTGCAAGGCAATCCCGGCGACATGGTGAACTACGCGCTGATCGGAACGCAGGACCAGGTGACCAAGGCCTTCGCTGCCGCTGGCTGGGTGCAGGTGGACAAGACCACGCAGGATGCGGTTCTTCATGGCCTGGTTTCAACCCTCTCCCACGCTGCGTACACGGAGATGCCCATGAGCACTCTATACCTGTTTGGCCGGTCGCAGGATCTATCGTATGCCCGCGCCGACCCGCTGGCGGTCGCCGCGATCCGCCATCATCTGCGGGTGTGGAAGACCACCGAGATGGTGGGCGGCCAGCCGCTTTGGGTGGGGTCGGCCACGCACGATAATGGCTTTGAGAAAGACCAGCGCAATGGCGGCATCACGCACCACATTGATGCCAATGTCGACCAGGAACGCGACTTTCTGGAGCAGAGCTTCTCCGGAGCCGGGGTTATCGCCGGCGCAGCTTACGTGCTGCCCTCGAATCCCCTGACCACGGCGAAGACAGCAACCGGCGGCAGCTTCCAATCCGATGGCCGGATCGTAGTGATGGATTTGAAATAAACCTATTGTTGTGGGATGGAGGCCGCCGGAACGACCGGGGGCGGGGGAACGTGTGGCTGCAGCCTGGCCATCTTGTCCTTGAAAATCTTGCGCGCGATATCCGGCCAGAATTCATTGAAGACGCCGCCGAACGCGCCGTATGCGGTCACTGTGAGTCCGCGTTCAAAGGTCAGTCCCGCGCCGCGATCCGAAGACGGGTAATAGAGGTTGGAGATTCCGCCAGCGGCTAAATTGCCCAGGATGTTGGAGTAGTTGGGACCCCATTTCCCGTTATCGTTTTTGCACCAAACGGTGGTCGATAGAGAATAAAAAAGGCGTGATGGAAAACTTCCTTCGCCTCGCCGGAAGTAGCGCGGGTCCTGCTTCAACAAAATGGGGAAAATCGCATTTCCCAGGATGGTGCCATCGAAGTTGTCTGCGTAGGAGGCGCCGAAGCGCTTGGCGTAACCCTGGGCTCCCTGTCCATACCCGGGAAAATCGTTCTCCGCCTGGCTGAGACCCGCATCGAATCCGGCGATGCCAAACGCAACCGGATCGGTGGCCGTACGCCAGGCAAGTTTCAACTTTTGTTTTTTCGAAAGCGGAGCCGCATCCTTGTTGTAGGAAACATTGAAATTGGGCACCACGCCTGCGATGCGTTGCCGTTCCTGCTGCTTGAGCTGCTCCTCTGCCTTTTGCTCCGGCGTTAGCGCCGGCTGACCGGGCTTGATATCGGCTCCGGCGACGGGCACGGGAGCATCAGGGACTGAAGTGGAGGGCGGTCCGGATGGGGAAACCGGGGTGGCCGTCTGTGCCTGGGAGACACCTGCCAAACAAAGCGCCAGAACCGACGATCCCAGCCGAAACGACGAAAGGGACACTCTCACGCTTGTCCTTGCCGCAGGTGTCGTCCCATCGCTTGTTTTCTCCCCAGGTCTTTTCCCCGCAAGCGGATTTGCGGAGGGCAGTTCTCGGATGATTGGCGTACGCCCGCATGGCAATCTTTCCGGCAAACAGTTCCTAATTAGAGTTGCTGGCTCAAGTTTATCCTGAACCCGGCCACTTTCTGCCTCATAGGCAGAGGCAAAGGCGGCCCGTGTCTATGAAGCGTAAAGGCGAAAATCCAATCGACGTCACCCGTTCGTAACCTCTGTATGGCCCAAATTCAGGACAGTCTCAGCAGTGGCCGCAATCTTGCGGTTGAGGCGCCAATCATCGTCTGTAACGATTGCCACGCTCAGACACCGGTCGATTCGCTGATCCGCGTGGATCCCCTGCACGTGCAGTGTCCCCAATGCCTCTACGTATTCTTCTTAGACGCAGCGGGAACGAAGAGAGGGTAGGGGCTGAAAGCGCTAGGCGGGCTCGTCTGCTTTTTGGCTTGGCGGAGACGATACGCCCGAGGCTTTCCTTTGCCTGGCGATTGCGTCCAGCACGCCATTGAGGAAGTTCAGAGACTCCGGGGCAGAGTAGCGGCGGGCAATCTCGAGCGACTCGTTGATCACCACAGCGACCGGGGTGTCCGGGTAACCCAGGAGTTCGGCGATCGCCGCCCGCAGCACGTTGCGGTCTACGGCGGGCATCCGGTTCAGACGCCAGTTGGCCGAATGAGCCTGGATCAGTTCATCGATTTCTTCATTACGAACGGTAGCTACGCGGAAGATGTCCTCAGAAAAGCCGCGGGTTTCAGCATCTACCTCTTCGCGCGACCCCCAGAACGTTTTGCGCACCTGTTCGGGTGTGTGCTTGCCTACATCCGCCTGGAACAGCATCTGCATGGCTAGTTCGCGGGACTTGCGCCGCTTACCGGTAGCGCTCATGGAGTCTGCATCTTGCGGTCGAGCGAGACCATCTCAATCGCGGCGATTGCGGCTTCGAACCCCTTGTTGCCGGCCTTGATCCCGGCCCGGTCCAGCGCCTGCTCGAGAGTCTCGCAGGTCAACACCCCGAAGGCATGAGGAATGCCGGTGTCCTGCTGAGACTGGCCGATGCCGCGCGATACCTCGTTGTAGATCGCCTCGTAGTGCGCAGTTTCCCCCCGCAGCAGGACACCCAGGGTAATGACCGCGTCGACCTGGCCGCTCTCCGCTGCCTTGCGCGCTGCGAGGGGGATTTCCCATGCTCCCGGCACCCGGATCACCTGCACATCGCGGCGGTTCGCGCCGCTTCGGTAGAGGCCGTCGAGCGCTCCCTGCAAGAGGCGGTCGGTGATCACTGCGTTCCAACGCGACACGACGACCGCAAAGCGCATTCCGTGCGCGCTCAGATCGCCTTCGACGGCAACGGGTTTGCCTTTGTGGGGGTCGTCCCACTCCCAAAAGGCGATGGAGTGGCCTGGCGCGGGCTCCACGATAAACAGCCGCGTTTTCCAGTCGGTCTCAGCGACGGCGCCCAACCTCTGCCCAGCTTCCTGCTCGCCCCAGTTGTGGATCATCCAATCGCGAGCCACGGCCTGCACCGCTTCCAACCCGGTTACTTCCACCATGATTTCCGCCGAGGAGGGCGCGATGCCATCGGCAAACTCGAGATTTCCCAGCGGCGCAAGGAAGGAAACACCCCGGCTCAGCTCCTCTTCCCATCCCCGGCCACCCTCGAACCCGAGCGCAGAGAAGAAGCTGGCCAGCTTGGCATAAGCCTCGGGCGTGCCGGCCGGCCGCACGATCGTGATTCCCTTGATCATCCTCTTCTGACTGTAACACTGGCGCTTTGTTAGACTCACAGCTTCGCCCCTGGAGTTCATCGATCATGGTTTTGGAGAACATTCGCTACGAACTGAGGCCGCCGCTTGCGGTGATCACGATTGACCGGCCCAAGGTCCTCAACGCGCTTAACCAGCTCAGCATGACGGAGTTAGAACAGGTCTTCCTGGACCTGCGGCAGAACGACGCGGTGCGCGCGGTCCTATTAACCGGAGCCGGAGAGAAGGCCTTCGTGGCCGGCGCCGACATCGGAGAATTCGCTTCGCTTTCCCCGCTCGAAGGCGAGCGGCTCGCGGCTCGCGGACAGCGCATCTTCCACCTGATCGAGACCTGCGGCAAGCCGGTGATTGCCTGCATCAACGGTTTCGCCCTGGGCGGCGGCTGCGAACTGGCACTCGCCTGCACCCTGCGCATTGCCAGCTCGAGCGCCCGGCTGGGGCAGCCCGA
The DNA here is from genome assembly GCA_049522955.1 of Acidobacteriaceae bacterium. Lineage (GTDB taxonomy): Bacteria > Acidobacteriota > Terriglobia > Terriglobales > Acidobacteriaceae > PALSA-350. Next base: position 10,891 of record JBEKNJ010000093.1, read on the forward strand.
GGTCAAGATCGGGATCATCCCTGGCTATGGCGGAACCCAGCGATTGCCGCGCCTGATCGGCAAGGGCGCCGCGCTCAAGATGATTCTCACCGGGGAAGCGGTCAGCGCGACGGAAGCCCTGCGCCTGGGGCTGGTCGATGAGGTAGTAGAACCAGCGCAGTTGTTGCCGCGCGCCGAGCAAATCGCCCAGACCATTGCCGGGATGGCGCCGCTTGCCATCCGAGACGCCATCCGGGCGGTGAATTCCGGGTATGATTTGCCGCTCGCAAGCGGTCTGGAGTTGGAGGCTTCGCTTTTTGGCCTGGCCTGCTCCACCAGCGACAAGACGGAGGGCGCACGGGCCTTCCTGGAGAAGCGCGCCCCCCAATGGAGCGGAAAATGAACCATGCTCACTAACCGGGGCGCGCACACTTTGGCGCAATCCGGTGTTCCCCTTGCTATGCTTGATTTTGTGGCTCGGCCGCTACCTCCTCCCTTCCCGACAGGCCGGCAACGGCACTGCAAGGCTATTCAGCTCGCTCTGTTGTGCGCGCTTTTGCCTGGGGCTTCCGGCTGCAGGAACGCGAGCCCGACTTCTTCCCCATCGCGGGCTGAGGTACGCCAGGAACGCCAAGCCGAACAGACCAAGATGGAGGCGGCACGGGAGCAATTAGAGCAAATTCCGCCGCCCTCGAAGAACCGCTATCTCAGCGTGCACACCAAAGAGGCTTACGGCAATCCATTTCTTGTGGTCCACCCCCAGACCATTACCGTGACCATCCTCTATCGTGACCAGGATCCGAATGGCTTCAACGGCGGAGGTCTGCTACGGCCGGCGAAAGCCCGCAAACAGGAAGTCGATGTACGGCCTGCTGATTTACCCCAGGCGCTGGCGTCGCTTTCACCCGACGTGTGGCCCTATGGCCGCGTGGTTGCGATTGAGGAGTCACCCACCGCTCCCAAGGCCGAGCGGGTCGCCATCCGCCGCAATGTAGAAGCCGCCATCCAGGTGCTCAACGATCTGGGCGTGGTGGTCGATGAGTGGACGGGCTCGAATGGCGCGTTGCTCCGTTGAGCCGCGCATAGGGACAAAGCGGAAATTCGAACTCTGACTCTTTAATGTCCTTATGCCTTCTCCCTTCCAACCCGTTGCGCTTGCCGTCTTCTGTATATGCTTCCTGCTGGTTACGGGCGCCGGCTTTTGGGCGGTGCGCTGGAGGCGATCGGGCTCCGCCAGTGCCGATCTGGATGAGTGGGGGCTGGCGGGGCGCAAGTTCGGCACCCTGGTCACGTGGTTTCTGATCGGCGGCGACCTGTATACGGCCTACACCGTCATTGCGGTGCCGGCGGCGCTCTTCGGCGCCGGTGCGCTTGGCTTCTTCGCCCTTCCCTTCTGCATCTGCAGCTATCCCCTGATGATGCTGGTGCTGCCGCCCCTGTGGCGCATATGCCGCAGCAACGGTTACGTAACCCTCGCCGATTATGTCCGCGGCCGTTACCAGAACCGTTGGCTCTCCGTCGCTGTGGCAGTTACCGGCATTCTTGCCACGATGCCCTACATCGCGCTGCAGTTGATCGGCATGCGCGAGGTGATCGCCGCTCTCGGCATACATGGGGAGTGGCCGCTGATTGCAGCTTTTGTGATTCTTGCCGCCTACACCTATTCGAGCGGACTACGGGCGCCTGCGCTCATCGCCATCGTCAAGGACGTGATGCTCTACATCATGGTGCTGGCAGCGGTGCTCGTCATCCCCCTGCGCCTGGGCGGCTATGGCCATGTCTTCTCGGCCGCCTCGTCTGCACTTGCCACGCACTCGCCGCCGGCTTCGATCATCCTGCGTCCCGCGCAATACCTGAGCTATTCCTCGCTCGCGCTGGGATCGGCGATGGCCCTGATGCTTTATCCCCATACCATCACGGCCACGCTCAGCGCGGCCAGCGACCGCGTGATCCGCCGCAACTCGGCCCTGATGCCCGCGTATAATCTGCTGCTCGGTTTCGTTGCGCTGCTCGGCTACGTGGCGATTGCCGCCGGGATTCACACTGCGAACTCTTCCAGTGCGATTCCCTTGTTGCTGACCAGCATGTTCCCTCCCTGGTTCGCCGGCTTTTGCCTGGCGGCCATTGGTATCGGAGCGCTGGTCCCAGCGGCGATTATGTCCATCGCCACCGCCAATCTCTTCACCCGTAACTTGTATGGCGAGCTGGTTCATCGATCGCTCTTCTCGAATGCCATGACCGGTGGGCAGGAAGCGGCCACGGCAAAGATCATTTCGCTGGCGATCAAGTTGGGCGCACTGGCGTTTGTTCTGTTGGTGCGCGCGCAGTTCGCGATCGAGCTGCAGTTGCTGGGCGGGGTTTGGATTTTGCAGGTGTTCCCTTCGGTGGTGGGCGGCTTGTTCACGCGTTTTTTCCATGGATCGGCATTGCTTTGGGGATGGGTCGCGGGGATGGCCGCCGGTACAGCAATGACTGCTTCTCTGGGACTGAGGAGCTCGATTTATCCGATACACTTCGCCGGACACGTTTACGGAATTTATGCCGCTCTGCCCGCGCTGGCAATTAATCTGCTGGTCGCTGCTGTTGTCTCGGTGGGACTGAAGATTTCCGGCAGAGCTCCGGCTGAAGATTTGACGATGCAGTGAAAGCGATCGTTGGGCTTCGCCCATCATTTTCGTCCCACGTACGCTGATGCGAACGTGGGGCACCCGTCGATTCCCTCCGACTATCTTCAGATCCGATAGGGCGTCACGTTTAGAGTTGTGGTATCCCACATCTCGCGAAAAACGAGCGAGATATGGGGCACCCCTTGCTTGGTTGCAAGGATGGGGTCTTTAAGGAGATAGGAATGGGAAAGGGACAGATTGGGCTCATTGGGCTTGGGGCCATGGGGATGGGTATGGCCAAGTCCCTGCGCCGGGCGGGTTATCGCGTGCTGGTGTTCGACGTGCGCCGCGAGGTGGCGGAGACGTTTGCCGCGGAGGGCGGCACGGCTTGCAGCAGCCCGTCCGAAGTAGCCGCTGCCTGCGAAGTTCTGATAAGCGTGGTGGTCAACGCGGCACAGACGGAGTCTGTCCTTTTTGGCGACGACGGGGCAGCGGCTGCTATGAAGGCCGGCAGCGTCTTCGTGATGTGCTCTACGGTCGATCCCGGGTGGTCGATTGCGCTGGAGAAACGGCTCGCGGAAAAAGACATCCTGTATCTCGATGCGCCAATCTCCGGCGGCGCGGCCAAAGCTGCCAAGGGTGAGATCACGATGATGACGTCGGGCCATCCGGATGCTTACGCCAAGGTGGGCGGCGGTCTGGATGCCATGGCGGCAAAGGTGTATCGCCTTGGTCCGGCGGCTGGGAACGGCAGCAAGGTCAAGATCATCAACCAACTTCTGGCCGGCGTTCATATCGCGGCCGCCGCAGAAGCGATGGCCCTGGGCTTGCGTCAAGGGGTGGACCCGGGCGCGCTCTACGAGGTAATTACCCACAGCGCAGGCAACAGCTGGATGTTCGAGAATAGGATGGCTCATGTGTTGGCGGGCGATTACACTCCACTTTCGGCGGTCGATATCTTCGTCAAGGATCTTGGCCTGGTGCTGGATACGGCGCGTGCCTCCAAGTTCCCTTTGCCATTGGCCAGCACCGCACATCAGATGTTTCTGCAGGCTGCGAGTGCCGGTTTCGGCCGGGAAGACGACTCCGCCGTCATCAAAATATTCCCGGGAATCGAGTTGCCGGAACGGGCCTAGGTTGTCGGTCGAACCGCACCGGGCGTAGCATGTGGTACCGATGCGAAGGATGCTCCCTGGAACCGCTTTTCTCCTGTTGGCTCCGGCTTTGGTCTTTGCTGCGACTCCGGTCGCGCAGGACCCCAGGGCTAACGGCACTTTCGTTACACCCATTCCCGATGCGCCGTTCACCGCAGCCGACAAACTGGAGCAGACGCGCTTCGCTCCCGACGGCACCATTGTGAATATGCAGATCGCGCGTGAGATTGCCCGCGACAGTCGAGGGCGAATCTACAAAGTAGCCCGATTGCCTCGGCAGACCACTGAGAACGGGGCGTCATCGATCTATATGATTGAGCTCTACGACCCGCAGACGAAAACTTACACTCTCATCTACCCGCGATCCAGGACCTTCTGGAAGGGTGACCTGGATCACACGCCAAGTCTGCTCGCCCAGGAGTACTTCTACGGCGGCCCCATGCACAACGGTTTGCCTGTGTACCACCATTCGCGAGAACAAGATCTGGGCATGCGGACCATGCAGGACATTTCCGTGCACGGCATTCTCGAAACGGAGACAATGGTCGACGATAAGGGAAAAACCATCGACGCGACCGCTGAGTATTGGTACTCGGACGATCTGCGCATGAGCCTGCTTGCCAAGTGCAATATACCGGGCGGAACCGTAACGGTGACGGTTACTCAGATCACGCGCACGGAGCCTGACCGTACCCTCTTCGAGATACCGAGCGGCTACAGGCAACGGGAGAAGCCCGAAGAATGATGGCCAGTCGAGTTTATTGACTGGCTATGTAGCAGGCAGCGCTTAGGCCGGAGCCGGTGCATGAGAACCCGACCACGGTCGAACCC
>JBEKNJ010000094.1:0-15043 GCA_049522955.1 Acidobacteriaceae bacterium
CTGGGTGACGGAAAGCAGGTTCGCCATTACACCTACGGTGGCGATTTAGCCCGTGGCATCCGTGTTTGTGTGGAGCATCCGGCCGCCCTGAACCAGGATTTCAACCTTTCCACCCCGGTACGCACCACCGTGCTGGAACTCGCAGAATTGATCTGGAAGAAGATCCACGGTTCAGGGAAACCGTTCCGCTACGTGAGCGACCCTGCTTACGAGTACGATGTTCAGGAAAGAGCGCCGGCGGTTGGTAAGGCGCGAGACTTACTCGGATTCGAATCGGCCACCCCGCTCTCAGACATCCTGGACGAGGTCATTCCATGGATCGCGGAGCAGGTGGAAATAGGCCAGATGTGAACCAACTTGTCACCGCGCCAGTTTCGACAGGAGATGGAATGGAAAGACCGTTAACCATAGTGATTCCGGTCTATAACGAAGGGGCAAATTTTCCCGCGCTGTGGGAAGAGATGACGACGCACCTCGACTTTCCCTTCACGGCATACGTGTCCTACGACTTCGATGGAGACAATACGCTTCCGGTAGCCCAGCAAATTATTGACCAGGGCGAGACTCGCCTGAAGTTGATCAAGAACACCTACGGCCGCGGCGTGGTGGGGGCGATTCGTACCGGGTTCGATGCGGCACCTCCCGGGCCTGTGCTGGTGTTGATGGCCGACCTTTCGGATGACCTGGGGCAAGTCGGTAAAATGCTCGAACATTATCGGCAGGGCAGCCACATTGTGGTCGGCAGCCGCTATATGAAGGGCGGACGGCTCATCGGAGGCCCGTGGTTCAAACAGCTTCTCTCCCGCCTTTCGGGTCTGACCTTATGCTGGTTCCGGGGGATACCGACGCACGACGCAACTAACGCGTTCAAGATTTACGATCGCGCCATGTTGGGTAACATCCGCATTGAGAGCAAAGGCGGATTTGAATTGAGCCTAGAGATTACGGTGAAGGCCTTCCTGGCCGGCTATACCATCACCGAAATACCCTCTACGTGGCGCGACCGCACGGCTGGCACTTCCCGCTTCAAACTCTGGAAGTGGCTTCCGCATTACCTGAAATGGTATTTCATGGCTTTTCAGCCGAAATCCAGTAGTGCTGGTGCGAGGAAAGAACTGCGACCCACTTGATCAGGGATGCGGTTGGCACCCCTGATAGTCTGGGTGTGAATGGAACTTCGGCCATGAGTCTCGACTATTCCATTTCCGATGCCAGGCTCCTCGAGCAGGACGCACACTCGGCTGGCGAAACACTGGTCGAGTTGTCTGTTGTGATGCCTTGCCTGAATGAGCAGGAAACGGTTGGGGTGTGCGTACGCAAGGCGATTGCCAGCCTACGCGATGCGGGTATACGGTCTGAGGTAATCGTTGCCGACAACGGCTCTACCGACGGTTCGATCGAGCTCGCGCAAGCCGAAGGCGCCCGCGTGGTCAACGTCGGTGAGAAGGGATATGGGAACGCTTTAAAGGGCGGGATCCTGGCCTCGCGCGGAGAGTACGTGCTGATGGCCGACTCTGACGACAGTTATAACTTCTCCCACATTCCACTTTTCCTGGAACAACTACGGGCCGGCTCCGATCTGGTGATGGGCAACCGTTTTCGCGGCGGTATTGAGCGCCAGGCCATGCCCTTTCTGCATCGCTATATAGGGAACCCTGTACTCACCGGCATCGGAAGGTTGTTCTTCCGTTCACCCTGCGGAGACTTTCATTGCGGCATTCGCGGCTTTCGTAAAGATAGCTTCGAGCGCATGGGGATTCGGTCGACTGGTATGGAATTCGCCAGCGAGATGGTCGTAAAAGCCAGCCTGCTGCAAATGAAAGTCAGCGAGGTGCCCACGACGCTTTCTCCCGACGGACGCAGCCGGGCACCACACCTGCGCACCTGGCGCGATGGCTGGCGGCATCTGCGTTTCCTTCTCATGTACAGCCCGCGCTGGCTCTTTCTTTACCCCGGGATAGTGTTAATGGTGTCGGGTTTGATAGCATGCGCGCTCCTGCTGCCAGGACGACGCGTGTTCCACGGCATAGGTTTTGACGTGCACACTCTTTTGTATGCGTTCGTCTCCGTACTGCTCGGTTTTCAGCTCATTGCGTTTGCCACCTTCACCAAAGTATTTGCGATCACAGAGGGCCTGCTTCCCGAGGACCCCCGCCTGACCCGGGCCTTTCGCTGGGTCACGTTAGAGACTGGCTTGATTGTCGGCGCTGTGCTGATATTTCTCGGCGTAGGTGGATCGATCTTTGCGGTTTCCGGCTGGGCCAGAGAGAGCTTTGGCGCATTAAATACGGAGCGCACTCTCCGAATCGTTATGCCTTCCGTATTCTCTTTGACCATGGGTGTGCAGATTGTCTTCAGCAGTTTCTTCCTGAGCATTCTCGGTCTTAGCCGGCGCTGATGACTCCGCGGCGCTTGTCCCTGTGGATCGCGTCTGCCGCTTTGACCATTTTGCTGATCATCGTATTGGTGAAGGTCGGCAAGATCGATCTTCGCGTCACCCTTCAGCAATTGCGAAGAGTCACCATGCTGTCATTGGCCGAATTGGTGTTGCTGACCGGCCTTCACGTGTATCTCTCCAGCAAAAAATGGCGTTGCGTCGACGCTGCTCTGCGCCGCCCCTCTGATACTGTCCCTTCCAGGACCATGTCGTTTGCCCTCACCAGCATTGGTGTTGCACTCGGGCAGGTTCTCCCAGTCCAACTCAGCATGTCGATCGCACGCACTGTGGGGACATACTTTCAAGGAGGGGCCCTCAGGCGTGGGACCGGAGGAACTCTCTTTGAGCAGGCGTTCGACGTGCTTGTTGTCGTATTCCTGGCCATCGCATCCGGCTTCACCCGCTTATACAGCGGAGGTGGGACGATGTGGACCGTATGCGCGATTGCTCTGATCGGGTTGGCAATGGTGTCGATTGGCCCGGTAGTTCGCCTGGTTCGAAACCAGATAATATCTCTTACTGCCAGGACAGGCGCGCCCCGCAATCGAATCTTACGAAGCATAGCGGACATTCATCAGTCCGGGCTTTTGAGCGAGAGCCTGGCGCGAAAATTGATGGCTCTTTCGGCAGCCCGCTTTGTGATTCAGGCCCTGATGGCGGCTCAGGCTGCGAAAGCGATCGGCGTACAGATTCCACTTTGGCACCTGGCCGCTGCCATGCCATTTGTCATCATCGCCTGCGTCATCGTCGTAACTCCGGCAGGCCTTGGCGTCAATGAATTGAGCTACGCGACCGCGTTGCACATGTTTGGAACACCCTTAGCGATTGGTGCACAGTGGGCACTGGCCAATCGATTTCTTGTGGCATCATCGTGCTTTGTGGTCGCTGCATGCGCCACAGGTCTGCTCGGGTTCGAGAAGATCATGGCTCCAAGAACACCGCTGGTTACGCAGGAAGAGTAGTGATGTTGATCCAGACAACCTCCCCAGAGAAAGCCGTTGGCAGCCGCTGTACCGTTTGTGACGGCGACCAGTGGAATTTTGTCCGCAGGGGATGCGACCTATACCAGCCGGGCTGTGAGGAGAGCTTTGAGCTCTACCGATGCCTGTCGTGCGGTCAGGTCATGCAGAATCCACTGCCCACTCCGGAACAACTCAGTAAAGCTTATTCGGCTGAGTATGCACCGTATCGTCCGGCGTGGAAAGAAACCGGTTGGCCGTTGTGGAAGGTTTTTCGTGAGCTCACAACGCGCCGTCGCATGAGACGTTTGCGGCGCTATGGGAAGGGACGCAAATTGCTCGAGGTGGGATGCGGAGCCGGCGACTTCCTGCATGCGGCCCACGGTGCAGGTTGGGAGGTTGCAGCGGTGGAATACAGCGTCGCTCTGACTGACGAACTTTGTCGTGAATTAGGCTTCGATGTGCGTGCCGGCGAGTTGACACGCGGTCTTTGGCAACCGGGTTCCTTCGACGTGGTGGCGCTCTTTAGCGTCATTGAGCATTTGCGCAATCCTCATGAGGTTTTGGTCACAGCTTCCTCCTATCTAAGAACCGGGGGGGTCGTCTTCATCCAGATTCCAACCCTGCGTGGTGTCGAACTTGGGAAGGAGTTTGGGCAGTACTGGGCACTGCTGGATCTACCTCGTCATTTAAGCTTCTTCAGCCGGGAGTGTCTTACAGAGCTGTGCGACCAGGCCGGTATGAAGCTGATTGTGTTTCAGACGGGACTGCTCGAAACTGCGTGGTGTTATTTTCAAAGTCTCGTTAACTACGCTACTTTTTCCAGAAAACCGGAGCGGCGAGTTAAGCGGTTGGCTTTGCTGGCACTGCGATGTGTCCTGTTCTTTCCCTCTATGGTTGTTCGGGCATACAAGGGGCATGGGACAGAGGCATTTGCAGTTGCGGTCAAGAGATAGGACTTGAGCCCCATTCTTTCGATCGTGATGCCTACTTACAATGGCGGACAGTTCATCGCCGCTGCGCTCGAGAGCGTCAGACAGCAACAAGACGACAGGATTGAATTGGTTATTGTGGATGATGGTTCCACCGATGACACGCTCGACATTGTTCGTTCCTTTGCCCGTGTTCTTCCGATCCGATTGATCACACCAGGCAGAATCGGTAACTGGGTGGCCGCCACCAATCTCGGTTTACGTGAAGCCACCGGCGATTGGGCCTGCTTGCTTCACCAGGATGATCTTTGGCTGCCCGGCAGGCTGGAGAGAATTCGGCCCGAGATGGAAAACACCGAAGGCGTTTTCATCCTCCATAACGCAACGTATGTGGGTCCGGACGGACGGACGCTCGGCGCCTGGACCTGCCCATTTTCCCCAGGCACGGTTCCGCCGGCTCTCTTCATTGAGCGCCTGTTAATTCAGAACTTCATCGCCATTCCGTCTCCCGTATTCCGACGCGATGTTGTGGTTCACACGGGAGGGATGGATGAGGCGCTATGGTTTTCGGCTGATTGGGACCTTTGGCTTCGTCTGGGAGCATTGGGTCCGGTCGGCTTCATCGCGGAAACATTGACTGCCTTCCGCATCCACCCTGCCTCACAGACAGCCGCGCGTAAACTACAACCGAACGAATGGGATGAGCAATTAAGCACCGTGCTCGTCCGGCACATGGAAAACTGGCCACCGAAGGGTAGACTCCGTTCATCGGTCGAGCGGGTCGCAATGGCATCGATCGCAGTCAATTCCGCGCTATCCATCGCGTCTCGCGGCGGCCCGATAAAGCCCGGGAGAGTCTTGTGGCAGCTGTTTACGCTGGGCCCGTTGGGGTGGTGGCGATACCTGAGGGATTCGCGGATCGTTCAGCGCGTTCAATCGCGACTCAAGTTGCAGCTGCTAGCGAGATTCAGGCAGGTTCACGCTACACCATAAATACTGGACGAGAGGTCATTTTGAAAGCGTCCGACACTGTTTCAGAAGCTGAAACCGGAACACCGCGAAAGCCCCAGGCGCATTCCGGGAGCCCGCAATGGCTGTCGGATCGCGTGCTGTGGGCGATCTACGGCTTGGCTCTTGCTATTTCCATCCTGACCTGGTTCATTGCCATCCGTTCCCCACTCTGGCTGGATGAGACCATTTCGTTCTTCCAGATCAATGGAAGGTTCTCAGAGATCATGGCTCGCCAGGGTTGGCCTGCGGTGCCGGTGTACTCATACTTTCTTTGGCCGTGGGCCAAGGTAATGGGAACGAGTGAGGTCGCGCTCAGAATTCCCTCTGTCCTGGCCATGCTGGGGGCTGTCTATCTGCTGTACCTCGCGGCACGGCAATTGTTCGACCGGGATGTTGCCCTCATAGCTGCCGTCGTCTTCTGCCTTCATCCGGTTATCCTTTCTGCCTCTATCGACGTTCGACCGTATGCCTTTGGTGCCTTGGCCATCACCGCGTCGATTCTCGCGTTGTTCCACCTGCGGCACAACGACTCGAATTGGCTGGCCTTTCTTTTTGGCCTGTTGGCAGCAAGCATTGCTTACTTTCAATTCCTGTTCGTCGTTATGCTGCCGGCTCTTGCCCTCTGCTTTGTAGTCCTGAAGATCGGCAACCGCAAGACCTTATGGCGTCAGCTCGCGGTCGCCCTGGTTGCGTTTGCGATCGCGTTCGTTCCCGTGATCCCCGGCATGGAGTACATGTTTCATACCAGCGGCACACATGTTTTCTCCGAAGCTCCGAGGCTGGCGGAACTCGGGCAAACAATGGCGTCAAAACGGACGCTGCTAATCCTCGCCGCCGTTCTTCTCCTCGCCGCCGCGACACGGCGACTGGACCTCAAAAACATCGCAGGGCAACGCATCTTTCTCTGCGGGGCGTTGGCGCTTATCCCGATTCTGATTCTCTACGGGGTCAGCGCGGGAACGTCTGTGCATGTATTTGTCTTCCGCTACCGGCTAGTCGCGGCTCCGGGAGTCGCGCTCTGCTGGGCTTGCATCGTGAGCCAGATTCGTTCCCGAGCGTTACGTTTGCTGTTCTGCGTGGCCGTCGTGCTGGTTACTGCTTACCACGACTACCGCGCGCCATATTCGAAGGTCCACGGTTCTTATACCTGGAAATATGCCCTCGGCTTTGTTGAAAAAAACGCCTCTCCCGACGATGCTCCTGTCCTGATCTGCAGCGATCTCCCGGAATCGGATTATGTGCCGATGCCAGTCGGGGCTGCCGCAAAAGATAGTGCTATTTTCGCGCCCCTCACGTATTACAAACTCAGCGTACCGGTGGTGGCGTTGCCCAGGTCGCTCAACGACGAGGCGATGCGCGTTGGTTCAGAGTTCCTGCAAGATGGGACACAGCGCCAGGAACGCTTCCTCGCCCTGGCATTTGAACCCTCATACAAAACGCTTGAGTGGATCGCCGACAACGCTTCGCGAACCTACGATGTCCATCAATTAGGTATCTTCGACGGAATTAAAGTGTTGGAATTTCTACCACGCGGCCGGGCCGATGCCTCCCGCTGACCGGGTTTCGCCTCGACGTGGCTTCCCTGTCGGCGCGGTTTTGGTTTTTTTGCTTTCCTACTGCATTCTATTTCTTGGAATGACTCGACACCCCTACATCTACGATGAGGGACTCGTGTTGACGGCTGCGATGAGGGTTGCGGCGGGGCAAATTCCTCATCGGGACTTTTATGCTAACTACGCCCCAGCACAGTTTTATATTCTTGCGGGCCTGTTCAAATTGTTTGGAAACTCCCTTCTCGTTGAACGGCTGTTCGATCTTCTTATCAAGGCGCTCGTGGTGACCCTGGTTTACGCGATTGTTGCATCCGTTTCGCGAAGGTGGATAGCAGCTTGTACAGCCCTGGTCACCATACTGTGGCTCGTCGGTCTGCACGACCTTCCTGGAACACCGGTCGTGCCTGTCTCTTTGCTCAATCTGATTAGTTCGTTCCTGATTCTTCCTGTCTTTATCCGGACCGTCTCGACACGGCGTATGTTCGCCGCCGGTATTGTTGTGGGTGTTGCCGCCATGTTTCGCTATGACATCGGCGTGGCACTCCTCGGCGTTCACATGTGCGCCATGGCACTCGCGATCTGGCTTAAGCCGGATGCAAACAGATTGCGCGCCTTCGCTTCTATTTACTGGCCCCACTTGCTGGGGTTTGCAGCAGTGACCTTACCACCTGCACTCTACTATCTGTCAGTTGCGCCGCTTCGCTTCTTTGTCCACGACATGATTGTCTATCCCAGCAGGTATTACCATCGCGGGCGCAATCTGCCATTCTCAGGCGTTTATCTTCACGGGCTTGAAAACCTCGGCCTTTACCTGCCTATCCTGATCGCCCTGCTTTCGCTTTCCTTCGCCCTGCTTCCTGCCGTTAGGGCTCGGTGGTCAGCATCGCGAGACGTGAAGCCTTCAGCGATCATGGAGAGGTGGCGAGCCCTTCTTGTCATCTTCGGACTCCTCGCCGCGGTTATGTACCTCAAAGGCTTCGTAAGGGTATCCCTTACCCAGATGTATCTTTCCATCGTTCCATCACTGGTTTTGATCGCGGTGCTGTTTGGGCATAGGCAAACGCTCCCTCGCCTTGGGCGAATCTCTGTCATGTTTCTTGCTGGCCTTTCAGGGGTTGCGGCCACGTCGGCCGCGCTTCACGCAGTCAAGGGTTTTTATCTAGGACACGTGTCTGTGTTGTCGTTACCCGCTCGAAGCACGCCCGAGATCCAGGCCTGGTGTAATTACCCAAACCCTCTTACCAGGGGTTTCTGTTTTTACCCCGAGCAAGAGCGGCGACGGACAATCGAGTTCATCGATAGCCACACCACACCAGAGCAGACGCTATATGTCGGCGTGACCAGGCATGACAGGATCTTTGCCAATGACAACATCACCTATTTCGCAACCCAGCGTTTGCCGGCAACCCACTGGTCCCACTTCGACCCATTCCTGCAGAATAGCAAGGACGTTCAGGCGGAAATGATCCACGAACTTCAGGTCAATTCGCCACCCTATGTTGTGTTGGATTCGGAGTTTGACCAAATACACGAGCCCAACGACAGCTCCACGAGCACCCGAATAACGCTGCTGGACGAATACATCCGTAGCGCGTACCTGCCCGCTCAAAGCTTCGGCAGGCTATCAATATGGAAGCGTAAAGAGTAGCGGCCGAGTTGTAGACGAAGATCCCGATCTGCCAAATTGAGACAGCATCAGCCGTTACAGGCTGGTTGACTTACTGTCCACCAGCGCCCGGGCGCGGCTTACGAAGTCTTCCAACGGCATGCTGCCCTGGTCGCCCTGGCCTCTTACGCGCAGGCTGATGGCGCCCGTTTCTGCTTCCTTGTCGCCTACGATCAGGACGTAAGGCAGCTTCTGCATGGTGAAGTCGCGGATCTTGGCGCCCATTTTTTCGTTGCGATGATCGACCTCTACACGCAGGCCAGCGTTCTGTAACGTTGTTTGTATCTTTTGCGCGTACGCCAGATGACGCTCGCTGATGGGCACGATGCCTGCCTGGACGGGCGCCAGCCAAAGGGGAAAGGCTCCAGCATAGTGCTCGACCAGCACGCCAAAGAAGCGTTCTACCGACCCGTAGAGCGCGCGGTGGACCATCAGGGGTTGATGACGCTCGCCGTCTTCGCCTACATACTCCATCTCAAAGCGCGCCGGCATGTTGAAGTCGAATTGCACCGTCGACAGTTGCCATAAACGGCCCAGAACGTCCACTAGCTTGATGTCGATTTTGGGACCGTAGAACGCTGCTTCGCCACGGATTGTCTTGTAGGGAATGGCCTTCCGCGACAAAGCGTTCTCAAGCGACCGGATCGCCAATGCCCAGTTTTCGTCCGAGCCGGTGTAACTCTTGCGATCCTTTGGATCCCAGGTGGAAAGCTCCACCTTGAAGTCCGCAAACCCGAAAGTCGTGAGCACTAGTTGGGCGAACTCGATGCAACGCACGATTTCGTCTTCAATCTGGGCCGGGGTGCAGAAGATGTGCGCGTCATCCTGGGTGAAACCGCGAACGCGCAGCAGCCCATGCATGGTGCCGGAACGCTCGTAGCGGTATACATTCCCCAGCTCCGCATAGCGCACGGGCAGATCGCGATAGCTCTTGGGCGAGTTCTTGTAAATGAGAATGTGGAACGGGCAGTTCATCGGTTTCATCCGGTAATCTGCGTCGTCCAGTTCCATTGGGGTAAACATGTTCTGCGAGTAGAAGCCTTCGTGACCGCTGATCTGCCAGAGATGGACGCGCGCCACGTGCGGGGTGTAGACGAGCTCATACCCTTGCCTCAGGCACTCGTCACGCATCCAGTCTTCCATGATCCTGCGCACCATGGCGCCCTTGGGATGCCAGAAAATCAGGCCCGGTCCAGCAACCTCCTGAATGGAAAAAAGATCCAGCTGTTTGCCCAGGACGCGATGGTCGCGGCGCTGCGCCTCTTCCAGGCGAGCAAAGTGCTGCTCCATCTCTTTGTTGGAAAAAAACGCGGTGCCATAAATCCGCTGCAGTTGCGGATTTTTCTCATCACCGAGCCAGTACGCTCCGGCAAGGTTGGTGACTTTGTAGGCCTTGACTCTGCCGGTAGAAGGCACGTGCGGACCGCGGCAGAAATCCTCGAAGGCACCGTTGCGGTAGAAGGAAATTGCCTCGCCGGGCTTGGTGAAGCGTTCGACAAAGTGAGCCTTCATAAAATCATTGCCGGCCTGGAAACGCGCCAGACTCTGGTCGCGCGATTCCCATTCGCGAACGAAAGGCTCGTTGCGCGCGACTACTTCCGCCATTTTGGATTCGATGGCTTTCAGGTCTTCAGGAGTAAAGGGTGTGGGCCGATAGAAATCGTAAAAGAAGCCGGCATCTGTCGCTGGGCCATGGCCAAGCTTGGTCTCGGGATATAGCTCGAGCACCGCGGTCGCCATCACGTGGGCGGCGGAGTGACGAGCTACCTTCAGCGCTTCCTCGTCCCTCTCGGTGAGAAGCTGCAAGCCCACGTCCTCATTCAATGGGGTGCTCAGATCCACCAGGCGCTCCGCGCCAGCTTCCTCGGCGGCATACATGCCGGCTTCCGGAGCCGCTTCTGCAGCGGATTCCGGCCGCTCGCCATCGGTTTTCGCGGCGGTATCCGCGGTCAGCGGTCGAATCCGGGCAACGATGGAGGCAGCGGCCAGTCGCGGTGAGATACTCTGGGCAACGTCGAGGGGAGTTGATCCGGCGGGGAATTCTTTGATGGAGCCGTCGGGGAGATGAACCTTGATCGAGTCTGGGATTGCTGTCATTTTCCTTAAAGCTCAAGGATAACCTCTACCGGGGCTTTTCACCTGCCAGCGCAGCCGGGTTGAACATCCATCGAGATATTCAGCCGTCCCTTCGGGACTACTCCTCAATGGTCTAAACCAACCCAGGACTGCGTCCTGGGCTAATTTCAGACATCCCTTCGGGACTTTCCGGAGTTCTCGCCTAAACCAGGGCTGAGTGGGTCATGGCCTCGAGGACGGAGAGAGGCGAGGACTCCGGGGCGACCATGGCCCGGTGGTCCACCAGAAAGGTTTGCTCCAGGGCGTACTGACCGGAGAGAACCGCGTGCGGAACCATGTCGGTGTACACCATCCAACTGGAACCCGTTGGAAATTGCAGATACTCCTTGCGGCATTCCGCCTGGAACGATGCGTTTTCCTTTAGGAAGTTGTGGAAGCGCATCATGAAGTCGTCATAAGGCGATCGCTTCAGGCTGGGAATCGCATGACCCAGGCCGGCGGTGTTGGCCAGCGCGCGCAGCGCACGGCCGGCAGAGCTAACCGCTGCAGGAAGCGAAATCTCTTCCGGTGCATAGCGGGGCGCCAGCAGTGAAAAGGGGTCGCTCACTACCCAGTCCCGGGTGCGCGTAGGGTGAATGTTGTTGAAGAAGCGCAGAATGCGCGCTCCATACGTGGGGCGAGTAGGGAAGGCGTCGGTGTGCAGCAAGTCGTTGCGGCGACGTAGCGGCAGGTCCCGGCCCTCCTCCTCCTGAGGCCGAAAGCTGGCGTAGTCCAGCTGCCAGCGTCCCTGGTAGGGCGACAAGAAGCCTGTCAGAAAGCGGGTCACGTCTTGCGAGTACTGGCGCATGATGGTCTGCAACTGCTTGAGTTCGGCTGCGCCGGCCGTCCCGGCATCCAAGCCGCTCACGCTATCCAGATTGGGCTTGTAGGCGATGTTCTTGTGCAGGGTGCTGCCCGTCTGTTGCCTCCCCAACAGAAAAGACAAGTCCTCGGCCCGGAACTGAATGGGCGTCTGAGGAAAATACAGGATGTCACCCGCTTCCAGTTGCCGGCACCAGGCTCGCGCCTGAGTCTCCGGAACAGCAGGCCCGCCGGGTTGCGCCGGGATCGTAACAAGAGCCATGAAGGCGGCTTTCTAGCGACCGGAAGTCTTCCGGCGCAGCCACAGCGTGGCGAAGAAAATCAAACTCGCGACCAGCACAACACATGCGGCAGGAAAGGATATGTACTTGTAGCTGGTGGCATAGTCCACACGGTGCCCCATGCCGTTGTAGATCATGACGCCGACAATGGCGAGGAAGGTAAACAGGAAAAAGCTCAGAAAACCCACCGTAAAGGCCATCAGAAGGCTGGTAAAGAGCCCGAAATCGCCCAGCGGGATGCCAAAGAACTTTGTCCCCGACTGCGGCGACTGAACCCGGCTCAGGTTCTGCTGCTGCGCGCTCATAGTTGCCCTCAGAAAGGGGAATGTGCACCCCCCCTCCACTCAGCTAGAATACTAGGTTATGGCTGAAGTCGCCCAAATGGAGTTGGTACCGGCGTCGCTGGTGGCACAGCAAACGCCCGTTCGTCAGGCAGAGAATCGCTTGTCCTACGCAATCTTCGCGGATACGCACATCACGGAACAAGAGCTGGAGCCGATCGTACAAGCCGTGCCCAATACGATCGCCGCGGCACTGACCCGGCACGCCTACTATTTTGTGCCTCTCACCATCGGTGAAACCGAGGAGACGATGGTCGCACCCGGCTACACCATCGACCTGGGCGATCGCGCGATGTGCCACCGCAATGTGCAATTCGACGGGTCTGATTGCATCTTTATCTCCACCCGGTTGATGCAGGACAGGTTTGCTTTGGCCTTCGAGTTCTTTATCAATGTCGGCCATCACTTTGTCGAAGCCGTTGGGGTGCCGCAAAGTTTCTGCGACCTGGCGTGGTCGCAGGCGCTGGCGGACGTACGCGGGGAAACCAGCCAGGACAGCTACGAGAGCCGCCGCCGCGCACTCGACCGCGGCCGCAACGAAAGCCCCGGCACACGCATGGCGGAAAGAACCTTCTCCCGCGTCGATCAGCCCCTAACAAGCCGAGGTGTGGAAAAGGGCCGAATTGACGAACGTGCGAAGAGCAGCTTCTTTGAATCCGCGTTCTCTGATGCCCTGGCTATTTACATGCTCTCCCTCACGCTTGACTTCAACTACACCGATTTGCGGGAGCGCGAATACCCGCTGTTGGCCGCACCGGCGCTGGCCGAGCGCCTGCGCCATGTAGCCGGGCTCTTTCCGCCCAACCCTGGCTATGATTTTCAAATCTCCTATCGCCACAAATTCGAACGGTAGAATCAGCGCATGATTGCGCATCTCCGCGGACGGCTGCTCGCGAAACATCCACAACAGGCGATCATCGAGGCCGGCGGAGTCGGTTACGACGTGGTGATCAGCGTGACCACCTTTAGCGCGCTGCCCTCAGAGGGAACCGAAGTGTCCCTTTTCATCCATACCCACGTACGCGAGGACAGTCTGGCGCTTTACGGCTTTCTCGATCGGGAAGAAAAGCGTGTCTTCGAGCGGTTGATCACAGTGAGCGGCGTTGGCCCGAAGCTTGCCGTCACCATCCAGAGCGGATTGAGCACCGAGCGATTAGTGGGCGCGATCCGCGGCCAGGACCATGCCACTCTCTCCCAGATCCCGGGGATCGGCAAGCGGCTGGCCGAGCGGCTGGTGGTCGATCTGAAGGACAAGCTCGAAGATATGGCGACCACAACGCGCGCGGTCGAGACCGGGCCGTCGACTGAGGACGTGCTCTCAGCGCTGGTGAATCTGGGCTATCAGCGACCGCTGGCGCAAAAGGCAATTGCAGCCGCCGTGGCTAAGGACAAGACCGTCAGCGAGAATTTTGAGACGCTCTTTCGTGCTGCATTGGCGGCGATGCGTAACTAGTTACTTTTAGCGGCAAAGCATAGGCCCCATAGCAGGTAGGTAAATTTTTCCTAATAGCAAGTAGTTGAATCTCGCCGAGGCTTCCAAAAAGGATCCACAGGCGGATAAGTTACTGATTTGACAATGCTCGCAGGCATGCGAGTTTGGCATGCTACATGCTCTAGAATAGATGTTCCACAAGAATGACGAAAGGTAGCGGTCATCCCCCGGACAGCTACCTGAGTTTGCGGCTCACCGATGTGATGCCGCGGAGAAGATGCCCATACCAGGGAGGTGTGGGCATCTTCTTTTGCGGCAAACATACGTCACTCCGAGGCCGGCTTCATCTGGGCCTGATCGACGCAGCCAATTGCCTTCGGCATATCAGCATCGTCCCCGCTACTCGCTCCAGTCTCGTGCATGATGTCGTGCTGTACCTTCTGCAGTTCAGGGAACGAATAGTGGGTGCAGAGATTCAGCTCCCAGGTGTCGGCGGTCCTCTTCGAGACTACATACATGCGAATAGTCTCATCCGGGTGCGCGGGCGAGTCGCTTTCTCGAATAATGGAAAAGCTATAGTAACCACGGATGAAGCCGGTGTCGGTACGAGTGTCCATCGAGTTCATCACGATCGTGCGATCGTCCACCGTGATGTTGTCGTGTCGTGCGACGATGAGCGCGACCTGGCGAGCCTGATCGAACTCCATCTCATGCACACGCGCACGCGCGCACAGGGTAGAAGTGGCCAGAAAAAAGAAAAAGAAGGCAAGTTGTCTCATGTAGTTGAGCAGCCGGACAGCCTTGTCAGATTGAGGGAGGCAAGCTGAGTCTATTGCACAACCGTCGAAACACGCTCTGTTGTGGCATCGCACGTCCATTACTTTTGTACTTCAAAACGAGATTTTAGAGTATTCCTGCGAAGTTACCCAGCCCGGGTTACCTACCTGCACAGAATGCTCTAATATGACACGAGTATCGCTCAAACCCGCGAAAATCGCGGCATTCCACCGCCTCAGATTTACTGACCACGACCCATTCTCATGATGATCTCTTCCTTTGCACACATGGACGGCGAGGCTTACTTTCGTGAGGCCGGGCTGAAGTTTCTGCGCAGCCTGAAACGCAATAACCGCCGGGAGTGGTTCGAGGCCCATAAACCGGAGTTTGAGCGCGAGTTGAAACAGCCGATGCTGGCGCTCATCGAAACCGTGAACCGCGCCATGGAAGGCTTCGCTCCCGGCCACGTGCGTTCCCCACAAAAATGTATGATGCGCATTTATCGCGACATACGATTTTCTTCTGACAAGCGGCCTTACAAGAGTCATGTATCCGCATGGTGGTCGCGGGAAGGTTTGGAAAAGACCTCTGGTGGCGGCTATTACATGCATATCTCCCCGGATGAAGTGCTGGTCGCGGCGGGCGTATATATGCCGGAACGCGAGCAGCTGCGGGCGATCCGAGAGTATCTGCTGCTGCACCACGTGGAGGTGCGGC
>JBEKNJ010000095.1:0-15370 GCA_049522955.1 Acidobacteriaceae bacterium
TGCTGTTCGGAGGGTATAAAGTCGCGCCCGAGAATGGGCTGCATCCCGAACATGCGGAAAAAGCCGTTGCTGACCAATCCGATGTCGACAGCTTCCGGCTCGGTCTTCCCAAATCCGGACGGAACCCAGGTCGCGCGGCTGGGGAAGCGGGCGACGAGCTGGGCAAAGGAGTGGGCTTTGTCTCGCCACTCCAGGAAATCAGGATAGGAGACCGCGTAATAGGATCCCTGAGGATAGACATTCTGAATGGCTACCATGCGGTCGGCATTCGGATAAGGCAGGCGAAGGGCCCCATGGATAATGCTGTAGATCGCCGTATTCGCCCCAATTCCCAGGGCCAGCGTCAGCACCGCTGTCAGCGCAAACCCGGGTGATTTTTCGAGCTGCCGCCACGCATATTTCAAATCCGCGAGCATAGCCACTCCTCCTGATGCCGCCACTGGCAAACGCAAATGAGCACGCCGAAGACCAAACTGCGGGGGAGATACATCCAACCAACAAAGGATTATAAGAGCTAACCAAGTGCAACTGTCCGAGTACGGACTCCTCTGTCCGGAATCGAACGATGCATCTCTTGTCCCCCCATTTTCCCAATTCCCGCGAAACACCAAAGCGCGCAGACATGGTTACCAAAGAATTGTTGATCCGCTCTGGACGACATCCCAAAACCGTACTACTGTGGGACTAAGAACCACACGTCAGCGCCGTCTTTACTACGACGACCCTGTTTGGCCTTGCACCCCTGCGCTCTACCCGTGCATCCGCCGCCCACCACCGTGAAAGCATCAGCGCTTGCCAGCCTGATGTCCGGTGTAGCAAACCGTAAGGTGACATCGAAGTGTCGGATGAGGCCTGTCCGCAGTGTTCCTGCGCCCGGCGAGGGCGCTCCTGCGGAGAGCAACAATCACCGTGTCCAAACAGGGTACGCCCAGTGCGTCCTCTTGACTAAGAAGTTTTGACAACCCGGGAAACACCACCCCGCCGGACACCATCCCGAGGCCATCCCAAGCCAGAGGACACGGACGCCGGATGACACGGGACGTTCGCCAACACGTAGTCTGGCTCCAAAACGCGCCGCCCACGAGACCAGCTTCGTCCCCGCAGCCCGAAAACCTGCCACCCAAGGAGGCAAGATGTCCAAATCAATTACTTGGACATCTTGGCCATCTTCGTGAAACAAACGACTTATTTGGCCACCTTGCCCTTATTTGGCCATCTTGCCCCTCATTTGGTCACCTTGCCCGATCGCTCCCCCGCGTCAGAGAAATCTGAAAGAGACGAAACGTAACCTCTTCTGTACGACGCCGCTGCGCTCACTCCAGGACTTAGTTCGCTTACTTCGCTTTCTTCGCACATTTCTACAAGCAGCACAACTCGCCAGACGGATGTCCTGTTTATCTATTCTTATCCTACGGTCGTCCACGAAACCCGCCCTCGCAGCCAGACGATCAGGCCGCCACAAACAAGGCCTTGAAGGCGGTGTCGTTGAGCTTGACGGGCCCCTGCCTTCTTTGAACTCGCGACCTTTGTTGCACGGCTAACGAAAAACCAATTTGGACAAGTCTGCTTTTCAGACGTCCCTTCCGGGACTCTATGGCGCTTCCATAGAGAGTAGTCGTTCACAGCATTTCACCCGCAAGGCCGCTTTGTTTTTCTTTGTCCTGCACAGGAGTACCGCCGGGAACGGGGACGGTCACGATGACGCAGGTTCCTCCACCAGAGGGGGTCGAGAGTTGCAGCTTGCCGCCGAGAGCTTCGGCGCGCTCTCTCATGCCAATCATCCCGAAGCCTGCCATGGAAGACTGATCAGTCGGCAGCCCTTGCCCATTATCCTTGATTTCAAGGATAAGAGTTAAGTCCGACCGGCGCAGCACGATCGAGGCTTGCGTGGCATTCGAGTGCTTCAGGATGTTATTGATACACTCCTGCACAATCCTGTAGAAAGCGATCTCCAAATCGGTCTCGATAACTCCGTCGATATTGTCGAGTTCATGGGTCCAGTCGCCGGCGAAGATCTGACGCCCATGATCGGAGAGCGCTCGGATGGCGCGCGTAAGCCCTAGACGATCGAGCTGGTAGGGACGCAGGTTGTAAGAGATGGTCCGTAGCTCATCAATGGCCTCCGAGGTCTGCTCCGCAATCCTGTCGTAAAGAGGATCGCCGTCCGCATGGCGATCCGTGGACTGCACGCCCATAAGAGAGAGATTATTGATAAGCACGAGGTGCTGTCCGAGTCCGTCATGTAGCTCCGCGGCAATACGCTTGCGCTCAGCTTCCTGCGAAGCCATGAGAGTCCTGGCAAAGACCCGCTGCCTCGTTTGCGAGCGCCGAAGCATGGAGTAGCGGTAGCGAAGTAGGGCAATCAGCCCAGCTAACAGGAACAGGCCGCTGATGATTTGCACCCAGCGCCTCTGATAAAATCGCGGCAGTACGTGGATGGGTATCGCGGCGGCTTTCTCGCTGCGCAGCCCGCTACTGCCCGTAGCCTCGACTTCAAATTCATAATCACCAACCGGCAAGCGAGAAAAGACAGCGACACGCTCGGTTCCGGCCTGCGTCCATTGCTGATCGAGTCCTGCGAGCCGATAGCGAAACAGTAATTGATCGGAATTCAGATCGGCAATTCCGGTGTAGTGAATCTCCAGATTGGTCTGGCCCGGACGCAGGGTGATCGCGTCCTCGCTGGGAACTTCCCTTCCGTCGATACGATGCTCTTCGACATACACCATGGGGGCCGTCCGCCCGAACTCTACGGCCCTGGGATCGAAGACCGCGACTCCGTGACGGGTGGAGAAGAACAGTTGGCCTGTTTGGTCTTGGAGGGCGAGACGCTGTCCTAGGAAGAGGGGATGCTCAGAGACAATACCATCTGCCTCGCTGAGCCGCATGCTATCGAGCGGGGACCCATCGCCGTTGGCATAGGACTCCAGCTCGCTTTTCGGTATTCTGACCAGCCCTCTTCGCGTATCAAGCCAAAGGTAGGGCCTGTCTCCCGTATCATCCTCTAGCAGGGCGGCAACAGTATTATCGGGCAAACCATTGCGAGTGGAGTAGTCGATCATCGAGTTTCCTGCCACTCTCACCAATCCGTATCCATCGGTACCGGCCCATAGAATGCCGCGCGCGTCGGTAAACAGAGCGGAAACCGCACCATACCGCCAACCTGGAACCATCTGCCACGATACAGGATTGGCAGTATGAAGCTTACTTAGACCGCGAGACGTTCCGACCCAAAGCTCATCGCCTTCGGCGAGCGCAATGGAAGTTACCGAGCCAGGGCTCTGACCTTCCATACTCGCTAGATGAAGAAAAGGGCCGGAGCCAATCCGATAAAGACCCTCTTTACATCCGACCCACACGGAACCATCCTGGGATGGAAGAAGGGCCATAATGTCACCGTAGTCCCCTCCGGGCAAATCGATCGGATGCACACCGGAAGCATCGATGCGGAGAATTCCCCGGCGAGAAGCAGCCAGGATCGCGCCATCCTGGGCCTGCGCCAATGCCGTGAAGAATGTGAGCCTTCCGCCTCGGTCTCGAGTATGCGCTATCTCCTTTAAGAACTGCCCCTGCAGGTATTGGACGCCCCTACTGCCTAGCCAAACGCGGTGGTCTCGATCCAGAAGGAGGGTGGCTGCGCCTTCGGGCGCTCCTTCTGGAACCAACATATGGGTCAGCGGCCGCGTAACCCGTAGAAGCCCCTCCGTTAGCGTGCCGATCCACAGAGTGCCTGCGTCGTCTTCCACCGTATTGAACAGATTGGGGGTCACCAACTCTGAAAGCGATCGCAGATGTCCATCTTTCCAGATTGCAGCATGGCCCTGGTGGTCAGAGAGCCAGAGGGCTCCATCGTCGTCTTGCCAGCACACGAAACCGTCCCGCGGAAAACCCCGGTACGCCGTCAGCGATGTCCCCTTCACTCGAAAATACTGGCCACGGTACCCGTATGCGTTATACCAAACAGTTCCTCGAGAATCCTCGTAAATAGAACGGATGTGTAACGCCCTGGGACTCTTCATACCCGGGGGTAAAGGGAAAGTTTGCCATGCGCCGTAGGCAAATCGTTCCAATCGCAGGCCCTCAGTGCGCCACAGGCCCCAGCGGCTTCCATCAAAGCCGGTTTGCCGATTGTTAGGCTGCAGATAAGCATTGAAGGGCGAGTTGGGCTGCGGTGCGACGCGCAGCAGTTTGCCTCCTGCCCACTTAGACAATCCAGGGCGGGTGAAGATATAGATCACTCCCGCAGAGTCCTGGTCGATCCTGAGAACTTCGTTACTGGGCAGGCCATCTCGCGTACTGATACTTTCAAAGCGCCCATCCTTGTAGCGAATGACTCCGCCATCGACAGTGCCCGCCCACAGGGCGCCGTCGTTGCTTTCCATCAGAACACTGAAGGAGAAACTTGTACTCAGCAATGCGGGCGTATTTGTCTTATCGAAGACGCGGAACCGTACACCGTCAAAGCGAACCAGACCATCATCCGTAGTCATCCAGAGAAAGCCATCACGCGTGCGAACCATGGCCATGATGGTGTTGTCGGGCAATCCGTTAGCGGAGTTCCAGCTGCGGAAGCTGTACTGAGCCGTTCCGGCCGGCAGCAGTGGATGCAGGCAGACGATGGCTCCGAACACGAGTGCGAGCAACTTGGCGCTGCGCTGCGACATTCCTCAAATCTCCCCAAGACTAGCGCAGCCGATGAAGACCGGTCAGAGTGGCCTTTGGTGCTGCAACGCGTAGCGCAATAGGGCGTTGGAGCCGGACAGTCCCAGCTTGCGGCAGATATTGGTTCGGTAATTCTCGACCGTTCTGAAGTGAATGGAAAGCTCTTCGGCAATTTCTTTGCTGGTCTTGTTCTCCGAAACTCCCCGCAGTATGCGCAACTCCATGTGAGTAAGTTCCTCACCCCGAGTTTGGGTCGGATCAACGCCACCAAGCTTTGCTCGTAAAAGGCTCCGAGTGACCGCTGGAGACAGATACTCGCGCCCGGCAATCACTTCGTGGACCGCGACCTGGATCTCCGGGATCGCGCTCTGTTTCAACAAGAATGCCGAGGCTCCCAGTGTCAAAGACTCCGCGATGATGTCCTCAGCGTTGTGCAGCGACAGGCAGATAATTTTAGGCCGGGTGGGCAATCCACCGAGATGCCGCATCACCGCCAGTCCACTCATCTTGGGCATGTCGATATCTAGAATCAACAGGTCAGGCTGAGTCTTTGCAATCACGTCAAGGGTGGCGACTCCATCCGCCGCTTCGCCAACAACGGTTTCACCTGCGCTCTCGAGCGCGGTCCGCAGGCCTTGACGAATCAGCGGATGATCGTCGGCGATGACGATTGTAGTCGGATGCGGCGGCGAGGCAGGCGATTGAGTCTCGAATGGCATAGGACACGCTGAAAGACTGTACAGTTCATTTCGACCGCAAGCATCGTTCGGTCAATATCTGAACAATATAGCTATAAACACCAGAAGTATATAACTGAACCTTCGAACCAACGCGTGCGGTAAACCGATATTTCATAACCATGTGGTTCCACACTTTTAGTTGTGTAGTTGCCTCTCTTGCGCGAGCACAGCCTGGTCCCTAGACTCAGTCCACGTTCTTTCAGTTCCTGTGGCGGCACGACGCCCGATGCAAGAGATTCGGTCCGCGGGGCTATGGGTGATCGCCCCAGGCACTGCGCGATCGCCCAGGCAAGAGTGTTGCTCGTTTCTATGAATTGGCTGGAATTACTGCTCACGCGAATCGGGGCTGTGACAGCTGCGGGCCCGGTGGGCGGCTCGAGCGTCACTCAGTTCTCAGTGGTGAAGATGAATCTGCAACCAACGTTTAAGGGAGAAGGCTCGACATGCAATCGATAAAATGGGCGATCGGCGCGCTCTTGATCGCCGTGAGCGCTTTCAACACACCGGCCCGAGCGGCCGACGACGCGGCTACCGCGCAGTTGCAGCAGGTTGTCGACAAATACCTTGCAGAGAATGGTCAAGCGGAAAAGATCACCGGGGTCGCTCTGCGGGTGAGCTTGCACAAGGGGGAACATGTCATCTTCGTGACCTCCGGGAATGATGGGCTCCCCAACCCCAAACCGATGACACCGGACTCGCTGTTCCAGGTCGGCAGCAACACCAAGAGTTTCACCTCCTCCCTCATCCTCCAACTGGAAGCGGAGGGCAAGCTCAACATCGATCAGACAGTCGGCGACTGGCTGCCCCAATATCCGGCCTGGCAAACGGTGACTATTCGAAAGTTGCTCAACATGACGAGCGGCATTCCGGACTATCTCGAGACGCCGCAAATTGCCGAGAAGCAGCTCGACCTTCAATATCAGTTCACGCCCGAGCAATTGATCGCCGCGGTGGACCCCGACCAAGGGAGCACGATCGAGCAGCCGATCCCCGGGTGGGCATACACCAACACTGCATACATCCTCGCCGGCCTCATCATCGAGAAAGCTTCAGGCATGTCTTACAAGGAAGCGCTGGAGAAGAAAATCTTACAACCTCTCAAACTGCGCGACACCCATTATTTCAACGGGCCTACCCCCCACTACGTCGTTGATCGCGCCGCAGCAGGGTTCTTCAATGACCCAAGCTGTCTTACGTATCAGCCAGGGTGTAAGGGGCCGGACTACCAGCCGCCTCCAACCAGCGTGGTGGCCCCGCTCATCGGGAAGGATATGCGCGCACAAAACCTATCCTGGGCCCGTTCTGCGGGCGGCATCATCGCGACCCTCGGGGATCTCGCCCAATGGTACCGGGCCCTGTTCGGTCTGCGGGTGATTCCGCAAGCACAGCTGGATGAGATGGAGACGCTGGTTTCCACCAAGACGGGTCTCTGCCTCGCGGTTCCGACCACCGCCGATCCGGGAGGCTTCGGGCTCGGGTTAGATAAGCAATATTCGTTGAGCTTCTTCCGAGGTCTTGCCTGGTACTACGAGGGCGAGACGATGGGGTATCGGGTGGTCTTTACCTACTGGCCGCAATACGACCTGGTGATCACCGCGGTGGCTAATAGCAATGTTCCCCAGAGCACCTTTCCCAAGACCGTCTTGCCGGCTGCGCTCGATGCACTAATCGATACCGGCGCCATCAACCAAGAGTGATGGCCGTCATCATGCCCGGTCCAACAAGATGCAGCGGCAGTTGCGCTACAACAGCAGGCTCCCGCTGCATCTCACAGCGGCCCGGTCATCTGAGGAAGCCTGAGAGGAAGGAGCCTTCTCATGCGGATTGCAAGCGCACGCGATGAACTGACATCGGCGACAGGCCTGCGGGCGACCATGCGACGGCATCCGCTCATCGCCTTCTTTTTCATGGCGTATGCCTTTTCATGGATCGTGTGGATCCCCTACGTGCTCTCGATCTGGCACATCATCCCCGTCAACACGTTCAGCGCGCTCACCTTTCCGATTGGTACGTTTCTCGGACCGACTTTCTCGGCCTTCATCATGACCGGCCTGCTGGAGGGAGATTCAGGATTGGGGCGGTTGCTACACCGCTTTGCTTTTTGGCGCGTCGGCTTGCAATGGTACCTGTTTGTTCTGCTGGGAGTTCCCGCGCTGTGCCTGCTAGGAATCGTCGTCCTGCCAGGAGCACTCGCCAGCTTTAAGGCTCCGACACCGCTTTTTCTGGTGCACTCTCTGGAGCAGCTTTTTGTTGTTTTCTTCCTCGGCGGCCCACTCGCCGAGGAACCGGGCTGGCGCGGCTTTGCTCTGCCCCGCTTGCAGCGGAACTACGGCCCTCTGCGTGGAACCCTCCTGCTTGCTGTTCTATGGACCTGCTGGCATCTGCCGCATTTCCTTACGCCGGCCCAGCACGGCGGCCCGGGAACCACCTTTGCAGCCTTCCTCAAGAACTTCCCGATTTTCTGCCTGCTCTGCATCGCCTTGGCTATCATCATTACCTGGGTCTTCAACCATACCGGCGGCAGCCTGCTCATCGTCGTCTTGTTGCATGCAAGTGTGGACGCCAACCTGTTTCCACTCATCTTTCCTGCCCCGATCGTAACCAACACTGACCTGTTTCCGGTGATCGGCTTCGGTCTGGCTGCACTCGTAATTGTCATCGTGACACGGGGACGGCTTGGCTACCCGAGAGACACCGCTGTTCGATCACCCAACCCTCTCGCCGCCTCCGGCTGACAACATCGATGGTGAGTTGGAAAACCCGTTGACAAGGACGATGCCGGAAAACCCGTTGACAAACCCGTTGACAGACAGGACGTACACCCACCTTTAAGAGAGGTTTCGTGGGCAGAGGAGTGCGTTTTATCGTGTAGACGTGCGCCTTCATAGTGGGCGATTACAAGAGCCGGAGGGCGTCTCATCGCCGGACAGAACTGAACCCTAGTCCCCCAATAGTTCACTGGCTTCCCGAAGCTCCGGCTGCTAGCTTTGCTACTCCATGAGCAAATCAGGGGGCAATCTTGAAGAGTCGAGATCTTTGTTTGTCGTGTTCTGCTTTAATTGTTGCACTGGGTGATACTGACAAATTGTCAGCCATACGGGACGATGTCAAGCAATTCTGCCGGTTGCGTTGCACGCCAGCCGCAAGGTTGCAGGACACCAATCGGGACGCCGTTCTACTCAACACGAGAGATGGAGGGACAGCACACCTACTCACCAATTCTGGCAGATAGGTATCGCGTCCAATTTCCTTATCTCCCAGGTCCATTAAACGCCTAGATTTTCGTAGTCGAGTTTCGTGATCAGGGATCGCCGGGATAAACCGGCACATTGTAGTGTCAATACCGGCTGCCTCTTATCGTGCTGGAGGGTTAGGCTTCCTCGCTCGACGCGAGACGAATGTCCCGCAGTCTGCGCGGGAGGGACAGACGGGACGTTTACTGATCCAATAGGATCATTGAGTAAAGGTAACATTCCGTCTTTCCCTCCGCGGCCTTCCCTCCGCCCCCGTGTAAATTGAACAGGCAGGTTTTTCGCGGGGGCATGTTATGCGTGTGGGGAGAATTCTTGCGATCTCAGTTGTTGGCCTCGCCAGCATTATCGTCCTCGCTGCCGGCATCGTTACCATAACGTTTCTTTTATCCTCCCGGAGCGCAAGCCAGCAAAACTTTGCTCCCTCAAAAGGCCAGCAAGCGGTTTCTCCAGTTGGAGACGTAGCACTGTTCTCACTACCCAACGGGAACTCATCATTCCTTTATCGCAAGAACCCGTCCAGCGGGACCAGCGGACGCCTTACGGAGGCCTCGAACGGGATCGAATCAGAACCGAGCTTTTCGCATGACGGCAAACTTGTTGTTTATTCTTTTGCACCTTCACCGGATTCCAAGTCGCAGATTTGGGTAGTAGGGGCGGATGGAAAAAATGCGCATCCCATAACTGGCAAAGACGAGGATGCCCTCCATCCGGCCTTTTCTCCTGACGACTCAAAAGTGTTCTATGCGGCATCGAGCTTTACCGGGCACTACTCCCCAATCGTCCGCTCCGCACGTCATGATTGGGATGTGTTTTCGATTTCTGTTCAGTCCAATGCCAATGTTGGGGGCCCTACAGCCGCACGGATCAGCCGCACATCGTTTTATGATCTGCGGTCTTTGGATATTGCTGCTGACACGGTGAATCCGGGCGGAACTAAATTCCTGATAAGCACCACTGGTTATCCAATTGGCGCCCTGCTAGAAGAATTCAGCGTTGGGGCTACCGGACGAGACAAGATATTTCAGCCGCATGTCCCTGGTGAACCATCCATCGGCCCATCCTATGGCCAAGCACGCTTCCTCCATGACGGCATGGACATATTATTCCTCGCGGCGAGCGATTCGCCGGGGGGAAGCTACGACTATAACGTTTACTCGATGAGCGAGGTCACTGACGGCAACCTCAAGCAACTCACGCACCTCAAGGGAATGACAACGGAGCTCAAGATCTCACCGGACGGAAAAGCCACTTTCTCGAACGGTGGAGTGACTCAAGTGCTCGATATCGGCGCGCAGACAATAAAGCCGCTGTAGAAGCTAACCTAGTGGCTGGATTTATTCGTCAGATGGGACTGGGGCTTTGGAGGCGCAGCTTTCTACGAGGCAGGGGACGGGACAGTAAATCAGGTGACAGCATGCCTATTTACTAGCAAGTCGTTCATTTGCGGGCAATGGGTACGTTGTCACCGCACTACTTCCCTTGCGGCACTTATTGCCGGAGGAAGAGCCCGATTGCGATACTTGCGGGGCTTCCCACCTTCGAAAACGAGACTTTGCAGGTAGTTCATGACATCATGAGCTTTTTAGCCGCTCCTCGAGTCAGAATGCTATTTTGCATATGATTCATCTCAATCCTGGAGGACACGTGAATCGATGGCTGCGTGCTGCGTCGTGGGTATTATTCGCTGGAGTCATGTACCTCATCCTAACGGGTGCCTTGTGGCCGTGGATCCAACTGCCGGATCTGGGGAATGTCGGATTCACTGTGGTTTTTGTGCTCTTTGCGGTTGTCCATTGTGCCGCGATGGAAGGTGCACGTAGGACGCTTGGTTTTTTTGCCACATCCGCCGTTGTTTCCTATCTCATGGAAGAGATCGGAGTCCGCACAGGTTTCATTTTCGGTGCTTACCATTACAGCGATCAGTTAGGTCCGAAGATCGGGCATGTGCCACTGCTGATACCGCTAGCATGGTTCATGATGATTTATCCCGCTTGGGTAGTGGCTGAGACGCTCGTGAGCGGAGTCGACACCCGCTCAGTTCCTGGGCTCGCCGCTCACTCCATAGTCGCTGCGCTAGTGATGACAGCCTGGGATGTTGCCATGGACCCCGGGATGGCTGCCGCTGGAAACTGGATTTGGGACAAAGGGGGAGCCTACTTTGGGGTACCCCGCCATAATTACTTGGGCTGGCTACTAACCACGTTTCTGGTTTATTTACTCGCGGGTTTGTTGTTGCGGGGCTCCATACATAAAGCATCCGAGACGAGATTCTTCGCGTCCCTCCCACTCTTCGTATACGGATTGTTTGCCGTCCGATACATGACATCGAATACGGTCCCCGCACTGCAGCTCATAGCATTGTTCTCCATGGGCACGCCAGCCCTGCTGGCATTGATCCGGACTTTTGGGATCCAATCCACGGACCGTAGCTCTCAAGAAACGTCAACACTTCGGGAAGGCGCCAACTGACCGTAAATCCGGCAAAGGCGGGACAGAGAGCGCCATGTGCACCGGCTCTCAATGAGTGAAATCGCGATTCTACGTCAATGGGAATCTTGAATTTGAGATTGGGTTCACTCATGTCAGAAGTACGGCGATTCCTAAACGTGATCGCCCTTTATTTCTCTGGTAGGCGGCTCGAGATGAATAGCGACGTCTCGCCTGCGACTGGAGGATCCATGTTTGCGAGCACTATAACGACGTATCCAGGAACCGGGCATATCTCCAGGTCACCATTCATGCCGATTGAGCCGCCACTGTGGCCGAAGCAGTGAACTCCATTGATTGAACCAGCCGGGAAATCGGTTCCTAACAGCAACTCAGTAAAGTGCACATTCAGCAGCTTGTTTCGTTGCACCGCATTCGCGAAGCCCAAAAGATCCTCCACCGTGGAGTAGCCACCGCCTGCCGAGGTTCCGCGATAAGGCAGCATGCCTGTGTTTGGTCGTAAGCCGGTTGCTGCATCGTTCGCTGTATATCCGATACTGAGGTTTGATATGGGATGGTCTTCAGGCTCTGAGCCGGTAGAAGTCATACCTCCTGGGTGGTAAACGTGCTCGCGGACGTAGTCGTAATAACTTTGACCGCTCACCTTTTCCACAATCACACCGAGCAGAATGAAACCATAGTTGCTGTATTCAAATCGGCTTCCAGGTTTAAAAGCAGGACCGCGATTCCCGTAAAGCTTCACGTAGTCCTGTAGAGTACGCAATTCAAGCCGGTGAGCGTCAAATTCAGGGCCAAAGATATCGCCTGTGCCGCCCCTATGGGTTAAGAGATGGCGGATGGTGACCTTAGTCGCAATGTCTTGGTTGGGATAATCCTTGAGATATTTACCTACCGGATCGTCAAAACCCAGTTTGCCCTGTTGTGCAAGCTGTACGATTGCTACTGCGGTGAACATCTTGTTCATCGAACCGATGTGGAAGCGCGTCTTTACCGTATTTGAGAGCTTGTGTTCGCGATCTGCAAGTCCGTATGCCTCAGCGAAAACCGGCTTGCCATTGTGAGCTATAAGCACAGCGCCCGCGAAGCGATCGGACGCTGTATCCTGAGCAAGTTGCTGCCTCGTTGCGGAGATTAACGCGCTCTCGCCCAAATGTGGAGCCCCTGCGACGGCGGTCAGGATGAAGCTGGATTTATTGCGAAGTTTATGCATTACATCATGGAGGGTCATCGGCCGTTCTCCCACATAGACAGGTGCAAGTTTCAAACCGATGCGCCGTCGCCGTAAGCCATGTGATATGTGGGTTTGGTCCAGGCATGGCCGAAAAGAATTGTCCAGTTCCGGAGATGAGCGTTCAAGAATGGACGAAGGTCCTATACCCGCAAAGTCGCAACTTCGGTAACTCCCCCGGCGAACGGGCGGCATTACAGCGATCGGGAAAAGCTATCCTTGCTTCATCATGGCCACCCGAGAAGAACTCAAAGCTCTCATTGATCAGTTGCCCGAATCACGTGTTTAATCAGTAAGGAAGTTGCTTGAACACAACGTCAACCCACGGCGACCTGACCCCGAGATGGAGCGCATGCACCGACGATCGCAGGAGTACCGACGGCTTGTGGAAGAGCGTTTTCGCCAAACCCGGATGCCTGGAACACTTGGAGCGATGAGCGTGGGGAGATCCGGGGAGATCCGGGGACATAATAGCTCCCGCTCAATCTTTTGTGTAATCCTCGAAAGCTTCGGGTTCCGAAACTCCTCGGGCGATCATCAAACCGGACCTATCATGGATGTCCCGGAACTCTCAAACCGGGCGAGACTCGTCCTCATAATAGGGAATCTCGATGATTAGCGAAGCATTCCTCCAGCACGCCACCGCAGGGCTCACAATCGCAGGTCTGGTGGCGTCGCCGTGCTACGCTGCCGACAGGAGTTCGGGGGAGGAGTTCGGGCGCCACCTGTAAGGTGGCGCGATTGGCGTGCCCATACTCGAGTTGCTGTGCGTGTAGCTGAGCCAACTGTGGGTTCCAGCGTGGCGCCAGCTTGGCCGCTTCGATCAGCGTGGTCTGCAGCCAGGCATTGCGTTGCTTCGATAGCGGACCGCGCTGCTGTTTGCCTGCAGAGGAGCGAAAGGCCGCTGTCAAACCGCAATAGCTCACCGCATCGGCAATAGAGGCAAAACGATGCGGGTCGCCGACCTCCAGTGCCCAGGTCAGAGCGGTGATCGCGCCCACACCGTCGATGCTGCTCAAACGCTCCACGCGCTGCTTTAGGGCGGGGTCGGCCAGCAGTCTTCGCAGTAACTGCTTTTGCACGTCTTCGAACATGTCCTTCGTCCCACGACTCATGCGCAGCAGATCCTTCACCGACTCCGGCACTTCCTCTAAGCTCTTGATCAGATCGGTGAAGTATTTCTTGCCCTGCAGCTTTGTCTTGTGAAAGGAAACCCCGCTTTCCATCAGTAGGCCGGCCGTCTTGTTGTGCATCCTCACTGACTGCTGAACCATCATGTGGCGGTAGCGCATCAGTCGGCGCAGATCCCGCAGATCCGGCGGGAACACATAGCAGCCTGGCAATAAGTTGCACCGTACCAGATCGGCAATGGTGCGAGCATCGATGGCATCGCTCTTCTTCTTGCCCGCAGCAATGGCTTTCATCTTCGCTGGATGGCCCATCTCCAGCCGTTCCGCATATGGCTTGAGTGTGTCGTAGATCCAGGCGCTGAAGATCGTTGCCTCCATAGCACCATGCCATGGTTGCTGTAGACTTCAGCCCAACTGCGCAACACAGAACGCTCGGCAGCCAGCGTGCCTTCTTTCGCGATCTGGCCGGCTGCCGTCTTGATGCAATAACTGATGGTTTTCTTGTATACGTCCAATCCGATATAGTGGATAGCACTCATGGGGTTCTCCTAATCGAGACTTCTGGGTCGGCTGCTTCGAACAGTCGATCCCAGCAGTGTAGTCTCGGGGAGAACCCTTTTCCCTTCCCATACCTATGCATTCAAACAGACGAAGTAACCTCTAAACGAAAATCATGCCCTGAGAACGCGTTCGAGGATTACTCGAGTCGTCGACAATCGGCGGTGACAGACGGGATGTAACCGTTACAGATGCATCAGGGTTTTGCTCCCTCGACGTGGGGAGCGTTCAGTCCGTCGCCGGGTTTTGACGAGTCGATGGGAAGTTACCGGGAACCATGTTTTTGCCGAAAGTGCCGGCCTGAATATCAGACGCAAACCGTTCTCTCCCCCAGAAAGGAGTCTTGTGCTTGTTTGTTCGCTTTGCGGTGTTATGGATTCGGGTGAAGGCTAAACAATTTGAATGAAATGATCTTGATTGTGGTTAAGGTACTGTTCGAGGCGCGTCTGCAGTGGCGTAGAGCATTCATGAAACTGCGAATCGAACTGAGAGAATTCACCCTCGAGTGCTGTTGCCAAGAACTCTTCGATGGACTGCGGGTGCGAGCGTGCGCGGCCGAGATAGAGCTGGCCCGCTTCACTGAGCACGGCCTGCTGGCAATGTGCCCGAAGCACCCCAAGCGCAACGATGGTCTCTTGCAGCCTCTCGGTCCCTCCATTCTCAAAAAATTGTAGATGCCCGCCGTTCTGCACCTCGTTCTCATACCGGAAAACCAGATGTGCCGGCCGCTGTGCTGATGCTAAATCGTCGTAGTCGCTGATAATGATTTGGACATACTCATTCCAAATTCGGTATGGTGATGCCTCAACCTCCTGCTTTGTTAAACGACGAATCATAACGTTTCTTATTTCTCCTCGATCGGCGCGACACCCTCAAATTCTACGTGATCAAGTTTTGATGTCCTGGGTGATTCGGGACAGGTGATTCGGGGGTGATTCAGGGGTGATTCAGGACAGACGAAGTGACCCCCACTGGGCAATGCAGGCAATGCAGAAGGCAATGCAGGGCAATCCAGGACAGACGGAGAGTGTGTCGGAGAGAATGTTGGCAATTCGGGTAGGAAATAGAGAGATCCACGCTATGGGAAATGCCAATGTCGGGGACCGAAGGACACCTAGCCGATTATCGACGCGCAGACAAGAATTTCGTTCTTGCGACGTGTTGGGCGGAAAATACAGCTAAGGCGATGCAGAAGCAGCATCAATGATGCTGAGATGGTTTAGGCGTAGGCAAGAGCAGTACGATGGCGAAATAGTTTTAGGAGATTGTGTGTCGCGCAGATAAGTTTCCACTCCGATGTCACCTTCAACAGACCTCGAAAGCGGAATCTACGGATGCCACGGGCCTCCT
>JBEKNJ010000096.1:0-14866 GCA_049522955.1 Acidobacteriaceae bacterium
GTTATCTTTCAGGCGATGTACACGGCGGTTCTGGAACGAACCCGTGAGATCGGTATTCTGAAGTCATTGGGGGCGTCCAAGGTCTATATCGTCAACCTGGTTTTGCGAGAAACGGCGTTTCTTGCCGCAGTTGGCATCGCTCTGGGTATTGGGATTACGTTCGTGCTGAAGGCGGTGATGGACAGACGCTTTCCCACTCTTCTTTTTCCCGTCACTCCGGGTTGGATTACTTATGCCACGCTGATTGCCTTTTGCGGTGCGCTTGTGGGCGCAATGTATCCCGCCCTGAAAGCGGCCAGCAAAGATCCGATCGAGGCGTTAGCGTACGAGTAAAGGTGCGGTGCTTGGGCCGTCCCGAGGAACGTCTGAAAACTCCCACAAAACCGTCATCCTGAGCGGAGCGCATCACAAATTTATCTGTGACACGGCGCTTGTGGCGCGGAGTCGAAGGACCCCGGCGGTGCTTGTTTGAGGCATGCTGCTGGAACTTTTCGGACACCGAAGCCCGAGAACAGGATCTTCCGGCAGTACCAACTTAATGGGACCGTGGCGAGGTCCGCCCAGTGTTGAGCTTCTGTGGTTGAAAAGCTTCGAGCGGCCATGGGTGAGGGAAACACCGCCGAGGTCCTTCGACTCCGCGCGACCAAGCGCTGTGTCACGTGACAAATCTGTGATGCGCTCCGCTCAGGATGACGGTTTCGTGGGAGTTTTCAGACGTCCCTTCGGGACTTTAAGCGCGGGAAACAGAAAGCTGCTCTACCACTGAATCGTGGTGGCGTTCCCTTGCGTAGTCGGCGGGTGTCTTGCCCTGATGGCAAGCGGTAGCGGGATTTGCCCCCGCCTCGAGCAATATCTGCGTGAGCTCAATTAGGCCGGCCGCCGCAGCCTGGTGCAGTGGGGTGTAGCCTCCGGCCTGCGCCATATTGACATCCGCTCCCTGGGCAATCAGAATGCGGGCGGTCTCGCAGTCCTGGCTCAAAGCAATGCAGGCATGGAGTGGCTGGTTGTGCTGGGGGTTGCGGGAGAAGCGATGCACATGCGCCCCGTGGACCAGCAGCAGAGCCGTTGCCTTCGGCCCGCCAAAGGCAGCCGCGAGATGGAGGGGTGCCCATCCGTCGGCCGAACTCTGATGAACCAGCATGGCATCCTGCCGCAGCAGCGACTCAATGTGGTCGCAGTTCCCCAGGGCGGAGGCCTCGAAAATATCCAGACTGGGCAGGTGTTGCAGCAGAAAATCACGGATCAGCGGCTGCCGGCTGTAAATGCTCCACAAAAAAGCAGAGACGCCCTGGGCGTCTCTGCAAGCCACAACCGATGGATCTTCTTCCGCGGCAGCAGCAACTTCCGCCGTTTCCCCGCCGCGGATCAGGTTAAGAAAACGCTGGCTCACCGACCCAGATTAGCATCGGTATCGCCCATAGATGCGGCCAATACCGTCGCCTTCGATCCCTTGATCACCGATCCGGGTTTGGTCCGGTTGGAGTAGATGCGGAACGTAACCACCAGATCTACCACGACGGGAACCGGCTGACCATTCAGGGTTGCCGGGCGGAAGCGCGAGTTCTTGATTGCGTCGACCGCCTTTTCGTCCAGCCCAAAGCCGATCGGGCGGGCGATCGCCATCTCCCGCGGAACTCCGGTGGCATCGACGACAGTGCGCAACAACTCCATGCCCGCGATCCCATACTGCTGGGCATATTCGTTGGAACTGGGATCGATGCTGTTCAGAACGTGAGGCGGCGTCATGCCTTCGCTGACCACCTTGATATTGGCGTCTTTTGGCATGAACTGACGGTGCTCGCTCTTGCTGGTGAAGTATTCCTGCCAGTAGTCGGGAAGATGCGACATCATCCGCTGATCGATGTCACTGGCGAAGATGTTGTCCAAAGCTTTATTCATCACCATGGCGCTATGCGCAGGGGAAACAGCTGCCAGGGCTGCATAGGTTTCGGTAGTGGCGGCTGGGGTGGTGGCGGGTTTTAGCGTGACGGGAGCCGCCGCATCCGTAGGCGCGGCTGCCGCGTCCCTGGTCTTCAGCGTCTGGGCCGCCGCCAACTGCTGGGGCGTGGGTTCATCCTTCTTCTTTTTATCCTTCTTCACTTTGGGGATGACGATGATTTCGCGCTCGATCGAGATGTGCACCGGCTTCTTCGAAATCTTTACCTTGTCAAAGGACTTGGTATCGTCCTCGTAGGGCAGGGCACCGAAGAAGTGCAGGCCGTAGCGATCCGCCTCTATCTCTAGCTTTTTCTTGGAGAGGGTGACCTTCTTGACCTCGAAGGCGGAAAGCGTGAAGGAGGCAACCGTGGGCGAACCGGTGACCTTGCCTTCCATGTCAAATTGCAGATCGTCGCCCAGGTAAGAACCACGCAGAAAGATCAACTTGCCCAGATAGCGGGCACGCAGGGCGTCTTCGGTAAGAGGAGGAGTGGACTTGACCAACGCTGCGTCAGCAGCCGCCGTAGAAGAAACCGCAGGAGCAGCCACTGGGGCACTCACCACTCCTGCGCTGGCGGCGGCCGTCTGCTGCCCGCTCGAGAAGTTGGTAAAAGTACCGCAGAGTAAGGCCGCGGTCATAAGCGACGAGAGTTGCTTTTCAAACGTCATAAGTCTCCTGGCTCCAAGTCACCGGTAGGGAAGCGAAGATTCTGTTACGCTTTCCGGTTCGTTTGGGTGCCTGCGGCATGGAACGGCAGCTGCAAGCTTGTGGGATTGCCATTCCGTGGGGGCCCGGCCGGGTGCGGCGGTTGAGCCTGGGCGTTTTCAGCCATCAGCATGATGGCCAGGGCCAGTAGCAATCCGACGCGGATGAGCGCAGCTACCAGCGATTCAGAGGCACGTTGTGTCATGTGGGGGGAACCTCCGCTATACTCCAAAGAGAGCGTATGTCGTTTTGAATGAAGCGAAAATGCCCCTTTTGTGCGCGACTAGTAACCCTACCCCGGTTGACGTCCTTGCCCGATTGCGTTACTCTGAAGTTCTTGCGCAGCGCCGCGTTCGGCCTCTGTAGTCGCTGTCTGACCGATAAGAAGTGAAGTTTGGGAAGCCGCTTCACGGGAAACCGATCTGAAGATGTGCGAGCCCAGGTAGCCTGCCAGGAAAGCGAACCCGAAGAAGCGCTTTAAAACATTCTTCGCCACTCAAGCGATTTAGAACCTTTCGTTTGCGGGAAAGCATTTTGCCGGCCGCGAGGTTTTTGCGGTGTGCACTGCACGCCCACGAAGGTTCTTCTGGGAGAAGCAGGTAACGATGTCTACGTATTTTCCGAGCTCGCACGATATCACCCGCAAATGGTTCGTCGTTGACGCCAGCGGCAAGACCCTGGGACGTCTGGCAACCGAAGCAGCCAGCACCCTAGCCGGCAAGAAAAACCCGAAATATACCCCCTTCATCGACATGGGTGATCACGTGATCGTGGTCAACGCGGAGAAGATTGTGCTGACCGGCCTCAAGAGCGAGCAAAAGGTCTACCGCCGCTATACCGGGTTCCCGGGTGGGTTGCGTGAAGAGTCTTTCGTTCGCCTCCTGGCGCGCCGGCCGGAAAAGATCGTCGAAGACGCGATCAAGGGCATGCTGCCCAAGAGCAAGATGGGCCGGCAAATGGCCACCAAGCTCAAGGTCTACCGGGGCGATAAGCATCCTCACCAGGCGCAACAGCCTGAAGTATTAGAGTTGGCGGCCCGTTAAGCGGGAAACGCAAAAGAATAGGACGGACCAGCAGGAATGGCAGATTTAGTTCAGTACTACGGAACCGGGCGTCGCAAGGCCAGCGTGGCACGCATCTTCTTGCGCCCTGGCAGCGGCAACTTCATCGTTAACCAGAAGCCTTTCGAGACTTATTTCGTGACCCACCAGCAGCGAGTTTCCGCCAAGCGACCGCTGGAGTTGGCCGAGCTTTCCGCCAACTTCGATGTTCTGGCAACGGTCAAGGGTGGCGGAGTCAGCGCCCAGGCAGATGCAGTGAAGATGGGGATTGCCCGTGCCCTGCTCGAGTTCAACGTGGAGCTGCGTAAGACGTTGAAGGCCGACGGCCTGCTGTCGCGCGATGCGCGCATTAAGGAACGTAAGAAGTACGGGCAGAAGGGCGCCCGCAAGCGGTTCCAGTTCAGCAAACGTTAGAGTGATGCGGTTGTTTTACCAATCTTCCCCGCCCTGGCGGGCGAGGGAAATCAATTCCGGCCAAGCCGGAATGCAACTCACGAGGAGGTAGTTTGGCCACTATTACGATGAAGGAGTTGCTCGAAGCGGGTGTTCACTTCGGGCATCAGACCAAGCGTTGGAATCCCCGGATGAAGGAATACATCTTCGGTGAGCGCAACGGGATTTACATTATTGACCTGCAAAAGACCTTGAAGATGTTCAAGGAAGCCAGCAAGTACGTCACTGATCTGACGGGGCAGGGCAAGGTCATCCTGTTTGTCGGCACCAAGCGGCAGGCCCAGGACGCGATTGCCGAAGAGGCAAACCGCTGCGGCATGTTCTACATCAACCAGCGCTGGCTGGGTGGACTGCTGACCAACTGGATCACCGTACAGAAATCCGTCAAGCGCCTCCAGGAACTGGATGAAATGGCGACCGATGGCCGTTATGAGCTTCTGACCAAGAAAGAAGTCATCCGGCTGGAGCGGGAACGCAAGCATCTGCAGGCAAACCTGGCGGGCATCAAGAATATGCGCCGGCTGCCCGACGCTCTGTTCGTGGTCGATTCGAACAACGAGGCGATTGCAGTGAAGGAAGCCCGCAAGCTGGGTATCCCGGTGGTCGCTGTGGTTGATACCAACTGCGATCCCACCGTGGTCGACTACGTAATCCCGGGCAATGATGACGCGCTGCGCGCGATTCGTCTCTTTACCTCCAAGATCTCCGACTCCGTGGTGGAAGGCGTGCAGATGGCGGGCGAGAAGCGCGCCGCCGACGCTGGGGTGACGGCCGATGAACAGCTCGAGGCTGCGCCAGTTGAGACTGCCGGCCTGGAAGCCGGGGCCGACGAACCATCCGGCGACGGGGAAGTGGTCGATCTGGAAGCTGCGCTGGGCGGCGGTATTCGCAAGGCCCCCGGAGCGATCGCCGCGGTCGACGAACCGGAAGTTGTCGAGCGAACCCTGTAAGCAGTTTCGCTCTTATACCTACCCATTCAGGGCCTGTTAACAGGCCAGCAAAGGAATTGCAAGAGGATGTCTAGCGTGACTGAAAATATCTCTGCCGCCCAGGTCAAGGAGCTTCGCGAGAAGACTGGCGCGCCGATGATGGATTGCCGCAACGCGCTTCAGGAAGCCAAGGGCGATCTGGAGCAGGCGGTTGTGGTCCTGCGCAAGCGGGGCATGGCATCGGCTGCCAAGAAGGCTTCGCGGAGTACCAGCGAAGGGGCTGTCGGCACCTACATTCATGCCGGGGGCAAGATCGGTGTGCTGATTGAAATCAACTGCGAGAGCGATTTTGTCGCCCGGACGGAGGATTTTCAGGAGCTGCTCAAGGACATCTCCATGCACATCGCGGCCACCGACCCACGCTACATTCGGCGTGAGGACGTGACTGCTGAGGATCTGGAGCGGGAGAAGGACATTTACCGGTCGCAGGCGGCGGCCACGGGAAAGCCCCCCAAGGTGATCGAACAGATCGTGGAAGGCAAGATGAGCAAGTTCTATGAAGAGGTTTGCTTGCTCGATCAGCCGTTTATCAAGGATCAGTCGTTCGCTATCAAGGACTTGATCGCGCAAAAGATCGGCAAGCTGGGCGAAAACCTCAGCGTACGCCGCTTCGCTCGCTTCAAGGTCGGCGATCCAGTCTGGACGGTAGCCCAGATCAAGCCTAACGCAGCGGAATAGCGCTGTTTCAACGGAAGTTACGACAGAGGGCCGGGAGATTCCCGGCCCGCTGTTTTTTCGGTGGCAAAAAAGACCTGTTAGTACCGTGCGTGTGGCTGATTCGACACGGAAAATGGCGGGCGAATTGCGTCTACTCCTGAGAGAAAGCGGCTCTTCTGGATGTGCGATACTTTTGCTTGAATGTACAAAAGAGTCCTGCTCAAACTGTCGGGAGAAGCACTTGCGGCTGACCGCGGCTTCGGTGTTGACGTAGCCAAGCTGCATGAGATTTCGTTGGAGATTCTGGCGGTCCGGGATCTTGGCGTGGAAGTCGCGATCGTTGTGGGGGGCGGCAATTTCTTTCGGGGCGTGGCCGAACAGGCGCGCATGATGGACCGGGTGTCTGCGGACCACATGGGAATGCTGGCAACGGTCATCAATTCGCTCGCCCTGCAGGACGCGCTGGAAAAGTGTGAGGTCCAGACCCGTGTCATGTCTGCCATCGAGATGAATCAGGTAGCCGAGCCGTACATCCGGCGGAGGGCTATTCGTCATCTAGAGAAGGGTCGCGTCGTCATTTTTGCCGCGGGCCTGGGCAATCCGTACTTTTCCACAGATACCGCGGCTTCGTTGCGCGCCATGGAGATCAAAGCGGACGTCCTATTAAAGGCCACTAAAGTGGAAGGGATTTACAACGCGGATCCTGTTATTACCAAAGATGCGGTTAAATTTGAGCAAATTACCTACATGGAAATCCTCCGGCTCGGTCTAAAGGTAATGGACAGTACTGCGGTGAGCCTGTGCAAGGACAATAATTTGCCCATGATCATATTCAACATGAATCGGCCTGGAAACATCCTGCGTGTGGTCAGCGGAGAAAAGGTCGGTTCCCTGGTGACCGCCTGACCCCCCAGAGCACAATCGCGGAGTTTCCCCCGGCACTTCAGGTCCCAGAACGATCGGCCCCTGCAATGCAGGCCCAGACAGTACAGGCTCCCCCGGCGCCTGCAGGACCGGTATTGGTCAAGCCCGGCGCTTCGCGTCGAGCCCAATTGCCGGCACTTACGGGGATCCGCTGTTTCGCCGCTCTCAATCTTGTTTTTTTCCATTTTTCCGATCCGAAATCCTTTGGACCGTTGAGTCCCGTAGTGAACGGAGGATACATCTCGGTCAGCTTCTTCCTGCTGCTTTCCGGTTTCATCCTCACGTACAACTATGCCGATCGCGCGCAAAAGGGAGCTCTCACGGCGCGCAGCTTCTGGTCCGCCCGTTTCTCTCGGCTCTACCCCGTTTATGCCTTCAGCCTGCTGCTCTCGGTAGGCATGCTGATGCAGGAGCTGACCGCGCACACCCGGTTCGACTTTGGCCTGGGGCTGGTTCTTACCCCGTTGCTGCTGCAGGGGTGGCACCCCCTCCTGACCAATTTCTGGAACACGCCGGCCTGGACCATGTCCACCGAAGCGTTCTTTTACTTATTGTTCCCGTTTCTGATCACCCGCCGTCGTCCGCGCCAGGTGAAGACCCTGCTCCTGATCCTGGGTGGGTTGTGGCTCTGCGGGCTGGTCCTGCCGGCGCTCTACATGCACTTCAATCCGGATGGCGATCTTCATCCCGACCGTTACTCTGTCGGAGTTTGGATGCGGGCGCTGAAATTCATGCCGTTGCAGCATCTGCCGTCGTTCCTCTTTGGCATGGCGCTGGGTTTTTTGAATGAGAAGATTCGCCCCGAGAGCCGCAAGCGCCTGGTGGGCGGCATTGCCGCCTTTGTGGCGTTGTACCTGATTCTTTGCGTGGGCGACCGTCTGCCGTATGTCATGATGCACGACGGTTTGCTGATGCCTCTGTTTGCCGGTGTCATCCTCTGCCTGGCGGGACGTAACCGGATCGCGTGGTTCTTTGGACTGCTTCCCTTTATCGCCATCGGCGAGGCTAGTTATTGTCTGTACCTGCTGCACTTTAATCTCTGGACGATGCTGCACGATTCGCATTTTCTGGAGAAGAGCGGCCTGATCGTTTTTGATCCCTGGATTTCGTATCTGCTGTTGATCGTCGCTGCGCTACTGACCAAGCGCCTCATCGAGCGGCCGGGAAGAAACTTCATTAGCCGGTTTCTGCAACCGCGCACCGTCCGCACAGCCTGACACGTGAAAAACATTTCCAAGATAGGTCCGTAGAACCGCAGATCCTTACTGGAAATGTTTTTCTTCTCAATAATGGAAGATCAAGTCAACCGCGAAGGTAAGCTGGCTCTGCTTCTTCCCCAGATCATATGATTTCCGATCCCATGCGTGATCGAAGCGAATCTCCGGCCGCATCTGCACCGTCGATCCGATCCAATGACTCAGCATCAAGGTGTTCTCGGTGTACTTGGTGTTGACGCCGGTACGCTGGCCCTTCTTGTCGTTCAGCAAGTCGCTTCGGAAACCAATGAAGTCGTGGTCAGACAATTGCTTCAGGATGTAGTTCACGGCGGCGTACTCGGGAGCGAAACAAGTCTCGAGTCCGGGCCGGCAGGTGGCTCCATCGGTGTTCGGCTGGGGCTTGATGGAACCGTAGACGCT
The DNA here is from genome assembly GCA_049522955.1 of Acidobacteriaceae bacterium. GTDB lineage: Bacteria > Acidobacteriota > Terriglobia > Terriglobales > Acidobacteriaceae > PALSA-350. The sequence continues at coordinate 8,366 of JBEKNJ010000096.1, forward strand.
GGGCACGTCGCGCTGGTACATCACATAAGCCTCGGTCGCTGTATGCCAGGTTTTCGAGAACTTGTGATACCAGGTGCCATCGTATTGCTGCACGTTGTTATAGGCATACTTTCCGTTGTTGATGCCATTGGCACAGAGATAGAAATTGTTGTTGACCGAGGAAGTTGTGTAACTCACGCAAGCCGTTGCGGAGGGTTTCGCATCATCGGTCCACAGCGCAACGTCGTGGCCTCCGGTGATCCCAGCCTGTACCAGCCACTGATCGCTTAGCTGCACCGTGGCCAGAATCCCCGTGTCGGTGAAGGGATCGATGGCGTACAGCAGGGAATGGCTGAACATGTAGTTGTTGGGCGTGAGCTGCGCTTCAATCCCCGGAATGGAAATAAATCGGCCGGCCCGGATGTTCATCCCCTTGCCCACCTTGGGCACGTAAATGTCGATGTACTCAAGAATCGGATCAAAGCCGTATTGGTGATCGTGTACCAATAGCTGGCTGCTCAGGTAGCCCTTGTCAGTGGTGTATCTGTAGTCTGTCCCATAAAAGGCGGTGAGGTGGTATCCGAAATCGACGTGGTCGCGTTGTACCGAGTCGGGCAGGCGCTCCACGTAGAGAATCAGTTGATTCATCTCCAGGCGATTGGAGTAGAGATCGTTGGCCTCCGGTGAGTTGCGGTGGGTCGAAGTGCTGAAGTTCACCGTAGGCTCGACCCACCCGTAGACTTTCGTACGGCTCTTGGCGCCGTTCCATGCAGTCATCAAGGGATAGCTGTTGGTATCCGGCTCGCCCAGGACGGGAGATCCCCCATACGACCAGTCAGAATTAGGGAACGGCGGCGATTGCAGCGGAGACGGTAGTCCGCGTCTGGGCGGGGATGGCCCTTGCGGGGCTGTTCCGTGCCAGTCCTCACGATAGAACTGGGTCAGTCTTTCGAAGAAGCTCTGAGCCTTGGCCGGTGGCGGAGATGGGTTCTCAGGGAGCGCTGCGCCGGACCCGTTCTGAGCGAAACAGCAGGCCGATCCTATGCAGACCAGCAAAAGAAGAATCAGGCGCAAGTAGAATTCACTCCTAACGAGAAACAACGCTCGCCGTTCCGTGGCCTACGCAAAGAACCATAGCATAGGGACTTTTGTGTCTCATGACGCTAGAATGGCCTTCGTCCAACAAGGGGAACAGCCGATGACCCTAACCCGGAGAACACTGCTCTCCCTTCCCGTCGCTGTGCCCTTGCTGAATTTGGCGGCGCGCACGGCCATCAGCGATCCACTCTACTTTCCACCTCCGGACGCGAAAGGCGGCTGGCGTACCCTCGAGAGCGCCGCTGACATCCGCAGCCGCACCGGCATCGACACCGCCCGGTTGGACGAAGCGTTCCAATATGCGCAGACGACCAGCCAGCATGGTGGTTTGCTTGTGGTCCGCCACGGATACCTGGTGTATGAAAAGTATTTTGGCCGCGGACACAGGGACGCCAATCCCAATATGTATTCCATCGGCAAGATGTTCACCAGCGTTGCCTGCGGGATCATGTTGTCCGAGCACGCCAGCCGTTTTCCCGATGGATTGGCACAAAAGGTGTTTACCCAGGAATATCTTCCTCAGGCGTTTCCTCTCAGCGACCCGCGTATGGCGGAGATTCAACTGGGGAACCTGCTGACAATGACGTCGGGCATCCAGCCGGCGGTGTATGCTCCACCGGGCAGGGAAACTGTGGCCACCGCCGGCCATCTTACCGCGATTGTTCATGGCGAGAATGTCGAGCTGCAGAATTGGGTTTCGCCCGATCCTGAACACGACCAATTGCAGGACCAGGACGGCAGCGCGTTGCACGGAAAAATGTGGACTTCGCCCGGTGAGGGATACCTCTACTCGCGTGACCCGCACATTGCCTCGATCGTTCTTCGCCGCGTGGTGGGAATGGAGCTGCAGCAATATCTGCAACAGAAACTGGCCCAACCGATGGGCTGGGGCCGATGGGGATATGCAACCCATCGACCGGACGGCAATTTACCGCATACTCCCGGCGAAGGAGGGATTGCTCTCCACTCCACGGATGCGTTGCGCTTTGGTTATCTACTGGCCAGACAAGGCCGCTGGGAGACGCAGCAAATCGTACCGCTCAAATATATTGAACTTCTGAGCAGGCCTTCTTCCTTCAATCCCCATTCTCCATTCAGTTTGCAATTCGAAGTGAATGCAGACGGCCATGTCGCCGGTGCGCCGCGAGACGCTTTTTTCAAATCGGGTGCAGGAGGGTTTGCCTTGTACGTGATTCCTTCGCTGGATCTTGTGGTTTACAAGATGTCTTCGCTCAACGCGGAAACGTATGATCCGGCGGCTACCGGCCTACCTCTTACCTACACGCCCGATACTTCGCGCGACACGTGGAAGCCGCATCCCTTCAACCAATTTGTCGATGGTCCCATTTCCGGAGATGTGGGCGTGCGGAGGACACTCGAGATGGTCGTGGCCGGGGTGGTCGCGTAGAGTCCAGCCCCTGCCTTTTACGTTAATGAGCTTGAACTGATCAGTCCCGTACCGCGCCAGCTGTTGCTGTTATGGCGTGAGATGTTGACCTCGGTGGCCCTTGCCGTTTGAAACCAATCGACCACCTCTTCCTGACTATGGTAGTAGGCTGTCGGCGCAACCAATTGATCAAAGACATTCCAAAAATTTTCTGAAAAGGAATAATCGGAGATCGAGCAGAGATAGTCGGAGTAGGGCAACAGCCGTTTCAGCCAGGGGATACGCTTCGCCGGTCGATAGAGAATTTTTAGCAGTGAATATAACGTGACGGCCGGGAAAAACGACAGGCACCGGGTAAGGACTCGGGGCAAACGTGAAGTAATGTTTTTGCGAATAGGATCAACCAGCAATTCGATCCAGCGGTTTCCTTCCTTCCCATAGACCCAGGCTGAGATCCGGCCGCCCGGTTTGACATGCTTCGCTAACGCGAGGAAGCCGTTCTTGGGTACCGGAAGGTGGTGCAACACTCCAATGCTGTAGACCAGGTCGAATGGCTGGGCAAAGGGAAGATGGTAGATATCGGCCTGGATGACATGGACATTCGGCAGGTCTCGTGTGTTGCGGTAAGCTGCCTCGACCGCATTGGATAAATCGATGCCGACGACCGTACGAGCCTTGAACTTGGCAGCGAGAAAAATATGCCTGCCTTTGCCACAGCCTCCATCGAGCACGACACGATCCTCAAAATCGGGCGGAGTCAGAGGCGAGATCCAATCGAGAAACTCTCTGCTATCAGCATCCGTAAGTTGTGAGTAGTGGGTCCACTCATAGCCGAAAGCATCCGCGGTCGCTTTTTTATCGGTGCCCAGTTGGCCGCTAAGAAAACGTGGAATGCCTCGTGTAATCGGAAAAGTTAAATGACAACCGGCGCACTGTAGCGCTCCTTCGACGATTTCGGTCCCCTCGACCTTTTCAGACGCAAGCTCGAAACGGCCGGCACAGGTAGGACAAACCAGAAGTGACAAAAGAGCTGCTTTCAAAAAAACCCCCGTGGATGAAGCACGGCTGCTCTAGAAATATTAGAGTGCCTGTCGATGTTGCAACATCAGCAGAATCCAATAGCATGCGATCGCCGCCGTGATGTGTTTTAGCGAATGGCCGCTTAGGATGCGACCCCAGGAATAAATTTGTTCGTCGAATAGCTCGAACAGCTTAGCGGCAACGAAGAGAAGGAACGCAATCATCAGATAACTTGTCTGCGTATAGCGCGCCGGGAAGAGCACAATGATCGCCGCCAGCAGGACCGGGGAAAAAAACTGAACAAATAAGTAAAAGCGGTAATCGCCATGACCACTGCGCTCAGTCAAATACCAGTAGGCTACGCTGCCAATACCCAGGACGAGCAAAGGGATAAGCAGTCTTTGACCGGAAGTCACGCTGATGCGCTCCATGACCAGGACCACCACCATCGAGGTAAAACAGCATGTCATGGGCAGAAGGTCCCAGGGAAGGCGTGCGTTGCTGGGCGCCAGATGATACCAGTAGGAGCCCAGCCCGGTAAGGAATACTCCCCAAAAAAAGATGAGGTAGGGAAGCCGCTCGATCTTTACCGTGAACGAGCGCAGGCTTGATGGACGACTCAGCCACGCCACACCCAGAACACCGACCACCATAAACGGTATATTTGAGAGGACATTCAGACAGTTCTGTATCCCCAATAGGCGGCGATCGTCTGCAAAGATGTGATACCCATCGCCCAACGGGATAGGAGGGACGAGGAATAGGGCCGCCATGGAAACCAGGAAGACCCCGGCAATCAGCCCCAACCGCGTCTGGCGCTCCCAAAGCCGCACAGAAATATCCATTGATCAGCTTCCCTCGCGTTGCTGGATTGGGGCGGCGTTGAGGCCGCCGGGGATATCGGAATACACCCGCAGAATAGGCAGGCCCTCTGTGATTTTACCGAATATTGGCACGCCCGTCGGCCCCAGGTCTTTAAGTTCATGAGCACTGGCTTGTTCAAGAACGCTTCTCTCTTAGCCGTGTTGATCGCGGCGGTCATTTACCTTACCAGCATTCTTTCTCCACCGTCGCTGATGGACGACTCGGATGCCGTCGAGGCGCAAATTGCCCGCACCATGTTGACGTCGGGCGACTTTGTGACCGCACGCCTGGATGGAGTGGTCTACCTGGAAAAGACTCCATTGCCATGGTGGCTGATGGACATTTTCTACAAGCCGTTCGGCTTCCGCGACTGGGCGGCGCGCATTCCGACCGCGCTTAGTGCGATTGGCCTGGCGTGGTTGACGGCAGCTTTCGGCGCCTGGGCGTTTGGCAGGACTTCCGGTTTTTACGCCGGCCTGGTCATGGCGACGTGCGTCGGTCTCTGGCTATTTACCCGTATCGTTATACCCGATGTAGAGCTGACCTTAGTCATCACGCTGGCCATGTGGGCCTTCCTTCGTGTTTTTGATGAGGAAGAAAAGCGTCCCACCGCCTGGGCCATGTTGTTCTATGCGAGCCTCGGTCTCGGCCTGTTGTTGAAGAGCCTGGTCGGTGTGGTCTTTCCGATTGCAGCAGCCATGCTGTTTCTGTTGGCGACGGGGCAATTATTTTCCTGGCGCACCTGGAAGAAGATACACCCGATTTCCGGAACAGTTCTGATGCTCCTGATAGCAGTTCCCTGGCATGTGCTGGCGACTCTGCGGAATCCTCCTTATTTCGCATGGACGCTCAAGAGCATGCCCGGACATTTTCATGGTTTTCTGTGGTTCTTCTTTATCAATGAGCAGCTGCTTCGCTTCCTCAACCTGCGTTATCCGCGTGACTACGACACCGTGCCGCGTATATGGTTTTGGCTTTTTCATTTGATCTGGCTTTTTCCCTGGAGTGTCTATCTGCCTGCAGTCGGGAAGCTTTCCTTCAAGCCCCAGGATCGCGTAGGAAGAACGCGGCTGCTCGCACTCTGCTGGATCGGATTTATTCTGGTGTTCTTTACCTTTTCTACGACGCAAGAGTATTACTCGATGCCTTGCTACCCTGCGTTCGCGTTATTGCTGGGGTGCGCCATGGCTGAGGACAGCATGTGGATCCGCCGGGGAACGCAGGCGCTCGCCGTAGTCGCCGGCGTTGCCGGTTTGGCTTGCTTCTCGATCCTGATCGCGGTGCGGCACGTGCCGACTCCGGGAGACATCACGGCCGCGCTTGTTGCCCACCCCAATGCTTACAAGCTGTCGTTAGGTCATATGGAGGATCTAACCCTTGATTCGTTTGCTTATTTGCGGCTACCGCTTGCCATCGCGGGGATAGGCTTTCTTGTGGGCGCTCTAGGTACGCTGAGGAACCTAAGGGCCGCGTCGTTTCTTCGTTCTTACTTAGCCGCAGCTCTTATGATGGTTGTTTTTTTTCAAGCTGCCCGTCTCGCCATGGTGAGGTTCGATCCGCTGCTCTCCTCACGAGATATTGCGCGGGTGATCATGAGAGGGCCTGAGGGGCAGATCATCGTCGATCATAACTACTATTGGTTTTCGTCGATCCCTTTTTACACTGGCCGGCCGGAGCTTCTGCTCAACGGCCGGATCAATAATCTCGAGTACGGCTCAAATGCTCCCAACGCTCCCGATGTCTTCATCGACGACACGAAGCTGAAGGCTCTTTGGTTCGACTCCAGCCGCTATTACCTGGTGGCGAAAGCCGATCAGCTTCCGAGGTTCAGTCAGCTTCTGGGGGCGAATGGCTTCAAGATTCTTTTCAGAAGCGGCGGGAAAGTGCTCCTGACGAATGTGCCGTGATGGGGCACCCAGTACTTTTTCGGTCACAAGCTCTTTGCTTTGTACCAGGGCACGACTTCAGTCGCGCCCTATCCGGCCAAAATGCTCAGGGCTTTAGAGTCTGCGTGAGAACTCCAGAATTTGGGAAGCCCGAGGGGCGCACCGCAGATCCCTCCGCTACGCTACGCTCCGGTCGGGATGACAATTCATCTTGGAAACTATACTTAGCGTTCCCAAACAAAATTGTCATCCCGACCGGAGCGTAGC
>JBEKNJ010000097.1:0-14699 GCA_049522955.1 Acidobacteriaceae bacterium
CAGCGTTGCGCCCAGCCTGGTCCGGCTGCAACTGCTGCGCAAGCCTGGCGTGGATCCGTATCTTCGATTAGACGGGCGAGCGATGGACTTCGTGCTGCAGAATCCCGGCCCTCCGGTGGTCAGCAGCAACGGCAGCCAGGACGCGATCGTGTGGGTGTTGGACGAGAACGCGCGGCGCAGCGCAATCCTGACCGGACCCAAAGCCCCGCATCCTGTTCTTTACGCCATCGATCCAATGACACTCAAGGTTCTATGGAAAACCGACCCTGACCTTCTGCAGGCAAGTGGAAAATACAATTCGCCAACCATCGCCGATGGAAACGTATATGTTGGAACCGACCGAATCGTAGCTTTCGGAACCGGGTCCGCTCAATGGAGGAGCAGTACTGCTCCCAACCAGAGTCAACCTTCCATGACGGGATCTGCTACCGTACCGGTAGCTGTGGGGAATCAGAGCGATGGGCTGTCGGAGGTTAAAGGTAAAGCGGCTTTCGAACGCGCTTGTGTGGGATGTCACCAAATCGAAGTGGCTACCAACTCGCGGTACACCGAGACCGGCTGGCGCCAGATGGTGAACACGATGGTACAGCGCGGCGCGGAACTATCACCACCAGAGATTGTGGACGTGACCGCCTATCTCTCGAAGAACTTCGGCAAGGTCAACGTAAACACAGCGGCTGCTGCGCAGCTTGAGGAAGCGCTGGGTCTGACAGAGAAAGAAGCGGGGGCGATCGTCTCTTACCGGGAACAGAATGGCGACATCAAGAGTCTGGACCAGCTCAAGGCCGTGCCCGGCATTAGCCCGGACAAAATACAGGCAAAAGCCGAAGCGATCGCATTTCGCGACTGATAGGAACGATTGGAATGAAGAAGCTTGCCGCTATTCTTATGGCCTCGGTTGCATGGACCATTCCTACCCTGGCGCAGGATTCACAGTATAAGCCGGTCAACCAGCAGATCCCTCCGCCCACCTGCCTCACCCTCAAGGGTGCGTGGGAGGGAGGCTACACTGCCTGCACGGACGTGACTCATCAACTGTGGCTCACCGATGTAACGCATTGGCGGGCCGAACGCCGGATTCGCATCGGCTTTGACGATGCGCGCTATCGCCTGCCGGCGCTCGAATGGGCGCAGTCCGCATTTATCCAGCCGCAGATGATGGTGCAGGACCGCTATTTCTACGATCCCGTGGCCCATAAATATACCGTCGACCGCTATCTCGACGACCTGGATAAGCGATACGGAGGCATCGATGCGGTTCTGATCTGGCCCACTTATCCAAACATGGGCATCGACGATCGCAATCAACATGACATGATCCGTTCCATGCCCGGCGGCGTCGCGGGCGTTCGCCAGATGGTGGAGGACTTCCATAAGCGTGGAGTGCACGTTCTGTTTCCCATGATGATGTGGGACCAGGGCACGCGTGAGCCAGAGAAGCCCTGGCCGGTAGAGATCGCCGGCCTCATGAAGGAGATAAACGCGGACGGCATCAACGGCGATACCCAGGATGGCGTGCCGCTGGCTTTTTCGCTCGCCGCCGATGCCGTAGGGCACCCGCTCGCATTTGAGCCGGAGGGCGGCCCTGCGGACGAGGCACTCGCCTGGGATGTACTCACCTGGGGACAATACAAGTTTCAATTCGTGCCTACCGTGGATCGCTATCGCTGGCTGGAGCCAAAACACCAGGTCAATATCCAGGGACGCTGGAATCGCGATAAGACGGACGACCTGCAATTCGCATTTTTCAATGGAGAAGGTTGGGAAAGCTGGGAAAACGTCTGGGGTATATGGAACGGGGTGACCCCTCGCGACGCAGAAGCGACGTGGCGCATGGCGACCATCGAGCGCGCGGTAGCGCCGTTCTTTTCGAGCACCGGCTGGGAGCCGTTTTCTCCCATGCACATGTATGGCGTCTTCGCCAGCCGTTGGCCGCTCGAGGGTCGCACCGTTTGGACGATTGTGAATCGCAATGAATACGACGTGAAGGGCCGGCAGATGTCGGTCCCGGCTGAAGAGGGAGTTCGCTATTACGACCTCTATCACGGCGTGGAACTGACACCGGAGCGTGCGGGAGAACAGGCCGTACTTTCCTTTTCCATCGAGGCCCACGGAATGGGCGCAGTGATGGCCGTGCACGGTGCGCCCGAAGCCGGCATCAACGAACTAATGGCGCGCATGAAGAAGATGACCGCGGCGCCACTCTCTTCTTATTCCCATGAGTGGAAGCCTCTGGGACAGCAGTTGGTTGAAATTGAAAAAACCAAACCCGCTGCGGCTGCCCCCGAGGGAATGGTGAAGATCCCGGCTGGGGATTACGTCTTCAAAGTGCAGGGCATCGAAATTGAAGGGTCGGATGATGTTGGCGTGGACGTGCAGTACTCCTGGGAGGATTCGCCGCGAAGGTTCCACGAGCATCGGATGCACGTGGATATGTTTTATCTCGATAAGTACCCGGTCACGAATGCCGACTTCAAGAAGTTTCTCGACGCGACTCACTATCATCCCCAGGACGACCTGAATTTTCTTCGCGACTGGAAGAACGGTGGGTACCCTGAGGGATGGGCGAAAAAGCCTGTGACGTGGGTATCGCTTGAGGATGCACGCGCCTACGCGAAGTGGGCGGGCAAGCGTTTGCCTCACGAGTGGGAGTGGCAGTATGCAGCGCAGGGCGGGGAAGAGAACCGCCTCTATCCCTGGGGAAATACGTGGAATGCGGCAAATGTCCCCGTGCCTGACAAAGGACGGACTTTGACGTCGCCCGATGACGTGGATGCTCATCGCGCGGGCGCGAGTCCATTCGGTGTGATCGATATGGTCGGCAACGTCTGGCAATGGACCGACGAATATGTCGACGATCATACGCGGGGCGGTATTCTGCGTGGTGGGAACCACTACCAGCCACAAGGTTCCATCTGGTACTTTCCCGAGGCATATCGCAACGATCAGCACGGCAAGCTGCTCTTAATGGCGCCTGGCTATGACCGGTCGGGGACTCTAGGCTTCCGCTGCGCCCACGACGTCGAATAGTCAAGGTGCCGGAGAACCAGATCCTCTACGCTCATCGTTGATGTATTTGATGAGCAGCACATCATTTCCTTTTTCTCCATAAAACAACTCATCGACCAGATTCTTGGCCAGCAAAATTCCAAACCCGCCCGGACGAATCCCCTGCGCCTCGCGGTGCTTCTGATGGCGCAGAGGATCATCTTGCGGATTGTTCGCAGCTGTGTCGAGATTTTCCTTGAAAGAAAATCCTTTGCCCGGATCTTTAATCCGGATGAGCACGACGCGGCGCGCGCGGAGGTAGGCAATCTCGATACGCCGTTTCGGATTAAACTTCCCGCCATGCTCCATCGCGTTGAGCAGCATTTCTCTGCTCGCGATCGCCACTCTATCCTCGTCATCTTCGGGCAAATCGAGAAACTCATGAACAAACTGCTGCAGGCGATGGGCCGTAGATACGTCACAGCGCACCGAAAGACGTATCCACGCATCCGTCCCGGACAGCATTTCAATTGCCGTTTCCCACGCAGGGCTGTCCATCGCCAGGTGCAGCACGTCCTCCAGAGCCTCTTTCGAAAGCGGCTTCGTAAAATAACTGAAAGCCCCTACGCGGATCGCGGCAATTACGTCCGCGGGCGTACTCCTGTCCGTCACAAGGATCAAACGCGTATGTGGCGTGACCAGCCGTACCTTTCGAACCATCTCAGCATCTTCCTGGCCTGAACTACCCTGGTCGGTGATAACAAGCTCGAAAGCCGACTTCTCGACCAGTGCGAGTGCTTCCTCGTTATCCCGCGCGTACTGGACCTCCCAAGAGGACAGAACGGTCGACACCGCACTCGTCACCGGCAATCCTGAACACCCAACCACAAGTACCGTTTTATCGTGGGTCATGAGAGTCGTATGGACCATGATAGCCCGGAAGGTAATGATGCCAAACCACGTGCGCTTGATCCTGAATCCGCGGCGTTTCCCCTCAGCCACTAACCACTGTCCACTGAAAGCGCTACCCCTCCCTTTGTCATCCCGACCGAAGCGTAGCGTAGTGGAGGGATCTGCAGTTTGTCGCCCCGGGAAAGCGCCGCCTCTCCTTGCGAGTGAGCACAAACAAAGGCGCCCGCCCGTGCCGCACTGCCGAAATTGACAACGGTCCTTCCTTGAAGGGTGGGAGCCCCGCATTCATGCGGGGGAAGGAGTGCTTTAGCACTCCGGGAAAGAATCTCGAACATCGATCCTGCGCTTTAGCGCTGGCCCCCTGGCTGGCGAGCGCAACCAAAGCCGCCCGCTCCCGTCGCAACGCAGAAATCGACAGTAGCTCCGATCCCTGAAGGGTACCGCATTCTGGCAAACCGCACCTATTCCGACACCCGAGCCTGGGCAAACGCTGGTTACTTCCATCTTAAACTCGCCGCAAACTCGTCATCCTGAGCGGAGCGCCTCACAGACTTATGGGTGACACAGTGTTTGGTGCGCGGAGTCGAAGAGCCTGTCCCGAGCGTAGCCGAGGGAACCCCGAGGGCGCTTATCCTACCCGCACTGCTCGGAGTTTTCAACCACGGTCATCGCGCTTGATGCAGTAATAGACGGCGGGTGCATCTGATAGCGATTCCAGGCGAGGCTCTGTCCGATATGCCGACTTGAGCTTTGCACTATTCGTGCCTCAGAGCTGCCATGGGCTCCAGTTGCATAGCTCTGATAGCGGGAAGCAATCCGGCCAGGAGGCCCGTGAGCATCAGCAGGAGCGAAGCAGCGGTCAGAGTCATGGGATCTGCAAAGGAAAGTGCGAAGAGCATATTCGCGAAGATGCGCGATGCGGCAATTGCGAGTGGAAGTCCTATCGCAATCCCGATGAGGGTCAAGTAAACGGCTTCATGAAGAATCAGGCTGAGAATGCCGGCGCGCTGTGAGCCCATCGCCATTCGTATCCCGATCTCCCGAGTGCGCAGGGCGATAGAATACGTCAGAAGACCGAAAAGACCAAATCCCGCGACCATGAGCGCGACGGCGGCAAAGAAACTCGACAGGGTCGCCGTCATCTCCTCATTGACCATCGAACTCTCGATCCTTTGCGCGACTGTGGTTGTCCTGGTTGAATATTCATGACCGAAGGATTCCAACTCCCGTTCTACAGTTTTCTCCAACCCAGGACCAGCCGCTCCACTGACCAGGAGAGTTTCTCCTTCGTTGTCGCCAAACTGCGATGACGGCAGAAACAAGAACGTGCCGCTGGCGTCACGTATATCGAGCAGCCTTGCAACGTTGGAGACGCCTACTATTTCCAGCTGCTGGTATTCGGGCAGAACTCCATAGCGGATGTGTTTGCCGATAGGATCCCCCGATGGGAACAATTGCCTGGCAAGCCGGCTGTCGATGATTGCTGTGTGGGGGTGGCTTTTGTCATCAGACCAATTGAAGTCGCGGCCGGTGATGAATGGAATACCGAGCGTTCGGAAGAATCCGGGCGAAACGATGATGTACGTTGCTGCGACAGCGTCAGCCGAGTTCGAAGCCGGTTCCCTGGAGACAGTATCTTTCCCGCCGGAGCCACCTGCGAGGATTGGGACCTCTGAGAAGGCTACGGACCGAACAGAAGGAAGACCGGCAATGGCCTCGATGAGCTGCTTGCGGTAGCTGTCTTGGTCTTTTTCCTGGTAGCCCCCTGGAACTGGAGTGAGATCGAGTTCAGTCACGCTTGCTTTATCAAATCCTGGATTGAACGACTTGAGGCGTTGTAGAGTTCGCAGGAAAAGTCCTGCGGTTTGTAACAGGATAAGCGAGATGGCAACCTGGGAGATGATGAGCGCTTTGCCGAAATTTCCTGTGCCTCGGCCTAACGTGCGCACGCTCTGCTGCAGCACTGAACCTGGACGCTGGCGGGAAAGCTGCCAGGCGGGGACCAAACCCGTCAGCAGACCGGTGAAGATCGCCGCGAAGGTGGCACAGGCAAAGATGCGCCAATCGGGTCTCACATCCAGCAGGGCTGGAACAGACTGGCCGCGAGTCATGAGGGCAATGAGAAGCTGGCTCCCCCAGTAGGAAAGGGGGAGTGCAAGCAACGCTCCGGTGGAGGAAAGAACAACCGTTTCAGTGATGAACTGGCGAACGGCTTGCCATGGACTCGCTCCTAAAGCGATGCGGGTGCTGATCTCCTGACGACGGCGGATGGCCCTCGCCAGTGTGAGACTCGCCAGATTTACGCAGATGACCAACAGAATGAGAGCAACGATGCTGAGAAGCAAGTCAAGCGGCCGCTGGACCCTGGCGCGAAGATCTCCCCCCTGCAACTTAGCTCCGGTGGCAACCTGATCGAGCTGAAGACCCATGGAGAGAAAGGATTGCCTGCGCTCGCCTGCACTTTCGGTCGGCACCGTGGCCTCAAGAAGCCGAGGCCAGAACGACTGGAGTTGAGCGGAAGCATGCTCAATCGTGTCGCCGAAGGCGAGCCTGCCGGTGACAAAGAGCCATAGTAAACCCCGACTTTGGAGATCGTACCCCCGGAGCGCACCCACGGGGACTGTTATTTCAGGCGGTGAGCCGATGGTCATTCCGGTAAACCACTTCTGCGTGATCCCAATGATGGTGAAGACCCTGCCATCGATGTGAACCGTTTTGCCGATAGCCGAAGGGTCGCCGGCGAAGCGCTCCTTCCAAAGTTCGTAGCCGATTACGGCAACTTGCGATGCCTGGCTACCCTGCGCATCGCCAGGATTTATCAGCCGGCCAAGAAGCGCATTCGCGTCCAGGACGGAGTAGTAATTTCCGGTGACAGAGCGAACATCCGAGATGGACACGGTCCCATTGATGCCCACGCTGAAGGCCCCTCCTGATGTCCAGCCGCAAATGTTTGTGAAGGCGCGCTGTCGACGCTCCAGTTCGGCAAACATGGGATAGGAGATCGGTATTCTTGAATGACCACGATAATTTACCGTGACCCCCACCAGTTGCTCGGGATGCGGAACCGGCAGAGGGCGAAGCACCAGCGCATCGATTACGGTGAAAACGGAAATCGTTGCTCCGATGCCGGCCGCGAGGGCGACCACAAAAACACCTGCGAAGAGCGGGCTGCGTGAGAATGACTTCAAACCGTAGGAGAAATCGCGGTAAACCGATCCCATAGAGAGCCTCTGATTGACAGCCAGGACTCGCTCCACACGATCCTGTGAATTGCGGGCTGGCTCCATCATGACAGAAAAGTACGAAGAGGTGCCGCACTGCGGAAATTGACAACAGTCCTTCCTTAAAGGGTGGGAGCCCCCGCATTCATGCGGGGGAAGGAGTGCTTTAGCACTCCGGGAAAGAATCTCGAACATCAATCCTGCGCTTTAGCGCTGGCCCCCTGGCTGGTGAGCGCAAGCAAAGGTGCCCGCTCCCGCCGTAACGCAGAAATCGACAGTAGGTCCGATCCCTGAAGGGTACTGGCTTCAGGCGTACGACCTTAAAGTGGTGGTCTTAGCCACCGAAGGGCCTCGGCTCCGCTCTCAAACGGACCTTCGCTGAAAGCGCTACCCCTCCTTTGTCAGCGGAGGGATCTGCAGTTCAACGGATCTGTCTTGAAGTACCAATCCTGGAAAGTCCCTGGGCCCTCACGGTGAATTGCTTGACTTAAAGACCTCATGTGAAGCACTATTCCCCTAGACTTCTATAGGAGTGGTGCCGATTTTGAAGACCCGGAACGACAACTTGCAAGGCAGCCTGGCTCTTCTGGTCCTTAAGAGCCTGGAACAAGGCCCTATGCATGGCTGGGGAATAACTCTTCACATTGAGCGCATCTCCAACGAGGTTCTGCGTGTGGAAGAAGGATCGCTCTATCCGGCGCTTCACCGAATGGAGCAGGAGAGACTGATCGCTTCGGAGTGGGGATCGAGCGAAAACAATCGCCGCGCCCGCTTCTATCGCCTAACAGCATCAGGCCGCAAGCAGCTGGCAGCGGAGCAGGAAAACTGGCGGAAGATCACAGGTGCGGTCGCGCTTGTACTGGATTTCCAGCCGGCGTAAGAACGAAAAACAACCATGCCATGGATCGCCCGAGTGTGCGCATTGTTCCGAAGGGACGAGCTAACCAGGGAGCTCGAAGAGGAGCTTGCATTCCATTTGGCCATGCGCGAGGAACGGAATATTGAGCAGGGCATGCCTGTCGCAGAAGCGCAACGCGCCGCTCGACTCCGCTTTGGGAATCCAGTCTTATGGCATGAGCGGCTCAGCGAAATAGACTTGGTGCTTCTACCGCAAACCGTGCTCCAGGACGTCCGCTACGGAATTCGCATGTTGCTCCGCAACCCCGGTTTTACGATGGTGGCGGTTGTAGCCCTGGCACTCGGGATCGGCGTGAATACCACAATCTTTACCGCCTACAAGGCCTTTTTCGCCTTGCCTCTGGACGCGCGCGATCCGGGCAAGATGGTTAATCTCGCGCTGATACTCCACTCCGGCGTCACCGTCCCAAATTTCAGCTACTCCGACTATCAGGCTTACCGGGACGGTCTCCACTTGTTCAGTGGCGTCATCGCCGAAGGCGGCGGCGAGCAACTGACCATGTCTGGCGCAGACGGCGTTGCAAGACAACGGAATTCCGGGATGGGCTCACTGGTGGAGAAGCTGAGACTTCTGCCGGCCAGCGCCAGTGTTGCGCAGTTTGCCAGCGCCTTATTCGTCTCCGAGAACTATTTCACCGTCCTCGGAGTAGCCGCGTTGCGCGGCCGTCTATTCAAAGCCGAAGACACGCAGGCATTAGGCGCCTTTCCCTCGGTTGTGATCAGCGAAGACTACTGGCAGAGGGAATTCGGCGGAGACCTGGCGCTCCTGGGGAAAACTATCCGCCTCAACGGGATCGCTTTCACCATCATTGGCGTTACACCCCACAACTTTGCCGGGACCATGGGCTTTGCTGTGCCGGATTTTTGGATTCCCCTCACTCTTGAACCGCTGGTTCACGCGCACGACGACTTTTTGCATGACCGGGAAAATCAGTGCTGCCGGCTCTTTGCCCGTCTGGGTCCGGGGGTGAGCATCCCGCAGGCGCAGTCAGAGATGACTTTGCTGGCCCAGCGCCTCCGCCCGCTACATGACGCTCAGTCGGAACTCAATAAGCCCGTCACCGCGCTGATATGGCCCGGCTCTCCACTACCGGTTCCCCTGAAGCAGTACAGTGGATTGCGATTCGCCATTTTGTTGATCATGGCTGCCGGCGGAATGGTGTTGGTGATCGCCTGCGCCAACGTTGCCAGCCTGCAGCTGGCGCGAACGGCCTCCCGGCAGAATGAGCTGTCCATGCGGCTTTCACTCGGTGCCAGCCGGTTCCGGCTTGTCCGGCAATTATTAACGGAGAGCGCTTTGCTGGCTCTGTTTGCAGGTGTCTTTGCGCTGCTTTTATCGTGTGCGTTCCTGAAGGCACTGGCAGCCCTGCTTGCGGCGACCGTACCGGCCGAATACGGCACGCTGGTTTACAACATGACTCCGGACCTTGGAGTTTTCTCCTACGTGTTTGTCATCTCGCTGGTGGCCGGAATTCTGTTTGGGCTTGCCCCGGCGCTTGAAAGTTCCCGCTCCGCTCTCGCCTATGCACTCAAGGCGCACATGGGAGTCTCCCAGTTCCGCAGCCGCCGGTTGCGCGACTATCTCATCGCAGCGCAGGTTTCCGCTGCACTGACACTCATGATCGCCGGGAGCCTGCTCATTCGCAGCTCCCTTCATGTGCTCAACGAGGATCCAGGCTACAACCTGGATCACGTCGTCAGTCTCCAGATCCAATTTCCCGAGGGGACGAAGTACACACCAGAGCGCAAACTCAGTCTCCTTCGAGAACTCCGCGACCTCCTTGCTGCGCTGCCCGGAGTAGCTGCAACCACCAGCGCTCAGCCGCCCGCCTTTCAAAATCGAACAACGACAGTTTCGTTCAACCGAGGAGGATCTTCTGCCGGAAAAGCACAGACGGTGGTCGGCTTCGACTATGTACAGTCAAACTACTTTCAAACCCTCCGTATTCCTCTGCTCTCCGGCCGCACCTTTGAACCGCAGGGCGGCGAGCATGAAGCTTCAGTGATCCTCAGCAAAGCGGCAGCTGAGCGGCTTTGGCCAGGCAGGAACCCGATCGGGCTCACTCTTCGCATGGGAGCGGAGGGCCAAACATTCGAGGTAATTGGAATCGTCCGCGACGTACGGGGGGATGCAACGAATAGAAATGATGCCGTGTTGGTCTACTTGCCATTGCCGGAAAAACGTCTTGCGGACTATCCGATCCTCATTCGAACGCACACCGATCCTGAGCAGTTGATCAGTGCGCTCGCGCCAGTTATTTCGTCCACCGACCCAGACCTGGTAGCCCATGCATCGACTGTGTCGGAACTATTTCGAATGACACCAGCCTTTACCATCCCCAGCACTGCCGCTGCGATTGCTACCGTAGTCGGAGTGATCGGACTTCTCCTGGCTTCGATGGGCATCTACGGCACGGTCAGCTATGTCGTCGTACTGCGAACGCGAGAAGTCGGCGTACGCATGGCGCTCGGAGCCAGAAAGAAAGACGTCCTCAGACTCATGTTGGGTGAAAGCATTCGTCCCGTGTTTGCAGGATTGCTTCTCGGCACCTGTTTCGCCGTTGGGGCCTCGTATCTGCTGCGCCGAATACTGTATGGCTTGAACGCTCTTGATGGCATCTCGTTTGCGGGTGTTTCAGCCTTATTCCTGGTTGTCGCGCTCTTTGCCGCCTACGTGCCATCTCGGCGAGCCATGCGCGTTGATCCCGTGGTGGCGCTCAGAGCCGAATAGCACCGTAATTGCATTGCTGCCGCTCGTTGATCACTTTTGGAGATAACGGGAGGAACGCCAGGACACATTTCCTTCGGCCAGCAGATGACCATCTAAGACTCTTCACCGACGGAAGATTTCGTAACCAGTACCTGGAGCGATTCAAATCAAAGTTCCAATCCTTCCGGCTACAAATCTTTCCGCAAACCAGTCCCGGAAGGGACGGTAGAATCCAGAGCCCGGCACGGGAGTGCCGGGAAAGGAAACCAACGGAAACCAAGTCCCCTTTAGGGGACGCCACAACCAACCTCTTGGCGGGAAGCATTCTAAAATGAGAATTAGCTTGAGCCCCGAATGAAGGAACGCTTGTCGTGCTGAATGCAGGCACGGCGGCAGCGCATGCTGGTGAGAATGAAACTGCTCGTTGGTACAGCGGGATGGACGGTACCGAAGCAACACCTGGCGCTTTTCTCTCCACCTGGCGAAGGCGCGAAACGTTCCCACCTTGAACGCTATGCAAGCCAGCTGTGCTGCACGGAGATCAACTCCAGCTTTCATCGCCCGCATCGGCGCACCACCTGGGAGCGTTGGGCAGCGACCACGCCGGATGATTTCCGCTTCGCCGTGAAGGCGCCCAAAGCCGTAACTCACATCGCGAAGCTGGTGAACACCGGCGGTGCTCTGCTCGAGTTCTTCGACGCTGTGCGTGGTCTCGGCAACAAGCTGGGGCCCGTGCTCGTTCAACTTCCGCCGAAACTTGCTTTCGACGATGGCATCGCTCAGGAATTCTTTACCACCTTGCGAGAGTTACATCCCGGTGCGGTCGTTTTGGAGCCACGTCATCCCAGCTGGTTTACTGCCTCAGTCGATCACCTTCTGCGAAGCTTCGAAATTGCACGCGCCGCCGCGGACCCACCTAAAGGTTCCAAGCTGGCCGCTCGGCCCGGAGGATGGCAGTCCCCGCTCTATTGGCGTCTTCACGGTGTCCCGCGCACCTACTACTCGGAATATGAAGAGAATTCTATGCAAGCTTTTGCGCAGCAGCTTCAGTCGCTGGAGAACGTTTCGTGGAACGAAGAGGTTTGGGTGATCTTTGACAACACCGCGCTGGGCCACGCAACCGCCAACGCGATATGGATGAAAGATGCGTTGCGCTGAAGCACATTCGGCCGGTTTTGTTCAGCGCCACGGTTGGGCGACGTTCCCGTCAGTTAACATTTCGAAATCGCTTACCTGAAGGAGATTGCAGTGACGAACGAACAGACGAATGTTGCCAAGGAAGTTGCCGAATTGTCGGCCAGCGGAAAGATCCACTTTGGCGAGGTGGTTGGCCGCCTGATGAAGGCCGGCATCGAACGATATCACGCGGATTACAGCCGGATGGAGAACACGTATTACACGCCCGATGGAGGCTCAACCGTCGTATCAATGGGGCACGGGCGTACCGGGATAGCCGGCCAATTCTCGGCAGCGGGCGTGGAGGCGGCGGTGCGCCAGGCCCAGAGCGGCGAGATCATGTATCCCGAATTCACCCGCCAGGCGCTGGCGGCGGGCTGCGTCGGCTATTTCGTACAGATCACCGGCATGTGCGTGCAGTATTTCGGCCGCAACGGTGAAATCCATACCGAGTGGTTCCCCGGGGCGCAGAAGAAATAGGCGAAGCCCCCTGCTTCAACCATGAAGACGGCACGAACACCGTAAACCATGTCATTGGTCTGTCCTTAGCGTCCTCACCGGATCGACGGACGCCGCCCGCCGCCCCGGAATGACTCCCGCCACGCAGGCCGCCGCCAGCAGTATTCCCACAGCTACCGCTAACGCACTGCTGCTCACCGTCGTTAGCTCATATAGCTGTGACTTCACCAGCGTGACTCCGTAGTAGGCCACAGGAATTCCGATCGCAAGCCCGAGCAGTGTCTGCAACAACGCTCTGCGAAGGATCATCGCCACCACCCCGCTGCGATCCGCGCCCAGTGCCATGCGGATGCCAATCTCGCTCGTCCTCCGCACCACCGTGTATGAAGTCACCCCATACAGCCCCACCGTCGCCAACAGCAGCGCCAGGCCGCCGAACAATGTCATCAACGTCGACAACATCCGCTCGTGCGTAAATCTGCCTGCGATCTGTGCATCGAAGCTCTCGAACCTCTGCATCGCCAGATTCGGATTGATTTCCATCAGCGTCCGCCGTGCAATCGATTCCATATCGCTCATCGGCTGCGATGTCTCAACCACGATGGCACCCACATCCCCCTCCTCTGACGGCTGCGTCAGCGGGCCAAAGTACATGGGGTGCGTCCCGTTCCTGCGCACGTCGTTGTAGGACGTTCCTTCCACGACGCCTACAATTTCGTAAGGCTTAGCAAGCCGCCCTCCAGCAGTAAAGCGATGTCCTATCGGGTTCTCTCCCGGCTTGAAGAGCGCCCTGACAAAGTCCTCGTTCACCACCGCAACATGCGGCGAAGTTGCCGTGTCCTGCACCGTGATTCCACGTCCCGTCAGCACTCGTGTCCCCACCGAATCGAAGTACTCCGGATTCACAACGATGTTCGTAGCAGAGCTGTGCGCGTTCGGCTGTCCCACCAATTGAATTTCGTAGCCGTCGTCGCCGCCTTCCATCGGCGTATAGGTACTCAGCCCCACCTTCACCACGCCCGGAATTGCATGAAACCGCTCCTCAAGGACCCGGTAAAGCGCATGCACTTGCTCATCCTTATAACCCGCCGTCTCTGCGTAGAAATGGACCATATAGCGGTTCTTCGACACCAGCTTCATGTCCGTATGCTGCAGCCTGCCCAGGCTTTGCGAAAAAAGCCCCGCGCCCACCAACAGTACAACCGACAACGCCGCCTGAAGCACTACCAGTCCGCGTTGCAGCAGTGAAGCGCCGCCCGTCGTCGTCCGCGTCCCGTTGCGTAAGGCATCCGCTGGCGGAGCCTGGGCACCTATCAGCGCCGGAGCCAGGCCAAACAGCACGCCTGTCGCCATCGCCAGACACACCGCAAACCACAGCACCTCCATCGAAGGGCTGGAACCGATCGGCACATGCTGGTCGCCCGGAAACGCCAGCATCAGCAACATTCGTGCCCCGCCGTAGGAAACCGCCAGGGCCGCCATGCCGCCGATTCCCGCCAGCAGCAAGCTCTCCGTCAGCAACTGCCGAACGATCCTCGTACGCCGCGCGCCCAATGCCGTCCGCACGCTCATCTCCGTCTTCCGCTGCATCCCACGCACCAGCAAAAGGTTGGCAATGTTGGCGCACGCAATCATCAGCACCAGTCCGGCGATCCACATGAGCAGCTTCAGGTTTGAAGCGTAATCCTTCTGCATCGACTGCGTGCCTGCACCCCCTGCAGTCAGCACTAAATGCGTCTTTGCGATATCCGCGGCTGAAAAGCCTGGCCTCGTCGTGTACACCCGCTTGAGTTGCGCGCTCAACTTCTCCTGCAACGGAACCAGCGCAACCCCTGGCCTCGCCCGCCCAATAATATCCAGCCAATTCTGCGTCGGGTCACGGAAACTCTGTCCACCCGCCTCATCGGGCATCGTTGCAATCGGCAGGTAGAAATCCGGTGGCGTACTCGACATGCGATCGCCATAGAAACCCTCGGGCGCCACACCGACCACCGTCACCGGCTTCGTATTCATCCAGAAGGTGCTGCCCACCACTGAATCATCGCCGTTGTAGACGTCCTTCCATGTCGCATAGCTCATCACCGCAACCAGGGGTGCACCGGAAACATCATCCGTATCGGAAAGCAGGCGTCCCACTGCAGGCTGTAGCCCAAACATGCGGAAGTAGTTTCCAGAGACGAATTCCCCCATCCGCGGCTTTGCAGCCTCTTGGCCTCCATCACGCCGTATAACGACGGGCCGATTCTCAAACCCCGCCTGCATCGCCGCCAGCTCTTCAAACTCCGGCGTGTTCTTCTTCATCTGCTCATAGGTGT
>JBEKNJ010000098.1:0-15557 GCA_049522955.1 Acidobacteriaceae bacterium
GGCAAGGAGGTGCCGGCTCCTGAAATCACACCTCGGGCGCGTTGGGGATCATACGGAGAAAACCTGGCAGGACTGTTCCTGTCGTCTTCAGCAATGCAGATGGAAACGGACGTCTCGAGGACGTCCATCCCGACGAATGATCCCGTGGGCTGCATCCGTCTCTTGCGGCCGGCCGGGAAACGATTCCGGCAGGCCAGCGAGCAAGCGCAGCAGGGTCACGGTGTCTTTTGCAATGATGCAATCAGTACCAGATAGGGAGGAGCAAAACTATGGCGCGCATATTCATCACTGGCTCTGCTGATGGCCTCGGCAGGATGGCAGCGGAGCTGCTGATGGAACAGGGTCACAGGGTCGTCCTGCACGCCCGAAGCCAAGCCCGCGCCGACGAGACAAAGAGGAATGTCCCGGAGGCGGAGGCAGTTGTTATCGGAGATCTCGGCACAATCGCCCAGACTCGAAAGGTCGCTGAGCAGGTCAATGCGCTCGGCGCGTTCGACGCCGTCATCCACAATGCTGCCGTCGGCTACAAGGAGCCGAAGCGGCTGGAGACGGAAGATGGTCTCTCGCATGTCTTCGCGGTCAACACCATTGCTCCTTACATCCTGACAGCCCTGATCGCGAAGCCGAAGCGACTCGTCTATCTCAGCTCCATACTGCACCGGAACGGTGATCCGACGCTTGAGGACCTGACATGGAAGGCTCGCGCATGGGACGGAAAACAAGCCTACTCCGACACGAAACTACATGACGTGCTCCTCGCCTTTGGTATCGCACGACGTTGGCCCGGAGTCCTCTCGAATGCACTGGAACCAGGCTGGGTCCCGACGAAGATGGGTGGCACCGAGGCAACGGACGATCTGGACGAGGCACATCGCACCCAGGTTTGGCTTGCTGCAAGCGATCAACCAGAGGCGCTCGTCACTGGGGAGTACTTCTATCACCTAAGGAAGAAGGGCACCCTGCCAGCTGCCCACGACATCGCCAAGCAAGATCGGCTCCTCGCGATCTGCGAGCGCCTCAGCGGTATCGCTCTGCCCGAGTAGCAGGCTTGATAAGAATTTTTTTCGGTTGGCCGATGTCACAGGTAACGACTAGAAGCTGGGAGCCATCAATATGTACGCGGTCACGGGAATGCAAGGGAATGTAGGCGGTGCCGTTGCGCGCACGCTTCTAGCAAAGGGCGTAGGGGACGAGGCGATCAGGTGTACCGGGCGTTTGCGTACACCACCAGTGGCCCATGCCCATCGGGTAAGGAAGCTCACCCAGAAAGTTGCAACAACCGGATCAACTGCATTCCGACCAGGGTGACGCTGCTGATCGAGGATGGTGGCCAGAGACGGGATCGAACCGCCGACGCCGGCCTTTTCAGGGCCGCGCTCTACCACTGAGCTATCTGGCCTCGGGGGACCCAAGGACGCTGCTTCCGCTTCAAGTTGTTTCTGAGTCTTCGGACGGAGGGCCCGGTCAGGTCAGCAACTGTGCACAAGCAACAAAAGTCAGTATAGCAATCACCTCGCGGCGCGCAAACTTTGTCGTACACTGTACCCTCGCAGGCCACAATTTAAGGACGCCGGTTACCTCCCCGCTCATGTCCCGTTATCGCGCCTCATTCCGCCTGGCAGCGTCCGTGCTGCTGTTCTCCGTGATCCCGGCCGCCTTTGCGCAGTCGCAGCCCGCTACGCAAAATGGCGAAATCCGCGCAGCTCGAGCCCTGGAGCAAGCCCGCCAGCAAGGTCCGGTCGCCCTTTACGCTTTTTTTCACGGCATGCCCAAAGGCGCCGATCTACACATGCACCTGGTCGGCGCCGTGTACGCGGAAAGCTTCATCCGCGACGCCGCGGAGGACAATCTCTGCGTCAACTCCAAAACCCTGGTGGTTTACAAAACCGCGGCCATGACGCGCAGCCTTCCTCCACAGCCGGTTTGCGGCGAAGTGGGAGTGCCCGTCGCCAACGCGCTGACCGACCAGAAACTGTATGACCAGCTGATCGATGCGTTTTCCATGAGAACCTTCGTCCCTGTCTCTGGGGAGTCGGGGCACGATCACTTTTTTGCCTCCTTCGATCATTTTCAATCAGTCGAGGATCCCAGGCACGTTGGGGAGTGGGTCGATGAATTGGCCAGCCGGGCGGCGGCGCAAAACGAGCAGTATCTGGAACTCATGCACACGCCCAATTTCCGCCCGGCCCTGGCGCTGGCCGAGAACCTGGGCCCGATAGACAGCCACACGGATTTTGCCCAGCTGCGCCAGCAATTGCTCGACGCCGGCCTGGTCAAATATCTGCCCGCCATGCGCGCGGAGTTCGCTGAAGCTGAGCGCCAGCGCCGCGAACGGGAGCATTGCGGCACCGGAGAGGCAACTGAGGCCTGCAATCTCCAGGTACGCTTCCTCTACCAGGTGCTGCGCGCGCTACCTTCCCCGGCGGTGTTTGTCCAACTGGTTTGCGGTTTTGAGTTGGCCTCCGCCGACCCGCTGGTCGTCGGCATCAATATGGTGCAGCCGGAAGATTGGCGTGCGGTCCTGGCCAACTACCGGGCGCAAATGCAGATGGTGCGTGCGCTGCACACTCTCTATCCAAAAGTACATATCACCTTGCATGCCGGCGAACTGGGCCCCGGGATGGTGCCGCTGGATGACCTGCACTTTCATGTCCGCTCCGCGGTCGAAGAGGGGCAAGCCGAACGCATCGGCCACGGCGTCGACGTGATGCAGGAGGAGCGTCCCTACGATCTGCTCAAGCAGATGGCCACCAAACGTGTGATGGTCGAGATAAACCTCACCAGCAACGACGTGATTCTCAACGTCAAGGGCGCAGACCATCCCTTGCCCATATACCGCCTGTATCACGTGCCAGTAGCGTTCTCGACGGATGATGAGGGAGTGTCCCGCATCGACCTGACCCACGAGTATGTCCGCGCCGCGATGACGTACCCCCTCACCTACAGCGACTTCAAGCAGATGGTGCGAACCGCCCTCGAACACAGCTTCCTGCCGGGGGACAGTCTTTGGGAACAGCCCGGCCCATGGGAAAGCTACAACCATGCACGTGGCGCATGCCGCGCGCAGCTTGGCCGGGAACAGGCCTCGGGAGTATGCGCATCCCTGCTCGAGGCCAGCGAAAAGGCCCGCGCGCAGTTCGAACTGGAGCACCGCTTCCAGGTTTTCGAAAAGTCCTTTTAGGCTAGCCGCTTTGGCGCTGCCGTCATATCGCGCATTTACACTGCAGAACAGCGCATGCGCATTGTTCTCTCCAGTTTCGGCACCCTTGGCGACATCCATCCGCTCATAGCCCTGGCACTCGAGCTGCGGCACAGGGGCCACACTCCGGTTCTGGCGGTTCCCGAACTCTTTCGTCCCAAGATCGTTTCGCTAGGACTGGAATTTGCTCCGGTTGGGCCGATCCTCGACCCGGAAGACAATCAGCTGGTAGCCATGTTGATGGATATTCGCAAGGGAACGGAGCGCACCTTGCGCGAGATCCTGTTTCCCGCGATTCGCCAAAGCTACCGCGAGCTGCTCGCAGCCGTCGAGGCCAGCGGGGGCGCCGACTTGATGCTTGCGGGGGAATTGGTCTACCAGGCCCCGATCGTGGCTGAGGTGACTGGGATTCCGTGGGCATCCCATGTGCTCGCGCCGCTCTCGTTTTTCTCTCGCTACGATGCGCCCGTGTTGCCGCCCTACCCCATGTTGGCCCGGCTGCAGCCGGCTCTACCCGGAATGGGAAGAGTGATTGCCCGATTTGCGCGCTGGGTAACGCGAAGCTGGCCGGAGCCGATTTATCAGCTGCGTTCCGAGCTGGGCCTGAGTAGGGGGCCAGACCCGATCTTTGAAGCCAAGCATTCTCCGTACCTGGTCCTGGCCATGTTTTCCCCGTTACTGGGCGAACCCCAGCCGGACTGGCCGGCCTCGACCAAAGTGACGGGCTTCGTTTTCTACGATGGCGACGCAGGTCATCGTGACCTGCCTCCGGCGGTTGAAAGCTTCCTGAAGCAGGGGCCGCCGCCGCTGGTTTTCACGCTGGGCTCGGCGGCGGTTCTCGATGCCGGCGACTTTTACCAGCAGAGCGCACTGGCCGCAGGCTTGCTCGGCCAGCGTGCCGTGCTCCTGGTGGGCAGCGACCCGCGCAATGTGCCGCGGGAGGTGCCGGAGAATGTGTGCGTGGCCAACTATGCGCCCTATTCCAAACTTTTCCCGCGCGCTTCGGCCATCATTCATCAGGGTGGAGTCGGTACGACGGCGCAAGCGCTAAGCTCCGGCAAACCCATGCTGGTGATGCCCTACAGCCACGATCAGCCGGACAATGCGCGCCGGGTACGCCGTCTGGGCGTTGCCCGGGTGATCAGGCGCCGGCGTTATACGGCGGAACTTGCCGCCCGCAAGATCACGCTGCTGCTGGAGAATGCCGCCATGCGGCAACGGGCGGCCAGGATCGGAGAGCAGTTGCGCAGCGAGGATGGACTGAAAGCTGCTTGTGATGCGCTCGAAGCGCTGGGAAAAAGCCGCGCGCAAACTTGACTGGACAAGCGAATGCGCGGCTCAGGATTGGAAGATCAAGTTGTAACAAGATGACGGGTATCCACGGAGAATTCGGGAGGCCGAGGGGCGCACCGCAGATCCCTCCGCTACGCTACGCTCCGGTCGGGATGACAATTCATCTTGGAAACTATGCTTAGCGTTCCCAAACAAAATTGTCATCCCGACCGGAGCGTAGCGTAGCGGAGGGATCTGCGGTGCGCCCCTCGGCCTCCCGAATTCTCCGTGGGTACCCGCAATTCCGTTGCAGAGCCCAACTTTGCCCAAGTCTGATAAGCCATAGAATGAGTGTTGCATTCTAGAAATCAGGAAATTGCACGATGACGACGAGGAGCTTCAAGATCGCTGCAGCGGCCCTGTTCCTGGCAGTCAGCGGCGCCATCGCGCGATCCGCTGCGCCAGATGCGGAGCCCCCCCAAACGGAAAAAATTCCGGTTAGGGATATCTATCACGGCGTAAGCGTTGTCGATGACTATCGCTGGCTGGAGAATGGCGACGATCCCAAGGTAAAAGCATGGGTCGACGCGCAGAACGCATATACGCAGGCGTATCTGAGCAAGCTGCCACAGCGTGCAGGCATCGTTACTTTCCTGAAGGCGACGCGCCAAAAGGCGCAAGTGCAATACTCCGATTTGCTGTACGCGGGCGGCCGGTTGTTCGCGCTAAAGCACGATCCGCAAAAATCGGGAGCGGCCCTGGTCGTATTCCGCTCCCCAGAAGACCAGGCCAGCGAACGCACCGTCGTTGATCTGAACACCCTGGCTGCGGGCAAGGTCTTTCAGTCGAGCTGGTATAAGCCTTCGCCGGATGGGACCGAGGTCGGCATGGCGCTGGGCACGGGAGGCAGCGAGGACGCGGCACTGTACGTCTTCGACGTCGCGACCGGCAAGCAAATCGCAGATCCGGTCCCGCGGGTGCAGTTCGCAACCGCCGGCGGCGATATGGCGTGGACCGGCGATGGACAGGGGTTCTATTACACCCGTTATCCCCAGGGCAACGAGCGGCCGGCTGAGGACGCGAACTTCTACCAGCAGGTCTACTACCATGTGCTGGGCAGCAGCGCTGCCCAGGATAAGTATGTCCTCGGCAGGGAGTTTCCCCGCATCGGAGAGACTGCACTGGAGACAGCGCACGATGGCAAGCGCATCCTGGTGACGGTGGAGGACGGCGACGGCGGATCGTACGAGCATTTCCTCATCGAGGCCGACGGCCGAATCACGCAGATCACACGTTTCGCCGACAAGGTAGTCGATGTGCAGTTCGGCGCAGACGACAGCCTCTGGTTGCTCAGTCACGCCAAAAGCGACCTGGGCGAGCTCGACCATCTGCAAGCCGGCAGTGTGAAGCTGGCCGATGCGGTGCGCGTGGTCCCTCCCATGTCCGGCAGTATCGAAGGCACTGGCTCGGTCGGCGATATGCGCCACTTCGGGGCCGCCGACCACGCCTTGTACGTCACGGTCATCGATGGCGGTCCGGAGCAGATTCTGAAGTTCGACCTCCGCGGCAAGAAAGACGGTAAGGTCCCTGTGCCGGAAGTCGCTTCGGTCAGCACCCTGGTCCCGCTCACCCGGGATAGCTTTCTGTACAACGTGCAAACCTACACCCAGCCCACGCAATGGTTTCGCTTCAGCGGCACGGGAGCTCCTGTCGCGCTGCCCTTCAAGGTGCAGACCGGTCTCAACTTTGCGGATATCGAGGTCCGCCGCGAGTTCGCGACCTCGAAGGATGGGACCCGCGTCCCGATGACGATCCTGATGAAGAAGGGGACCAGGCTCGACGGCGCGAACCCGGCCTTCCTTACCGGTTATGGCGGCTATGCCATCAGCATTACGCCCAGTTTTATGGGCAGCTTCGGCCGCCTCTGGTTTGACCATGGTGGAGTCTTCGTCGAGGCCAATATGCGCGGCGGCGCAGAATACGGAGAAAGCTGGCACACCGGCGGAAAGCTGCTGAACAAGCAGAATGTCTTCGATGACTTCGCCGCGTGCGCGCAGCACATCATTGCCGCAAAATACACATCCCCGCAGTATCTCGCCATCGAAGGGGGAAGCAACGGCGGCCTGTTGATGGGAGCGGAGCTCACGCAACATCCGCAAATGTTTCGCGCCGTTCTCTCGGAAGTAGGCATTTACGACATGCTGCGCGTGGAGTTGGACCCGAACGGCAGCTTCAACGTTACCGAGTTCGGGACGGTCAAAGATCCGGCGCTGTTTAAGGCGATGTATGCCTATTCGCCTTACCACAACGTCAAAGTAGGGACGGGCTATCCGGCGGTGTTGTTTGTCACTGGCGATAACGACCATCGAGTGAACCCGGCTCATTCGCGCAAGATGACTGCGGAGTTGCAGGCGGCGACCACGTCCGGATTGCCGGTGATGCTACGCACCAATGCGAACGCCGGACACGGCTACAGCACCGACAAAGATGAAGCGCTTGAGGAACGAGCCGATATGTACAGCTTTCTGTTCGCGCAACTGGGAATGCCCTAGCTATGCCTGAAGATATAGCGCTGCGGTTACTTGCCTCTGCCCTGCCACAGCTCGAAGCATCCTTTCTCCATCTGCCGGTCCAGGGGGAGCCAGCGCCCGCAATCGAAGCCATGGATGCGGTGATGCGCGAAGTGGTTGAGAGATTGGCGGACAACTACCCCTACTTCCATCCTCTCTATGCCGGCCAGATGCTCAAGCCACCTCATCCGCTGGCCCGGGCCGCTTATGCGCTCGCCATGACGATCAATCCCAACAACCATGCGCTCGACGGCGGCCGCGCCAGCTCGCGCATGGAGGTAGAAGCGGTGCGCGAAATCGCCAGGATGTTCGGCTGGACAGATTATCTGGGACACCTGACCAGCGGCGGAACCTTTGCCAATCTGGAGGCGCTCTGGATCGCCGGTCAGCTGGCTCCCGGTAAGCGCATCGTTGCTTCCGAACAGGCGCACTATACCCACGGCAGAATCAGCAGTGTTCTCGGGCTGCCGTTCAGCAGCGTGACTGCCGATCGTGAAGGCCGCATGGACATGGCGGCGCTCGAGTCCGCGTTGCGCGCAGGCGACGTTGGCACGGTCGTGGTGACGTTGGGCACGACCGCCACCGGCTCCGTCGATCCGCTGCACAAGGTGCTCGCGCTGCGCAGCGCTTATCGCTTTCGGATTCACGTTGATGCAGCCTACGGCGGCTACTTTACCCTGGTCTCAACCCTGGGCGATGAGGCGGCTCGTGCCTTCGCCTGCCTGGTGCAGGCTGACTCCATCGTTGTCGACCCGCACAAGCATGGGCTGCAACCGTATGGCTGTGGCTGCATTCTCTTTCGTGACCCGGCTGTGGGCCGCTTCTATAAGCACGATTCGCCCTATACGTATTTCACCTCGGAAGATCTTCATCTGGGCGAGATCAGCCTGGAGTGTTCCCGCGCCGGCGCTTCGGCTGTGGCCTTGTGGGCCACGCAGCAATTGCTGCCGCTGGTTAAAACAGGTGAGTTTGCGCGCGGGCTGGGTTCGAGTCGCGAGGCGGCGATCCTCATGCACCAGAGAATATGCGCCGATCGCCGATGGATTTCTCCTTTCGTGCCCGAGCTCGACATCCTGGTGTGGGCGGTGCGCGCGGAGACCGTGGCCACGTCGTCCCGGTTAGCGCAACAGATCTTCGCCGCCGCGGCTCAGGAAAATCTTCATCTCGCCTTGGCCCAGTTGCCCACCAAATTCTTCCCTCCCGGCTCGTGGCCAGATCAGCAGCAGCATGGATTCGTTACCTGCCTTCGTTCCGTGCTCATGAAGTCGGAACATCTGGATTGGCTGGAAGCAATCTGGAGCAGGCTGAGCCAGGTGACCGATCTAGTGTTGGCCTCACCTCCCTCGGCAGCGGCGCCGCGATGATTAGGTTTTGTCAACCTCCTCAAAAGGAAAATGTCGAAAGTGTGCTCCCACGGAAGCACTAGAACATTCGACGGAAGTGTCAGTCCGATTCGTGATAAAAGGCGGGCGGTCGATGGTTAGAATAGACAAAGATCGGATTAAAAACGGCTGAGCTCGGTTTACGGAAGAATTGGCAAAGTCCTGCGCTGACGTTTTACATGCAGGTCTTGCAACGGTGAGACGTTTCAACTAGGGAGATAGGCAGGATGCATTTTTCGAACCAGCAGCGCGATTTTTCTTCGAACGGCCTCTCTGTAAGAGGGGGTATCGTAGCGTACTTCTCGATGGAAATCGCCATCGCACCCGAGATGCCCACCTATAGCGGGGGACTGGGTGTGCTCGCGGGAGACACGATGCGGTCCGCAGCCGATCTGGGCCTGGGACTTTGCGCTGTCACCCTGCTGCACCGCAAGGGATATTTCCACCAGCATCTCGATGCCCAGGGAGTTCAGATCGCGGAAGATCAACCCTGGCCGATCGAGAAGCTTCTACGGCTCGAGGATGCCCTGGTCGAAGTGACCATAGAAGACCGTCCGGTGATGGTCCGTGCCTGGCGATACGACCTTGAAGGGGTCACCGGGCACACCATCCCGATTTACCTTCTTGATACCGATTTGCCCCAGAATGACCCGCGCGATCGGGAGCTTACCGACCACCTCTATGGTGGCGACACGGACTACCGGTTGCGCCAGGAAGCCGTTCTGGGAATCGGTGGTGTGCGTATTCTCCGCGCCCTGGACTATGACGTGACCGTCTACCACATGAATGAAGGTCACGCCGCGCTCCTGACCGTCGGTTTGATGGAGCTTCAATTGGGCGGCGACATCACCCGGTCGATTAGCGAGCGGGATACGCAGGCGGTCCGCAACCGCTGTGTGTTCACCACCCACACCCCGGTACCCGCCGGACATGACAGATTTTCGATGGAGCAGACGCAGCGAATTCTCGGTCCGGAAGTTGCCCGTCTGTTGGAGCGCATGGGGGGCTGCCACGACGGAATGCTCAACATGACCTATGTAGCTCTAGCCTCGTCCCGCTTCGTCAACGGCGTCGCTATGCAGCATGGCAAGATCTCACGGGAGATGTTCCCCGACTATTCGATCGATGCCATCACCAATGGGGTGCACGCGGCCACCTGGACCGCCCCGCCGATGCAGGCCATCTTCGATCGCAGCATCCCGCGCTGGCGTAAAGACAATTTCCAGTTTCGCTACGCGATTGACGTTCCGCTGCGCGAGATCGAGAAGGCGCATGCTCAGTCCAAGCGCAACCTCATCGCAGCGGTTGAGGAGAGGACCGGGATCACGCTGCGCAGCAACGTCTTCACCATAGGCTTCGCCCGGCGCGTGGCTACTTATAAGCGAGCGGATCTGCTCCTGACTGATCCCGAGCGGCTGGTTCGCTGCGCAGAAAAGTTCCGAGGTTTACAGATTCTGTACAGCGGCAAGGCTCATCCTCATGATGAACCGGGCAAGAAGCTGATCCAGGAGATTTTTGAAGTGGCGGCCAGGCTTGAGTCGGACGCGCTTAAGATCGTCTACCTGGAAAACTATGAGTGGAAGCTCGCGGCGATGCTGACCGCGGGCGTTGATCTGTGGCTGAACACCCCTCGGCGCCCCTTCGAGGCCTCCGGTACCAGCGGGATGAAAGCGGCGCTCAACGGCGTTCCCAGTCTGAGCGTGCTGGACGGCTGGTGGGTCGAAGGCTGGATCGAAGGGGTTACCGGCTGGGCCATACCAGATAGTGATACGCCGGAGCACGAGGTCGCGAGTCTTTATGACCGGCTCGAGTCCACCATCCTGCCGCTCTATTATGGCGATCCGGAACAATGGCGTACCGTGATGCGGTCCACCATTGCGCTCAACGGCTCCTTTTTCAATACCCATCGCATGCTTCAGGAGTACATCTCCAACGCCTATTACCCAGACAAAGCCGGTGTCTTGAGCGCGGCGCTCGAGCCCGCCTTGGCCAAATAGAACAAGTCCGAATTAGGCTCCGCAACAAGCTTTTGTTTTGTATCCAGGGCACGACTTTAGTCGTGCCACCCCCCGTGCCGGAACGTTGCGGGCTTTAGTGTCTGCGACCGCAAAATCTGCACGAAATTCCGATGGACGCGAGCGCAGGGGCTGAAGAGTCTGCGTGAAAACTCCAGAATTTGGGAAGCCCGAGGGGCGCACCGCAGATCCCTCGGCTTCGCTCGGGATGACAAGTTTGTTTGGGAACACTAAGTATAGTTTCCAAGATGAATTGTCATCCCGACCGGAGCGTACCCGGATTTCCTGCCACGCTGCGCTGGAAAAGGCCGCGTGTGCGCCCTTCCGTAAAGAAGGGCGCATGAAGCGCATCAACGCCACCAAGGTCAACAGGAAATCCGGGGTAGCGTAGCGGAGGGATCTGCGGTGCGCCCCTCGGGCTTCCCAAATTCTGGAGTTCTCACGCAGACACTTTAGCCCAACTCTGTTTTGCGCCTTTACGGCGCGACTAAAGTCGTGCCCTGATACAGAGCAAAAAGCTGTAAATGTTAGGGAACCTTCGACTTTCCCGACTCAATCATGCTGCGCGGCAGGAAATCCCGACCTGCTGTTCTTTCAACCAATATTTCGCCCCTCTAGAGGGGTACGGCCAAACCGTCGATGGCCGGACCTTCCGGCCTTTTGGCCCGGTGATCCCAGCTTCTGAATCAAATGATCAGCGCCCCACATCAGAACACTGGGCCAGACACCCGCCACGTTCGTCGTGCAAAACGTATAATTCAATTGTGGCTACGAATTTGCGATAAACCCCGTTTCTGCAGAGGGTTCAGCAAATCTCTTAACAGTCTGGGAATCTGAAAGACGCTCGCACGATGTTCGCCTGTTCTTCCACCTGAGCCTGGCAGGCTGGTCTTTTGCCGGTTTCCACCCCCTCTCGCCGGGTCTTTATACCCGAAGAGAACGTCTTAGGAGTGAGCTAGCAAATGTGGATTGTTCGTCTTGCGTTACGGCGGCCCTATACGTTCGCCGTCTTCGCGCTTTTACTGCTGATTCTGGGGCCGCTCTCGATCCTGAACACCCCGGTCGACATTTTCCCCAACATTAATATCCCCGTGGTCAGCATCGTTTGGCAATATTCGGGCCTTTCCGCGCCCGACATGGCCAATCGCATCATCACTCTGACCGAGCGTACACTCACTACCACCGTCGACAATATCGAGCACATCGAATCGCAGTCCCTGGACGGCGTTGGCGTGGTGAAGGTTTACTTCCAGCCACACGTGAACATCGCCACTGCCATCGCGCAGATTACGGCCGCGTCGCAAACCCAATTGCGCTTTCTCCCCCAGGGCACGACGCCTCCCCTGGTGATCGTCTACACCGCTTCCACGGTGCCGGTCCTGTATCTCGGTCTTTCCGGCGAAGGTCTTTCCGAGCAGCAGTTGAACGATTACGGTTTGAATTTTATTCGTACGCAGTTAGCTACCATTGAGGGCGCCGCGAGTCCTTTTCCCTACGGTGGCAAGCAGCGGCAGGTTCAGGTCGACCTTGATCTCAAGGCGCTACAGGCTCGGGGCCTCTCCCCGAACGACGTGGTCAACGCCGTCAGCGCGCAGAATATAATCCTGCCTTCCGGAACCATGAAGCTGGGATCGTTCGAGTATCAGTTGGCCACCAATAGCGCCCCTGACTCCATCGAAGGCCTCAACAATCTTCCCATTAAGACGGTCAATGGAGCGGTCGTCTATATTCACGACGTCGCCCATGTGCGCGACGGTTTCCCGCCGCAAACCAATATCGTCCGCGTAGACGGCCAGCGCGCCAGCCTGATGGCCGTGTTCAAGAACGGCAATGTTTCGACCCTGGACGTCATTTCCAAGATCCGCCACCTGCTCCCCGTGATTGCTCAGTCGTTGCCGCCCCAAATGCGCATAACACCCTTATCGGATCAGTCGATTTTTGTGCGTGGCGCGATTGACGGCGTGGTGCGCGAAGGCATCATAGCCGGCTGCCTTACCGCGATTATGATCCTGGTGTTCCTGGGCAGCTGGCGCAGTACTCTCATCATCGCGGTTTCCATTCCTCTTTCCATCCTGGTTTCGCTGATTGTGCTTGGAGCCCTGGGCGAGACGATCAATATCATGACGTTGGGCGGCCTGGCTTTGGCCGTGGGTATCCTGGTCGACGATGCCACCGTAGAAATCGAGAACATCAATCGCAACCTCGAAGAAGGCAAGGAGGTCGAGCAGGCGATTCTGGATGGCGCCGCGCAGATTGCGATCCCGGCCTTTGTCTCGACCTTATCCATCTGCATCGTTTTTGTGCCCATGTTCTTTCTTGGGGGCGTGGCCAAGTACCTTTTCGTGCCCCTGGCCGAAGCCGTGGTCTTTGCCATGCTTGCTTCGTATTTCCTTTCCCGCACCGTGGTCCCGACCATGGCCAAATACCTTCTGCATGAGCATGACCCGGCCGGCGAGACGCAGAAAGAGAAGAGCCGCAACCCCCTGGTGCGCGCCCAATTGGCCTTCGAACACAGGTTCGAGCAGCTGCGCAATTTCTACTTCGGCCTGTTGCAGCTTGCCATCGCTCACAGCACGGTCTTTCTCATCCTGTTTTTTGTGTTTACCATCGGTTCCTTCGCCCTGCTTTACCCCTGGCTGGGGCAGGACTTTTTCCCCTCGGTGGATTCAGGCTCTTTCAAGCTCCACCTGCGTGCCCAAACCGGCACGCGCATCGAGGAGACGGCGCGGCTTTGCGATCAGGTGGATAATGCCATTCGCGAGGAGATCCCCAAGAACGAGCTGGTCAGCATCATCGACAACATTGGCATTCCTTATTCCGGCTTGAATCTTTCCTACTCCAGCACGGGTGTGGTGAGCGCTTCCGACGCCGATATCACGGTTGCGCTGACGGAAAAGCACCATCCCACCGATGGCTACGTGCAACAGCTCCGCGGCAAGCTGAACGCCGAGTTCCCCGGGGTTACGTTTTACACCTTGCCGGTGGATATGGTGACGCTGATTCTTAATTTTGGCCTGCCGGCTCCCATCGATATCCAGGTGATTGGCCAGAACGTGGTGGCCAATCGCGAGCTTGCCGACACGCTGATGAAAGAAGTGAGCTACGTGCCGGGGACGGCGGATCTCCACATCCAGGAGCCTTCCAACAATCCCCATCTATTTGTCGATGTGAACCGGTCCAAGGCGCAGGACATCGGCTTGACCCAGCGCGACGTGGCCGGCAGCCTGCTGGTAGCGAGCAGCGGCAGCTTTCAGACCACTCCCACCTACTGGCTCGATCCAAAGAACGGTGTCAGTTACAATATCGCGTCGCAGTCGCCGCAGTACACCCTCCAGTCGCTCAGCGAGTTGGAAAATATCCCGATCACTACGACCACTGCGGCGACGTCGGCCGTCCCTACCGGCGCTCTTCCTGTGGGTGCGGCAAGCTTCACCCCGGTGACCACCGGCGCGGCCGCCCCAGTCGTAGGGGTTAAGCCCATACAGATTTTGGGCAACCTGGCCAACATCATTCGCGGCGCGGAGCCGGTCACGATTAGTCATTACAACATCGCGCCGGTCATCAATATCTACGGCAATGTGGTCAATAGTGACCTGCGCAGCGTTTCAACGAAAATATCGGAGATCGTCAATCAGCATCGTAAACAGCTGCCCCGCGGTACGCAGGTGGTGATTCGCGGCCAGGTGGAGACGATGAACTCATCATTTATCGGGTTAACCAGCGGCTTGGCCTTCTCCATCTTGTTGGTTTATCTGCTGATCGTGGTCAATTTCCAGTCGTGGCTCGACCCTTTCATGATCATTGCGGCGCTGCCCGCCGCCCTGTGCGGAATCGTGTGGATGTTGTTCATCACCGGAACGCATATCAGTGTGCCGGCGCTGACTGGTTCCATCATGACCATGGGCGTGGCCACGGCAAATTCCATTCTCGTTATCAGTTTCGCCCGGGAGCAAATGGAGGCCAATGTCGGCGACGCGCGTGCGGCTGCATTGAGTGCCGGCTACACACGCTTCCGCCCGGTGCTAATGACTGCGCTTGCCATGATCATCGGAATGGTCCCGATGGCGTTGGGGTTGGGCGACGGCGGAGAACAGAATGCGCCGTTGGGTCGCGCAGTCATCGGCGGATTATTGTTTGCCACCGCTGCCACGCTATTCTTCGTGCCCACCTTCTTTAGCGTGATTCATACGCGGCTTGAACTTCGGCGCAAGCGCGGTGCGGCAGGCGCGGCAGCGACCAATCTGGAAGACGAGTAAACGTGGCATCGCGGGGAGAACGTTAAGATGAATCAGGAACCAACAGACGAGCAACCGCAACAGGCGAATCAAGGGCCTGCCACACTTCCTCCCGCGCAGGCGCCGTCTCCTCGCAAGGCGGTTTTCTTTATTGTTATTCTGCTGGTCATTGCGGTTGTCGTGGTCATTGCCGGAATCGTGCCCCGCATACGCGCCCGTGCCCAGCTCAAGGATCAGACCGATGCCCTGGCTGCTCCTGCCGTGCTGATCAACCCGCCGCAGAAGGGTCCTATCGGACGGGAAGTCGTCTTACCCGGCAACAGCTATCCCTACACCGATGCGTCGCTCTTTGCCCGCACCGACGGTTACCTGAGCAAGTGGTACTTTGACATCGGTGCTCACGTTCGCCAGGGGCAGCTGCTGGCCATCATCAGCTCGCCTGAAGTGGACAAGCAACTCCTCCAGGCGCAGGCAGATTTAACGACAGCGGAAGCGAACGCAGGCTTGGCCAAGACCAACTCCACCCGCTACCAGGGGCTGCTCACGCAAAACGCCGTCTCCAAACAAGACACGGATACGTTTGTCAGCCAGGCGGCATCCACCAGTTCGGCAGTGAGGTCGGCCCAGGCGAATGTCCAGCGGTTGCAGGAGCTGCAATCGTTCGAAAAAATCTATGCGCCGTTCAGCGGCGTGATCACTGCGCGTAGTGTCGACGTGGGGCAGCTTATCAACGCGGGAGCCGGCACGCAGATGTTTCGTCTCTCTGACATCCGCATCCTGCGCGTCTATGTGAATGTTCCGCAAGTCTACTCCCAGAGTGCGGTTCCCGGCGCCACGGCGCGGCTTACGATGTCCGAGTTTCCTGGGCAGACCTTTACCGGCAA
>JBEKNJ010000099.1:0-14175 GCA_049522955.1 Acidobacteriaceae bacterium
CAGCTTCCTTTCGTGGGGACTATCGAATTCGCTCCATTTGGCCTGCTTCGGCTCAGGAAAATCGTTCAAGGCTGACTCGGCGACGTGCGCCGGCAGGAAATCGTCAAAATAGATATGCGGGAACGGATCGGCGGCAGCATATTTCTCGGCGTTCGCCTTGGCCAGGCTCAAAAGCTTGCTCGCAAATTCATCGCTTAGAAGTTCCTGCATTCCAAATCCCCCTGACGGCGGTTGAAACGTGGTCGGAAAAACGATAGCCATGGTTGTAGGTCCTTCTTTGAGATTGTATACAGTACAGTCTTGCCCCGTGCTTTGAAAAGTGGGAGTTCGTTAACCATCCCCGTTCCGCGGGATCGTCAAAAGGTTGTTACTAAAGTGCCGCGCTGGCGCGGCGAACCATGGGCGCATTGACGATCGATTGACTCCTCTTCGACCGCACTGCAATATTCTTTTGTGCGCGAATATACCTCATCCAGTTTTCGTAAATGGTGGTTGCGCTCGACCGCCAGATGTGCTCAATGGTTATGTTGCTCAGGGCAGCTGAGATCGCAGGCAGTAGTTCGTTATCCTGACCTGACTCACTTCGTTGTTGAAGAGTATCCAACGCCACCATTGTGTCGCGGTCGAAATAACCTTGTGGCATCGAAGGGTATTGGGACCGTTCCCCTTTGAAATAGCGCCCGATGTCGCGCCTGTATTCCCGCAGCAGGGTATCGGCTTCATATTCGGGATGGCCCTGGAAAAAGACGAAGAGTTTCTTCTGCTGCTTAATGAACGTGTCTACCTCCGCATCACCGGTCCGCGTGAGCACGCGGTACCCTTCCCCGGTCAACCGGTCTTCGGGCAAACCGTTCCAGCGTGAATGCGGGACCTTAACGCGCAAGGGAGTTCCTGCTGTCAAAGCATGGTCCGACGTACGCGCACACTCAAAGATGCCAAAAAGCTTGTCATCTCGCTTCACTCGGTCGATGCCGTCCATGTGCAGAACCGCAGCGTGGGCAGCCAGACAGGACCACACCGTGGAATGAGCATTCTCCTGCGCCCACAGCAGTATCTTGGTAAAGCTCTGCCAATAGGTTTCATCGGTCAGCTTGGCCGCCAGGGGCTCTCGTCCGGTCACAATAAGGCCGTCGAGTTCGCCCTCCCACAGATCGTCAATACTTGAATAATGGGCCGCGATATGACGGGCGCTCGCATCATTGCGGGGAACTTCCGGCAATGTGTAGAAAGACAGGTGAACCTGCATGCCGCCAGATGCGGACCCGAGCAGGGAAGTGTACTGGCGTTCCGTAGTCTTGAGCGCCTCGTCCGACATGTTGTTGATCAACCCGACAGTGATGCAGCCTCTCGAACGGACTTCGCCGTCAGGTAGGTTGAGATAAACGGGCATCAGGGTCTCCTTTCGGCCGCTACAAGCGCGGCTGCAGCAAGTGCCTGCTTCAAATCGTCAACGATATCGTCGATGTGCTCGATCCCGATGCTTAACCGGATCATCTCCGGCACGATGCCCGCATTGCGTTGCTCCTCGGGTGACATCTGGCGGTGCGTCGTCGACGCCGGGTGGCAGGCCAAAGTCTTGGCATCCCCCAGGTTGACCAGACGCTTTACCAGCTTGAGCGCGTCATAGAATCTGACAGTTGGCTCAAGACCTCCCTCGATCCCCAGGGTCAGCAGAGAGCAAGCGCGATTGCCCAGATATTTCTGAGCCAGCGCATGGTACGGACTGTTGGGGAACCCGGTGTAGTTGACCCATGCGACTCGGGGGTCCTCGCGCAGGAACTCGGCGACCTTTCTGCCGTTCTCCACGTGGCGCTCGACGCGAAGGGCTACGGTCTCGATTCCCTGCAGCAGCAAAAACGAGCTTAAGGGTGACAAAACAGCACCGGTCGTACGCAGGTAAACACTACGGCAACGCCCGAGATAAGCGCCTTTGCCGAAATGATCGGTGTAGATCAAGCCATGGTAAGACGCGTCTGGCTCGCTGAAGGCAGGGAAGCGCGAGGCATGCTCTTTCCAGGGGAAGTTACCACTGTCCACGATGGCTCCTCCGAGCGTCGTGCCGTGACCTCCCATGAACTTCGTGAGGGAATGAACAACTATGTCGGCGCCAAATTCGATCGGCCGCAACAGGATTGGCGTGGCGACGGTGTTGTCGACGATCAGCGGCACTCCGTGCCGGTGTGCAACCTGGGCCAGCGCCTCAATGTCACAGACGTTTCCTGCCGGATTCCCAACGCTTTCGCAGAACACAGCGCGGGTATTCTCGTCGATCAGCTTCTCAACCGACTCCGGGCGATCCGTTTCTGCGAACCTGACAGCGATTCCCTGGCTCGGTAGCAGATGAGCGAATAGGGTGTGCGTGGTCCCGTAGAGTTGCGGAGTGGAAACGATATTGCTGCCTAACTCGGCTACATTTTGCACCGCATAGGTAACAGCCGCCTGACCGCTGCTCACGCATAGGGCGTCTCTTCCGCCTTCAAGCGCGGCGACACGCCGCTCCAGAACTGCAGTCGTCGGATTACTGATACGGGTATAGCGGAAGCCCTCCGCCTCCAGGTTGAACAACGCCGCGGCATGCTCGGTGCTGTCGAATGAGTACGCAACCGTCTGATAAATCGGCACGGCAACCGCTTTCGTCGTCGGGTCGGTTTCGTAACCGCTGTGGATTGCAATCGTTTCTCGCTTCATCGGTCTATCAACCCCTGGCCGGCTCCGGCGTATTGCTCCTCTGGCGCGGTCAGGCGGTTCATCTCCGCCACCACCCACTTGATATCAGCTTCGCTGGTCCGATAGCTGGTAATGCACGCACGCACGACGGGGGTGTCGCCTAGCCGCGCCTCGGACATCCACGCAATCTGCTGCTGGTGCAGAGCTGCCAGGAAACTGGAGGGAACAACTCCGGCCCGGGTGAAGCAAACGACCGGTAACGGGGTTGTATTGAGGATCCTCCATCCGGAGGCCCGCAGTTCAGCTCGCAACACGTCGCCCATCCGGGTTTGGTGCTCGATCATCTCCGCATATCCTGATTCACCCTGTTGCGCGAGCGCCATGAAGAGCTTGAGTCCGATGAACCGGCGCGACCACTGTGCCGAAGTCGTATACGGATCAAAAACCGGCCCCACCCTCTTGCCGGGCATGTAGGATACGTCCGCGCGAAAAGCTTCCGCGACGGTATCAGGATGGCGGCAAAAGAACATGCCACATCCCATAGAAACCGAGAGCCACTTATGCGCGTCGCAGGTGATGGAATCTGCAGCCTCGATGCCGGCAAGATAATGCTTCAGCACGGGTGAGAGGATGGCGCTCCCGCCCCACGCGCCGTCGACGTGAAACCACAGCCCGGCCTCCCTGCAAAATTGCCCTAGCTCCGGCAACGGATCGATCACTCCCGCGGCCGTCGTCCCGGCCGTGCCGACAACCATGAAAGGAGCGAAGCCATTTTTCCGATCTTCCTCTACAAGGTTTCGCAACTCTCCGACGTTCATCTTCAAATTGCTGTCCGTCGGCACCGTCCGAAGTGATCTTCTTCCGAGCCCTGTCATGTGTGCAATCTTGTTGAAACCGTTATGAGCTTCTTCGGTCAGATAGATCGAGGGCGTCGCTTCGATCTGGCGAAGCCCATGCTCGCCATAGCCAGGGAAGGCGCGGGTCAAAGCCGCAACCACTGCAGAGAGGTTCGCTTCCATACCGCCACTGGCAAAAGTCGCGACCGTATTTTGCGGCAGGCCAAACTTCGCCGCCAGCCAACCGAGCGTGTGCCGTTCGATTTCATTGGCTGCCGGTGACGTCCGCCAATTTGCCAGTTGCGGGTTATACATGGAGACCAGCGCGTCGGCAACCACCGACGCAAGCGTCACGCTGGGGTTGAACAAGCCAAAGTACCGAGGATGCGTCACCTGGACCTGCCAGGTACGCAGCATTTTTTCTACATCAGCGATGACTTCTTCCAGAGGCATGGTTCCGTTGAAGTCGTAACGAGACGTGAGGTAGCTTCTGATCTCCTCCGCGGTTACCGTGGGGAGAATGGGGCCGTTCGCGATGTCGGACTGCAGCTGTGTGAAATCGAACCGCATTTCATCGATAACCATACGTACCCTTCCCGCGAATAGAAGCTAGAAGCGAATGCTACCCATTTGAATGCGCTCGTATAACGCCTGATCGAGCCTCGTGAACGCGCCTGATTGCAGGTCGTCGAAGTAAAAAGCATCGTTGCTCGCAGCCGGATTGAACCCCTGGCGAACCAAGTCGGCCTTCGCGTACTTGAACGTGCCTGTCAGGTCCATGTTGGTTCGTATACGTAGAAACAAAGGCCGAGCATAGGGAGGGAGACGCTTTATCAGGTGCCTGCGAAACCCGGCCAGGTCAAGATCACCTTCGGTTGCCAGCGTAGCCATACCGGCTCGACCGTCCGCTCCCGGGACGCTCACTCCGTAGATGCTGGCGTGTTTGACTCCTGGGTAGGTGCTGATCGCCTCCGATACCTCAGATGTGGCAACATTCTCGCCCTTCCAGCGGAAGGTGTCTCCCACGCGATCGACAAAGTAAAAATATCCCTGCTCGTCTTTCCGCATCAGGTCGCCGGTACGCACCCAAACATCCCCAGGCTCGAAGACGTCGCGCAGTATCTTGCCTTCGGATGCCTCCTGGCTGGTATAGCCCTCGAATCGGCTGCCTATGTTCGAGGAGTCGTTCACAACCTTGCTGAGCGCTTCACCCGGCTCATTCGTAGCGCAACGAATGCAGAAGCCCTGCGCGCTTCTTACCGGTTCTCCCTTGTCGATATCGAAAACCACCAAAGCGGGTGAGAACCGATGCGCCAGGTATGCGGGTACGTGACCGATGGCGCCGTGCTGCCCCTGGACGTTGAAAAGCGAAACGGCGCCCTCGGTCGCGGCATAGAACTCGAGAATCTGAGGGATGCAAAAGCGGTCCTTAAAGCGATCCCAAATTTCAGGCGCGAGGCCGTTACCGCAAGCCATTCGGATTCTATGACCGGTTTCGTTGGCGGACGGCGCTGCATGCAACAAGTAGCGGCATAGCTCACCGATGTATTGGAACATGCTGCAGTCCCAATGAATAACGTCATTCCAGAATCCACCAGCAGAGAATTTTTCTCGGATCACCAGCGCTCCGCCGGCCACTAAAATCGCCCCTGGCGCGAGCACTCCTCCAACACTGTGGTACATGGGCAGGCAGTTGTACAGCCGATCCGTCGATTGTGCCCTTGTCATCCCGGCAAACCAATGACCCCATTGCATTACCCGGGCATGACTGATGTTGGCTGCCTTGGGACGTCCGGTGGTGCCGGACGTATATATATATAGAGCGCGATCCTCGATATTGACTGGCCGTTGCTCCTCTTCGCTCAGCGATGCCCCCGATTTTTTCTCGACCTCAAGGTCGATGCGTCTTCCGGATTCGTCTCCACCGCAGTATTGTTCACCATGAGTCCAAATGCCGGGTAAGGCTGAGAGATGTGGCAGCGCCGTGGTGCATTGGTCTGCTAATTCCGCGGCGACGATAAGATGCTTTGGCGAGACAACATCGATGCTATGAGCGAGCGAGGAGCCCGTCAGATTGGTATTGAGCAGGGCAACCACGCCACCGACCCTGGTGATACCAAGCCATATGGCAAGGTATTCAGGCCGATTGGCCATCAACAGGCCGACGACTTCACCTTTGGCAACGCCCTGATCGAGCGCCCACCGGGCGTATTGATTGGTCCGCTCAGCCAATTGTCGATAGGTCAGATACTCTCGATCTGATAGCAATGCAGGCGCGTCCAAGTGCTGCACCGCCAGTTCGTCGATCACCGTTGGCAGGATGCGATTACGATTGCGGGGAATGGGCGCAGTCAGCTCCAGTGCCCGCAACCATGCCTTGGCCGGAGAAGCAACCGTATACGCGGTTCCCATGGTCTCGAATGTGCTCAAGCCGTACTCCCCGCATCAACCGTAAGCACAGTTCCCGTGATGTTCTTGGCACGATCGCTTAGAAGGAATTCAACCGCGTTAGCCACATCCTCCACGTCGACCAGGCGCCGCAGCGCGCTACGGCGTATGACTTGCTCGCGATGCTCGTCTTTGAGCGTGTGCGTCATTTCCGTATCGACAAAACCGGGGGCGACTGCATTTACGTTCACGCCCATGCGTCCGACCTCTCTGGCCAGCGAGCGAGTAAAGGCGAGCAGAGATGCTTTCGTAGCACTGTAAACGGAAAGTCCACTGTAGCCGGTGAATGCGGTGATCGAGGACATGTTGACGATGCGGCCGCCACCATCCGCCATCATGGAGCGCACAACGTATTTCGTCATCACCATGGGCGAAAGCGTGTTCAAGCGCACCACCTGCTCCATCTGAGAGCTGTGCATCAAGGCTAGAGCGCCCTCCGCACTTATCCCAGCGTTGTTGACAAGGCCGTAGATTGGCCCGAAGTCTTTTCGCAGACCCTTTACCAGGCCCGCAATACCTTCAATATCCGCCAGATCGAAGGGCACGAAGTGCATCGATCCAGTGTTCTGCATCGCGGCTGTGAGTTCACTGCTTTCCTTGCGCGCGATGGCGATGGCATGAAAGCCTGCCTCCACTAGCCTGAGGGCAATTCCCAGGCCGATTCCTCGGCTCCCGCCGGTCACGACGACATTACGCATGCAGTCGGACAAGTTTTCCGGTCTCAGCGACGGCCAGGGCCGGAACAAAATTAATCGCAGCGGGGACCTT
Source organism: Acidobacteriaceae bacterium (assembly GCA_049522955.1). GTDB lineage: Bacteria > Acidobacteriota > Terriglobia > Terriglobales > Acidobacteriaceae > PALSA-350. Next base: position 6,720 of record JBEKNJ010000099.1, read on the forward strand.
ATACGGGGGCAGGGTTTCACGGCAGAGCCGCAGGATATCGATACGAACCTCACTCGAAGCCGTTTCTGGAGCACTCTTCAAAACCACGTCAGCGACCACCAGCGCACCGGTGATGGGATTCTTCCTGGTTCGCACCAGCGACATCTCAACCTTGGGATGGCCGTTGATGACTGCTTCTACTTCTTCCGGAAAGACCTTCATGCCTCCGACGTTGATCATCCCGTCCCCTCGCCCCACAAAGTGGTATCGATCCTCTCGTAGTTCGAGCACGTCGCCGGTATCGACAAATCCCTCCGCATCGCGCAGCGCTCGTTGCCCGCCAAGATAACAGCGCGCGGTGCGATTGGAGCGGATCCTGAGCGAGCGATTCTCAACTTTCATTTCCACCTCCGGCGTGCTTTCGAGAACCTTGGCGGGAAAGCCCGCCAGCCCATCGTTCACGTCAAACGCAACCCCAGCCTCCGTGGTGGCGAATGCATGGCCCACTCTCGCTTGCGGATACACGGCCCGCAGCTGGTTCAGGATCGCCTGGTCTGCAATCTCCCCCGATAAGCGGACGTATTCCGGTGCGATCAGATGAGCTGCCGGACTCATCAGTGCCCGCCGCCAATGAGACGGTGTGCCGGAGATGTGCGTCACCCCGTGTGCGGCAGCGCGCGCCAGGAAATCGGCCGTAGATTCCTGAGCGCTCGATAGTACCAGCGATGCCCCGGTGACCGCCGCGCGAAGGAATATTTGCAGGCCTCCATAGCGTCGAATGTCGTAGAACGTGCTCCAAACCACCGCACCCGCTTGCGCACGGCTGCTTCCAATCGCCCCCGTCAAACTCGCCAGGGTGTGAACTACAAGCTTGGGCCGGCCGGTGGTTCCGGAGGTGAGCAAAACCCATTCCGTCTCATGCCGATCCCGTTCGGCATCGCTTCCCGGAATCTTCTTCCACCCGGAAGGTTCCACGCACGCAATTCCGGCAAGCGAAGTTGAGACACGATCCGACAAGATAATGTCCACTTCCGCGCAGTCGGCGACAAAGTCGAGATGTTCCAGCGACAGATCGGGAGGGTAGAGAATGACGCGTCGCGCAACGCCATCGAGCTCCACCAAAGCCGCTGCCGCCGTGAACTGGCTGCTTACCGCGATCAGGACGGATCGGCCGCCGAACTCGTCGCTGCGACCGGCCAGCACCGTTCCTGCGACCAAATCACTCCAGCAAAGGCTTGCTTCCTCGCCGCGCAAAAGCCCGGGATCTCCTACTGCACTCAGGGAACTCCTGAGCGACGCCCCTTCATTTCGCAGCATGTTCATAAAAATTGACAAAGTCGCCGAACGTTACCGGGAACCGGGCATCTTCTGAGTCGCTGAACGGGTCAAGTCCCAGCAAGCTTTCAAGCCGGGCCACGATAATTGCAAAGCAGAGCGAGTCGAGCCCCGAATTTAGCAATTCCAGGTTATCGGTGAGAGGAGCCAGCCTGCGGTCCTGTTCTTGGGCGACCTGTTTGAATTGGGCAGTGATCTCCGATCGAACATCCATATCTTATTGTTTCTACTTTCCAAGGCGAAGGCTATGGCTGCAAGCAATCCAGGTGATAGTGATTGTAGCTCTTATCAGCATCTGCTTCCGGCAGTAAAACGTTCACGCGAACGTCCTCTCGTAACGGAAGATAGTTACTTAACCATTGCTCAATATATCGCTGAACTCCGACCCGACCCATGCGGTTGGCAAAGGAGTGATCAGTACCCTGAACCAGTTCCACGACGACTTGACTCTTCCGGCCTGCCAGGTTTAACACGTGCTTCAGATAATCGAACTCTCCAAACCTGGGCCCGGTCCCGGTAGCCTTCCGGCTAGGGGCCTTGATGATCAGAATTGGTAAACCAGTGGAAGCTACCTCTCTCCAACGGCTCAGAAGTGGTAAGTTGGCATTCCGTGGAGGGGCACTTCCGCGGAGTAGTATCCTGATGTTCCTGGTGCGATCGTAGAGATTGCTCAGTATCCGGCCGATCTTGCTGCGTAGGGCCCAGTCGCTTATGCCGCGCCGTACCGCAGGTCGTACAGCCTGTGGAACGTGGAAGTAAGGATCCAGCAAAACCAAACCTCTGCATTCGCTCATGCAAGCCGCCGCCGCAAAGATTGCAGAAACTGTACCTGCACAGTGCCCGACAATCACTACGCCGGATAAGCCGAAACCCTCCACCAGTTCCTTTACCTTGGCTCCCGCTATCTGCGCGTATCCTCCTGCATTGATGAAATTGAGCAACTCGTTCGGAATATTCCCGGCGGTGTCCCCCAGCCCCGGCAGATCAAAGCGGAAAGATGGATAGCCACGGCCTGCCAATGACTCGGCCCAATAGACAGCCGAGTCGCCGGTCGCCGCTCGGGGGAGGGACAAAGAATTTAGGAATAAAACGCCAATCGGTTTCGGCTTATTCACTTTAGATTCCGCACTATTACATACATGCGGTTTGTGGAATGTACCTCGAAGAAGGACACCGAGACCATCCAGAGTAACCAACTCGCGTCCCTCAATTGCCTGGTCCATTGCTATCTCCTTGACCGCGAACGGCAACTGAGGCTATCCAATCTGAATTTGGAGCAAATAGCCAGTCGAAGTCTTTCGCTTCGTCATATCCGACGAAGCCACCTTTTACCAGCGGTGCAGCCCTTTTGTCGAGTTTAACAATTCGTACGGGCTTGCCGTACGCCAGGGTCGCAGTCCTGTCATCGGTGATCGGGGCCGGCAGGCTTAGGGCGGAAGAGTCCCGCCAAAGGCTGCTCGACCATTGATACCCCTCCACTTCAACAAAGCCTCCCTGCTCGAGTTGCCGGATATATTCTGCTGCGGGTCTGACTTCTTCGCTTGGCTTATACAAGTGCTCTAGACCGACCCAGCGCAGGAGTGTCGATCGGAGCGCCTGGTGAGCGTTCGCAGGTGGAGACCAAAGTAACAGCGCTTCTCCGGCGCCGTTGTGAAAGGCTTTTGCCGCGAGAATGGCGCCAATTTCGAGCCCATGGAGCACCAGCGGTAATTTCGCTGGCCGATTTCTGAGCCAGTCGGCCAGCAGTTCAACGTCTTCGCACCAGGACGCAAACGTCATTTCCTCGAACACACCTGTGCTTTCACCAATCCCACGATAGTCAAAACGCAACACTTCTATTCGTCGTTTGGCCAAATAACGGGCCCATCGGGCCCATGGAAGGTAAGAGTTGTGCCGCTCCGAAGCAAAAGGTCCAACCAGCAGCACCCGAGCCACTGGATTCGGTACCTCATGCAGCACGGTATAGAGGTGCGCACCGGATACACTCAGGTATCCGGCGCGTTCCATTACAGCGTTGTCAATGTGAAGTTCAGTTTGCACGTGACTATGGCCCGCCCTGCCATTTACGCTGCCTGCTCTTTGCTCCGGCCGTGAATGATTGTCTGGATCAGCGTGCGAAGCAGATCGACGCCTTCAAATGGGTCCACTGCGGGGTCCATTGGGTTGACTGCTATCTCCGCAGAGAGAGCGCGAAAAAGTTCTTGTGAGTGCGCTACATCGCACACACCGTGCACGTCCGTATATACCTTTTCTTCTGAGCCTTGTGCTCCGGCAAGGTCCGCCAGGTAGCCCATGAACTGCTGGATAAACCCCTCGAAGAAAGCCATAGTAACTATATTCTGCACTCCTGAAAGCCGGCCGAGAAACAGGCGCACATTGGTCAAATCGCGATGCACGTCAAGAGCATCGGCATCCGTAGGGAATGCGTGTGCCGCAATGGTAAACCTGCGTAACATGTCAGGATGGCAATCGCTGATTTCCTCGCGCAGGTTATCGAGCATGATTAGCCGCGCTTCCTCAGACTTTGCGGAGAGATATGCGGCGGTCATCCAGTAGATGAAATTCCCTTCCAGGACGGCGGTGTATCTCGCGATGATGCCACGACGGTCGCTGGCAGTCAGGTTGGTGGGGTCAGGTAGGCTCGCGACGAGCTCCTGGATGGCGCTATCGAGCTGAGGCTTGAACGAGGCGCCAACCAGTTCGTCCTGCATAGGGGGAATAACTAATGAAGCGGTCATTACTGTCTCCTTTGTCGAGTGTCAATTTAAGATTTCGGGGCGCGACATACAATTCGGTTAGGGCGTGTGAGGTGGTAGAAATGAGCGGGACACAAGGAGGAGGCGGCTCTCATTCAACCTAGTTCACAACGACATGACTCTCTTAGTGGGTATGCTTGAACGACCAAACTTGAAGGAGACGAACGTCGCCCGTCAAACGAGTGGAAAAAACCATTGCCCTGCTGGGGTAATTCCTGAAATCCACGATTCACAATACCCAAGACAACAAAAGTATCAGATGGAGCATCCAATCAACGACGACGTTGGGATGCTGTTCAATTCAACAGAGCATACATGAAATGACCCTTCATAAACAGCGTGTTGTGGTACCGCCTTACTAGAGTTTTAGATGTAGTTACTTCGATGCCAAAAGGTGTCGAGTTCAACTGGAACGGCTTTGCGTTGCCGCTGGAAAGCTGGAATTGTGGCGGAATCTTCGTAACTATTACAAGCCGGAACTCCATCGACGGTCCCGATATATTGCGAGGACGCGATCGACCTTCTCCTCCAAGCTAAAGCTTCCTTCGAATTCTTTCGAGTCGCAGCGCCGAGGCTTGAATGATCGAGAAGGGCTCATGACGCAATAGCGGACGCCAGGGAACCATGCAGCTTGCAGATCAAACGGATCCGCTGGCTGCGGTCGCCAGCAACGCCAATGCTCGGGCGGCAGGTGTCCACGCCCTACACGCATTGGACTGGCTCCCACACTATAGCTCCAAAGTGCACGACACTCCGCCTGTGGAAAACCGCTTCAGACGGTCTCTCCCGCATTTCTCAGAAGACTACGCAGGCAGAATCGAGGAGACACGGGTGACCGGGCGAGAGAACCATAAAAACTCGCCAGGGTGATGACGGTTTAGAGCGGCTCATTGTGGCCGACCGGTATCATCAGGCGTAAGTAGAATCCTCTTTTGCCACCCGTTCACCGCGATCATAGTCAGCCGGTGTTTCATCTTTGCTGCGGATCGGATTCCACTTAGCGTTTCCCGGACCGAGGCGAGCCTCGAAAGCGCTCACATCCTCCCGGGTTGTCCGATCCGCACGGCGATAGCTGATCTTATTGAGGACGACTGCCATTCCCGGGATCTGGAGCCGCTCCAACAAACGTGACACACGAGTGAGTTGTACCTTGGTGGTCTTTCCGGCCTCTGCGATAAGTACTGTAACGTCGGCAAAGCGGGTTAGGTACTCGGTTTCCGCGGAGATCAGAATGGGCGGGGCGTCGATCAGAATAATGTCGTAATCAACGGTCAGGTCTTTGAATGCCTGATCCACGAGGTTCGTCAAAGGCGTCAGCTTGGCCGAGAACGGTTGTGCGATAACGGCGGTAGACCACGCGTCCACCTCTGGTCGTCTCACATGCGCGCCGACCAAGCCTCGATGCGCAGACTGGTCCAAGTTGAGGGTTACATAGGCCACGGGTGAGGTGGCGCCAGAGGAATCGATCGTCAGCGTTTTTCTGCCCAACTTCGCTAGCGTGCTACCCAGGTTTTCGACGATGGTTGTAGTTCCTGCCCCCGCATTGACTGATGTTAGCACCACCGTGCGCACACCTGCGGTCCGAGCCGCGTAATCGATGCCTCCTGCGAGTCGCAGGCTGTCTTCATCACAAACCTGCATGATGACGTCCTGATCGTTGAAGAGGTTTGCGATCGGGGAAAACCCCAAAATGTGCTCGATATCAATGCCAAGATGAATTCGAGGATCAAAGAAATCGATAAGAACAACCGTACTTGCTGCCAGTAGGAGCGCGATAGGAATCAACAATCTCCGAGCCGACGTAACTTTACTCGGCACGGGGCCTGTCGGAACGCGTGCCGCCGAAAATAGGTGAACCGAGCCTGGCGATTTGCTTTCAAGCTCTAGATTTCTCGTTCGCTCATCCAGGGTTACATACCTCGCCTGTAGTGCAACAATCTCCCCCCGCAGAATCTGAGCACGTTGAAAGCTTGGGGCGGCTTGCGTTGCCTGGTGAGTATTCGCCTCCAGATCTGAAAGGAGCTTAGCCTCGACGGTGCTGGCTCGGATAAGATCAGTGCGCAGCTTCTGTTCCAGGTTAGTCACGGCTTGCCCACGCAGTTTTGCCTGCATCTGCTGCAACGCATCCTCGATCTCAGAGAGCTGCTCTTCAGTCACCTTGCGCAGAGGGTGGTTAGCCTTCAGGCCGGCCAATTGATCCAGAAGTACAGCCTTTTTCTGGCTCAGAGAGGCCTTCATTGCCAGCAGGCTTGGATCGGAAGCGATGATCTCGTCCGCGGCTGCATTGAGGGCGGGACTCGTTTCACTTTTGTCGCCGTTCTCTAAAGCGGCAAGTTTTGCTTCGGCCTCAATTCTTTGTTCATGTGCTATTGAGAGGTCAGTTCTTAGTTTTCCCACCTCAGAGTCGATCTGATTTAAGCCTTCCGCCGGGATGACCGCCAAGCCAAGCGACTGGCTTATGTCCGTTTGCTCCCGCAGCTTGTTGTTCAGCTCGTTCTGTACTTCGGTACGTTCCTGACGCAGGGATTCCAACCGTTTGTCCCGGCCATAAAATTCTTCCCCCGATATCCCCGCGAGATAGCTGTCGGTCACCGCATTCACGATGGCGGCCACAGCCTGGGGGTCTCTGTCTTGCAGGCTGATTAATACTTGGTAGCTCAATCCATCCCGCTTGACGGTCATGAGATGCTGAAGCCGATCGACAGCTGACTCTAACGTTTCCCCGGGAAATTGCCAGACTCCGGGTTTGATCTGTCGCAATGCACTCGAGAGCACGTTGTAGCTCTTTATTGAGTGAACTTGCTCTTCAATGTAAGAATCGTAAGGGTAATCCTGCTCCTCACTAGCTTTCAGTGTGGCGGGGAAATTGGGAGACACATAAACCACGCTGGTTGCTTCGAACGTCGGGCGATGACGGGCAAGGAAAGCACCGCCGAGGCCTATGATCAAAAGAGCGATCACGGTCGCCAGCATTTTGTGCAGCCGTAAACTTCGTATTACGTCAATTCTTGCCATCCAGTTGGGAGCTGGGGGGCTGGGCAGAGACGGTTTGGATTGGCCTAACTGCTTGATATGCATGGAAATGGACCTTTATCCCAATCAACTCAATGGTTGTGGACCCGGATTAGCTGCTTGCAGCATCAACCTTCAACGAGCAAGGGGATTTCGAGAAAGCATCATTGGCCAAGCGCGACGAGCGCGCCAATCGAAGCTATTGGACTCAACCGTGAAAGTACGTAAGTGGCTTTGTAGAAACCGCTCTTGGGTACAAATATCACATCTCCGGGTTGCAATTTAACTTCATCTATACCGTTAAGCGTCAATAGGGTCTTGAAAGGGATCGTCGATGTTCTCCCGGTTGAGGGCTGAATCACCTGAATGTTGGG